>NZ_JBBAYI010000009.1:0-292197 GCF_037153985.1 Emticicia sp. 17c
CCCCGCACCGCTGATGGTACTGAGTTCAAACTTGGGAGAGTAGGTAGATGCCAGGATTTTATTATCAAAGACCTCAACAGAAATGTTGGGGTCTTTTTTTTGGGCTTATACCCCAAAAATTAATATATAATACACCAAAAAACAAAATTAAATGGAATATTGAAGGATCAAGTCAAAAACCTGTGGGGTGGGTACGTCTAGGCATAGATTTTCGTAAGTCGGTATAGGAAGAAAGGTATATTCTTTACCCCTCTGAATTGACTTCTGAACGCTTTAATCTTTGCATTAAAAGATTCAGCTGAAGCATTAGTGCTTCTATTCTCAAAGAAGTTTACAATGGTTTTATAATGATTTTGTATTGAGCGGGCTACTATATTGAATGATTTGAAGCCTGCTTGTCTTACTTTCTCATGCCATTTAGCCAGCCTTGTTAAGCCGTACAGCTTGTCATTAGTATTTTCAAAGATATACGACAGATTCATTGTTAGATCATAAGCTTGCTTAATATCAGGATATAACTCGAACAATATCGTGGCTCTTTGTTTTTGATTTTCTGTCCAGTCTTTCTCTTTTTTGTATAATACATATCTGCTTCTGGCTAGTAGTTGTTTAACAGTATCTCCATTTAGAAGTATTTTTGGAATATATTCTGTATCTGTTTTCTTAGCTATTTCAATGGCATCATTTTCAGCATCTAACGCCTGCCATCTGTGTTTGATTCTGATTTCCTGTAAAGCTTCTGTTGCCAACTTCTGAACATGGAATCTATCCGTGACTTTGGTCGCATTAGGAAAAACTCTCTTGGCTATTAACTCCATATTAGCTGCTATATCTAAGGTAATTTCTTTGACTTTCTTACGAAGATTGACAGGAATTTTTTGTAATACATCAATCACTGTTTCTGCTTTAGTACCTGCTACAATAGCCACAATACTGCCCTTTTTGCCCTTAGCCGCTTTGTTGGTGAGAATTGTATAGAGTTCTCCATCTGACAAGCTGGTCTCGTCAATGGATAAATATTTACCAATGTTCTGTGGAAAAAGAAGCCATTTCTTAGCATGGCTTAGCTGAGACCAACTCGTAAAATCACTTAAATAGTTCTTATACTGCTCTTGGAGTCTCTTACCATTGACTCCATAATAACCAGCAATGGATTGCGCAGCATCTGCATTAGAATCGATTGAGTGTCTTTAAAAAAATCGAGAACTCTTTAGTCATTCTCGTCCCATCTGCCACTAAATCCCAATTCCGATATACTACTTTTTCAAGAGTATGACTAAACCACCTGCGTCGCTTGATATGAAGAAAAACTTTATGGCCTCGTATTGGAAAGTCTTGAACTGTAATTTCTTCAAAGAATCCCTTTGACTCTAACTTCTGCCCTTCAAATTCTTTAGGTATCTGATTAATCTCTTGTAGATATAAATGCATTACTTCTTCTGTAGTCTTATAGGAAGTAAGTTCAAAATTCTCAACTATAATAGTGGGTAGTAATAATTTCAAAATATCTCTGTAACTCTCTTGCATCTCTTCTTTATCTTAAAAATACAAATCTCGAAATTATTTACCTACCCCACAACTTTTAGGACTGATTCATATTGAAATGGATTAGCCATAATATAATAGTGAATTGGAGCAAGTTCATCTAGCTAAAGATATTAAATTCAAGCGCAATAACTCCGTTAGCAAATGTACTTGAGCTTTTCAATGTAAACTTCTTTAATTCCAGATTATTCTCAAATATTCTTAAGCCTCCACCCACACAAACAGGGTATATCATTAGTCTTAATTCGTCGATAAGGTTATGGTACAATAAACTTCTAACTAGGGTAGCACTTCCATAAACAAGAATATCTCCCCCTTTTGTTTGTTTCAAAGCTGCAATATCTTGCTCTACATTACGAATGATATAGCTTTTATTCCACTCTGTTTTTTTTAGACTTTTAGAAACAACATATTTGGGATATTCATTAATAAATCTGGCAAAATCATTATTGGTCTGATTAGGCCAATAATCAGCAAAGGCATTATAAGTATTTTTCCCTAGTAACAACGCATCCACTGCCTTTAATTCATTTATTTTGTATACTCCACTTTCAGGTGAGGAGTAAGCAGCTTGCCAGCCGCCATGAGGATGCGGGGTTTCATTGCCTCCGGGTGCTTCAACAACGCCATCGAGCGTTATAAACTCAGTAACTATAATTTTGCGCATAAATGTTTTTATGTAAAACTACTCAATAGGCTATATCCATACAAGGTGAAAATATGACAATTAAGAGGTGTAAATGCGCCATCTAGCTACTTTAACTGCTAAAAATAACCGATATTCCTTTGCTTTCTTCCAAACATCGAAAACCTAAGCTACACAGGCATTAATATTCACAACTTTGTATAATTTATATCCGCTTGATAAGTAAAAATATTTCTTAGAAAATTTTAAAATTTCTGGCATAATATTTATTCAAGTAAGCTATGAATTAGGCATTTTTTAATCGCCATGAATCTTTTACATTACTATTATGAACAAAAAAAACAATTATTACTATTTATTATTGTTATTAACAGGCCTTTCGCTGTTAAATACCGGATGTTTTAAGATGGATGCTCCTAGTCCGACAGAAACAACTTCGCCAAAATTGTTTCCTGAAGGAGCCGCAATTCCTGCTGATTTTAAATGGTCGTCAGTCAGAACGATAGATGTGAAGGTGGCTGTTAACGACAAATACAACGGACAGTATTTTTACCGTGTAGAATTATATGACAATGACCCACGGCTTGGTGCAAAAGCTAACCTTTTAGGCGCAGGTGTGGCTAAAAAAGGACAGGATTTTACTGGTAAAATTGTAGTTCCTGCTTTGTTACAGTATGTATACCTTAAGCAGATTTCGCCTGTTAAAATTTCTTCTGTTACCATGATAGCTGTTGCTGCTGGCGCAAATTCTTTAGTGGTTTCTCAGGGTGCTTCTCAGAATCAGCTTAGAGAAAGTATATCAGGCTCGTCAGCAAATGATACTTTTACGCCATCACGTGATGCGTCTATTGCCGCAATAGTTGTGCCAACTGATGCCATCTCAATTACTGGTAGTTCTAATGTTACCGTAGAGTCGAATAAATCTTATGTTGTTAAAGCCGGAACTACATTTACAGGGCAAATCGATGCAAATAACGGTACTAATAATGCAAAAATATATATTGAAGGTACCTGGAGAAATCAAGGTTATACCCTAACACTCGGTAATAATAATGCTATTTATATTACAGATGCAGGAACAATCGACCTCACTAATGTAATGCAGAACACAACAGGGGCTTTTATAAATTATGGTACAGCTTTGCTTTCAGCCATGAATACATCTAACGAAACGCTATATACCAATTACGGTACGTTAACTGTTGACCAAGCTACACTTTCGAACGGAAGTTTTACCAACTATGGTACGGCTACTTTTAAAAGTTTAACAAGTACAACTGCTTCTACCAAAATTCGTAATGAAGGAAGCCTCACTGTAACCACAGCAACAATAACAAATGCTACCTTACAGGCTATTTGTTATACAAAAATCGGAACACTTACGTCAAATGGTGCCATAGTAAATATCATTGGTAAAGCTTTATTGACCATTAATAATATTGAAGCAGCGGGTACAAGATTTAATCTTGAGCCTTCGGCAATTCTGGAAGTTACAGGTACGGCCAAATTCAGCAGTAATAAAAATTATATGACTGGCCCTGATACTGGTAAAGCATTGGCAAGGTTAAAGAAAGTAGATGTGCAAGGGCAATGGCAGGCTATTACATATTCGGGAGGACTCGAAATTGCTTGTTCTGACCATACGGCTAACGAACAATGGAGTACTTATTATATCGTGAATAGTCCCGCAACAATAGTGCCATACGATAAATCGACGGTAGTGATTGCGGGTACAACATGTAACGCTGGTGGTAACAATGATTCGAGTGCTGGTACTACTCCTGATAATCAGACGGTATCAGATATTGACCTCGGTACGTTTTCGTATGCGTTTGAAGATAACTGGCCTGAGATTGGTGATTATGATATGAACGACGTTGTTATAGAAATGAATCTTATTAAATATCAGAATACTTCAAACAAGGTAACAAAAGTTACATTAAAAGGAAATCTGGTTTCGGTGGGAGCTTCAAAGCGTAATGCTGTGGCAGTGCAGTTAGATGGTATACCAGCCGCAAGTGTGAAATCGGTTACTTATTCACGTACAAATTTGGTTGGTTCTACTTTGAAGCTGGGTTCTAATGGGGTTGAGTCGGGGCAGACTTATGCAGTAGCTACCATTGTTGATGATGCGCATAAAGCCTTTGGGGTATCGGGCACACCAACTATATCGACTGCAGACGGAAGCTATAAACCTGTTGATGTAGTAATAACCATAGAGTTTACTACCCCGCTTGATAACTTTACCTTTCAGAATCTGAATATGTTTATTATTACGTCTGAACAAAATAATAGTGGAAGAAGTGAAGTGCATCTTGTTGGATATAACGGAACAGATAAAATAGATAAAAGCCTGATTGAAAGCGTAAAGGGTAAAAAATTATCTACAACAGACCCATTCAAATCAGTTTATAATGAACCATGGGGTTTGAGCGTTCCGGTTTCATTTGTTTATCCGTTAGAATCTAAAAACATCAAAGATTTGTATCCGAAGTTTGAAAGCTGGGCATTAAGCGGAGGCACTAAAGATACAAACTGGTATCTGGTAAGATAGTAAACATCTGTTTGGTTGCGTAGTATTTTTAGGTAGTAATACAGAAATACTACGCAACCAAAAAAATAATATCAAACACCTGAGTGCTGAATTACACTAGCATTGGGTAGTCTGAAAAATTATATTAACAAAATAGGCACTCTAATTTGGAGTGCCTATTTTGTTAATTATCTATCAGAAATATTATTTTCCTGTTTCTTTAGCCCATGTGTCTTTCAGACCCACAGTGCGGTTAAATACCAGCTTTTCGTTTGTTGTGTCTTTATCCAGACAAAAATATCCTTTTCGTAAAAACTGATAACTTGTACCCAATTTTGCTTCTTTTAAACTAGGTTCAACATAAGCAGTAATGGTGTGTAAAGAATCATTATTGATATATTCCTTGAAATCACCTTCTTCGCTACTTGGGTCTTCTACTTTAAACAGGCGGTCGTATAATCTTACTTCAGCATTAAGAGCTTGTGAAATAGATACCCAATGGATGGTTCCTTTTACCGAAATACCCGATGTATCTTGTCCACTTTTAGAGTTTTCAATATACGAGCAACGGAGTTCTGTAACTTCTCCTGCCTCATCCTTCACAACTTCGTCGCAGCGTATAATATACGCGCTTTTCAGGCGTACCATTTGCCCGGGAGCCAGACGGAAATATTTTTTAGGAGGATTTTCCATGAAATCGTCTTTTTCGATATAAATCTCACGGCTAAACGGAATCTTACGGCTACCTCCTTCTGGGTCTTCAGGATTATTTTCGGTAGTTAATTCTTCCACCTGACCTTCAGGATAATTCGTAATAGTTACCTTTAGAGGGTCTAATACGGCCATTACTCTGGTAGCAGTTTTGTTAAGTTGCTCTCTTATACAAAATTCAAGCAAACCAACACTTATAAGATTATCACGTTTGGCAACACCAATTCTTTCACAAAAATCACGGATAGATTCCGGTGTGTAACCTCTGCGTCTCAAGCCTGAGATAGTAGGCATACGTGGGTCGTCCCAGCCTGTTACGTGGCCTTCGTTAACCAATTGTAGTAGTTTACGCTTGCTCATAACTGTATAAGTCAGGTTCAAGCGAGCAAACTCATATTGTTTTGATGGGAATATCTCCAGATTTTCGATACACCAGTCGTATAACTCACGGTGAGGTATAAATTCCAGCGTACAGATAGAGTGTGTAATACCCTCAATTGAGTCAGATTGGCCATGTGCAAAATCATACATCGGATAGATACACCATTTATCGCCCGTACGATGATGTTTAGCAAACTTGATACGATAAATAATTGGGTCTCTCATGAGCATATTTGGCGACGCCATATCGATTTTTGCTCTCAATACGCGTGTGCCTTCTGCAAATGCTCCGTTTTTCATTTGCTCGAAAAGCGTCAGGTTTTCTTCAATACTTCGGTTTCTGTAAGGGCTGTCAATGCCTGGTTCAACAGGTGTGCCTTTCATGGCAGCCATTTCTTCAGAAGTACTATCATCAACATAGGCTAGACCTTTCTGTATAAGGTTTTTAGCAAATTCATATAGCTGGCCAAAGTAGTCAGAAGCATAAAATTCATTAGCCCAGTTAAAACCTAACCATTGCACATCGTTTTTGATAGATTCTACATACTCTGTATCTTCAGTAACAGGGTTTGTGTCGTCAAAGCGCAGGTTAGTTTTTCCGCCATATTTCTGGGCTACTCCAAAATTCAGACAAATAGATTTGGCATGCCCGATATGGAGGTATCCATTGGGTTCGGGTGGAAAGCGAGTCAATACTCGGCCATCATATTTACCCGATTCGAGGTCATTCTCGATAATTTGTTCGATAAAATTCAAAGATTTCTCAGTCGCTTCTGCCATAAGTCAATGGTGGTATTGTTGCTACTTTTGCGAATTTAATATTTTTTTATTGCAAAGAATTTGAGTTTCCTTTCTAAAAAAACATTTTATTTATTTTATTTTAAAAAAAATTAGAATCCTTATATTTTGTTCCTTTATTATGACTGATAATTAAGAAATAAATAACTTAACAAATAGCTTAAAAAAACTTTTCATACTTTTAAGCAAGCATATTATATGCTAAAAACTGTAATAGCATATTAACTATAAACTTTACAGGTAGGTTTAATAGCAAGGTTAAAAAACTCCTATTTTAATGAATCTGAAAACAATAATCAATCAGGTTATCTCTAGCAAATATACAGCCATAGGCATAAGTATTATTATTTTTGTCTTATGCACTTTGCCTAATAATAAAGTTCCGCTTGGCGAAAGTATTAACGATAAAACAGCACATCTGATAGCATTTGGTGGATGGGCGTTTTGCTGGCAATCTGCCTTTGGTAAATATACACAAACCATTTTGGTGGGTATAGGTTTTGGCGTATTTATTGAGATTTGGCAAGGCTTATTACCGGAGTCATTCTACCGTAATTTTGATTGGATTGATGCTGTGGCAGACACTATCGGGGTATTGGCAGGCATAATTTTTCATAGACTGAAAATGAAGCTGAACTTATAAAAGTAGCTTGCTTTTGGGGCAGTAGTTCCCCATTTTCTGTTGTTATTAACCAAAATTCTTCTTTATAATACGCTGGAACGCTTTTTTTCTTTTTATAAAGGATTGAACCCCTCAAAACTTTAATATTATGAAGAAAAATATTTTCAGCATTATGGCATTAATGCTAACCGGAATGTTAGCTTTTGGCCAACAGGTAGAAATTAAGCGTTTTAATCAGGATTTCTCTCTTCAGAATATAGAAACTTCGGGTAAACCAACTTACCATGTTTTTACAAATTATAGCCAGATGAATTCGGTTTTTAAGCCCGCTATTATTAGCGAAAACAATGCTGTGCCTGTAATTGGTAATAAAGACTTTGTTAACCAGTTTGTGGTGGCTATCAGTGGTTCTACTTCTGAAAAAACAAAACCCCTGATTACTACTATTCAGCCTAAAAATAATAGTGTTTATGTGTACTACGAAGAGGTAAAATCGTCGGATAGAGATAAATCAGCAGTGGTAGCGATTGATAAAAGCGATTTTAAAGAGGTTGTATTTGTAGACAGAAATACGAACAAACAGAAAGTTATTTACTATAACGACGTACCACCAACTATTAGCAAAATTGTGTTGTCGTATCTGGATATGCCTTTATCGCAGGAGTACAAACATGAATATCAGATTTCAATAGATGAAATGGGTGAGGTGATAGTGGTGCAAGACGAAAACGGCCAGATTGTGAATAGAACCGATTTTATGATTTCGCCAGAGATTTTTGAGCAACTAAAATCAAACACTGTAAATCTTGATAAAGCAGGCGAAAAAGTAGAACGTTATCTGGTAAAAGATAAAAATTATCGGGAAATCCTGTTACTAGACGACTCAAACAAAGTAGTTTATTCACTAACATGGGATAACCTGAATCAGGTAAATAGTGCTACTCAACAATTTGTGAAGGCAATCGAAAATCTGGTGCCCGATAGTGCCATTAGTTTCAATAAGCATTCAAAAACAGTAGTGGCCAAAAATTAATGATAATTGAAAGTAATAAAAATGATTTAACTATGGAAACGGAAAAGATAGCGCGGGAGGTAAATTATATTATTATTCATAACCTTGATGCCGAAGATGCTTATAAAGAAGCCGCAGCCAACGTGGAAAATGATAAACTCAGAAACGCTTTACTGGAAGAAGCAGACAAACGGTTGGCTTATGCTCATGAGCTTCAAAGAGAGCTGGAAGAAATAGAAATAGGCGAAAAAATAGCAGATAGTATCAGTATGGGAGCCATATTTAATAGAATCTGGGTAGAAATAAAAGGCTTATTTACTACCCAGAATGATGACGCTATTATTGATGAATGCCGTAAAGGTGACGATGTAACCATGATTGCCTATGATACAATACTTAATATTGGTGATGGTTTTCTGCCTCCAAGAATATATAATATTATCAGTAAACAAAGACAGGAAATTGCACTTACCTATCAGGCTTTAATTCGGTTTCATGAGCTAAAAACTACACCTTAATTAAGGTTTTAGCAGTAGTTTACCTGTTTGTACTTTCTCAATATCGGCTCTGTTCATTAGTTCTGAACGAGCCCCACCTTCCACAAACATACGTGCTTGGTCGTCGTAATGTTTACTCATAATATTACCTGACTGGCCCGTAGGTAACACACTTTTGCTATAATCGGGTTTGGCAAAATCTATAATCCGGCGTAAAGCAGGGCCATAGCTTACCCGATAGATTCCTGTTGAATCAATCGGGAAATCAAGGTTATTGATAGTTTCACGGCCTCCGGGTGCCGGAAATGGTCCTACATTGAAAAACCGCCCTACAACTGGCAAAATGCCTAACGGATGGTTATGCGTAAGAGTATGTACTTTTTCCCATTTCCACGCTGCCATATCGCTACCCAGTTGTTCTTCAAGGCTGGCGGCGGCATCATTCATCGATTTTGTTAAAATCTGGCGGCGGGTTTCCCGTTCTTTGGTATGGATGTTATCCCACCACGGTGAGTCTTCCTTTTTTATCAGGGTAGTCATATTTCTTTTGAAATTGACGTTATGCTCAAATGCCTTAAAAACTTCATTGCCTAGTTCATCTTTAACAGTATTGACAAAAATATAATACAAAAATCTGTAATAAATTGTAGGTTCAATACTTTCCAGCTTATGGGAGCCATCCCACGGAATGAGTTTTTCAATAGATTTCTTGGCTAGCGGAGAGAGTTCTTCTGCAAATATAATCGGAATAATATCTTTAAGTAAACCTTTAGCATTTGGCGAAGTTACATCATTAATTACGGTTCTTAGTTCATCCTGAGTCCAGTCTTTTTTATCCGTAAACAACAGTTGTTCAATACGCTTAGCTCGGTCGCCGGGTACATAGTAGCCCGGTACAAGGCCATTACCCATATCGGCTGGTTGATTATTGGCTGTATATAATATTCCTCTTGTAGGGTTTAAAATCTGTGGATTCTGCGAAAAATCATACCACCCTTGTGGGTCGTCATTTCCTGTTGTACCATCTAAAATGAGCATCGGATTTACGTGGGTGGGTCGTTTAGGCAATTTAGCTGCCGCCCACCAAGCAATATTTCCTTCGGTATCGGCCCACATAAAGTTTAAACCCGGAGCCGCCAGTTTACTCACCGCTTTACTTGCCTCGCCTGCGTTTCTGGCATGAGCCATATCATAAAAAATCTCTAGCAAATGGCTCGGAAACTGATTAAAAACCCACCACATGGCAATGGGGTCTTTTTCATTGGCCATATCTTTAAAGCTATCGTTCATCAGGATACCGTGCCTTGAGGTTTTAACTGTTATTTTGGCATCGTGAGCATCTTTTACTTTAATACTTTCTTCATACACCTTTAAATCTTCCCAGTGGTCTTTATACCAAACCTGATTAGGATTGTTGGGGTTAGCTTTTTCTCTGAAAAAATCAACGTCATCGTTTTCAAACATTGTAAGGCCCCAGCCACCGTGTTCGGAGTGCCCTAAAGCTGCTAGAGGTGTACCTGCCAGAAAATTGCCATAAAACTTAAAACCCGGGCATTCGAGGTGTGCCTCATACCAGACTGATGGTTGTGAAAACGCAATGTGGGTATCGTTCGATAAAATTGGTTTTCCTGACTTTGTTTTTGAACCACTTATTACCCAACCATTAGAACCATGATAAGGAGGAAAAGGAGCATTGGCTTCGATAGTAGTTAACTGATTAGCCATTTGGGCCAGTGTTTTAGATAGTTTAACGACCGAATCCTGTGCCTGAACAGGTATTTTAGGTTCGCCTTTAGGCCATTGCGACCACACATCGTTCAGGTATTTATCACCATATTTACTGTAAATAAATGTAGAAATAGCCTCAGAACGAAAAGCCTCTGCGAACGTAAAACCCATATAGCCTGCAATAATATAAGAGTCGGCTATGGTAAATGGGGTTTTCGGAATACCCGCCAGTGTAAACTCCAGCGGAGCTTTCCCTTGTTTGATGTATTCGTTTATACCATTAATATAAGCCTGAGATGCTTTTACAAAAGGTGCATCGGGGTTTTTGCTAATCAGAGAATCAATTGTCCACTGGGCATGCCTACGCAGCCCCAGCGTACGAAAAAACTTATCAGAAGGCAAGGCTTTTTCACCGAAAAGTTCTGCCAACCTTCCATCAGCCAGACGTCTTATCAGTTCCATCTGAAACAGGCGGTCCTGTGCATGTACATAGCCAAAAGCATAAAATAAATCTTCTTCGTTCTGGGCATATATATGTGGTACGCCGTAGTCATCATACAATACTTCAACAGGCTGTTTTAAGCCTTTCAGTTGTAGTTCTGCATTAAGGTCTGGTTTGTAGGTTTGTAACCAGAAGTAAACACCAGCACCAGCGGCAATAATGATTATGACTAAGCCAATAAGTATTTTTTTGAGAAGTTTCATAGAGTATGTCAGGGTATAAGGGTTGCTGTACAACTAACTATAAAAGCAGACAAACCTGTGGAAAATATTCAGGGGAGGCAATTTAAAAAAAAACTTTTACAAAGCCGTATACAGGTATATAATAAAAAAACCTCTGGCTAACCAGAGGCGTTACATTTGTAGATTCAATAAGTTTTGATAAACTTTTTAAGGTACTTTTTTACTTCTCTTTTTCTCCTACGCGACCAGTCGATTATCTCATTGTTTTTCAGGATAATACCATTCGGGGTTTGTTGGCGCATATATGCCAGATTAACAACAAGATTTTTACTGATTCTGATGAATTCTCCATGAGGTTGGAGCGTTTCCTGAACTTTACCAATGGTGCGGGCAATAATAAAACTTTCGCCGTTAGCAAGATAAACCGTTGTATAATTAATATAAGCAACAAGTTTAACAACATGGGTTGGTTGTATACGCTGTCGGCCACCTACATTCACAAATTGAGGTTCAATTGCAGATGTTTCCATTCATTTTTCTAGGGTTTGTCATTAAGGATTTTATTCAAAAAGGCTTTGTTCTGTAAATCCTCTGGGCAATCTCGCATAAGATAAAACTTTAAACCAGTTCCCAGCGATGGGCAAAATTCACAATACTGGCTACGTTTCTGGCATTAAGTTTTTTTGAAATGTTTTTACGATAGGTGTCTACCGTAAACTCGCTTACACAAAGTTTGCTGGCAATTTCTGTTGATGAAAACTCAAGGGCAATCAGTTTAATTACTTCTACTTCCCGATTGGTTAGTTGATACCTGCTGATTAATTCTTCTTGTGAAGGAGAAATAGCATAAACGTACTTTTTTACAAACGGAGTAATAATTTCTTGCCCTTGTGCAATAGCATTAATGTTTTCATAAAGTTGGGTACTGCTGAGTGTTTTTGATAAAAAGCCGTTAACGTTTATTTGTATTTTTTTTAAATGAGATAAGTTAACGGCATCATGTAGCACAAGTATCTTGTTCTTGTAATGTTTTCTTAAATCTTCTATGAAAAGAGTGTGCCCCTGAAAAAGCAGATTAAGGTCGATTAAGAGAATATCACAAGGATTTTTTCTTAAACCACTCAGTAATTCTGCTTGGTTTGAAGCACTACCTATCACTTCAAATTTATCTGACGATAAAAGCATAAGTGATAGCCCTTCCATAAAGAGTAAATAACTATCAGCAAGAAAAAGCTTGATTTTAGCAGCCATAGCATGTGTTATTTTGGATACCTTCGGGAGGTAAGCTACAAAGTTCTTGTATAAAAAGCATTTCTTCAATACTGCCCAGACGGTATATTGTCTACTGTCCAGACAGTATTTTTTATTGTTAACTTAATGGCATATCCAATAAAATTTAGTATTTTCCGTGCATAATTATCTTAATTATTGAGTAGATGAGGTATTTTCTGTCGGTATTACTGTTTTTTTCGCTATATGCTACACTTGCACAGCACCAGAGAAAATCAGACAGTTTATATACTATTTTATCAGAATTGTCTTCCAAAAACGAATCTTTTTCCAACGATACCACACTTGTGCAGATATATAGCCAGATAGGGCAGGAATACGCACGAATTAAAAATGACTCGGCTACTGTTTTCTGGCAACGTGCGTTGGCAATAGCCGAACAGCGAAATTATAAGGCAGGAATTGTAAAAGTATGTATTCAGCTAGGTAAATATTATCATGCCCAATACCTGCCCGTGAGGTCGTCGGAGTATTGTTTGAAAGCGTTGGCAATAGCAGAGGAGTTAAAGATACCTAATGAACTCAAATACCTGAATGCAAGGCTAGGCGGTAATTATATGCTCATGAATGATTTTGGCAACGCAATTATATATTACCAAAAGCATTCGGCTATATGTAAAAATAACGGTAAACCCGAAGAATACCTTCTGAGCCTTAATAATCTTGGAGTGGTACATTTTGAGGCAAAAAACTATAATAAAGCACTGTATTATTTTGAGCAATGCGAAAAACTAAATAGCGAGACAAAAAGCCCTAAAGTGCAAAATGCCGCTTTAATAAATATCGGTAAAACGCTGGTTAAACTAGGCAATTATGAGCAAGCATTGGCCAGATTCCAACAGGCGTTAACTGTAAATGACGGCTATAATGATAAACAAGCCTTTGTTAACAACGAAATAGCTCAGGTTTATTTCTTGCAAAAGGAATACAACGAAGCCTTGAAATATGCGTCGATAGCCCTGCAAAACCTTGCGCCCACCAATCAGTTGATGCACCGCGATGTAGCTAAAACTTTGGCTGATATTTATGAAAGAACAGGAAACACGCAACTGGCATATAAATATTATAAAGATTATAGCCGCATTATGTTGAGCGAAGACTCAATCAAAAATTCTCAGTTGCTCAGATTTCTCAAACTTGACTATGAAACTGAAAAAAATAATCAGAAAATAACAGCACTTAACCTCGATATTAAAGAAAAAGAGAGTCGGAGCCGGTTACTAGGTGTGGGGCTGATAGCGTTACTTGTTGGAGTTATTATAGTTGTAATTTACTCACAATCGTTAGCTGATAAAAACCGGTTAATACAGATTCAAAAAGCCGATATCGAACAATTAAATGAGTCTCTTGAAAATAAAGTAGCCGAACGAACAAAAGAGTTAACTTTAGCTAATGAAGAGCTATTGGAGAAAAACCGTGAAATAAGCGAAGCACTATTTAAAGGAAAAACAATTGAACGCGAAAGAGTAGCAAACGAGTTGCACGATAATCTGGGCGGAATGTTATCGGCCCTGAAATGGCGTTTCGAGGCATTAGATAGCGAAAACCTATCAACCAAAGAACAGGAAATCTATAACGGAATATTAAAAACAATTCATAAAGCCTATGAAGAGGTGCGTCGGATTTCGCATAATATGCTGCCTGCTGAATTAGCCGAAAAAGGCTTGGTAGGGGCTTTAGAAAAATTTGTGCAGGACTTGAACAATGCACCGGCGGGTATAGCTTTTACATTTAAAGCTGATAATATAGATGAACTTATCAGGCAGGATATTGCCCTTGAGCTTTATAGCTGCTGCCTAGAGGCCATCAGTAATATTATTAAACACGCAGATGCCAATCTGGTTAGCCTGACAATGCAAGTAAACGCTAGGCAGGAACTTGAAATGAGTATTCTTGATAATGGTAAAGGTTTTATTAATATTAGTGGTAAAGCCGGAAAAGGACTAAAAAATATTGATACCAGAGTTAAAGGTATTCCGGCAAAATTCGAGATAAACACGCTGAAAACACAAGGCACGCAATTACTAATAGTTGTACCAGAGTTTTTATGGAAAAACAATTTATAAATTTATACTGTTAAACGCGGTTAATTTTATGTTAGCAGGCTTTTATTAACTATCAGATACCCTGTTTTCACTACCCACTGCACGATGAGAAAAAAGATTTATTATTTAATACTCTTGTTCTACTGTTGTCATTCTTGGGGGCAATTACCTCTAAAACAGTCAAGAAAAGCAATAGATAGCTTAAATAGCGCTATGGCAAAACTGCCGGCAGAGGGTGTTTCTATTGCAGGAGATACGCTTAGGATAAAAATGCTTTGTGAAATAGCCTTTTGTTATGCTTTGCATAAACCCGACTCAAGTATTCGTTTGTCTGAAAAAGCCCTCAGAATTGCCGAAAAAATTGGACATAAACCAAGCATAGCCAGAGCCAACCATCAGTTAGGGTATTCTTTTCTGATGACTGGCAAAGACTTTAAAGGGGCGGAGTATCTTTTTAAAAGCTTGCAATTATCAGAAAAACTGAAAATAGATACCCTCATAGCTGTTAATAACAGGCAGATTGGAAATACTTATTTTGGCTTGAAAAACTATGATTCAGCTCAGGAGTATTACCTGAAAGCTATGCCTTATTTTCTAAAGATTGGCTATAAAAAAGGCTATGCCAACTGTCTGAACGATATTGGCAGAGGGTATTTTTCAAGAAAAAAACTAGATGAAGCACTAAAGTATTTCCAAAAATGTCTGTCGTATTCAGAGGAGAATAGTCTTTCAACTATGAAAAGCTATTGTATATGGAGTATCGCAAATACATACATAGAAAAAAAAGAATATAATCAGGCCCTACATTATGCTAATCTGGGAATGGAGTTGAATAAAACCATTGAAGGCATTATTGAATATGACTGGATTGAAGAATATAATGCTTTTGCACGTATATATTATGGGTTAGGTAATTACAAACAGGCATTGTATTATGCCGAAAAACCACTCAAAGAATTTCCTGACGTGGGTAATGTTAATAAACTACCTATCTATGAAAGACTATACGAAGTATATAAAAAAACAGGTAATTCCGAAAAAGCCCTATATTACTATGAAAATTATATTAAGTTAATAGAAGAAAATAAAAAACAGGAATTTGAAGAACAATTGCTAAGCATGAAGTTTGAGTATGAAAACCTCAGACTTAAAGACTCAAATGAAATATTGAATCAGAACCTTGAAAGAGAAAGCCTGATTAAAAAAGGATTACTGATAGGCTTACTCGGAATTATGGGTTTCGGGATTTTCTTCTGGTGGAATAATCGCTTGTTAAAAGCTAAAAACCTGCTGATAGAAAATCAGAAAAATGAAATATTGATAGTAAAAAGTGAACTGGAAAAGCTAAATGCCACACTCGAAAACAAAGTAGAAGAACGGACACTCGCTTTAACACAAGCAAATAATGAACTAACACAGAAAAACAAAGAAATTACAGAAGCTCTCGTAAAAGGGCAAACCCTTGAACGCAAAAGAGTAGCCTCCGAACTGCATGATAATTTAGGTAGTACTTTGTCGGGCATTAAATGGATGCTACAAGCACTTGATGTAGAAAACCTGACCGAAAAAGAACAGAGAATATATAATAATATTCTTGGGTTGATGAATAACGCTTATGACGAAGTAAGGCTGATTTCACACCATTTACTGCCAAACGATTTTGAAGAAAAAGGATTATTTGGTGCGCTTACTAAATTGGTTTCAGATATTAACCAGAGTGACAAGTTAAAAATAGACCTTAAAATTGCAGAGGGTATTACCATTGATGATAAAAAAATAGAACTAGAGTTATATAGTATTTGTCTGGAGTTAATTAATAATATTCTCAAACACTCGCAAGCTACTATGGCAGAAATCAGTTTTCAGCAGGACTCAGAAAATCTGTATCTTGTAGTAGCAGATAATGGGAGAGGAATCAACCCCGAATCGGGAATCCGTGGAAAAGGTATTGAAAACATGAAGCGTAGGGTAGAAACACTCTTGGCTCAGATTGATTTTAACTCAATAACAAATAAAGGAACCAGTATACATGTTACGGTTCCTTTTCATACAAATACTAAAGGTTAATTAATTCTATTTCTTCGGTGATAACAGGTCCGACAAAGGCTTTAAAACAGGCAAAGAAGGATGAGCTTTTATATTAACCCGACTATGCACATACAAGAAAAAATAGCCTAAACACGCAAGCCCATGTGTTAGGGTAGGGCAAAACTCGAAAGTACTAAAGCCATTTGGTAGTGGAAACTTAATGTTAACATATTTTTGTATTAGCATATCCGCTTTTTCTACTTTTTCTTGATTATCCTTGTCGAAAGATTGGGATATTATTTCATTAAGTGTTAAGTCATTCCAATCAAGTTGTGACCCCTCCCAGTCTAAACCATTTGGAACAGGAATTTCGGAAGGTTTTCTGCCAGAAGAGGATACAAAGAAATCAAAATTCTCTAGAAAGAACTGTATGCCTTGCCTTTCTAAATCGTTTACCAGACGAAACCCCCTTTCAGTCACAAGACCCATCTCAGACTGTACCTGTATCTCATCATAAGTAATCCAAGTACTCTGGCCATTTATTGTAATAGCTTTTTCTCTTAATATATTAGCAAAGAAACTAGATGCCCTTAAATAACGAGCTTTCCCCGGAAATGGTTGATAACTTAATACTGGCTTGTTATTAAATAAACCGAAGTCATAAGAAACCTTTGAACCTACATTCAGGTAAAGTTCTTCAACATCTCTTAGAGTATTTCCTTTGTCATCTTTCGTAAACGCATCAAGGATATGATCCAGACAATCATTTAAGTTAGCTTTATTGATAACCTTGTTTTTTTCCAAGAAACTGACAATAGCTTGGCTGATTCCTTTAGCTACACTCATGCCAAAACTTGTTTCCCGTTCAGACGGGCTTTCAGCAAAACCAAGTCCCTCCTTGATTTGGTGGGTAAATAAAGGAACACTGCTCTTTCTTATCGCATTTGCCTTTATTAAATCGTTATATACCTCTAACACAATAGGGGCCACAAGGTTAAAATTGTGTTTCTGAATATAAAGTACACCCGCATCAGACCTATTATAAAGTTGTAAAGAACTTAGATACTTTAAATTAAAAGGTATTGCACGGTCGTTTAATCTACGCATTAACTTTTCTTTCCATCTGTTAATTGCATATTGCTTATGATTGTGTCTTTTCTTTCTTGATTTGATAGGTTCAGGACATAAATTAAAGTAAAATCTGATTGTATCTTCGCCTGTTTCATCTTTCAGTATATACTTGCCATATATGGTAATATAATTGAAATCATCTTTATTGGTAATAGTACCTTGTATGGTTTGCCTTGATGTTACAATGTGTATGGCATTAATCATTTTAATTTTTTTCCGGTCCTTATCTCCCAGTTTTACTTCTCCAAACTTATAATAGCTACCATCAGGAACCCTTACGCGTTCGCTATGTTTACGGGCTATAATAGTATTATTTGTTTCTACACTTTCTAGGTCCCAAAAGTTATCGTTCTGAATACGCTGTTCTTCCAGACCGGGCATCCATAACGGAGTAGTTCGGCTATTATCTATTATAGTATCGTCTTTCGGGCAAGCATTATAATGCGTATATATTATTTGCTGTAATTTATCCAGAACTCCCTCAGGTTGAATTCTGTTTAAAGAGTTCAAATCAATAGAAACCGATTCTGCTGCGTTACGCGCACTTACAAGGGTAAGTTTATTATTCTCTAACTTTATCTCTTGAAGGATGCTCAATAATTTTGCACGATTAGTTGTCATAATTAACTATTGGTTTTAATGGTTTTCCAGATATTTGTATGCCGATACTCAGCCGTTTGAGGCGTTGTTATTAAATCTATAAGCTCAGGGTCTAAATCATCGTTTTCTTGCGCTAACTGATTAGCTATTCTGTTTAATCCAACAAACTGAATAAGCCTTATGAGGTCGTCGTCAGTAGGTATTATATTCATAATAGAGTGGTAATTGTTCCATACTTCTACAATAGCTTTTTGGGTGTAGTTTAACCAGTTGGGTGTTAACGATTTTTGTAGGAACATATCAAATAAAGCGGCTAAGTCCCAATATTTATCACCCCAACAAGCCAACTCCCAGTCTACTAGTTTATAGGTTGATGCCCCTGAGTCTTTAAAGAAATTCGGGTAACGAATATCGTTATGTATCAGAGTGTCCTGTTTAAAATCTATTCCACTGAGGTACGGATGAATCTTCGCTAGTAAATTTATGACATTGGTAGAGGGTATTTTGCTACTTACCTTAATTTTCAGATTCATGGCTCTTACCTTATCAACATTGTCGATATACTCTTTTGTAAGTGAAAAAATCTCAGGCTTGAATAATAGAAAATTAGGATTATTTTTATTGATAACTTGCGTTAAATGAAGATGAAACAAGGCCAGCGTAGTTGATAAACTTTTAGCTAGGTTCTGAGCTACATCGCAGGTATAAATTAAAAAGCCTGTATCAGCACTTTCGCCTTCTGTATATTTAAGTACCAATAAATTAATATCCTTGATAAAATCAAGTTTTTCAAGAAACAATCCTTGTAGTGCTTGTACTTTGGTAATGTTGTCATAAGCGTCATTTTCTGTATTTAAGGCAAGCAGATTGCGAGAGTCAAAATTTTTGGATTGTTTTATGAAAAGTCCGGGCTTAAAACGACCCTCATCTAATACCCCTAATATATATATGTAATTCTTTGAGGTAATGGGTTCTTCTTTAATAAATCGCTTCAAATAAGGGCTTTCAGGAAGGTAGTCTTTACTATTTTGTAAAAAATAAGCAAAGAGAGTGTAACCAGTAAAAATCATTTTTTTACCATTTAAAGGGTTATTAATAGTATCTGAAAAGTATTAATTATCTGCTCAGAATATAATCAATCGTAAACTGAGGTAAAGAGAATCTGAAGTCTCTAGTATGTGATTTACCTGATAACAAGTCAGCAGTAATGCCTTGAGGTTTACCATCTACGATTTTAGTCATCGTATCAAAATTTGCCATAGCATCCTGTTTGAAGTGTTCAAACCTTTTTTGGTCATCAGGAACATTTTCATTCCCCTTTTTAAGCATAAAAAGTGAAGCGTCAGGGTTAACTAGTAATGCGGTATCTGTTATGCTATGAAAAGCAAGGTTGAAATCTACCGGAAAATGAATGGCATGGCTAAAGTCTTCCCCAACTTTTAGTACATAAGCTAAAAATGTTCTTTTGAACTTTGGCCTGAAAATAGATTCAGTCAAGTAAGAAAAATACAAGTTTTCTAAAGGAACAGAAACAAGGCTATTTAAATTGCCACCGCTGTATGTGTCACCAGATTTAGTCTGTGCTTCTATTAATTTCTTGCGAACATCGTCTTCCATATTCTAGTTATTTAAAAGTGAATAATCAGTTTAATAAACCATTTTTAATAGCGTATTTCATAAGACCGAGAGCATTATTTACCCCTAATTTGCGCATCATGTTCCGTCGGTGAGTTTCTACGGTGGTTACACCTATGCAGAGTTTGTCTGCTATTTGTTCGTTCGAAAGCTCCTCTACAATTAGTTTTAGTACTGCTATTTCTCTGGGCGTAATTGCTACGTTTTCTCTCACTTCATCGTTACCGCTTGGGGTATTCTGATTCGGAATCTCGGCCAGACGCATAACGGCTTCATCGCTCAGGTATTTTTTGCCACTAGCAACCGTTTTAATAGCAATTTCCAGTTCTTTTCTTTCAATTTTCTTTACTATGTATCCCGAAACACCAGCTATGAGGGCCTCTTTAATAACGGCAGGTTCTTCGGCCATTGTCAGAAGCATAATGCGTATATGTGGGTATTTTTCACGTATTCTGATAGTAGTTTCGATGCCATTCATAAGCGGCATGTGGTAGTCTATCAGAATAACATCAGGTTCATTACTTTCCAGAAATGTCAATACCTGCCAGCCACTATTTTTAATTCCTATTACTTCAATGCCTTCAAGGGTATCAATTAAAAAACCTAAACTCTCGGCAACAATAACGTGGTCATCAGCAATTAAAACCCTGATTTTTTGCATAGAAAAAGAAGTATAAAGTAAAAACGATTAAATAAACCAAAGTATATCTTAATAATACTGGCAGTTTTCTCTAAGATTAAATCTTATACAAAGCTACCTGAACTCATAATAAAATAAAATACCTAAAAGTAGTGAATTTTTAAGACATTCTATAAACGAATTAATAGCTTGATGAATCATCAGGAAATTTCGTTTGGATTTCAAATTTCCTTTACTATCTTTGGTTGCCATCAATAAAAACCAAAGAATATTATGCTAAGCCGCGTTGCCAATTCAATTTATTGGATAAATCGTTATATTGAACGAGCCGAAAATTATTCCCGTTTTGTAAGTGTAAATCTGAACCTTGCCCTTGACGCTCCGGGTATTTTAACCGAACAGTGGGAGCCTCTGTTGATAGCTACTGCTGATAACTACGGTTTTTATGAGTTTCATAACCGTGCTAATCGGAATAATGTAATTGATTACATGACCTTCGATAAACGTAATCCGAACTCAATATACAGTTGTTTGGCCGCAGCCCGAGAAAACGCCCGTACTATCCGTGAGAGTATCACAAAGGAAATGTGGGAGCATATTAATATTTTTTACCTGAAAATTAAAGAAACCCAGTCGGCAAAGAACTGGGACGTAGAGCAACTGCAACAGTTTTTTACAGAAATCAAGGATGGCTGCCAGTTGTTCTGGGGTATTGTTGACTCGACGGTTACCAGAAATGAAGCGTTTCATTTTGGGCGTATGGGCAGGTTTCTCGAACGTGCCGATAAAACATCACGGTTTCTTGATGTGCGCTATTTTACACTTCTACCTGACGATGAAGCATTCGGCTCACCACAGGAGTTATTAATCTGGACTTCGGTGCTGAAATCTGTCGGAGCATTCAATATGTATCGTCAGGAGCATCGGGTTATTAATCCATCACACATTGTCGAATTCCTGATTCTGGATAAAAGTTTCCCGCGGTCAGTGTTTTATTGTATCCGTCAGGCAGAGCTTTCGTTATACGAGATTTCGGGCCATAAAATGACGGAAGGCTATTCAAACCCAGCCGAAAAACTGTTGAGCAAATTACGCCATGAAATTGAATTTACGGAAGTAGATGATATTTTCCAGAAAGCATTGCACCCGTATCTCGATGAATTCCAGATTAAAAACAATAATGTAGCAGGCGCAATTTTTGAAACATATTTTGGTTTAAAACCAGTAGAGCAGTAAATTTAATTAATAATATAGCAATTAGTAGAATAGCTTTTTCTATTTTTGTGACTTTACTAGTTTTCAATCAGTAATGAATGCTGCTTTCATTGCTAATAATCGAAGCGGCGATCCGCTCAACATTATGATATGACCTTTTGTCTTGGAGTAAAAGTAGCCAAAGGGCTTGTTGCCCTTGCCGATACACGAATCACTTCTGGTAGTGAAGTTTCTACCAATAAAAAAGTGTTCATTCATCAGTCAAATCATCATTCGATGTTTATCATGACTGCGGGCTTGCGTTCAGTGCGTGACAAAGCAATTACGTATTTCAAAGAAGTGCTCGAACAGCAAGACCATAAGTTTGACAAGATGTATAAGGCGGTAAATGCTTTTGGCGACCAAGTAAAAAGAGTAGCTACGGAAGACAAAGCCTCATTAAAAGAAGCAGGGTTGGCTTTTAACTTGTCGGCTCTGATAGGTGGGCAACTCGAAAACGACGACGAACATAAACTATATATGCTCTACCCCGAAGGTAACTGGATTGAAGTAACAGAGGGGTCTCCTTTTATTATTATAGGGCAATCGAACTACGGTAAGCCTATCCTTTACCGCAATTTAAAATATAATACTTCTTTGCAAGAGGTATTGAAACTTGGCTTTTTAGCCTTCGACTCTACCCGTGTAAGTGCCAATGATGTTGATTTCCCGATTGATGTAATTCTGTGTGAGAAAAACAGCTTCAATATGGTAGAACACCGCTACGAAAAACAAGATTTGGAACAGATATCCTACCAATGGAATGCCCTTCTGAATGCGTCGGTACAAAAACTCTCAAACGACTGGATGGAACCTATTTTCAGTAAGTCGTTAGAGGTTGATGAATAAAAATTTTATTTATCAATCAGAATGTTTTTTGATTGCGAGAATGTGCTGTTTTGTAAACGTACAATATACTTGCCGCCTCCCAGAAAAGATAAATCGATTACTCTCCGTTCGGTAAGTGGCGGAACCAGCATCGAATAAATGAACTCTCCTTTCAAGTTATAAACCGAAAGCGTTAAATCGCTCAGGTCATCACGTGTTTCAAGTGTAATAAGCCCGTTTGGCGTGGGATTAGGGTATAAAATTAGCTCTTCAATTGATACATCTGGTATAAAAGAGAAAGCATTTGAAAGTACCGAACGGCAGGCAATACTCTGGTTATTGCCAATCGAATAGTTCTTAATACCTGTTACTACAAAGAAGCCCGGTTTTGTTGATTTTATCAAGGCTGCCTTTGTGGTCAGAAAAGCACCGTCGCGCTTCCACTCGTAGGAGTCAATCTTATCAGAAAACTGTTTTGCTTCCAATGTAAATGCACCAACTTGGGCAATAGTAGGTTGTTCGGGGCGTGGTTTAATACTTACTTTTGTTACGTCAGAGCTAACAGAAACACAGCCGTTATCATCTCTTACTTTTACAGAAACGCTATAATCGCCTGGTTTAGTAAATGAAATGCTTCCGGTTGAATCGTTAGTACTCCAGAAACTTTTACCAAATCCTGACGCATAAAGCGTAAGCGTAGAGCCTTCGCAGATAACTGGTGCAGTACCTAAAATAATATTGGGTTTTGGAGGTAAAGCCAATACCCGTGTAATAACTTCGTTTGAAGGTGGTGAAAAACAATCAAAAGAATTAATGCCTCTGATAGTGTAAACTCCTGAGTTTTTCACAGTAATTTCTTTGTTACTGTCTCCGTTGTTCCAACGGAAACGGCTGTAATGTGTATCGGTTGTGATTATCTGTGTACTGCTACCTTCGCAAAAATTAGGATTCGTTTTTGCTGTGATAAACGGAACTGTATTCGGAGCCAGTTTTTTAATATCTACTGAATTAGAGAAAAGATAATTGCCTGTCTGGTCTCGAACTACGGCTTTAAAATTACCACTTTGTGCTACAATTGAAGGGGTAGTTGAATTATTGGGGTCAGACCACCGCTGAGATTGATAAGTGCCGGGTAAAGTCAGAATAGCAGTTTCAGAAAACTGGCAATTAGGGTTTAAGGTAATCAGTGAAGAAGATAAAAATGGAGCCGAGCGTGCAAAGAAATCAGCATTAAGTTTTTTATCCCACGCTTTAGCGAGGTCTGATATGCCGTCGTTTCCGATACCGAGGTTTTTAAAGTGTACACCTTCTGTTCTGGGAACTTGCACAGAGTCTGTGTAAGGGCCTTCAAAAATATAATCGTTAGGATTAATAAGCCTGTTTTGCGCTCTGATAATTGCCGGATTAACATGTACATTGGCAAAGTCGTTAAGCGAGGTACGGGCAATTACCCAACTAAGTTTTTTATTGCTATCGGTCCGGCTTTTATCAATGACGTTTCTGATATAATTATAATATGAATCTTCGCTTGTTTCGGAGTCATCTTCGCCTTGTTCCCACAAAACGGCTCTAACTCCCAGATAAGAAACATAGAATTGTAAAGTGATTTTCAGATTAGAGTAGGGGGCACCTCCCTGAAATGGCATATTAAAGAGATTTTTGGTAGGCAGCCCATTAGCACTACTATACCAGTTTTCGGCCGAGCTTCCACCGTAGGATGTATTCAGAAAGAAAATAGGTACGTTAAGGCGTTGCGCCAGATAGTCGCCCAATTCACCCCAACACCATGCACCTTGCCCTCTGGGGGCTATCATTGTATTGGCTTCTATATGCGAAAAGCTGGTCAGATAAGGGTATTCATATAAAGTTTCGTCTACTCTGTAATTAAAAGTGTTTACGCGGTCGTCTATTGAGGGTTTGGCTCCATAATTTAATATACCTTCTGCATTTGATTGCCCCGATACAACAAATACCTCACCGATACCTACTCTTGCTACTGAAGCCTCCTCTACAATACTCGCATTATGCCAACCTCTTACTTGTAGCGAATACCAACCTCCTTTGCCTAGTAAAGAACCCACAAAAAAACCTCCTTCTGGTTTTGCGGTTATAGTAATCCAATCAGTTTGGATTCCCTGACCTGCCTTAACCGGTACTAATCTTGCTTCTATTTTGTCAAGGTCACCGTCAAAATTTCCAGAAATATTTATTACGGAGTTATTTTGGTTGTCTCTTTGAAAAACGCTTCTTTCTAAGGGGAAAGTGATTTGTATTTGACAAAAACAAGCAGATGTTATGGTTATTAAAAAAACAATAAGACTGAGACTTCGCATTTAAACTTGTTCATGTTTAGGTAAATCGACTACAAAAATAATGACTAAAAACTAAAATAAAAAATCCTTAATGATAGCTATCAGTAAGGATTTTTTATTATTGATGTGTTAACTGATGCTGACATTTATTCGGCTTTTCTGAAATCAACTCTCACAGCTCCGTGGCATGGTCGGTAAGTAGGAAAAACACCGGGCTGGGCTTGTATATGCGCAGGGAAAGAATCAATTCTTCCTATCATTGTTTTTCCGGTTTTCGAAATCAGTGTTACATTCTCGTTATACCACTCCAGTGTCTGGTTTGGAATCAACTCACCTGTCCAGGTAGCAGTAAAAATATCGCCTTCTTTGTAATATTCTTTATCAAGAATAACGTCGCTCGTATTTTCAGGACAATCAATAGGGGCACCGTCGTGTTCGCAAGTACTGGTATAGCCTTGCACCACAAAGTCTTTATAGCCATCTCTTGATACAGTCAGCAAGTAATAAGCATTACGATTATCAGGTACATTGTTTTTGGTGATAAGTGTGTTTCCTGAAAACTTAAACTCGATGGCTGGGTCGAGGTTCTGAATAGACATACGATACTGCCCTAAGTCTTTGTCGGGTGTGTAAGGGAAAAAAGTAAATTTCATACCACCTTCACGACACTCATTATTGGTTTTAACCTGAATAGGGTTGCTGTTTGTTGGGCTGTTATCATTATTACAACCTTGCAGGTTCACCTCAAGGGTGCTACCTAATTCTATGTTAAAACCAGTGGTAAGGTCAACATTCCTGGTAGCCGAATACTTAACCACTGAGCCATCTCTGATTCGGTCAGATGTATTAATGCTTTGAGAAGCAAGTACTTCCTTATTAGAAGCAACCAAATCAATGCTTGTAACAATATTGTTTTCACAAAGATACCCCAATCGTACCAGCCATATATCTCTTGAATCGCGTTGGCTGTAATGGTTATCAGTCACGTCGCCATCAAACGAGGTTGTGGTGCCAATGACAATCATTTCCTGCTCGGGTGTTTCAACCAGCCCAAAACCTTCGTCTATGCCTGAACCCCCAATGGTTTTCGACCAGATAACATCAAAGTTTGTGGTTGTTTTCATTAAAAAAACATCAAACTGGCTATTGTTATTATTGGGTATTCTGTTGCGGTCGGTGATACTGCCATTACTCGAATTAGTAGAACCTACGAAGGTACAGTTACCATCTTTGGTCAGAATTAAATCGTTCAGTATATCACGCCCCACACCACCAAATATCTTTTTGTTTAGCATATCTCCACCTGCGTTCAGGCGCGTTAGCCAGATATTTTCCTGATAATTTTCTGGAAAATCACTGCTGGGTGTTAGTTCAAAATCGCCGTTGAGTGCGTTAGAAACAACGCCAAGTATTAGGTCACCATTGGGTAACTCTATAATCCTGCGCCCTTCATCGTTCTGGTTACTTCCGTAGCTTTTTTGCCAGATAGTGTTGAGCGATTCGTCGATTTTTATCGCAAAAACATCTTTTCCTCCTTTGTTTGAAGCAGCCTGCCAATTGGTTGAGTTGCTACTACCTACAATTACATAGTTACCATCTGCCAATCTTTTCATGTCGAAAGGTATGTCATCGCTATTACCGCCAAAACATTTCTTACTAATAATTGTTCCGCTTGAATTGAGTTTTGCTACCCATACATCGCGGTTGAAAGAATCATTGTTTTTGCCGGTATCATACATATCTTGGTCATTAGAAGAAGTATAACCCAATAGCATGATATTATTATCAGGTGTTAGTATAGTTCTTACAGGTACATCCTCCGCCGAACCTCCTATAAGTTTAAACCATTCTTTTTGTCCCTTGCTATCGAGCTTTACAACTAGCATATCGATATACCCATGAAAACCTGTATTGGTTTCTAATTGACGAAGGTCTGTGCTAACAAAGCTCAGTCTTCTTACGTCAACTACCTGCCCAACCAGAATATACCCACCATCGGGGTGCTGAATGACATCGAAGCCTCGGAAACCGGTATACACCTGAGTATCAAAAATGATAGTTTCCCACAAAATTTCTCCTTTAGCATTTACTTTTGAAGTTACAATGTTTTCATAACCCTGAAGTGTTTTTTTTCCAAGCGTTATGAAATTTCCATCCTTGGTAGGAGCTATTCTGATACCTTCATCCCCATACCAACTATCCCATCCGTAACATCTTTGCCATTCAATGATGGTAGAGGTATTCTGGGCATTGGCTCGTAAAAAAGTTAACAGAACTAAAAGGCACGTAATAATTTGAAGACTTGTTTTTTTTCCTGACATGACAATAAAAACTTCTAAATATTTGTATGAATTTGGCCCTAAAATGTTTCAAAGAAAAATTTATAATTCACACTTTACTGAAAAAATACAATTAGTTAGGAAATTAAGATTTATTAAAAGGTCTCATTTCCGGACGATAATTATAATGTAAAACTCAACAAAATTATTGAGTAAGAGTACATTTTGTTTTTTAACGGTAATATTTTATTTTTTGTAAAATATTAGTTTTGTCTAATACGCTAATAAGTTCTTTAAATATTCCCTTTTGTTAACCCAGAAGCCATAAAACACAATAATACCGTTAACCAAGCAAAGTCTTCTTTTATACAATTGTCACAAAATCAATGCCAAAAGCAAATAAATAGGAAAGGAGTAGCGAATGGAGGACACATTAAAGTAGAAAGTTATTCTACAACAGCATAGTAACCAATTATTTAATGAAGCAAAATTATTCAATAACTCGCAAAAAATAAAAAAAACGCAGCAATTTTAAATGAAAAATTAAAATTACTGCGTTTCAGATACCTAAACTCTTTGCGAGATTAATTCTTTAATATCTCTGATAATTTTATCGGCAAGGTTCGATGCCGTTGTTTCAAATTCTGATTCAGCGTAGATACGGATAATTGGTTCAGTATTCGATTTTCTGAGGTGTACCCATTCTTTCTCGAAATTTATCTTTACACCATCTTCAACATTAATCGGATAACGCTCGTATTTGGCTTTAATATCTTCCAGAATTTCATCAACATTAATATCTGGTGTTAGCTCAATTTTCTTTTTGGCAATATGGTAGTTAGGGTACGTTTTTCTCAGAAAACCTACGGGTTTACCAAATTTAGCCAAATGGCTCAGAAACAAGGCAATACCCACAAGCGCATCACGGCCGTAGTGTAATTCTGGGTAAATAATACCTCCGTTGCCTTCTCCGCCAATAATGGCACCGGTTTCTTTCATCCGAACTACAACGTTAACTTCTCCTACTGCTGCTGACGCATATTCTCCGCCTGCTTTTAGGGTAATGTCTTTGAGTGCTAGTGTTGAAGATAAATTTGAAACCGTTTTTAAAGACTTTTTCTTCTTTGTATTAGATAAAATGTAGTCGGCTACTGCCACAAGCGTGTATTCTTCACCAAAAGGTTCTCCATCTTCACAAATAAAAGCCAGCCTGTCAACGTCAGGGTCAACTACAATACCTAAGTCATAATTTCCTTTACGGGTTTCTGCCGATATTTCTCTGAGGTTTTCAGGAAGTGGCTCAGGATTATGTGCAAAAACACCCGTAGGGTCACAATTGATTTTCTTGATGTCTGTCACGCCGAGGGCTTCTAAAAGCAGAGGAACAGCTAAGCCCCCTGTTGAGTTAACGGCGTCAACTACAACCCTGAACTTTGCTTTTTCGATAGCCTTTTTGTCGACCAATGGCAAGGCCAGAATTAAATCAATGTGTTTTTTGAAATAAGTGTCGTCTGAGGTTACTTTGCCCAGATGTTTAACATCACTAAACTCAAAATCTTCTTTTTCTGCAATAGCCAGCAGTTCAGTTCCGTCTTCACCTGAAATAAACTCTCCTTTTTCGTTGAGAAGTTTCAGGGCATTCCACTGAATAGGGTTGTGGCTGGCAGTCAGAATAATACCGCCAATTGCTTTTTCCAGAGGAACCGCAATTTCGACTGTTGGCGTTGTAGATAATCCTAAATCAATAACATGGAAACCCATGCCCACAAGGGTAGAACAAACAAGGTCAGAAACCATTTGACCTGATAAACGCGCATCTCTTCCGAGTACTACTTTTAGGTTAGCATCTGGGTTCCTTTTTTTAAGCCATGCACCATAAGCGGCTGTAAATTTTACGACATCTAAAGGAGTTAAGGCATCACCACTTTTGCCGCCGATAGTCCCGCGGATACCAGAAATAGATTTAATTAGGGTCACTGTAAACGTGTTTTGGGTGATTTTAAAACCATTGTTAATCTTACCGACTAAATACAGTTTTAAATTGAGAATTTAATTTTAACTGGGAATAATCGCACACAAAGATATAAAAAAAACTGATTTTTTGTATTCGGCTTTATTCAGGCCTTGAGAAAACCCTTTCGGTTAACGAAATATTATAGCTGCTTAATATTTACAAAGGCATTTAATTGTGATTTTGCACTCCCCCTGAAGCCACCGGTAATGGGGTTAATTAATTCGGGTTGTGCCGAAGACGCGAGAGTAATGTAATGATTGTCAATGATTTTACCTTCTGTGGGGTCAAAACCACGCCAGCCTGCCCCGGGCAGGTAAACCTCAACCCAGGCATGAAGTTCATGGGCTTGTAGTTGGCTGCCGTAGCAGTAGCCACTGGCAAATCGGGCAGCAATACCTAAGGCTTTGCAACTGGCTATCATCAGCACGGCGTAGTCACGGCAGGTGCCTTTTCGGTTTAAAAGTGTGCGTTCGGCAGGGTTAGCGGGGCCTTCCAGCCGTTTTTCGTACACAAAACTTTCTTTGATATATTTGGAGATTCTAGCCAGAAACTCGGTGGTTTTCCAGTTCGCTTCTGCTGCTATCTGTCTTGAGAACTGATGAATTAAAGTAGTTACGCCAGTCTGATTAAGATAAGGGGTTAGTAAAGCCGCTTCTTTTTCGGGATAATTAAAAGGAAGTTTTTCAGAATTGAACGGGAAATAAACAAAATGATACGGATTTGCCGGTTTTGATTCTATTTCAAAAGTAGCCTTAAAAGTAAGCTCTTCGCAAGAGGCGTTAATGTAGGCAATGTACTGAGCATTGCCTTCTACATCAATGTTTTTATAAAGCAGGTTGGCTACTGGGGTAATATCGAGTTTATAACTACGGATTTCCTGATGAGGAGATGCCTTAGGCGACAAATAAATATAATGGGGCGTTAAAAAAACTGGTTGCGAATATTTATAATGTAATGTATGTTCGACACTTAGAATCATAAATTGTTGGATAAGTGTTGCTTTCTAACCAAATTCTGAACAAAATTTTATTCCTTGTCAGTTCCACCCCATTTAAATAAGCCTGTCTTTTATAATCATTCTAAAGTTTATACTGATAAATGATTGTATCGTACTTTAGCCGTTTAGTATCCCTGCAAATTTATTTAATGGCGTTTCTTTCGACACCCTCGTTAGTAATAATAACAGGCTTTATAAAGCCATTTTCATCAAAATACATGTGGTCAATGCAAGTTACTCTCGAGTTACCGTCGGTTTCGCCAAGAGGTCTTCTATGGTACACAATATACCAGTCGTCGGTACCAGAGGCATGTATCACCGAATGATGCCCTGCACCTGTGGCTATTTCGGGGTTTTGTTGCAATATTTTGCCGATACGCTTAAATGGCCCGAAAGGAGAGTCGGCAATGGCATAGGCTACACTATAATTAGGGCCTGTCCAGCCACCTTCCGACCACATGAAATAATATTTTCCGTTTTTCTTAAACATAAAAGGGCCTTCCACATAGTTTTCGGGCGTAATTTCTTTAAAAGTGCTACCATCTTCAAACGGAACGAAACCTGTAAAGTCTTTTTTTAGGTGCGCAATATTACAATGCTTCCAGCCTCCATAAATCAGGTAATATTCATCTTTATCTTTGAATACAAACTGATCGATAGGCTGCGCGCCATTATGAAACTTATCAATCAGGGGTTTCCCGAGGTAATCTTTATAGGGCCCTTCGGGTTTGTTGGCCACGGCTACTCCAATACCCCCGGGTTGTTTATCATTCTGAATATCATTAGCACCAAAGAACAAATAATATTTGCCTCCTTTTTCAACTATTGAAGGAGCCCACATGGCGCGTTTTGCCCATTTTACACTTGCGGTGTCCAATATTCTTTCATGTTTGGTCCAGTTAACCAAATCAGGTGACGAAAAAGCATCAAAAAATACCTGCTTGCCATAAGGAGCCGAGTAAGTAGGATATATCCAGTATTTTTTACCAAAAATAGTGCCTTCGGGGTCGGCATACCAACCCTGAAAAACAGGGTTTCCGGCTGTTTTTTTAGTTTGGGCTATACTTGTTGTATGTATGAACACACCGAAGGAGAAAACAAATAAGAATGTTACTTTCAAAAGGTCAAACGAGGTTTTACGAAACATAGGTTTATAGTCGAAATTAAAGGTATCAATCGGGTTTCAGATACTCAGGCTGGCGTTTAAATCAGCAGAGCCAGAGAAGCCTCTGGTTTCCGGTCGTGAATATTCATATTTTATCAGGCTTATCAAAATTATTCTTCAATATATTTACGAAGCTGATTTTAAAAACTACTTAACTGGAAATATACCGGTACATAAAATTGATATTTGATAATATCCGACCATATAAAAACTTTTTGGTTTTGTTAGCGATAATAAATTTGGATAAAACATACTCCTTCATATAGATTTGTACTTACAAATTTGAGGCTATCTTTTACTTTTCTTCTATTACCAAACTAGTAGAAATACTCCCTTTTCTGCAAAGGCTAAAGTTTAGTTAAAAATTTTCCTATTGAATCAAATACACCCACGCTAAGAATATAGTGCTTAATTAGTTTGCTAACAGATGAGTTAACCTTACAGCCTTTATGAAAAAACAACTCCTTTTATTGGTTTTTTGCTTTTGTATATCCTTAAAAATAACTGCCCAGAGCTGGAGCGTTGCTTCGCCGGATACTAAAATCCGCGCTACGATTACACTTACCCCCGATGACAGAAAACTGGTTTATACAGTTGATTACGTTGAGAATGAAACTGTTGATAATATTGTGGGTACGTCAGAGCTAGGCGTAAGAAGAGCAGATGAGCTTTTTATTGGCAATTTTAATTTTGAGGGTTCATCAACCCGAAGTATAGATGAAAATTATCAGAAAACAACCGGAAAAAAGCTCAGTCTTAGAAATAACGCCAATGAACTTCAACTCAACTTCAGTTTAAATGGCAAGCTACTAAATGTTATTTTCAGGGCTTATAACGATGGCGTTGCGTTTCGTTATGTATTTCCTGAAACCTCTGGTGCAGAATATTACGTAGTAGGCGAAAATACTACGTTTCAGTTGCCTGTTGACGGAAAAGCATGGATACAAAATTATGGCACTTATGGACCGGTTTATGAAAATCTTTATAGAAATGGCATAGACATGAATCAGTCAATCTGGAACCATTCTGGTTTTCCGGCTCTGTTCAAAACTCCAAAGTTCTGGCTTTTGCTAACCGAATCTGACTTGCAGGATAACTTTTATGGAAGCCACATAGATGTTTATTATGGTAATGGTACTTACAGGTTAGTGCCGCCCATCTGGGAAGATGGCAACGGTTATGCTTTTTATGCAAAGTCTAGCTTGCCGTGGGTGATGCCCTGGCGGGTAATTATTATTGGTAAAGAAAACAAGAATATTGTGGAGTCAGACCTTGTAAGCCATGTAAGCCAGCCATCTACGATTGCCGATGTATCATGGATTAAACCCGGTTTAACAGGCTGGAGTTGGTGGTCGAGCCTTGATAGCCCGACTGATTTTGTTAAAACCCGCAACTTTATTGATTTTACAGCAGAATTTAAACTTCCCTATTTTTTAGTTGACGTTAGCTGGAATACCATGACCAATGGCGGAAACATTGATGACATCATTAATTATGCAAATACTAAAAACGTAAAACTATGGCTTTGGTATAATTCGGGTGGGCCAACTAATCCTTTTTTTAATGACCAGCCAAGAGACCTGATGCATATTCGGGATACAAGGCGGGCCGAGTTCGCACGAATTAAAAATCTGGGAATAAAAGGGGTTAAGATTGATTATTTTCAGAGCGACAAACAGGAGGTTATCAAATTATATCTTGATATATTGAAAGATGCCGCCGAGTATCAGCTCATGGTCAACTTTCATGGAAGTACGGTGCCGAAAGGATGGGAGAGAACCTATCCTAATCTGGTAGCTATGGAAGCAGTAAAAGGTGCAGAAGCCTACCTGTTCGACGGTGATAATTTCCGACCCAATGCTCCGGCCCATCATACAATACTGCCTTTTACCCGAAACGTAATTGGGGTAATGGACTACACCCCTGTAATTATCGGAGAAGGCCGCGGAGTGGTACATTATACCACCGATGTACATGAAATAGCTTTGTTGAATAACTTTGAATCAGGGCAAACGCATCTGGTAGACCGAGCGCAGAGTTATCTGGGTTTGCCTGCCATTGCACAGAATATAATTCAGGGGTTTCCTACAACATGGGACGAAACCCATCTGGTAGATGGTTTTCCGGGTACTCATGTAATAATGGCCCGACGTAAAGGCGATAACTGGTATATTTCAGGTATTAATGGGTTAGAGACCGACAAAGCAGTGAATCTGAATTTTGGGCTTATTACTGCCGGAGAGTACACAATGCAGAAACTCAAAGACGGAGATACACCAAGAGATATTGTTACGTCTGAAACAGATTTTACTACTCAGGTTGGTTTGAACATTAATGAAACCATGAAACCCTATGGCGGTTTTTTGATTGTACTCACAAAGAAAAACTGTATAAAAGATTATACCATTACTACCGGAAACGATACGCTGAAAGACTTATATCTGGTATCAGATACCATTAGTTCATCGGTAAAAATAAATTCCAGCAGAAATGTAACCTATGACGCAGGCAAATCAGTAACCTTGTTGTCTGGGTTTGAAGCAAGCCCAGGAGCTACCTTTAAAGCTCAGATAGGGGGCTGTCAGAATTGATTTTGGTTGTTTTTATAAAATAGGCATCGCACTTTCTGTTACATGGAGGTGCGATTTTTATTTTATACAAAATTAATCAGAGGCTTTTCAAACCATTTCAGCCAAAAGGCAGTCATCACCATAATACACGCTGATAGCGTTTGTATTCGTTGTAATAAATAATCCAACTATAAAACTGTTATATTCACAACAACCTAGCATGAGAAAATTAATTTACCCCCTACTTTTTACTTTAATAATCTGCTTTCAAGATAGTTTGGCACAACCCACAGGTTTTATTGATGAGAAAATTTCAGATGGATGGACGATTCCTGTTGGCCTGACATTCGACAAACAGGGAAGAATGTATGTATGGGAAAAATCGGGTAAGATATTTATGGTCGAAAATGGTGTCAAAGTTACTAAACCAATCATTGATATATCGGCCGAGGTATTAGACTTTAATGACCACGGGTTAAATGGTGTAGTCCTTGATCCCGATTTCCTCAATAATGGATACATCTACTTAATGTATACAGTAAAAAGGCATTATGCTTTATATTTTGGTACACCCGCTTATGACTCAACTAATGCAGATGGTTTTAAAACAACTATCGGGCGCATTACGCGCTATACTCTTAATAAAGCCGATAATTTTAAAACAGTCAATTACAGCAGCCGTAAAGTATTGCTTGGCGAAAGTATTTCGACAGGAATCCCGATTCTGGTTGATAATCATGGCGTAGGCTCATTGGTATTTGCTAAAGATGGTACCCTGCTTGCTACGGCCGGAGATGCTGCATTGGCTAACGAGCCACCAAGCGACGATACCCAAAACCCGTGGTTTCAGGAAGCCATTTCAGTAGGCATAATTACCCCCGACCAGAATATTAATGCGTATCGGAGCCAGTCGTTAAATTCGTTGAATGGTAAAATGCTAAGGATTGACCCCAATACTGGTGACGGGCTAGCTTCAAACCCATTCTATGACCCTGCCAATCCGCGTGCTGCCAAATCCAGAATATGGGCTTATGGTTTACGTAATCCGTTTCGTTTTGATGTGCAGCCCAATACAGGAAGTACGAATCCGGCCGATGGTAAGCCCGGAGCCATTCTGGTAGGTGATGTGGGCTGGAGCCATCGGGAAGAAATTAACATTATCAGCAAAGGAGGCCAAAATTTTGGCTGGCCAACTTATGAGGGTATGAGCTACACGAATGAGTCTTATAAAAACCCTTCATACCTGCCAGTAGAACCGGTTTTGCCTATTGTTGAATGGAGAGGCCCTTTGGTACAGGCATGGGTTGATGGGCAAGCCTATGGCGTAGGGTCGGCTCAGTTTAAAGGAAATCCGTTTTCGGGAAACGCTTCGATAGGAGGGGTATTCTATACCCTGACAGCGTTTCCAGAGGCTTATCGTAATCTGTATTTTCAGGGTGATTATCAAGGTTGGGTGAAGGCTTTCCGGCTAGACGAAAAAAATAATCCGGTTGAGGTAATTGATTTTACTGATAATGTACACCCAACTTGTTTTGCTTTGAATCCGGTAGACGGAAGCATTTATTATGTGAGCTTTCTGTTTCCGAATATAAGCGAAATCAGAAAAATTACGTTCGACCCTAATGCAAATCTCCGCCCACTGGCTGTATTAGAAGTATCGGCCGAGTATGGGGCAAGCCCTTTGACCGTTAATTTCAGAGGGAGCGATTCAAAAGACCCCGAAGGAGATGCCATACAGTTTTTCTGGGATTTTGGTGATGGTCAAAATTCTAATCAACCTAATCCAAGCCATGTTTATCTGGCTAATTCAGACCAACCTCAAATATTTACAGCTACCTTAACCGTGACCGATAGAGGAGGGAAATCTGACTCAAAATCCATAAAAATTTACCTCAATAATACACCTCCAAAAATTGTAAGTACTACGCTCGACCAAATATTTTCGTTTCGCAACATACAGGATTTTACAATTAATGCCTCGGCTGTTGTAACCGACAAAGAACAAACAGATTTGTCGTATCAATGGCTGGTAATATTGCGCCATGAAGACCATACACATTTTGTAACCAGTTTCAGACAGCCACAGGGAGTAATAGTACTTGGTGTTGTACCTTGCGACAACCAAACGTATTTTTATCAGGTAAGCCTGACCGTGACCGACCCTCTGGGCTTAAGTGCTACTTATACAAAAGATATTAAGCCTTTATGCCCAGGTGACCCCGACCCTGACCCAAATGTTGACCCTGTTATTTTAGGTGTTTATCCGAATCCGACAAAAAATACGGTTAGTCTTGTAGCAACAGACGATTTAGATGATTATATGGTAGAGCTAAGCCTATACCGCAATACAGGGCAACTGGTTGTGGAAAAAACTGGCTATTGGCGAACCCTGAAAGAAGAAGTAAACAGGGCGTTGTCGGAACAGAGTTTTGGGGTTTATCTACTCAATATCAGGTATGGTAGTATGCATAAAACCCTGAAAATACTTAAAGAGTAGCGTATGAAAGGAATAAGCCCACTTGCAGTTAGTTGTTGTCTGTAAGTGGGCTTAGTAGATTATAAGTATACAACCTGCCCTGTACGAACCGATTCATCACAGGCAAAGGCAATTTTTAAGCTGTTTACAGCATCCTGTACGTGGTCAGTAAGGTCGATATTCTCTTGAATAGCTTTCAGAAAATATCTTTGCTCGCGGTTACAAAGTTCTTGGTGGTCTGGCTCGTCGGTCAGGTTAAACCATGTATCCTCTTTAATAAACTCGTTTTTCTCATTAATATCGGCATGATGGAATCGTAACGATTCGGTTTTGGTATGCGAGTCTACGTTGTCAGACTTGCCACTTGCGCCAGCATCTTTGGCAACAATAGATACACAACCCTTTGGCCCGATTACATCTTTTACGAAAAAGGCGGTTTCGCTTATCATAGGACCCCAACCAGCTTCATACCAACCTACCGAGCCATCTTCAAACCTGATTTGCAGCTGGCCATAGTTATAGTTATCGGCGGCAATATCATTGGTTAGTCTGGCACCAATGGCTGTTACCTGTAAAGGTTTTGAGCGAGTCATCTGGCACATCACATCTATATAATGTACCCCACAGTCTACAATAGGGCTAAGGCTTTTCATGAGGTTACGGTGTACATCCCACATTGTACCGTGGCTTTGCTGGTTCAGGTTCATACGCATAACCAGTGGTTTGCCTAGCTGATGTGATAACTCTACGAATTTTTCCCAAGATGGATGATGCCGCAAAATATAACCTACTACTAATTTTTTTCCTGTTTTTTGCGCTACTGCTGCTACGCGTTCAGCACCTTCAACTGTATCGGCTAATGGTTTTTCAATAAATACATGTGCGCCACTTTCAAGTGCTTTAATGGCAAAGGCCTCGTGGGTGTCAGGATAAGTCGAAATACATACGGCATCTGGTTTGGTCTCATTTAGAGCTTCTTCATAATCTGAAAATAAAGGGTAGCCACCACCAAGTTTCTCATTAAGTACTTCTTTACTTTTGCCAGTAGACACAATACCACAGATTTCAAAGCCATCAATTGACTGATACGCAAAGGCATGAGAAGCACCCATATTTCCGCAGCCAACAACTAGTACACGAATAGGAGTCATAATTTTTTCAAATATTATTTATAGAGTTCAATAGATTGATACATCCTGAATTAGGCATTAATTACTAAGGTTATTTTTTGAGCAAGGCAAAAATACTCTTATTCAGGCATTAAACAAAAAGGCTTTTAAGTTCTACGCCTTTATATTTTGCTAAAAGAAAGTATTTTTCATATTTTTTTGAAAATTCAATATAAATAGTTTGTATTGTATTTTCAAGTTTAAAAATTTGTTATTTACCTAGATTAATACATTCAGGTGGTATAAATATTCTTTAGGTTTTTGGCCCAGATAAATAACTTAACAAAGGAAATAAGCAATATAAGCCCAAAAATAAGAGCCGTGTATTCAGGTTTGAAAGGATTTAAACCGAAATACTTGTTCATGCCATCGACGTTTGCTAAATGTGCTACCGAAATTAAGGCAAAAAGGGCGTACTCTCCGCTAATAAGGGCATAGGCAAAATATAGTGCAATGGCTGGGTAAGAATACCGCTCGTGCATTTGAGTATTAACAAAAAAGAATAGCGTTGCTGTGGTTGCGGCTGTTAGCCAAAGCAGGGCATAATAATTGGCATCCAGCAACTTTTTGGTTTTAATGTTTATATAAGTTTGCCATAAAAGCGGAATAAATACTAAAGCCGATGAACCAAAAAATAATATAAAACCCCATTTTTTGTAGGTCAGTCCTGCAAAAGGCAAGGTATCATTCAGAAGCGTAGGGTCTTGCTTAATAACCAGATACCAGAAGTTATACGCGTGCCATGAAACTCTTGGGAAAAAACCAACCGATTCTCGGACTACTTTAACAAAATTCCAGAATGTGCCTCCCCAAATAAAAGGGCTCAGTAGCCACAGTTGGGTTAAAACCGAAATGCCAATCATCTTGACCAGAAGCCATTTGTCGAACTTTCGAGAAAGTTGGTAAATAAGCAGAATAACAAAGAAAGGTAAAAATATAATGGCCTGTAATTTTACATATACTGCGAGTGTACCGAAAAAAGCTGCCCAGAGTAACTTACGCTCAAACAAACAAATAATAGCCAGTATAACAATAGTTGTAGGCATGCTATCAAGCTGCCCCCAGATGACAGAACAATACAAATACCCAAGATTAAAGAGTAACAGGTACTCGGCAAATTTTATGGTGTAGTATTTTCTGAGAGCCCATGCCAAAGCAATAGCACCTCCGAAATCAAACAACAGAAAAAAGTATTTAAGTTGATAACTATTGGCATAAATCAACTCTTTGCTGCCTTGTAATTTGCCAAACCAGTATAGCCCATGCAGATAGAAGGGCATATAATTGGTATCGGAATTATAAATCTGACTTAAACCATGCTCGAAGGCATAGTATGACCAACGAGGCCAGTCCTTATTGAGGTCAAAGTAAAAGCCTGTGTGGGGAATAATAGCAATGAGTAAAGTATAAAATAAGATATGGTGCCACTGAACAGGTAACGAGTTATTGCTTAACTTTTGAAATATTTTCATTCTGCGGGTTTGATTAGTACGGCAATATTTAATGAAAACAGGTTTAACACCCAAAGTTCAGCATTTTGTTTGAAATAACTAAGTGTCTCTTTAAAGAAAGCTTTAAAGAGCTATGAAATGAACGAAAGTAAGTATTTAGACTAGTTTATTTTTTTGCCTTTATTTTTTCAATAAAATCGGTCAGGGTTGCAATGAGCAAGTACGCTATTCCGAAAATGATTAAGGGTAGGCAGCTAAAGAATATGGCTCTTCTGGGGTAACCTTCTATGAGGTTTGCCCATGACCACCAGTAGCTGCTTCCTAAAATAAACGGATAAGAGAAGATACCTATTATTAAAAGCCATGCCAGTTGTTTTTTTAACGCTTTGGCAGGTTTTAAAATAATGAACGATAAACCTGCCATCGAAAACCACGGGAATAGGGTAATGGCACCCAATATTTGTAAAGAAATAAGTAGAATTTTCATAAACTCACACTAATTACAATGTAACTAAGTAAATAGCCGCAGTTTAAGGGCATAGCTTAGCACTGGCAAAAGTTAAAAATAATGTTAAAAGTAAAGTTATATTAAGTAAAACAGCAAAAGCAGGATACCTACTATTGAGCTAGCTCACGAATAGCCAGCCATGACATTAAACCCGGGCCGATTTCAAGGGCTGCTTCATCAATATCAAAGGTAGGAGTATGTACTCCAGAAATAATTCCGCGGGCTTCGTTACGGGTTCCGAGCCGATAGAAACATGAATCAACAACCTGAGAATAAAAAGCAAAGTCTTCGCCTGCCATCCAGAGGTCAAGATCAATTACGTTCTCTTTTCCCATATATTCAATAGTCTGGTTTTTCAGACGTCGGGTAAGTTCAGGATGATTTTTAAGGTAAGGATACCCTTTTATTACTTCAAAATCGCAACTTCCGCCCATAGCTTCGGCGATGCCTTCGGCCATTTTTTTCATTCGGCGAAGCCCGTCTTCCCGCCATTCTTCATCCATACACCTGAAAGTACCCTGAATGGTTACTTCATTCGGAATAACGTTAGTAACTCCGTCAGCAATGAATCTGCCAAAAGAAAGTACCGACGGATTAGCCGGTTTACGATTGCGTGAGATAATCTGTTGAAGCGAAACAATGATATGAGAGGCAATCAGAACGGGGTCTATTAATTGGTCAGGCATGGCTCCGTGGCCACCTTTTCCTTTCACTGTCAGGTATAGCTCATCAGTACTAGCCATGTACATTCCTTCTCTGAAACCTATTTTACCCACAGGCACATTAGGTGCCACATGTTGGCCTATCATGCTGGCCGGTGTAGGGTTTTCCAGTACACCTTCTTTAATCATGATGGAGGCTCCACCCGGAGCTTTTTCCTCGGCTGGTTGGAACACCAATTTTACCGAACCCTCAAATTCTTCGCGTAACTGATACAGTATTTTAGCCGTACCCAGCAAAGATGAGGTATGCACGTCGTGTCCGCAAGCGTGCATTACGCCCTCATTAACCGATTTGTAAGGCACATCATTCTGTTCAAAAATAGGTAAAGCATCCATGTCAGCTCTCAGGCCAATAACCTTGCTGTCGGGGTTTTTCCCTTCAATAATGGCTACAACTCCGGTATTGGCAATACCTTCCTGAGGTGTAAGACCAATATCTTTAAGTTTTTGAGCAACAAACCTTGCAGTATTATATTCTTGAAAAGAAAGTTCAGGGTTTGTGTGTAAGTAACGACGGTTTGCAATTACCTCAGTGGCATAGTCTTTTGCTAATTGCTTTATTTTTGAGTCAATCGACATAGGGCGAGCTAGCTTGTTTGAAATAGGTTACAAATCTACAACGTTTTTTAAAAAACCATATTTAAAATCTGCTTAGATTCTTTGCGACCCTGACTGATAAAATTTCTTGTGTGCAAATAGTGAATTGGGTTGGCTCAGGTTTTTCGTTTCTTTTTCTTAGCCGACGGAAACAATACGTTGTTCAGGATGAGCCGGTATCCGGGCGAGTGGGGGAAGAGATTCAAATCAGTAGGCATCCGATGAAACCCCCTGCGTCCTTCAGGGTCATGCCCTCCGTAAAATACCCACTGCCCCAAGCCTAATTCACCGTAAATATACCGGTGCGACTCATTCCCTTCACCCATTACAAGCACGTTTGATTTGACTGTCCTCTTGTTGAAGGCGGAGGTCTGGCCCATAAATTCTCTGATAAGATGCTCGTGGTTCTGGGCTAGCATAGCCGGAATGACATCCCATTTAGCCGAAAAATCGAATAAGTTAAAATAACCACTCTGTTCGTCGTCGAACCTGCCCGACCAGACGTTAATGTCTGAAAAAGACATTGAGCCATAGCCCTCGCCATCGTTCAGATATAAATGGAAGTTTTCAAATGCAAATGTTTTATTAAAATCGAGCTTTGATTGTGCATCTGCATCTACGTTATCGCCATCAAATCTACTGCTTACAATATCTATACCCTCGGCCGAGAGGGCAATATCGAGGGTTTCAGCACCCGAACACATGGCAAACAAATACCCGCCACCCATGCAAAACATTTTAATCATTTTTGCTACATCAAGTTTAAGGCTCGAAATCTTCGTGTATTTCAGGCGTTGGGCAATATCTTCCTGCGCTTTCATGTCGAGTGCCGACATCCGGCGCATATTCCGACCAAATTGCCCCGTAAAATCTTCATGATGCAGGTGTAGCCAGTCATATTTGGCTAAATCGCCTCTGATAATTTCTTCATCGTAGATAATTTCATACGGAATCTCGGCGTATTTCAGTACTAATAAAACGGCGTCGGTATCTTCAAAACTTGAAAGGCTTACTTTAATAGGGGAGTAGACTGCAATTTTTGCTGCTTTAAATAGCCTTACTACTTCCATGTTTACGTCAGGGTTTGAAATTTCTTTCAGTATAGCCTGCACGTTTGCCGTAGAAATTACTTCAAAAGAAACGCCCCTGATGAGGCACTCTTTTTCTAGTGTTGATGAATAATCAAATAAAAAACTGCCGCCACGGTAATTCAGTAGCCAGTCTAACTCAGTATCAGACCGAAGTGTTTGGTAGGCAATACCATAGGCTTTCAGGTGATTTGTCTGAGTTTCATCCATGGGTATCAGAATGGAGTTAGCAAAACTCTGCCAGCAACTCAGGAAAAAAAACAGAATTAGTACTTTTTTTACCATGGCACAATCAATTTTTAATCAAATATAACAATCAAAAGCCAGAATACCCGTGTCAGGAGCTTATTTTTTAGCTCCTGATAACCAGTAATTTAGGGTAGTTTTGCCAAAGTAAAACCTCTGAATTTTAAAAAACGCTAAAGGCAGTTATACGAAAATCTTAATTGAGGAAATCTGATTGTGGGCTGGTTGGGGGTATCGCTGTGATTAAGCCTGTTTCTTGGATTCGATAAAATCCCACAGATTTCCGTATAAATCTTCAAAAACAGCTACTGTGCCATAGGATTCTTCGGTGGGTTGTCTGACGAATTTAATCTCATTGGCAATCATATTTTTGTAATCACGCCAGAAATCGTCTGTAAAGAGGAACAAAAACACTCTTCCGCCTGTCTGATTCCCCACACGGCTTTTTTGCTCATCGTTGCTTGCTTTAGCCAATAGCAAGTTACAACCAGTTGAACCCGGAGGGGCTACTACCACCCAACGCTTGGTGTCGGTCAGGGGAGTATCTTCTATTAACCTGAAATGCAGTTTTTCGGTGTAAAACTTAATGGCTTCGTCGTAATCATCTACTACTAACGATACATGCCCTATTTGTTGCCTCATGTTGGTATTGATAAAATTGTCTGATTTAATAACTTGGTTTGGTACAAAAGTGTTTCTGGTATGCAGTTGTATTAAAGCTATTTTCTTTTGTTATACTTTACTTTTTTACCATTTCCTAACCACAACAAGGCATCAATCAGGAACTGATTCTGTGTGTCGTTAGCAAGTGTAAATGATAACTCTTTATTGGTTTTGCCTTCGTAGTCAATGTCGTTATGGCCCATGTTTAGGTAAATCATTTTATAATTTTTATTGGTCCATACTACCGGATAATAGCCACTATGCCAGATTTCGTGAGGTTTGGGACCTGTGCCTAAAGGAAAACTGCTTGAGTCAATCGACATTAATATTTCAATATCAGGATTTGCCTTTAAATCGTTTTTCCAGCGATACCACTCATTGGGTGAAGATTTAAATGTTTCGGGCAAGTGTTTGGTAGCAGGGTGCTTTTGGGCTTCAACGCGCAAAATGGCCGATGTAGGCCGCCATGTATTGCTTTTATATTCTCCCGAACCCAGAAAATCGTTATGGTACCAGTCCCAATCTTGATTAAAAGCCGAATTATTCAAGGCAAAGGCTGCAAAATGAAAGCCCATCCATGCCCCACCATTTTCCATATATTGTCTGAAAGCCTCACGTTGGGCGGGGGCTTCGGGGCGGGTGTCTAAAAACAAAACTACCTGATATTGAGAAAGAAACTTTGTGTTAAGGTTATCCCAATTACTGGTTGAATCATAAGTGAAATTATATTGCTGAGCAATTTTCGGAAACCACTTATTGGCTTCGTGTACATAACTGATATGGGCGCGGTCGTTCTTGGCTGTGTAAAAAGCAATAACTTTAAATTTGGGGCTTTGGGCTTGGGCATAAGTAAAAGTGCAAAAGCAAATTGCAACAAATACACCAATGCTAAAAAGCACACGCTTGAATTTAACAGAATGAATCATAATTTTTTAGAGAGTACCTGATTGAATAGATTGAAAGACAAAAGTAATGTCGTTCGGTAAGGTATCAGCAAAAATATAGTTATTTTATTTTTTACTACTTTGCTTAAATCGTATTGTATCTTTTGCTAGTTCTTTACTGGTTGGATGAAAATTTTAAGTTCTGAGGTTATGTTTTCCGAAAGTAGCTTTATAAAAGAATAACCTCCTTTATGCTTGTGGATACACACAAAGGAGGTATATTCAGACACTAATAAAAGTTGAGGGATTTTTAAAAGTTTTGTGGATTAGTACTCGTGTTCCCCTAAAACACGTATAAGTCAGGCAAACGCATTTTCTCGTGAGAGATAATACATATAATTGGTAATTGGTGGATCCGTCAGCCCAATATGGCGAGCCATATCAGTGATTTGTACCCTATGATAAGTACTGTGGTCAAAACAAAGTTGTATGAGTTCAAACTTGGGTATGTTGCAGTCTATTACGTATGGTATGTATACGTGTGTGGTTTCTTTAAGTTGTGTTTCTTCGAGCGATAAAATATAATCGGCAAACTTCTCTGACTGCATCAGTAATCCTTCAAAGATGCTGTCAGTCGAGCTTCTTTCCATGTCTTCATAAGTAATGTCGGTAGTATTGTTCTGTAAACAGGCTAACCACGAGTGTTCGGCCTGCCAGATATGTAAAAGCGTTTGTTTCAGGCTATGCGAACCCGCAGGCATTTGTATATCCAGCAGGTCAGTTGCTTTGGTTTTTAACCAAGTTACAATTCTTTTGGTAGCTACCTGATTATAAATGGCGTAGTCCTTTATAAGCGTTTGTAAGCTCTTGTCAGGGGCAACTGTAATTTCTTGTAGCATAGCTTTTTTCGTTTATGCTACAAAATAAATACAGCCTAGTGACAGCCTTATGTCAGCAGAGGTAAAGAATTTTTTAAAATTTTGCAGAAATTGCCGAAACAAGCATTTTGATTTTATCTTTCAGGCTTTTTGGGGTAATAATTTCAGCCTGATCGGCAAAAGTAATGAACCAGCGGGCATAATTATCAAGTGAAGCCGTCAGGAAAGTCATCTCCATCATCTCGCCTTTATCTGTTTCTGATACAAAACCATTAAAATATTTTTGTTCTAGTAAAAATCTGAGTGCTGGTTTGTTTACCCTTATAATTACGGTTTCAAGGTTGTCGTTTTCGGGCATTCGTTCAAGGTATTCTTTTAGCGAGTAGTGTTCTTTTGTGAAAGGTTCATCGCTCAGGTCTATTTGCAGGATACGGTCTGTTCTGAAATGCCGGTAGTCACCACGCAAGTGGCAGAAAGCAATAGTATACCAGTAATTAAATTCATGATAAATGCCTACGGGTTCGATTTTTCGTTGAATTGGCTCACTGGAGTTAAAGCTCGAATACTCCATCTGAGCCAGTTTCTTTTCTGAAATACTTTTCAGAATAATTTCAAGTGTATTGCTGATAGAAGTATTGAAAGGGATAGTCCTTTGCCTTACTTCGATGTTTTCTTCAATGCTATCGAGCATATCCTTTTCAGAACTCCGTAGTACCGACTTTACTTTGTACATAGCCGATTTATAACTCGCTTTGGTAGAAAGGTCAGTAAAGGTTTCCATCAGTTTTTCGGCGGTGATGAACGTACGGGCTTCTTCGCGAGTGAACATCACCGGAGGTAAGCGGTAGCCATCCATGATTGAGTATCCGATACCAGCTTCACCAATAATAGGAATGCCTGCTTCTTCCAGAGAACGTACATCTCTGTAAACAGTTCGCAGGCTTATCCCGAATCTGTCGGCTATGTCTTGTGCTTTTACTATTTTCTTAGATTGTAACTGAATCAGTATAGCCGTTATTCTGTCAAAGCGATTCATACGTTGTTTATTAAACCTTTTACAAAAATCTGAAATAAATATATAAGTTCATGAGTCTGCGAATGAATTTCTTTTCTGAAATATTTGGCTTTGAAAAACTGATTCCGAAAAAATAGTTGGCTTAATAGGCTTATTTGCAGCATTTTAGAAAAAAATTAAGAAAAAATAAAGCTGTTTTCCAATCCGATTTTTATTGAATTCCGTTAGTTGAGGTATAATTACAATTACAATAATATAATCAATTTAAAACAAAAATTAATCATGAAAACTTTAGCAGTTATCCTTGCGTCAGCGTTGATTTCAATTAGCTCATTTGCACAAAGTGGTAAAGAAAAAACCGTTATGGTAGGAGGAGCCCCGATGTATCCTTCAAAAAACATCGTTGAAAACGCAGTAAATTCAAAAGACCACACCACATTAGTAGCCGCAGTAAAAGCAGCAGGTTTAGTAGAAACACTTCAAGGGGCTGGTCCTTTTACTGTTTTTGCACCAACCAACAAGGCGTTCGATAAATTGCCTGCGGGTACAGTAGAAACATTAGTAAAACCTGAAAACAAAGCAAAACTTACTACTATTCTTACTTACCACGTAGTGGCTGGTAAATGGAATGCTTCAGACTTGGCTACAAAAATTAAAGAAGGTAACGGAACTGCTACCTTAACAACCGTACAAGGAGGAAAATTAAAGGCATCCATGAAAGGTAAAAATATTATACTTACAGACGAAAAAGGGGGAATGGCAAAAGTAACGATTTCGGATGTGAATCAGAGCAATGGTGTAATACATGTAATAGATACAGTATTAATGCCTAAATAATAATTACCTGCATTCTGGATTAACCCCGTAACACTACGGGGTTTTTTTTTATAGATGACTTAATCTTGTTTTTTTAGGAGATTATCGGCCGCATAACTGTTATAATTGGTATAAGATAATAGTACGGCAAACAAGAATGTATGAATCAATTGCGATGGAATAGCTCCCCAGTCCTCGACCATGCTTGAGCCAAAAATCAGTAATATCATGGCAATAGCACCTGTAATTAACGCCTGCCGCGTAAAAAGCCCTATCAGTAGTAATACGCCTATTGCTAGTTCAAGCACGGGTAGTACATAACTGAACGGAACAACGAGTGCATTTGGTAAAAAAGATTTATCAAACTTTTCTACCATCCAGTTACTAAAAACAGCAAGTTTCGGTACCCGTACCAAGCCATGCCCGAACATACTCATGCCTACGGCTAAACGAAGTAAAACAAACGTAATAGAGTTTTGAATCATAAGTGTAAGTGTTTGTGAGAATCAAGCCTTAATTTACAAAAGAATATAGCAAAATCAACTATGGCTATCAGTTCAATAGTCAATAACCATAGTTTGATTGGTTTTCAGGTATTATTTAAAGCGTTATAACAATTTTACCCCGTGTAGAACCCGTAGCTATTTGTTGATGTGCTTTTTGTATGTCGTTGAAGGAATAGACTGCTGAAACATGAGATTTTACAACGCCTTGCTCCAGTAAAGACGCAATTTTGCGCATGGCTTCGCCGTCTGAGTCAACCATAAAGAACATACCTTTGATTCCTTTCTGGCGGGCTTTTTCAACAATACCTTCCGAGGTGTTTGAAGGAAGTGTAATAACAATACCTCCTTTTTTCACAACTTCAAACGAACGTTCGATGTTATCGCCACCTACGGCATCCAGCACTACATCTAACTCATTCACTACTTCTTCAAAGGGTTGGGCTTTGTAGTCGATATGCTCGTCGGCACCGAGGCTCAACACAAAATCTTTATTAGCTGCCGACGAAGTGCCAATTACATAAGCACCAAAGTGCTTGGCCATTTGTACGGCGTAATGCCCTACACCTCCGGCGGCAGCGTGTACTAACAGGCGTTGGCCTGCTTGTATTTGTGCGTGTGTTTCGAGAGCCTTCCAAGCCGTAAGTGCCGCTAGGGTAGCTGCTGCTGCTTCCTGATGTGAAATGTTCTGAGGTTTTATGGCCAGTTGTGTAGCCGGTGCTGCCACATATTCGGCATAGGCTTTTCCGTGACCGGGGAAATTCACCATGCCAAAAACTTCATCACCTTCTTTGAAATCAGTTACTTTACTGCCCACCTGAGTAATTACCCCTGAGATGTCCCAGCCAAGTATAATCGGGCTTTCGGTTTTTAATCTGGCGGCTAGGGCTTTCCCTGAACGTGTTTTCATATCAACAGGGTTTATGCTAATGGCTTTTACCTGAACTAACACTTCATTATCATTAATAATAGGCGTAGGAACCTCTTCAACTATCAGGTTTTCAACGTCTCCGAATTCTTTTAATACAATTGCTTTCATTTTTATCTTGATTTTTATGCTGCAAAATTATGACAGTTGCCCAATAAGATTCTTGTATAAATATGGGTTTATCTTGTAAATTTGCAGGTATGCAAATTAGGAATTTATATGAACCTTTTGAGGTAGAATACCTCGAAACCTGCGAGTGCCCTGTAATGGCACATAAACATAATTTTTTTGAACTGGTATATATCATTGACGGAACAGGCACACAATGTATTAACAAAAATAACTGGCCTTATGGCCCCGAAAAACTATTTTTATTAATGCCGCAGGATTGCCATTCTTTTAAAATAGAAAAAAGTACGAGGTTTTTCTTTATCAGGTTTAATGATGTATACATTAAAGAGCAAAGCAAGGAATGGATTAATAAACTGGAGTTTATTTTTCAGAACCATAACCGTTTGCCGGGCTGTATTTTAAAAAATAAAGCCGATAAGCCGCTGGTGAAATCTTTAATAGAGGCACTCATCCGTGAGTACGTGAATCAATATCCTTATCAGCGTGAACTTACCCAACAAATAGTAAATACCTTACTGACTATTGTGGCTCGTAACATTACATTTACTACGCCTGAAATTACTAAAAATACCGAGAGCAAAGATTTAAGTATGCTAAGCTACATACATAAAAATATTTATACTCCTGAACTACTAAGAGCCGAAGAAATGGCCGCACATTTTAATATTTCGCCTACTTATGTAAGTGAATATTTTAAGAAACTTACAGGCGAAAGTATGCAGCAATATATTATGAATTATAAACTGAAACTGGTTGAAACACGCTTGCAATACAGTGATATGCGCATGAACGAAATAGCCTTTGAACTTAACTTTACCGACGAAAGCCACTTAACCAGAACATTCAAAAAATATAAGGGTATGAGTCCGTCGGAGTTCAGAAAGAATAAAGCAGCTCTTGTTTCCGGCTAATTGATTAACGTTTTTTCTGTAACCACCTATTAATACAATGCCCTGCCCAGGCGGTTCCGGCACCAATAACAGCCCCTGCCAGCACATCGGTAGGATAATGCACACCAAGATGCAACCGCGAATAGGCTACCGTACCAGCCCATAAATAGGCAGGAACTACCACATACCATTTTTTTACGCTCAGGCTCAACGAAGTTGCCGCCGAAAAAGCCGCGGTGGTGTGCCCTGACGGGAACGAAGGGTCAGTTTCTACAATAGGAGGATGTATAAAAGTATAGGTTGCGGCAGGCCGTGGGCGGTCAACAATTTTTTTTAATCCGTATGAAATACCAAGCGAGGTAATGAGGGCTATTCCAGAGCTAAGCCCTTGTCTTTGTAAGGTTATATCCTTTTTTATTAATCCTGCGGCCAATAACCCTACCGGAACAGCCGCGCTAACAGGGTAGGTGTAATGGCTGAAATTTTCAAATAGGGGGTCGAGATGCGTATTACGGTTAGAATGTATGTTTTTTAGTAAGTTTATGTCAGGGTTTTGAGCAAAAACGGGTAAAGAAAACAGGAAAACAAAAATCAGACTTAGGCATGATTTCATACGTGCGTGAATTTAGGATTGAATAATTATTCGTTCTTGCTTGAGTAAGTGCAGGTCTTCTTCCAGATGAAGTGCCGAAATTTCGTTATCGAAACTGTCTTTATAGGCTTCTTTTAATTGTTTACGCTTCAGTGCTTCCAGACATCGACGAATATCTTCTTTCGATTCCAGCACCAATGCCGGCACCTCGGTAGGTTTGCCTGAATCGTCTTTGGCTACCATCGTGAAATAAGAGGTATTGGTATGCTTGGTTTCTCCTGTTTTTACGTTTTCTGAAACTACCCTTATGCCCACAACCAATGAACTGCGCCCTACATGGTTAACCGATGCGTGTAAAGAAACCAGTTCGCCTACTTCGATAGGTTGAAGAAAGTTAACACCATCTACTGAAACAGTTACTACATAAGTGCCGGCGTGTTTGGAAGCACAGGCATAAGCCACTTTATCCATTAATGAAAGCAGGATGCCCCCATGTATTTTTCCGCCAAAATTAGCATACGACGGAATCATTAGTTCGGTTATGGTTGTACGTGAGTGAGAAACAGGTTTTGACTTAGATATATTTGTCATGCTACTTAATTAGTATAGAAGCTGTAAATATAGGTAATTTTAATGGCAACTTGCCAATACATTGCCATAACTGGTACCTGCATGTATACATAAAAACCTGATATGCCTGTAAATGTAAAAACGCCACGATAATCTTGTATCATGGCGTTTAACAATAAACCCTAACCCATAAAAATCAATATTATGAAACTATTGATATTTGCATTATTTTAATAAAACTATTGCAATTAGTATGCCAGTTTTATTTCTGAAATTATTTTTTTGTAAAAAAAACTAGAAAAAAATAATTTACTTTTTTTAAGATACTGGCTAAATAAGTGCCAAGCAGGCACACTTTAGCCAGTATAATGATACTTAGTGTCTAGAATAAGAAACAGTAAAGTTTAGGAAAACACAATTGTTTATTCACACAATGAGAATTGTCATTTTTGTATTTTTTCGAGATTTTTCATTTTCTCTTCTAATGCTTCAATTCTTTTATTTGCCTCAATTAAATATAAGGTCAGTTCTTCAACTTTTTCCATTAATTTGGCACTGGTGGCTGTTAAATCAAGCCCGTTTTTTGCTACTTCTTCAGCCGATGGCACGTTTGGCAAATGGTGATTATATTTAACAAATTTCTCTACGTCTTTCAGAGGCATAAGATTGTAGCCATCCTGAAAAACATAGTCGGCCCATAGCCCTGAGTTTGCTACCGCTACTCTTACACGCTCAGTCAGGATTCCTCCTTTTACATACAGGCTAAAGCCATCAGGGAAAGAGTTAATACCTGTACCAATTACTACTTTGCTATTGTTTGCGCTGTGCAAACGGCCATCGATGGTATCCCATTGGCCAGAAGGCCCTCCACCTACGGCATCATTCACAAGAATCACATTGCCGTAATCATCTACCGATAACACTTTGCCGTAGCTATTACCTGCTGCTGAAGCTGCTTTCAGTTTCACGAACTGCAAACCGCTTTTGTCATCTTCATTACTATTAATATAAATACCACCCGTTGTGTTACTATTTACAATTCCTGTGCCATTATCAATTGTTTTCCATAAAGAACTACCATTACCGCCACCAATAACATTTGATGTTGGGGTGTTTACCAGAATAACTCTACCTGTGGCATCAACCGAAAGTACCTTTTGCGAAGTAACCGAAGTAGGGGAGTCGCTGGTTAGTTTTGGTAAAATCAGGCCATTGTTTATGTACACATTGCCTGTATTTTTATTGGAAATGTTGTTGTCATTAACTGTCCATTGTGAGTTTTCGTTAGAAGGAATAATTGGTACACCACCATTAGTACTTACTCCTACCGAGTCTCTTACCAGAATCAGATTACCGTTATCGTCTAACGAAAGCACTTTTCCGTTTGATTTTGAAGCTGGCGAAGATGCTCTCAACTGTGAAAAACTAAGCCCGCCGGTTTCTATTTTAATGCCGTTTTTGGCCGTAAGTCCGTTATTAATCGTAACTACACCCGTATTGGAGTTACTTAAAGCAGTACCACTAAGTGCCCACGCATTGCTACCTGTACCTCCTGACGTGCCGTCAACATTAGCCAGAATTACGTTTCCGTCGGTGTCAACGGTCAGGAATTTCTGACTTACAGAGGTAACCATGCTTTGGCTTGTAAGTTGTGGTAAAGTTAAACCATTATTGATATAAACCCTGCCAGCATTATTGTTCGAGATGGTAGAGCCATTAATGCTCCATGATGAAGGCCCCGAACCCACGCCAACCGAGTCACGTACGAGTAGTAAGTTACCGAAGTCATCGACGGTAAGCACTTTTCCGTAAGGTGTATAGGCTCTATTATATGCTGTGAGGTCTTGTAGTTGTACACCACCTCTCAGAATCACTTTACCGCTTGTATTGGTGTTTGAAATATTGTTATCGGTTTCGTTCCAGAAGCCACTGATAGCCGACGGTTGCCCTGTATTTGGAATAGAATTAGTGGTTACCCCCACCGAATCTTTTACCAGTACCAGTAAGCCGTTCTCATCAACCGAAAGTACCTTCAGGTTTGATTTACCTGCAGCCGAAGTAGAACGCAAATTTTTGAAACGAATATTGCCTACAATTACATCGCCGTTATTATTATTTTCGATTGAGTTTCCTTTGGCTGTCCAGTAATTAGGTATACTTGTGGTGATACCACCACCTAAACCAATAGAGTCTCTGACAAGAATTACCTGACCTCTGTCATCAACCGACAACACTTTCATATTTGGTCGGCCAGCCGGAGAGGCACTTGTCATGTTAAGAAGCTGTAAGCCACTCACATTAGCTGCTCTACTATTAATAGTAAGGGCACTTTCAGGCTGTTTTGTATTAATACCTATATATCCTTTCAGGAAATCCCCATAAAGCAGAGGGCCATTCTGGTTGCCATTATCAATATAGAGTTTATTACTGCCTACTTCGTTGGCTCCAGCTCTATTTCCTATAAACAGGTTGCCGTCACCAATTGAACGTTGACCAGCTTGTGAGCCAATTGCTACGTTTTGTGAGCCAATACTATTATAAAAGAGCGAACTTGTTCCAACGGCTACGTTGTCGCTACCTGTGGTGTTATTAGGTAATGACTGATACCCCACCGCTACGTTGTTTAAACCTGTATTGAATTCATGTAAGGCATAAGCCCCAATCGCAACAGAGTTAAAGCCCGAACTACGGTAACCGGCTCTGTATCCGAAATAAGTATTGCCATAACGATAATCAATAAAACCAGACCTCAGGTTGTTGACCCTGAATGCCAGCGAACTGGTGTCGGTAGTACCTACAAAATGTATGTCAGAGCTTAGTCCTGTGTTTCCGGTCAGGCCCCAAGAGCCCTCATCGTTAGCTGCCGCTCTGAGCGACTGCCCCATAACGTTGGCTGCTAAGCTTTGCCATTTACTGCCATCGAAAAAATAAAATCCCGCAAGGAAATCCGTCTGATAAATCATTAATCCGGTGGCCGGATTCGGAATGTTACCCCGCTGGGCTAAAGTCATGCGCGGAATGAGTAAACCTTTAGTTGTAGATGTAAGATCTAATAGTGCTGACCTGTCAGGTTTCGTGGTTCCGATCCCAACATTTTCAGGGTTTGTGGTTTGCGCCATTATAGGGAGAGCACCTAAGAGTAGAAACATGAGCTTTCCGATGAAAACACAATGTTTCTTTGATAGTAAATTTAATCCTGACATTTTGTAAAAGTTAATTATAGCTAACTTATTTTTCATGTAGCTAGTGGTTTGGCCACTAATAATTTTACTTAAATCAGATTCAAATAGTATGCCAAAAATATAACATACGTAACTTTTAGCTTAAGATGTTGATTATCAGAGTGTTGTCTTTTATTTGATAGGTGTATTCAAAGGCTCGTGCAGCAAAACTGTTTTTATAGAAATTAATTTTTCCTTTTGGAAAAGATTTATTATGATTTTTAAGGTGGTTTTATTCAAAAATTTCTTAAAATAATTATATAATAAAATATTGTTTTGATAAAATTACTTTTGGCAGAATAATCATTAAATACTAATAACAATTAAAATTTGGGAGAAGTAAATAAAACTAATTACTTTTGCGATATAACAGCAAGACCTTATTAAACATATACTTTAATTCTAAGCCAAAAAAGTACCTATATTAAAATGAAACGAATTGCAGTTTTTACCTCTGGTGGCGATGCCCCGGGCATGAATGCTTGTATCAGAGCAGTAGTGAGAGGAGCTATTTATCATGGACTAGAGGTATATGGTATCAGGAGAGGATATAGCGGCATGATTGCCGGCGATATATTCCCTATGAGCTCACAGTCAGTTAGTAATATTGTGCAAAGAGGCGGTACTACCCTTAAATCGGCACGTAGTAAAGAATTTATGACCCCCGAAGGAAGAAAAAAAGCCTACGAAAACCTCATGAATGCAGGTATTGAAGGCTTGGTGGCGATTGGCGGAAACGGGACATTTACAGGAGCAGAAGTTTTCTATAATGAATATGAGATTCCGACCGTGGGTTGTCCGGGTACCATTGATAACGATTTATATGGAACTGACTATACTATCGGATTTGATACCGCAGTAAATACCGCGCTGGAGGCTATTGATAAAATACGTGATACGGCTGACTCGCACGACCGTGTGTTTTTTATAGAAGTTATGGGCCGTGACTCAGGCTATATTGCCATACAGTCGGGGATTGGTGGCGGGGCCGAAATCGTGATGGTGCCAGAAACCCATACGCCTATTAAGAAAGTAGTAAGCACACTGAAAGATGGCTGGACTCGCTCGAAGTCATCATCGATTGTAGTAGTAGCCGAAGGTGACGAAGAAGGCCATGCCGCCGAAATAGCAGACAAAATAAAAGAACAGGTGGCCGATAAGCTGGATATACGAGTAACTACTCTGGGGCATATTCAGAGGGGAGGTACACCAACAGCTTATGACCGTATTTTAGCAAGCCGCTTGGGTGTAGGAGCCGTAGAGGGCCTCATAAAAGGTTATAAAAATGTAATGGCAGGTATTGTTAATAATGAAATGGTGTACACACCATTTATTGACACCATTAAAAAACCTAAGCCAATTCATGATGATTTGCTAAGAATGGTTCATATCCTAAGCCTATAATATTGTATCGAACAAGCGCCTTGACCCTATGTTTGTACTGACCGAACACAGCTCTATTGCCAATCATTTTCTGGCAGAACTACGTCATAAAGAAACCCAGCAGGATGCCATGAGATTTCGGCGGAATATGGAGCGGCTTGGTGAAGTGTTTGCCTATGAAATTTCAAAAACACTGGCCTATCAGAATCGTGATGTGGTTACACAATTAGGCGCAAAAATTACCCAGCAGGTTTCTCAACAAGTAGTGTTGGTTACTATTCTTAGGGCAGGGTTACCGCTGCATCAGGGCTTATTAAATTACTTTGATAAAGCTGAAAACGCTTTTATCGGGGCATATCGTGGCAAGCACGATGAAAAAGAGTCGTTCGAAATAGAAATGGACTACATTACCAGCCCCGATATTCAGGATAAGATTTTAATTATCAGCGACCCCATGCTTGCCACCGGAAAATCAATCGAAAAAGCGTATCATGCCATGTTACGTTATGGTATTCCGGCAAAAACACACATTGTGTCGGCAATTGCTAGCCGCAGGGGAGTCCGTTTCATAATGGCGCGCCTGCCTCAGTGCCGCCTCTGGATAGGAGATATTGACGAAGACTTAAATAACAAATCTTATATAGTGCCCGGTCTGGGCGATGCCGGAGACCTAGCCTTCGGTGGGAAAGTCTGAGGCTTTATTTCAGCCTTTCAAGTGTAGCTCTCAATCGGTACTGCAAAACTACTTTTTTGCCAGAAACATTCTCAAGCAGAGGTTTCAGTACAATTTCGGCGTTCTTCTTTGTTTGTTCTAAAATCCCCATTTCAAGGGCAGATTCTTTAATTTTGCTTTCGGCACGGGTATAGGCTTCGTTCAGAAGTGCCTGCTCGTTCATAAAAGCATATTGAGTATCATAAATTTTTGAGTGCTTGTGGTCGATGCTATAATGGCAAAGCTCAGGGTCGGGGAGGTGTACCACCAGCGTGTCGTCTTTTGTAACAATATCTTCAGCCGTAATTTTGGTTAAGTCTATACAGCCTACGGCATTTCCTTGCACAATAAGGATAGCTTTCGGATTAGGCAAATAACTGACCGAGAGTTCCTGTTCTACTACATCACGAAAAGTAAAATTGGCTAGCTCTACTTTGCCTAGAGTAGACATTTCTTTCAGTACAATATTATGGGTAGTTTTAATATCCTGAATCCTGAAAGGGTTCAAAAACTTGAGTTTTTCCCACAGAAAAATGGAAATAAAGGCAACAAACAGCAAGAGTAATAGATTGAATGGTCGACGAAACATCAGCTATACGTTTTAGTGTCAGTATCAAAATGTAATGTGAACATAACGGAAAACATAGCTTTTTAGTGAGTATTAACCACAGAGTTTTATTTCTTCGGCTCTTTGTCTTTCCGACCGAACAGCGAGAAATGAACATACCTTTTAGGGTTTGCTTTGAGGTCGGCCATTAAAGCCGCCAGATTCGCCGCTGTTTTGTCAAGATTTACATAAAGCGAATCGTCCTTTGCCAGTTTTCCGATGGTTCCTTTCCCCTGATTAATTTCTTTCAGAATACCCTGTAAACTAGTTACTGAAGTATTGAGTTTCGCCACTGTTTCGCCCAGACGCACGGCATTCAGGGAGTCGGCAAAGGTATTGGTTTTTTGTAGAATAGGCTTTATTTGTGAGTCAAGATTTGTTGTCAGCCCGTTCAGATTTGAAGTAAGCGTGGCCGCATTGGCTGTAATAGCAGACAAGTTTTTGGCATTCGATGCCACCACTGCATTTACACCTGTGGTTGCGTCATTCGCATTGCTTATTAATGCTTTCAGGGCAACGCCTGTCTGGTCAAATTGCTTTACAATGGTTGTAAGGGTAACAATTAATGAGTCGGCGTTTTTAAGTACCGGAGCTGCTTTCTCGCTTATACCACTCATCAGGCTGCCTTCTATCTCACTTTTTAAAGTTTCTTCATCTTTAAGAGGAGTCCCCGACTGAATCAGCATTTTTATCATTTTTCCTCCCAGAAGCCCATTGTCAGATAAAATAGCCACAGAGTTATCATTCACAACAATATCACGTTTGATAGCAAGTGTTACTTTCACACGGTTGCGCTCTTGGTCTGGTATTACTTCAACTACTCTGCCGATAGTTACACCATTATAAGTTACAGGGTTTGAACTCTGCAAACCTTCTACGTTTGAATAATAGGCATAGTATTCGTTTTCTGTACGGAAAACGTCCAGCCCTTTTAGAAAATTAAATCCAAGATAGAAAATTGCGAAAGTAATGATACCTAATAAGCCTACTTTTACCTCTTTTTTCATGCTAAAATTCGTGTGATATGGGTGAATTCAAGTGTTAAACCCTAAACGGAGACTATACGACTTAAATTTTTGCAAAAATACATTTCTGCATTCGTGTTTCAACGTTTAGGAGTTGATATTTATTTTTCTGCCTCTTCTTTATAAATTCTGATAGCCTTTACGATAGCCTCTGCTATTTTTTGCTGCCCTGCTTCTGTCGAAAGTATCTCTCTGTCAACCGAGTTGGTCAGGTATCCGGTTTCAATATAAATACCGGGCATGGTTGTTTCCCATAAAACCTGAAAGCCCGCCTGTTTGACTCCTCTGCTTTTTCGGCCCGACTTCTGAAACTGTTTTTCAACTTTTGAGGCAAGGTTGAGGCTTTGTTTCATAAACGCATTCTGATAATTGGCCATTTTAATATGGGCTAACGGAGAATCAGGGTCAAAATCATAATTTTTTTTGTAATTATCCTCCATCAGAATTACGGCGTTTTCCCGTTTGGCCAGTTCCAGATTCTCCTCAGTTTTGTGCAAACCCATGGTATACGTTTCTGAGCCATATATTTTCGATGAATACGGATTAGCATTCACATGGATACAAATAAACAAATCGGCTTTATTACGGTTGGCAATTTCACCACGTTCGTGCAAGGGAATAAAAACATCTTTCTTTCGGGTATAAACTACTTTTATGCCCAGTTCTTCTTCAATGAGTTTGCCTACTTTAAGCGTAATGCTAAGCGCGATGTTCTTCTCTTTAAGTTTCCCAAAACTCGTGCCAGGGTCCTTGCCACCATGTCCAGCATCGATGACTATCGTTTTAATTTTACTTTTTTGTGCATAGCCCGAGCCGAAAGCAAAAGTTAGAATAAATAAGACTTTAAGAAATTTTAACATGATTTTCTAATCAAACGTTCTGTCTATGCTATTATTAAGCTAATTTTGTGCCACGAGTTATCGTTGTTGTAGTAATAGAACGAATTTGTTTACAAAAGTACTATTTTTGAGGGTACTTAAAAAGCAGAAACTTTTTGTAAACCCGTTAGTTTGGTGTGAGGGAGGCATAAGTTTCCCGTTTTAATTTTAAATTTTAATCATCTTGAAGTTTTTTCACATAGTCTGTTGCTTTTTTATTAGTGTTTCAACCTTTGCGCAGTTTCCGTCGATTGACCCTCTCCGGCGCGCTGGCTCAGGAGGAAACACGGGCTTTGGACAACCGCTTCCTGAAACTACCAGAAAACCCCGTACATTCGGGAATAAGCTTTTTGCCGAAAAGAAAGATACTGTTCGGGTAATTATTCCTGATTCGCTGAAAAGTAAAGATAGCAGCCTGCAATCTACGGTCAAGTATTCAGCGCAGGACTCAACCGTTATGGATGTAGACGGCAAAACCGTGCATTTATACGGAAAGGCAAAAGTTACTTATAGCGATATCGAACTGGATGCCGATTATATAAGGCTAGATTGGGGGAAAAATGAAATTTTTGCGCATGGCTCGCCCGATACGACACGCCAGGGAGACAAAGTGAAAGGTAAGCCAATTTTTTCACAAGGAGGCGATAAGTATAACACCGATACCATCAGGTATAACTTTAAGTCAAGAAAAGCCATCATTAAAAATATTGTTACTCAGCAAGGCGAGGGTTTTGTGCAGGGGCAAAGGGTTAAAAAAGACCCAGAAGATAACCTTTATCTGATTGATGCTAAATATACTACCTGTAACCTCAAAGAACCACATTTTCATATTGCGGCCCGTAAAATCAAGCTGGTTAATAAAAAACAGGTTATATCAGGCCCATTTAATTTTGTACTGAGCGGCATACCGCTGCCAATTGGGCTACCGTTTGGCTTTTTTCCCGTCCCCAAGAAAAAAGAAATAGGTACTTCGGGCATTATTATGGGTAGTTATGGGGAAGAACCCCGCAATCGGGGTTTTTATTTTCGTGATTTTGGCTACTATTTTGCCATTAACGAGTACGTAGGAGCTAAGGTGCTAGCTCAAATTTACTCAAAAGGTAGTTTTGGCGTAGGTATTCAGTCGAGCTATTCAAAGCGTTATAAGTATTCGGGGAATATCAACTTTCAGTACAATTACAATAAGCCCGTAGCCGAAGTAGTTGACCCCACAACGGCCCAGTCGAGTACAAAGGATTTCAGTCTGGGCTGGACCCACTCGCCTGCCAACCGCCGTCCTGACCGTAGTTTTTCTGCATCGGTCAATCTAAGAAGCAATGGCTTTAACAGAAACAACGTAAATACAGCTGATGTAAGTAATTACCTGAGTAGTTCTTCTAACTCGTCAATTCAGGTTGGTAGAACTTTTGCCCAAAAGCTGGTAACCAGTGCCGGAATAAATATTTCGCAGAACTTCACAACCGGACAGATGGATGCTTCGGCCAATTATAGTATTGGTCTCAACCAGTTTAACCCATTTGTACCCGAAAAAAAACAGATAGGGCGTTGGTACGAGTCGTTTCGGGTTGGGTTAAATATAAATGGGGGGTATCAGGCCACTAACACCAAAGTAAACAGCATTACCAGTTATTCTGAATACAAAATTGTTCGCCAGAATCAGGATGGCTCTTATTCATCAATAGAAGCCAAACCTTTAACAAACGAAGAAATTAGGCTGCGTGATGCTAATCCGCTTACGCTTACACCCGAAGAAAGAGAAAAGCAAAAGGCTTTGCAGGAGCGTTTAAATAATGTAAGAAAAATAAATAGTTTGGGTGCATTGGGCAACATTCTGGCCGACGGGCAATTTCGTACTACTTATACTGTTCCCATTGCCTTACCTAACTTTAAAATTGCCCGCTACATTAATTTTACGCCAAGTGTTTCTTTACGAGGAGACATCTTTACACAGGCTTTGCAATATGAGTATATCAAGAGCGAAAACGCGGTGAAAATAGACACTGTCAAGGGCTTTTTCCCGACCTACCAGACCTCAATTTCGGGTAGCATGAACACGCGTGTGTATGGCACTTACCAATTTAAAGGAAAAGGTCGTTTACAAGCTATCAGGCATACATTGGCGCCCTCTATCAGTGTCAATTACGCTCCTGATTTTACAAGCAAGCTTTTTCAGTATAACGTTATACGGGTTGATAGAACCCTCGATACCCTTACAGGGGTAACTCATTCGGATACCCTGCGTAAACTTTTATCAAGATACCCTACATTGGGTGCTTCGGCGGGGGCTTCGGGTAGTATAGGCTTTAGCCTTACTAACCAATTGGAGGCTAAAATCCGATCCAAGTCAGATACAGCCGCCAAAGCGTTTGAAAAAATCTCATTGCTCGATAACTTCGGTTTAAGTACAAGTTATAACCTATTGGCTCTAGGAGATTCCATGAAGTTGTCTAACATCAACCTGACGGCTAATACAAACCTGTTTAAAAATCTGATAAATATTAACCTTTCAGGAAGCCTAGACCCATATTATTATCAGGAAGAGGCCACAAAAGACCTAAGAACTTTAAACCCCGCGGGGCGTATCAGGAAATTCTACAAAATAGCTCAATCAATGAAAAATGGCGAGCAGTTCAAACTGAAAAACCTTGCTACCTTACGTTCGGCTAATATTGCCATTGCAACACGGTTGTCGCCAGCTACTTTTGATAAAACGAAGGCAAAACCCCAGCAGACCAAATCGAACGACCCTGCAATGGAAGCCATGAAAAAATTTGTTGCCGCTAACCCTGAATTATATGTTGATTTCTCGATTCCGTGGACATTGAACCTGAGTTACAACCTGAACTATATTAAGCAGGGGCTGGCAAAGGCTCAAATTACCCAAGCCGTTACAGTACAGGGCGATTTCAGCCTTACTCCTAAATGGAAAATAGGTTTTAATACAGGTTGGGATTTCCAGTTCAAGGCTGCTACCTTAACAAATATTAGTGTGCACAGAGAACTTCATTGCTGGGATATGAGTTTCAACTGGACTCCTATTGCCGGAAATAACCTCCGCTCAAGCAACTATTCTTTCGACCTCCGTGTGAGAAGTTCTCTTTTGCAAGAGTTAAAACTAAGCCGCCGCCGCCAGTATTTCGGTACAGGTGGTTTCTGACGGATATAACAATTGTATCTATAAACGTGTTTTAAAGCCAGATGATACTGATTGCAGATAGTGGTTCGACCAAAACAGATTGGCGTATATTGCAAAATAACACGGTAGTCGGGCAAATCCAGACCGTAGGTTTTAACCCGTATTATCAGGACACCGACTCAATAGCCAATGAGCTAAAGCAAACCCTTTTGCCTTATTGTCAGGATGATATACATGAGGTATATTTTTATGGAACCGGTGTTACAAGCACAGAAAAAGCCGATATTATAGAAAAAGCCCTCAGGCAGGTTTTTGAGCGTTTGTGGTCTGTAAATATACAAAGCGATGTAGTAGGAGCAGCTAAAGCAGCCTGCGGGCATCACAAGGGCATAGCTTGTATTTTAGGAACAGGCTCTAATTCGTGTTATTTTGATGGTGAGAAAATAGCGTTTCAGGTGCCACCTCTAGGATTTTGGCTTGGTGATGAAGGCAGCGGCGGGCATTTGGGCAAATCGCTGGTGCTGAGCTACCTGCATAAAGAAATACCAATAGACCTCAGGCAATTATTTGAGGAAAAATATGGCGTGATGGACAGATTAACCATATTAGACAACGCGTATCAGAAGCCTTTTCCGAACAGATATTTTGCTTCGTTTTCGCGTTTTTTACACGAAAACCTGCAACACCAGTTTTGTCATAATTTAGTTGCCAATTGCTTTACACAGTTTTTCGATAAGTATATACTCAAGTACCCTATGTGTAGCGAAGCAGCACTTAACTTTGTTGGTTCGGTAGGTTTTTATTATGAAAATATTCTGAGAGAAGTAGCCAGTAGTAAAAATTTAATGGTCGGAAACGTCTTGGGAGCACCTATCAATGGGCTGGTAAAGTATCATAGTCATCACATCTAAACCATTATAATGTTATTATGCGTAACCCTAAACCTTTTCAATATCTTTTGCTGTCGATGTATATAGCGGGTATTATAGGGTTAAATATTCCTGAAACTGCCTCATTATTTCAGTTTTTAACACCCTTTAATCTTCTCACTTCCTTAGGGATTCTGTTATATTTTCATCGGGAATGGAATACCAATTTTATAGTTTTTTGTGTAATTGCTTTCATGACGGGCTATTTTATAGAGGTGGCAGGCGTAAAAACAGGAATGATTTTCGGTGAATATCAGTACAAAACTACGCTAGGAGTAAAAATGCTTGATGTGCCACCACTGATTGGTGTAAACTGGTTACTACTGGTTTATTGTGTAGGGAGTTCGTTTTGTCGGGTCACACAACCTATCTACATAAAAGTAATTTACGGAGCCCTATTACTAACGATGTTCGATTTTCTGGCCGAACCTATAGCCATCAGGCTTAATATGTGGTCTTGGAAAGAACAAATACCGCCTGTGCAGAATTATGTGGCTTGGTTTATTGTTTCGGCAGTTTTGTTAACATTATTTCATGGCCTTAAATTCAGAAAAGATAATTCTATTGCACTGTGGTTGTTAGTGCTGCAAATTTGCTTTTTTGGTATTCAGAGTTTTATTCATTGATTCTCAACTATTCAACACTACTGATAATGACTATTGACGCACACCAGCATTTCTGGTATTATGACTCAGAAAATTACGCTTGGATTGATGACTCCATGCGAGCCATTCAGAAAGATTTCCTGCCCGCCGATTTAGAGCCTATATTACAGAAAAATGGTTTTGATGGCTGTGTATTAGTACAGGTAAACCAGACAGAACAGGAAAACCATGATTTTTTAAAATTTGCCCAACTCTACGATTTCATAAAAGGAGTAGTAGGATGGGTTGATTTACGCGCCGAAAACCTTAATGAGCGTTTAGAATATTTTAAATCTTTTGCCAAACTTAAAGGTTTCAGGCACATTGTACAGGGCGAACCCGTAGGCTTTATGCAGCAGGAAAGCTTTGTAAGGGGTATCAGGCAATTGGTGAATTTTGATTATACCTACGATATTCTGATTTATCCCAAGCAATTGAAAGATGCCCTCTTTCTGGTCAGAGAATGCCCCGATAACAAATTTGTAATAGACCACATAGCCAAGCCCGATATTAAGCATAAAGAAATAAGCAAGTGGTCGAACTATATCAGGCAAATAGCTCAACACCCGAATGTTTTTTGTAAAATTTCGGGAATGGTAACAGAAGCCGATTGGTATAACTGGAAAAAAGAAGACTTTTATATTTATCTGGATTTGGTACTGGAGTTTTTTGGAACAGACAGAATCATGTATGGCTCAGACTGGCCAGTTTGTTTAGTAGCTGGTACGTATGAAGAGCAACTTTCGATTGTGCAGTCTTACTTTGAAAAACTCAGCATATCCGAAAAAGAGAACCTGTTTGGGGGCAACGCAACGCGTTTTTATGGCTTATCATGAACAAAATAACCGAAAAACTCTTTTTCTATATTTGTCTTTTGTAATTTTGGCTTTTGGTTTGTCTTTATCATGACAGGCATATTTTATAACATTCACTTACCTGATGAAAATATCAATTGTTACAGCCGCGTATAATTCAGCCGCAACTATTCGTGATACCATTGAAAGCGTACTTTCTCAAGATTACCCTGATATTGAATACATTGTTGCCGACGGAGCTTCTAAAGATGGAACCGTAGACATTTTGAAATCTTATGGCGACAGAATAAAATGGGTGTCAGAAAAAGACAGCGGAATTTATGAGGCCATGAGCAAAGGCGTAAAGATGGCAACAGGCGAGGTGGTGGGCATTATGGGATCAGACGATTTTTATCCGAATACAGAGGTTATCTCAAAAGTAGCAAAAGCCTTTGAAGAGTCGAAGGCCGATTCGGTCTATGGCGATTTGTATTATGTCGATAACGAAGATATCAATAAAATTGTACGCAACTGGCGTTCGGGCAAGTATGATAAAAAACGTTTTCTTTCAGGCTGGATGCCCCCACATACGGCTTTCTTCTTGAAGAAATCAGCTTATGATACCTACGGTTTATATGATACGTCATTCAGAAGTGCCGGCGACTACGAACTAATGCTCAGAATGCTTTATAAACATAATGTATCTTCTTTTTATATTCCTGAAGTACTCATGAAAATGCGTACCGGAGGCACCAGTAATGCATCGCTTAAAAACCGTATCAGAGCCAATAAGGAAGACCGCCGCGCTTGGGAAATAAACGGGCTTAAACCTTACTGGTATACGATTTATGCCAAGCCATTATCAAAAATATTCCAATGGATAATTAAGTAATTGATATAATCCTGTGGGTTTTCCCTCTGAAATCAAAAGTATCTTGGCTTGTTTTGCCTAACAATATTTGTCCGATGGGCGATTGTGGCGAAACCACCATGATACTTTTGTTGTTTAGTTCGATAATTCCGGCTCCCACAGCTATAAAGAAGAACCCCATTGAGGTTTCAACCAATGCACCGAAGGTAGCCGTAGCAGGAGTTTCTTTCAGGTTTATTTTTTCAAGTAAAAGCCGTTCCTGCCGTGCTTGTTCATACATTCGCCCATTCATTTCACGGTCTATTTGCCCCATAGCACGGGCAGTTTCGTATTTATCACCTGCCGAACTTTTTCCTTCCTCATTAGCCGAATTTTTTGCTGCCTCCATGGCTTCCCATGAAGTATTCATGCGTTTTTCTATAAGACCTTTTACTTTTTCCAATAATGTTTCTTTCATGCAGCTAGTTAAACTTTTAAGAGGATACAGCATTTAATCCTCCGGTTAAATTAATAAGGTTTTCATACCCGTATTTTTCTTTGAGCAGGGCAATTGCTTTTTTACTTCTGATACCACTCTGGCAGTGAACAACCACAGTTTTATCTCGTCTGATTTGAGGTACATACTTTTCAAGTTCAGACAAGGGCATGAGTTCCCCTCCAATATTAAAAGTATGGTATTCATGTACTTCGCGTACATCAATCAACTGATACGATTTTTCAGGAAGATTCTGCTCTTGGGTATGCAATGCCATATATTCTTCATAATCCATTTCAGGGGTATCGGTGCTGGCTACACCGCAAAAAGCCTCATAGTCAATCAGTTTTTCAATAGGTGGGCTGTCTGGTATTTTCGGAATCCTGATAATCCGCTGTTGCATCGAAAGCGTATCTATCAGCAAGAGTTTTCCGGCTAAAGGCTCACCTATACCTGTAATAGCTTTAATGGTTTCAAGGGCTTGCATTGACCCCACAATACCCGGTAATACCCCTAATACGCCAGCCTCGGAGCAATTGGGTGCCTGATGAGGCGGAGGTGGCTCAGGAAATAAATCACGGTAAGTAGCATTTCCTTTGTAATTAAATAAAGCTACCTGCCCTTCAAAACGATGGATAGCCCCATACACAAAAGGTTTGTTTAGTAATATACAGGCATCATTGACCAGATAGCGCGTCGGGAAATTATCTGTACCATCTACAACAATATCATATTTTTCAATAATAGCCAGTGCATTTGTAGCGGTTAGGCGTGTAGGATAGGCATAAATATCTACAAACGGATTCAGGGCTTTTATGCGTTGCTCGGTTTGGCTTAATTTTGAGGCCCCCACTTGCTCGGTCGTATAAAGTATCTGGCGTTGCAAGTTGCTGACTTGAATAGTATCGTTTTCAACAATGCCCAAGGTGCCTACTCCGGCAGCCGCCAGATACAAAAGTATGGGGCTTCCCAAACCACCGCAGCCAATTACCAGAACTTTGGCATTCCTGAGTTTTTCCTGACCACCTATGCCTAATTCAGGCAAAAGAATCTGCCTGTCGTAGCGTCTTATTTCTTCTGAACTTAAAGCCATGTTAAAAATTCTTAAAAACTATCAAAAATTAAGATTTTTTACAGTTTTTTTTCGATAAAACTAATTTTTAAATCAAAAGTACGTTTATTTGTTATTCTTAATCAGTAAAATTTAAAAACAGTATATTTAAAAATGAAGAAAATCATCGTTGTTCTTTCAGTAAGTCTTTTTACCACACAATTTTCGATAGCACAAGGTTCCAAAACCCCTCCTAAAAAAGCCCCGGCCCCAGCTTCAACTGCCAAACCTGCTGCGGTAACTTCGGCCCCTGTAATGAAAAATGCCATTGATTCGCTTAGCTATGCAATCGGAATGAACATTGGAGGCAATCTGAAGCAACAGAATATGAAAGTAAATAGTGCATTATTGGCAAAAGCAATTGACCAGTTATTAAATGACCAGAAAACTGAGCTTGACCCTAACGATGCGAACGCTTATATACAAGGGTATTTCCAGAACGAAGCCATGAAAAAAGGTACAGCTAACCTCAAAGCAGGAGAGGCTTTTCTGGCAGCAAACAAAGCAAAACCAGGTATAGTAACACTTCCAAGTGGTTTGCAGTATCAGGTAATAAAAGAAGGCACTGGCCCTAAACCAACCGCAACAGATAGAGTTAAAGTACATTACCACGGCACTTTAACTGATGGAACAATATTTGATAGTTCTGTGCAAAGAGGTACTCCGGCCGAGTTTGGTGTAAACGAAGTGATTCAGGGTTGGGTAGAGGCTTTGCAATTAATGCCTGTGGGTTCAAAATGGAAACTGTTTATTCCGGCAGGTTTGGGTTATGGGCCACAAGCACCCCCAAGTATCGGACCAAATCAGGTGTTGGTTTTTGACGTTGAGCTACTTGAAATCGTGAAGTAGTGAGTCAGGTAAATAGCCTCATGAGGATGCAACAATAATAGAAGTATTATTGTTAATAACATAATGAACTGCTGGCTGTTAGTTTTTAAACAACAGATTTTACATACTTATTCTATTTAAAACTAAAACTCTCCTTTAGGGGAAGGGGTTAATTATGTTAGAAATTATGAAAAAAATATTAGTCCTACTTACCCTAACGGGGCTTTTTGGATGTTTTGAAAATAAAGCTCAGAACAAAACGTCTGCAACACCAACCTATGGTTACAGAGAACTGACACCTACGCGTACACAAGAGCAGGTGGAACAGTTTGTAACACAGTTTCTGAGTTATCATCATTACCAGAAATTTAAACTTGATGATAATTTTTCCTCGAAGGTGTGGGATAATTTCCTCAAAGATGTAGATGGTGGGCATTCATACTTTACGCAGGCTGATATTGATGCTTTTGAAAAGTATCGTAACGGAATTGATGAAGACCTGCTTGAAGGCGATTTAACCCCGGCTTTCGATGTATTTAATCTTTTCAGAGCTAAATACAAAAAACGTTATGAGTATATCATGGGTTTGCTTGACAAGCCTTTTGATTTTACTACGGACGAAAGTTTTGATGTTGACCGCGAAAAAGCTACATGGGCTAAGTCAGAAGAAGAACTTGACGATGTATGGCGCAAAATTGTAAAAAGTCAGGTGCTTGACCTGAAATTAAGCGGTAGTAAAGATAGTGCCATTGTAGCTACCCTGAAAGACCGTTACAAACGTTGGGAGTCGCGCATTGCCAAATGGCGTTCGGAAGATGTATTCCAGACATTCATGAATGCGTTTTCTGAAACTATTGACCCCCACACCAGCTATATGATTCCTAGCACGGCAGCACAGTTCAATATTGAAATGAGCCAGTCGGTAGAAGGAATTGGTGCTTCGCTGAAAAACGAAGGTGACTACGTAGTAATTGCAGAGGTTATTCCGGGTGGGCCTTTGTTTAAAGATGGAAAAACAACGAAAAACGACCGCATAGTGGCCGTTGCACAAGGAGATAATGGCCCATGGCAGGACATAGTAGGCTGGCTTACGGATGATGCCGTTAAACTTATCAGAGGTACGAAAGGAACCGTTGTGCGCATTCGTTTGTTGCCCGGCGATGCTGCTCCTGGAGCACCCACCAAAGAATTAAGACTTGTGCGAGAAAAAGTAAAACTCGAAGAAGCCGTTGCTAAAGGTGAGGTTGTGCCAGTAAATCATAACGGGAAAGAGTATAAACTTGGTGTGATAGATATTCCGATGTTTTACCGTGACTTTGAAGATGCCCGCAAAGGTGGTGATTTTCAGAGTACCACAAAAGACGTAAAACGCTTCCTTACTAATTTTAAAGCAAAAGGTGTTGATGGCGTAGTTATCGATTTAAGAAATAACGGTGGTGGCTCTTTAACAGAAGCTATTAACCTGACGGGCTTGTTTATTACCAAAGGCCCCGTAGTACAACGCCGCGATAACAACGGTGGGGTTGATGTAGAAAGTGACACAGACCCTGAACTAGTTTATAACGGACCATTGGTTATTTTACAGAATCGTTTTAGTGCCTCGGCATCTGAAATTTTTGCAGGTGCTATTCAGGACTATAAAAGAGGGCTGATTGTAGGTGAAAAATCGTTTGGTAAAGGTACAGTACAACAATTGGTAGACCTCGACCAGTTCTTGCTTTCGCCACGGACGGCTTCTAATGATAAAAAGGCTTCGTCGAATGTTGGATTTGACCAGAAAGAAAAATACGGTCAGTTAAAGTTAACAACCGAGAAGTTTTATCGTATTACAGGAAATAGTACGCAACGTAAAGGAGTAATGGCTGATATTAATCTGCCAAGCCCATTTGACCCTGATGAGATGGGTGAAAGCTCTCAGCCAAGCGCATTGCCATTCGACCAGATTAATACGTCGATTTATGAGAAAACGACCAATATTAACGATAAGGTTGTTAGCAAGTTGCAGGAAAAATACGAGCAACGCCTGAACTCGGACCCAGCTATGAAGCAACTCGTAGATGATTTGAACGAATATCGTAAAACTAAGGATATTACAGTAGTTTCGTTAAATGAAGCAAAACGTAAACAGGAGAGAGAAGAAAACGAAAAACACCGGAGTGCAGTTAACAAGCTGAGTTCAGGTGAAAAAGATGGAAAAGAAAAAGACCTGATATTGAGCGAAACAGAGAGAATACTTTGTGATTTAATAAGTATACAGAAGTAACAGAATATTAAATGCGAAATGCCTGATTGAGTCTCAGTCAGGCATTTCGCATTTAATACCATTCACTACAAAGTAGCATCAGATTTGGCTGAATCGGCGGTTGGGGGAGCCGTATGCGGGTGTGCCTGAGGAAAAGGCTGATAGGTAGGTATTTGTGGTACCGACAAAAATTCTACATCTATTACAAAATATTTTGTGTCACCATTCCACGGAAACTGAAAGAATTTTTCATGATACCTCAAAGTAACTCTTTCGCCTGTTTTCAAAGCTCTTTTAAGTTTGGGTATAACTGAATCGAGTTTACATGAAAAATCCCAGTAACGAGGGGTTAGAGTTCCTGTTTCGCCTGAATAACCTCCTTCATTCAACACACCTTCAAAAGTTTTAAATACATAGCCACGGTCACTGATTTTTGAGATAGTACCAGCCCTTTCTCCGCTTGAATAATGCCCGGCTGTAAGATAATAAAGTAAGCCTATTAACAATAACAGTATAATTATCAGCGTAATTCTCAGTTTCATTGCCTTATAATTTAAATGAATTTAATGGTGCAAATGAAATGATTTTTAAGAAAATTGCAAAGTTTCTTATCTTAACTTTGTTAGATGAAATTGATGCGGAAATTCAGCCCTATATTATATGGGCGAATTTTGAGGTAGTTATTGGCGTCAAACGATTGCGAAAGTCCATAACGGAAAGTTGGCTCAACCCAAAGAGATTTTCCTCCTTTTACGGGGTATGATAAACCCACCGACGCATTTATATAATAGCCAAATTCTTTATTATTAAGTACATGTACAGCCTCGGCACCACCTATTACATACAGTTTACTTTTTTTCTGCATTACCAGATAGGCGTTGTCTAGTTTTATTCCTAAGGTCTGCAAGAACTGCTTCTGTGCTACCTGCTTGTCAATACCAACCAATGTATAAGACCCGTTGTCTGCAGTCTGGAGTTCATAGTCTCCGTTATTAATTTCATAATTAGCCCATTGTTGCACTCCGGTATAGGTAGCCGACGCACCCACCGAAAAACGGTTTGAAAGTGGTTTCATTACTCCACCTCTAAGCTGCACACCTAACCTTTGGTTATCAATAGGGTCTAAACGGCCTACCTGTTGAATATAAGTGCTGGTCTGAGGCAGAATAGTAAAAGCCTGATACGTTTGTAGCGGCATGAGGCTGGCTGTCAGAATTAACTTACGATACACCTTTTGTTCTTTTTCCTGATAGGGTTTTTCGTTGTTATAGGCAATAGCTCCAAAAGGCTTACGAATGGCCTTTGGCTGAAAAGGTTTGCTGTCTAGCTCCGTCAATGAAACAGAGGTTTCTTCCGACACATCGGTGGTTCTATCGATATTAGAAATAAGTTTTTCTGGAGCATTTTCGTTAGTAGATACCTCAGAGCCAGTGTTACTTTCTTTTTTGTTATGGGTTCTATTAGCCTTTTCTGCTAGCAAGGCAGCATTATTGTTTTTAGGTAATTTGTTAAACTTGTTGTTACCTGTGGCTTTATTGTCTGAACTGTTTTTATCAGCCGAAACACTGTTTTTGGTTGGCTGTTCTGCTAATTCAATCTTTGTGTCTTTTGTAATTGGTGGGTTTTGATTGGCCTTCTTACCACTTCCTTGTGTGCCTTTACCTGAGGTGCTGTTTGCGGCAGTAGTGCTGTTGTCTGGTGTAGTATTGAGTAGCCACCACAAGCTGCCGAGCAGCAACACAAGCCCTGCGGCTATACCTACGCGATAAAATAGCGGAATGAAAATTCCACGCCGACGTTTTTTAGGCTGAATAGCCTCTTGTATCTTAAGCCAGCTAATGGCTTCTGGTTCGGCTTCATAATGCTGAAACATCTGGGCCAAATCAACACCTGCACGTATTTTATCCCATGTTTCTGGCTCAGGTTCCGCCTCATAATTCCTGAATTTCTGGTTCAGGTCAATACCTGCCCGTATTTTTTCCCACGATTCCGCCTCTGGTTCTGCTTCGTATTCCTGAAACATCTGTGAAAGCTGTACGGACGCACGAATTTTCTCCCAGGTATCTACCTGGGGTTCTGACTCGTAGTTGTTAAACATTTCCGAAAGCTTTCTTTTTATTTCGTCGTCTGCTTGCATAAATTACCCTTCAGGAGGGGGAAAAACACTGTATTTTAAACTGTTACGCCCATTTCAATTAATCGCCTTCTTAAATGGACTTTAGCTCTTGATAGTTGCGATTTTGATGTTCCTTCCGAAATACCCAGTATTTTGGCTATTTCGTTGTGTTCATAACCATCAATCAAATATAAGTTTACTACCATTCGGTAGCCGTCTGAAAGTTCGTTAATAACCGAAACAATTTCTTCATGGCTTAGTTGCGAAATGGCACTAATATCGGTATTATTAGTATCTTCCAATACTGAATAATCAACAAATTGCCGTTCGTTAGTATTCTGCCTGTAATGGTCAATAGCGGTACGAATCACCAGCGATTTTACCCAATACTCGACAGATTCAGGCTTTTGTAAATCCTGAATTTTATTGAAAACCTTAATGAAAGCATCCTGAAATATATCTTCGGCTTCCATTACAGTACGCGCATAACGACGGCAGATACCTAAAAGGCGGCCCTTATATAAATTATAAAAGGCTGCTTGGGCTCTGGGGTCGTTCCGTTGGCATCCAAGTACTAATTCTATTTCACTGGGCATTCTTAAAAGGTTTGCAGCGTTTTTAGTAATAACGTTTTAAATAGGCTAGCATTATCTGCCCTTAATTACAATAACAACAATGTTCAGGCTTTTCGGGCTGTTACAAAATTGCCATTAGCATCAAAGCTCAGTACATAAAAATCACCGTTTACTTTGATAACCAATATGTATGAAAATAATTTATTGTCTGCAAAATTCATTAATCCCATCTGAAACACCCACCCTGCATACACCGTGTTTATGTACTGTTTTATGTTTTCTGGTATGTCCTCCTCAGCCATTCCTTTTTCCAGTACTTTACTCATATTTAGTTTTAATATATTCTCAACCAGCGTAAGCGGATTCCCTTTGTCGTCGAAAGTATAATTATAAATAGAGTTATCTTTTAAAATAGCTACCCAGTATATTTTTTTATCTCTGTCGGTAATCAGCGAGGTTTGCAGGTAAGTAAACTCCTGATGCCTGTTGGTTAAGAAACTGCTAATTGCTGCCGGCAAATCTTTGGGTTGAATAGATTTTATTTCGTACTTATTGCTTGATGCTCCGGCAGGCCCGCATACCTGTTGGCCACGTATAAAAAAGCCGTCGGCATCGAATTGTATCGAGAATTGCTTGTTAAGGGCTGTTACAAGAATATAATAGCCCAATAATGTGCCGTTCTGGGCGTATGTAATGCCGTTTTCGTAAGTCCATGCCGAAAACTGAATATTCAAGTACTCACGCACTCGCTGCGGTATTTCGCTACTAGCCACAACTTTATATTCTAGCCTGTTTAAAGGGGCATGCACACCAAAAGTGCCGGTTCTTAGTACATTTCCTTTTTCGTCAAATAAATACTCGAAAGTAGTCAGGTCTTTGGTAATAACTACCGAGTATAACTTACCGCCTCCTTGCAATACTACGGCTGCTTTTACGAGCGTGTAATCTTTGTGCTTGTTGTCCAGATAAGACCTGATAATTTCTGGTAAATCCTGTTTTTCAATAAAATAAAAACGTGGTGGGCCACCACCTCCAGGCCCCATTTTATCGTTGGTAGCTACCATGATAAATGTACCTGTTTTGTCGAAAACAACAACTATGTCTTTACCTTCGGCTAGTGTGGCTATTACTTTATAGCCAATAATGCTGCCGTCGGGGTTCATTTGCTGGCAAATATTTTTAACAACGGCCCCCGGAAAATTAGTGGTTATGTAATTTTTGGCGTTATCGGGCAATTGAATACTATTGGCAACTCTGTAAGTCTCTGAGATTTTTCCTAGATTATTTACTACGGCCGACATCTGGTCAACCCTGACCTGAAAGTTCGACTCCCAGAGTTTGTCTTTCTCTAAAGTGGAGAACCTTATCTGTGTGGCCTCAGGAAACTCTGTTTTAATGGCATTAACCGCTACTGACGGAATAGCCTCATTGGGGTTGATGCGTGGTTGAAGGTCAGTTACCCTATCGCAAGCCGACAAAACACAGCCTAAAAGCAGCAGTATGTAGAGTTTTTTCATTTTTGCGTTGATAACTTTTCTTCTTATGATATTAATACAGACGTAAACACTAACAAATGGGTTGCATGGCTTGTTTTCAAAAAAACTTCTTTATCAGATAAAGTATGAAATTTAATAACAAGCTGAGCAATATCATGGTTACAACAGGAAAATAAATACGGGTATTTCCTTTTTCATAACGGATGTCGCCCGGTAAACGCCCAAACCAATGCAGTTTATCTGAGAAAAAATAAATAATAATACCTACTACTACAATAATACCTCCGATGAAGATTATATATTTTCCTGTGTTTTGATTCATACGCTTTCTATTTTTGCGAAAAACTTTTTAACTCGATTATGGTAAACGAAAAACTCGAAGATGCACACAAATTTAAGCTATGGAAAAAGAATTTGATAGAAAATGGCTTAAAAATCAATCATATTGAGCAGCATTATACACGATACCGATATAACGGAGAAATTCTTTTTTCATTATTAATGCTGGATGCCGATACTCCCGAAGGCGATAAAATTCCGCCTATCTGTTTTATGAAAGGCGAGGTGGTATCGGTATTAATATGCCTCATCGACAAAGCTACTCAGGATAAATATCTGTTACTGGTAAAACAAAGAAGAATTGCCGAGGGTGGTTTTACTTACGAGCATCCGGCCGGGATGGTAGATGGTACAAAAACGCCTTTGGAAATAGCTGTGCAAGAGGTAAGAGAAGAAACGGGGCTATCTATTACTGAAGAGCAGCTAATTGATGTGACACCACAGAAGAGGGTGTTCCCGAGTACGGGTACAAGCGATGAAGCCATATATTTATATTACTGCGAAATACCTATGAGTATACAAGAAATAGATGCCTTGCACAATAAACAAATGGGTACCGACTATGAATTTGAACGCATAACTACACATATTATGCCTTTTGCCGAAGGGCATAGACTCATAAACAATACCAATGCCTTGCTATTGAGTTATTTGTATCTGGCTAAAGTGCAGGATTTCGAGTTAATGGCAAGCCTCTGACCAACAAACAAAATCCCTGTCTTTTGCAAGGCAGGGCTTTCAAATATGACTGATATAAGCAATACCTATACTAATTTCCAGCCATCGCGGTATTGGCGTTGTACGAACTGGTTAGCTTCATCGAAGTTAGTAATTTTCATGTTGTTACCATCCCAGATTAGTTTTTTACGTCCGTCGTAGTTAAAGCCATTTTTACCGTTCGATTTACGTAGGTTATAGCTACGAATAGCTAGGTTACCCATCAATACTGTTTCAGTTAATGGGCCTGAGTAATCGAAAGATGAAGAAAGACCTTTGTGTTCTTTGCTATTGAAACCAGCTTTACATGCTTCGGCCCATGATGCCTGATGGCCATGTTCTGGTAATGGTTTCACGTTAGGGTCTTGTTTCGGAACTAAATCCATTTTATCTCCATTTTTCATGTAGATTTTCGGTGTATTTCCATAAGTACCGCAAGTCATTACACCTTTAGTACCAATCATGATTACACCGTTGCTGCTATCGGCTTCTGCTAGTGGCTCGTTAGCCGGAATCCAGTCTGGGTGGAACGGACGAATACCGCCGTCTGTCCAGTACATAGTTACAGGCGCATTGTTACGCTTGGTAGCAGGGAATTTAATCTGAACACTTGATGATGGAGGGCAGCCTTCTGGGTTATACTCAGGGCTCCAGTCTTTCAGGAATACCTGCCCAACGCTACACTCTACTTCTGTCGGATAACCCAACCCTAATACTCTGAACGCAGGGTCAATCAAGTGGCAACCCATGTCACCTAAAGCACCTGTTCCGAAATTCCACCATCCACGCCATTTGAATGGGTGATAAAGCGGGTGATAATCAACCCAAGAGGCTGTACCTACCCATAAATCCCAGTCTTGTGGTGTCATAGAGTCAATTAACGGCGGTTTATCTGTTGGTACAGGGTTTCCTTGAGGCCAAACGGGGCGGTTTGTCCAGATATGTACTTCACTTACTGGCCCGATAGTACCTTTGTCAAGGTATTCCATCATGAGCTTTTGTGTTGGGTTAGAAGCACCCTGATTACCCATCTGCGAAACTACTTTGTATTTTCTGGCAGCTTCGGTCAGTTTACGGGCTTCGTAAATATCGTGCGTTAATGGTTTTTGTACATACACGTGTTTACCCATTTGCATAGCAGCCATGGCTGCTACTGCGTGTTGGTGGTCAGGTGTAGAAATCGTAACCGCATCAATATCTCCCTTCATTTCTTCAAGCATTACTCTGAAATCTTTGTAACGCTTCGCATTCGGGAATTTATCAAGGCTACCTTTACAACGAGCCATATCTACATCACAAATAGCCACTACATTGTTTACACCGTTGTTGTAAGCATTGGCAATGTCTGAAGCTCCTTTACCACCGGCACCAATAGCCGCGATATTTAATTTATCGCTGGGTGCAATAAAACCTTTACCTAATACATGACGAGGTACAATAAAGAATCCACTGGCGGCAATTGCACCGCTTTTAAGAAAATCCCTTCTGTTCGTTGTCTTTTTGTTTTGCATTATTGAAGAGTTGAATAGTGAAAATTAGATTTAAAAGTGACCTGAAATCCGAGACAGATTTCAGCTTTTATCAAGCATATATATTGGCTTTAATATTTAGTTCAAACTTACAAAAAAATCTTTTTGAAAGATAAAATTTGTAAGATTTACATAAAAAATATTATTCCATTCATAAATAAACGCTCAAGTAGGATAAAATCTTTTACCACTTGTAATTAATACTTGTTTTTAATGATGAAAGGCTATTGCGGCAGAGCTTTATTTTAGTATGATTTTATGCCCTCCTGAAAACAGAATCCTCATTTAATAACTGCGTAAATAAAAGAATTAAGGGCAGGTAATCAGTGTTGTGTCAATGCCTCATTCAAATACCCGACAGGATTAAGATAAAACATCTTTTTCCAGCCCTGAGGTGCGCCATCGACCCGCCATAGATAAGGAAAAAGCGTTGTAATTGAATAGTGTAGATGTGGAGCTTTGCCTTTGGCATTACCACTATCGCCAACAGTTCCGATAACACTGGTATTATTAACGAAAGATAAAAAGCGTGTTGTTGTTTTGTCCAGATGAGCATAATAATGAAGCCTCCATTTAGGGCCTAGTATAAGCACTACATTACCACCCATGCCAAACACGCCTTTATAAATAACAAGCCCTTTGGTGGCGGCAGTAACGGGTGTGCCTTTCTCGGCAAAGATATCTACACCCTTATGAGTACCCGATTTACCCCACGGATAATACCAGTATGATTGCTGATTGTAACTTGCTTTGGTTGCTCCGCTTACGGGTACGCGAAAGCCCTGAGGAACTAGAAGAACCGAAATAACCAGTAGTAGTAAAAATGATAAAGCTATTCTTTTTTGCACGACAGTATTTTTTGGAGGTAACGAGTAGGCTAAACAAATAGGGTAGAAAAATAGTAATAAATATCAATAAATAAATGCTTTACAGAAGCCTGAAACCGTTAATCATAAAAATAGGCTTGCTTTTTGTTTTAGACAGAATCAAAACTAAATTTGTGCCTTAGCTGTTGACAATTACATTACACACTTAAACATAAAGTTTACTTTAAATGGCGAAGAAAATAGAAAATCTTACCCCGCAACAAATCGTACAAGAACTCGATAAATATATTATTGGCCAGAAAGAGGCAAAAAGAAACGTGGCCATTGCCCTGAGAAATCGCTGGAGGAGAATGAATGCTGCCGAAGATATGCAAGCCGAGATTATTCCGAATAATATTTTAATGATAGGAACTACGGGCGTAGGTAAAACCGAAATTGCCCGCCGGTTGGCAAAAATTGCGGAAGCACCCTTTACAAAAGTTGAAGCATCGAAGTTTACGGAAGTGGGCTATGTTGGCCGCGACTGTGAAAGTATGGTGCGAGACCTCGTGGAGCAATCGGTAAATATGGTTAGGGCAGCCAAAAAAGAGGAAGTAAAAGCAAAGGCTCTTGAAACCGTCGAAGATAACCTGCTTGATATACTGATTCCGCCAATGAAAGACAAAAAAGAGGTAGGCTTTGTAGTAGAAGGCAAAAAGAAAGAAATAGAAGATTATACCGAACACCTGCTGAATGAAAAAACACGAGAGGCTTTCAGAGAGAAATTACGGAAAGGTGACTTGGACCATAGAAAAGTTGAAATAGATGTGCAAGGTAACAATGCACCTTCGATAGGTGTAATGGGTGGCCCTATTGACGATGTGTCGATGATGAATATTCAGGAAATGATAGGGGGGATGCTACCTAAAAAAGGTAGAAAACGTAAAGTAACCATTGCAGAAGCAAGAAAATTATTGTTGGAAGAAGAAGCCGCCAAACTGATTGATATGGATGAAGTGAAAGAGGAGGCTATCTGGAAAGCTGAAAATCTGGGTATTATTTTTATTGATGAAATTGATAAAATAGCCTCGTCAAGTGCGAAATCGGGAGGGCCCGATGTAAGCCGCGAAGGTGTACAACGAGATTTACTACCCATAGTTGAAGGAAGTACCGTAAACACCAAACACGGTTCGGTTAAAACAGACCATATTCTGTTTGTAGCAGCAGGTGCGTTTCATGTAGCCAAGCCTTCTGACCTGATTCCTGAATTACAAGGGCGTTTCCCTATCAGGGTTGAACTGGAAAGTTTAACCGAAGAAAATTTTTATCAGATACTGAAAGCTCCTAAAAATGCGCTTACCAAACAATATGAAGCCATGCTGGACGCTGAAAATGTGAGCCTTACCTTTGATGATGAGGCCCTCAGAGAAATAGCGCGTATAGCCTTTTATGCAAATACCGAAGTGGAGAATATCGGAGCCAGAAGGCTACAAACAGTAATGAGCCACTTGCTAAGCGAAATTATGTTCGACGTACCTGATAAAATAGGACCTAATGCGCAGATTATTATTACAAAAGAGCTAGTTAATGAGCGGTTGGCTAATCTGGTTAAAAATAAAGACCTAAGCCAATACATATTGTAATTAGTGCGGGCATAGCCATAAAAAAGACCTTGAGGTAGCTTACCGAGGTCTTTTTTATGATGTATGTAAAATTATTTCTTTTTAGGATAATAATAGAGATACGACGGGGTGGTTTGCCCATCGGGTTTTTCACTATTAGTAAAATAACCATTGCCATCTTTATCAAAGCAGAAACCTTCTCCCTGCGATTCCCTTACGTAAGGTAATAGCGCGTCGCGGGTGCGGGAAAGTGTTTCTGGAATGGTTTCTCCGTCACGGCGATACCAGTAGTATAATACCTCATAATTACGTATTACGATTTCTTTCCCATCGGATGAAATCCCTCCGCTTGTGATAAACATATAGGGGAGAGTTTGAATAAACTTGGCGGTCTGGATTTCCGTAACCGACTGCGGATATGGTAACATATACAAACGCACATTAAATTCTCTCTTGCTTACTATATAAATATCTTTAGTAGCAGGGTCTAGTAAAATGCACTCGGCATCGCGGCTTCCGTCGGGGTACTGAAAGGCTATACGGTCGTAGGCCGTAACAGGCTGGTTTAATGATTGAGGTTCTAAAAACCTGTATATATAATATTTATTGTCATATACAGCCAGATTGTCGCCAATTTCGGCCAGATACAAATAGTTTTTACCAGCTTCAGGGCCAGGGCCTATGGCAATATCTTCCCAGTCACGATTAGGGAAAGGCATTTGTACTGCCCCTTTGTATTGCCCCTGATGTGAGAATAAATGAATTGAGTTCGGGTTGTCGCCATCTTCTTCAAACCATACGTTACCCGGCATACTGCGGCTGTCGCATACGCCTGAGGCTTCGTTAGCTATATTAAGTGGTAATACAGAAGCAATCGGAGTGGCTTCATATTCGGGTAGTTTAACGGTTTGTGGGGTGGGGTCAGGTTTTTTGAACCAGTCACAGGAACTCAGAAAAAGCGAGACAAGTAAGTAAATAATATTTTTTTTCATCAGGCTACTATAAAATTCACACAAAGAAAACAATTCTTTAGGGAGAATATTAGCTTTAATAAATATTTAATCAATAACACTAATTAGCCTGAGCATATCAGAAATCTATTTTTTGACCCCTGATGGCTTTTTTGGCAGCCTCTTTCTTTTTTGATTGCAGGCGTTTCTCTACGGCTTCTCCTGAGGGCTTGGTGGCTACCCTTTTTTTACGCTCATGTAATGTTTTTTCTAACAATTTATAAAACTTCCTGACAACCAACTCTTTGTTTTGTAACTGGCTGCGCTTTTCTTGTGCCGTAATAACCAATATGGTTTGTTGCACTAGCTGATTTTGTAGTTTTTCGAGTAGCTTTTGTTTCTGGGTATCAGATAAGAAAGCCGATGCTTGAATATCAAACCGTAATTCGACTTTGGTTTCTACTTTATTTACATTTTGTCCGCCCGGACCCCCGCTTCTGGAGGTCGAAAAATCAAATTCAGGTGAAAAATCTATATCTTTTATCATGAATATACTTTATTATTGTGTAAACGAGCCTAGCCTTGCACAACCGTACCCAGCAGATGGGCAATTTTCTTGATTACTTCTTTTAGTTGCATCATTTTCATTAAAATCTGCTCTTGTGCTTCATACGATTGGGCCTCTATCAGTTCGTTGGTAAGTTTAGCCATATCAGACTCAAACCGGCTTTTTTTCAGTCGCAGAATATTTGTGTAGGCCATGTCTGCTAATTTATCGGCTTCCACAGGTACATAAATTTCGTATTTCTCCCAGTTCTCACTCAGGTGGTGGGGCGAAGATAACCAGTTAATGGCCTGTTGTTGTATTTCAATATCCTGATGGCTGGTAAAATGGGTGGTCTGTGGAATTTCTCCTTTTTGGTGAAACTCCCGGAAGATGCTTAGTATTTTCTGGTAAGACAACGTTTCAAACTCCATATCCCTGATTTCGTTAAATATGTAGTCTGTGAGTGTAAAATCAATGTTTTCTACTACATTTCTTTCCAGTACGTGGCTTCCATAGCAAACAAGCAAACGCACACATTCTTCTTCATGGTAAGAAACAAGGCTGCGCTCTTTATCAGTTTTGGTTTCAGGGTCGTCGGGTATAAAAACAGGTACTTCAGTTTCCAGCCCGATTTCGGCCAAATGTTGTGTTTTTTGTTGTCGTTGGCGGTCTTTCTCGCTTTCCTGAACTTTTTTCTGGAATATCTTATTCCCCTCAGTAATCAGAATATGTTCGTCGATACTAAGTAAAGAAGCTACTTCTTTGTAAAAAACCGACCGTTTTATTGAGTCAGGAATTTTAGAAATGGTTTCAACTAGTTCTTTAATGAGTTCTGCCCTTCGGATGGGGTCATTGCCAACATCTTTGAGCGAGATTTCTGTTTTGAAACGAATAAAGTCTTTCTGGGTGTTTTTGATATATTCTTTAAACGCCTGACTACCCACCTTCTGAACAAAGCTGTCGGGGTCATCGCCATCAGGAAAAACCACTGCTTTTACATTAAGCCCTTCTTCCAGAATAATATCAATTCCCCGCAGTGAGGCTTTTATTCCGGCGGCATCACCATCATATAAAACGGTAATATTGTTTGTAAACCGCCTGATTAACTGAATTTGCTCTTTGGTAAGAGACGTGCCAGAAGAGGCAACCACATTTTCGATTCCTGACTGATTAAGCGATACAACGTCGGTGTATCCTTCAACCAGATAACAGTTGTCTTCCTGCCTGATAGGATTTTTTGCCTGTGCAATGCCATAAACGATAAAACTTTTATGGTAAACGGCTGTTTCGGGCGAGTTGAGGTATTTTGGCGAATTAGGGTCCTTTTTCAGGATTCTGGCACCGAAAGCAATTGCCTTACCGGCCACATTATGAATCGGAAAAATAACCCGCCCTCTGAATCGGTCAATGGGGTCTTTGCCTTCCTTAATAAGGGTCAGACCTGCTTTTTCGAGAATATCCAAAGAGAAACCATTCTTTAAGGCATATTTTGTGAAAACATCCCAGCCATCGGGGCTATAACCCAAGTCGAATTTATGAATGGTTGCATGATTAAACCCTCTTTCTTTGAAATAGCTCTGACCTATACTTTCGCCTTCAGAGGTTTTCCAGAGTTGGTCCTGATAATATTTATTGGCAAAGTCAAGGGCTATGTAAAGGCTTTCTTTTTCATTCTGGCTTTGCTGTTCTTCATCGGTAACCTCGCGTTCGGCAATTTCTATTCCATATTTTTTTGCCAGATGCCTGAGTGCTTCGGGGTAGCCTAAACCTTCAATATCCATCACAAACCTAACCGAGTCGCCCGCTTTGCCACACCCGAAGCATTTATAAATGCCTTTAGAGGGCGAAACAGAAAACGAAGGGGTTTTTTCGTTGTGAAAAGGGCAGCAGGCTATCATGTTTGCCCCACGTTTTTTCAGGGAAACATAATCACCAACTACTTCCACAATGTCGGCAGCCTGAATAATCTGTTGAACGGTGTCTTGGTCTATACGCATGAAGCTATTTCAGATGGAAACGTTAAATTGACGTTTTTAATCCTATTTTTGTTCCAAAACTAATAAAAACCAATGGAACTTTTTACTTTTATTAATATTGGCGGTACTATTGCTTTTGCGGCATCGGGTACACTTGCTGCTATTCGTAAGGACCTTGATATTTTCGGACTTCTGGTTATTGCCTTTGTGACATCCATAGGAGGAGGAACCATCCGTGATGTGCTGATAGGCCATTTGCCCGTGCGCTGGCTTCTGGATTCCTCCATTATTCTGCTTATACTTGGAACCGCCGCCGTTACGGTTATTTTCAGAAGTAAAATTAAGCACCTTGATAAAACACTTACTTTCTTCGACTCGCTGGGGTTAGGTTTTTTTGCCTTGAGAGGCATACAGGAAGGCATAGCCATACACCTGAATATTCCGTCCTGCATTATACTGGGTACCATTACTGCCTGTTTCGGTGGAGTTATCAGAGATATTCTGCTGAACGAAATTCCGGCACTTTTCCGTACGGGCGAATTATACGCTACTGTGTGTATTATTGGAGGGGTGTTGTATTTTGCTTTGTTAAAACTAAATATCGCGTCAGACTTCCGAGACGTAATTATTATTCTGTTTATTTTCGGTATACGTATGCTGGCCATCAGGAAGAATATCTCATTGCCAAAAATCAATAAAATGTAAAAAGTTGTTGGAAAATTTCAATTTAATTCATTAATTTGCTGTATGAACCAAAACTACTACTGAAAAGAGTTGCCTCCATATCGCTTCTTGTATTACTTGTCTGTAATATACTTGGCTCTACGTTTGTCTTACTGATGGACAAATGGCAGGAACAACGTATGATACAGCCTAGTGTGTTTTTTGAAGAAAAAGGCGAGCAACTTGTTATGAAACTACCTATGGCCATTCCTTATCTGGCTAGCTGGAATGAATCAGAAGAAACAGATGGTTTAATTATCTACAAAGGCAATTTTTTCCGTACACAAGAACGTAAATTCGAAAACGATACGCTTTATACTTACTGTACAAAAGAAAATGCCAGCCGGGAAAACGTGTTCAGTTTATTGCAACAAGTAAAGAAACACGTAAACGATGAGCCTACCGCCCCCGGTAAAAAAGCAATGAATTTCTTTAAGAATCTTACCAAAGATTATACACAGTTTAATACTCAGAATATTGCTTATTTCTGGGTTGAAGACCTCCCGTTAAAAATCTACACATATCAGGAATTTATTCCTGCTTCAATTTTACTGGTTCACTCTCCTCCGCCAGACTTGGTTTAAAAACAGATTTTTCTTTTCTACAATTTTTATCGTAATACGATAGGCTATGCCCTATGGTGTTTATCGGTGAAAATTCACGCTCAAAATCAACACTCTTTTGGGTACATTGGGTAGGCTTATAGCCCATTCAGGCTCTATTGGTGCAGTATAAATTGCTGCAAATATGCCTCTATGGATAAAACTACGCGGTGGCCCTTCTGAACAAGACTGTTTTTAACCAAAACTCTATATTTTAAAAATGAAATTACTTTACAAGTTGATACTTGTGTTGGTAGGCGGTGTCTGCATGAATACTTATGCCCAAATGCCTCATGATGCTATCTATATGAATAAAAATTCAATTTGTATAGCGGCTACTTATGCTAATAGCCAATGGTCAGAATACTGGGAAAATAACCTGAAACGCGAAAATTTCAATATAGGCACACATACTACCCAAAGCGTGATGCCAATGATTGCTTATGGAATTACCAAAAAACTAAATGTACTTGCGGGCTTACCTTATGTATCGACCAAAACAAGTGCGGGTAATTTGATGGGCCAGAAAGGATTACAAGATTTATCGGTATGGGTAAAATATAATATGGTGCAGACCGATAACGGCTTGTCGCTTCATGGTGTATTGGGTGGCTCGGTGCCTGTAAGCAATTACGTGAAAGATTTTTTACCGATGTCAATCGGCATTGGAGCTAAAACAGCTACTGCTCGTTTGGTTGCTCATTACAAGCATAAGTCAGGGTTCTATATTACGGCACATGGGAGCTATATTTTCCGTAGCAACATAACAGTTGACAGAGATGCGTATCAGGCCGATGACCGAGTTTATAATACCAACGAAGTAAGAATTCCGAATGCAACCGATGTAGCTGCAAGGGCAGGTTATTACAAAAAAGGTATTCAGGCAGAACTTTTCATTGATAAAAATACGTGTGTTGGCGGCGATTATATCCGCCGGAATGATATGCCTTTCCCGACAAATAACATGAAGGCTACCGGAGTAGGTTTTTATGGTAAGTTCCAACCTAAAAACATTGGGTTCAATGTAATGGCCAGAAAAGTAATCGATGGCCAGAACATGGGGCAATCAACTACTTTCTCAGTAGGCTTCCTGTACCAGATAAACTTCAAAACAAAGTCGGCAGTGACTTCAAAAAATTAAGATTGTAGAAAAGATTAATCACAGAAAATATGCTTCCCCAAGCAATTCAACTGATTGAATATGGGGCCCGATTATGAAAAAAATACATTTATCACTTATATTTCTTACGGTATTCAGCTTAGTGGTTTCATCTTGTAATAAAGATTTAGAAGAACCTTTAAGAGAAGCCTACATTCCGGCCAAGCTAGATGAAAAAGGCGGTACTTGGAAAACCTATATTTTAGCTAACGCAAATGAAGTAGCAGTAGCAGAACCAAAAGCAGTTAATTCGACCGAGTATCAGGATGAAATCAAGAAACTGAAAAATACGGTTGCTACTATTACGCCTGAAAATAAAAAGGCAGTTAGTTATTGGGGAGCAGGTGCGGTTTATCGCTGGAACGAAATAGCCCGCGAACTAGCTGCGCGTTATAACCTTCCGCCTGCGTCAAATGCAGAAGGCAAATACCCTGTGCCCGACGCTGCGAATCCGTTAGCTGACCCTAAATTTCCTTTTGCAAACCCGCCATACACGGCTCGTGCATTGGCTTACCTGAGCGTAGCACAATACGATGCGCTGGTTGCTGCTTGGAACTACAAATATAAGTATAACCGTAAGGCACCGTCTAAAAACGATGCGTCGGTTTCTGCTTTATTGCCTGTGTCTGACCTACCTTCTTACCCATCAGAAGATGCCGTTGTAGCGGCTGCTTCTTATACCATTCTGGTAGCGATGTTTCCGGGTGAAGTACCTTTGTTAGATGCTAAACTGGCAGAAGCAAAAAATGCCCGTATCTGGGGAGGTATGAATGTAGATTCTGACATAAGCGCAGGCGATGCACTCGGTAAAGCTGTTGCTGCTAAAGTAATGAACCGTGCTAAAGCCGATGGGATGGGAGCCGCTAATAATCAGGCTTTAACGACTGGTATGATAGCCAACGCAAAATCAATGGGTTTAAAATCAGAGTGGTTAAGTCAAGAAATTCCTGCCCGCCCGCCAATGTTGCCAAACTATGGTGCTGTGCAGCCTTGGAACTTTGATAAAGCAACCATGATTGCCATGCGTCCAGGCCCACCGCCATCGTTAGATAGTGATGAATTTAAAAAAGCCCTTGATGAATTAAAAGAAATAGATAAGAAACAAACGCGTGAACAAGCTCGTATAGCAAACTACTGGTCTGACGGCGCAGGGAGCTACACCCCTCCCGGTCATTGGCACAGAGAAGCCGCTAACCTGTGTTTTCAGAACAAGTTCAGCGAACTAGCTACGGCACGTACACTGGCTTTGCTTGGTACAGCCGAAATGGATGCCGGTATAGCTTGCTGGGATGTAAAAACTTATTACTATTATCCGCGCCCGCAACAGTTTGGTGTAAAAACCTCGGTTGGTTTGCCTAACTTCCAGTCTTATACTTCAGGGCACTCAACTTTTTCGGGTGCAGCAGCGGCGGTGCTAGGGTCTATTTTCCCATCTGAAGCCGAGAGGCTGAAAGAAAGGGCAAATGAGGCTTCAATGTCGAGAGTTTATGGGCTTATCCATTACAGTTTTGATTGCCAAGTAGGATTAGCTCATGGCAAAAAAATTGGTGAATATGCCATTGCCCGCGGCAAAGCAGATGGCTCAGGCTTATAAGCCAAGTTAAATAAGTGGTAATCTGATTTTATTTCTTTTAAACGTATTAAATGATGAAAAAAATAATATATTTTTTCTCAATAGCATTGCTATTGAATTCAGTAAATGCTTTTTCTCAGGGATGTATAGCCGTTCGCCACATGGCATCGGCAACTGGTAACCCGAACAGCCCCGCCTCTATGATGAAAGGCGGACAGTTCCAGTTTACAGCATCGTATCGTTACTTACATTCGTTTCGTCATTTTGTTGGTACTGTTGAGCAAAAAGAACGTATCGAAAACGGTACACAGGTAATTAATACTTCGCATGCTTTTGATTTTGGTTTAAGCTATGCCGTTAACCCACGGTTGAGTTTCTCGTTGAATCTTCCTTTTCTTGATAACGACCGTTCTTCTCTATATGAGCATTATGGCAATTCAAAAGAGGCAAATCCTGACCAGAAACGTTTTCATACTTATTCAAAAGGTGTTGGCGATATGCGTGTTTCGGCTACTTACTGGTTATTGAACCCAGCTACTCACCTCAAAGGAAATCTGGCTATTGGTGTAGGTATTAAAGCACCAACAGGTGATGCAAACGTGCAAGGTGATTTTCATAAACTGGATAAAAATAAAAAAGAATATATCCAGCGTAAAGCCCTTGACCAATCAATGCAATTAGGCGATAGTGGCTGGGGATATAGCATTGAAATTCAAGGATACCAGTCAGTATTTAAAAATGCCTCTGTGTACTACAATGGTTTTTATATGTTCAGCCCTAAAACGGTTAATGCCGCAACAGGTTATTCGGTGCCTGACCAATTTGCTGGTCGTGCAGGTTTAAGTTATTCAATTCTGCCAAAACAAGGTATCTCTTTTGCTTTGGGTGGTAGAGTTGAAGGTTTACCAGCTATTGACAGAATTGGTAATAGCCAAGGCAACCGCCGTCCGGGATACATCGTTTCCGTAGAGCCAAGTGTTATTTTAAATACGCATCATCACTCATTTATTTTCGGAGTTCCTTACGCTGTTGTGCGTAACAGAATTAAGTCATGGAGCGATATGCAAGACCCACAAGGCTTAAAACATGGCGATGCAGCCTTTGCCGATTACCTCATTACAGCAACGTATGCTTATCGTTTCTAAAAGATGGCCTATATAAAGTTGCTGAATGAAGAACTTCCGGGTATATCGGGGCTTCTGACTAACAACCCTCGTACAGCCGCGCCATTGTTAAATCTGGCCGAAACCTTGCTGCGTGGTTCTTCTACGCTTACAAGTGGCGAACGAGAATTGATAGCTTCTTATGTTTCACACCTGAATGGCTGCCACTTTTGCCATACCTCGCACGGGGCTGCGGCAGCGGCACATTTAGGGTGTGACCTGACAATAATTGACGATATAAAACAAAATTTTGCTCAAACACCCATTTCTTCCAAGCTGAGAGCTTTGCTGAATATTGCCGCTAAAGTGCAAAAAGGCGGAAAACACGTATTGAGTGAAGACATTGCCGCAGCCCGTGAAGAAGGTGCAACCGATGAAGAAATACATGACTCGGTACTGATTGCAGCAGCATTTTGTATGTTTAATCGTTATGTTGATGGCTTAGGCACGTGGGCTCCAGAAGAAAATGAAGCCTATCGTGAAATGGGAGAGAAAATGGCCTTTTTGGGCTATAACCGTCCTCGCTAATAAACAGACTTTATTCTGTTTGGTTTTTCCTGTTTTTTATTTGCACTATCACAGCAGCTAGCCTAAAAGTAGCTGGTTAGCATTTCTATTGTCTAAAATTATGCCTCATATATCACTTCCTGACCACTTGCCCGGTATTACGGGCCTGCTCGAATACAGTCAGGATACCGCAGCACCTATTCGTGAGTTAACACAGATTCTGTTAAGAGGTGAAAACTCACTCACACAAGGCGAACGAGAGTTAATAGCTAGCATTGTTTCACACAATAATGGCTGTAAATTCTGTACTTCGGCCCATACAGCTGCCGCTGACCTACTATTGGGCGAGTCAGAAACCTGCGAACTGGTAAAGAACGATTTAGAAAATGCACCTGTGAGTGATAAAATGAAAGCCTTGCTAACAATTGCCAGAATGGTACAGCAAAGTGGAAAAAGCGTTACACCCGAAGCCATAGCTATTGCTAAAGAACAAGGTGCAACAGACATGGAAATACATGATACTGTACTGATTGCCGCGCTTTTCTGCCTTTATAATCGCTATGTAGATGGGCTGGCAAGTGTTACACCAACCGACCCCTCGTTTTATCAGTATCTGGGTGAAAGAATCGTTAACCATGGCTATACACGTTTGCCACAAGGTTATGACCACCTGAAAAAAACTGATAAATGAGGATTTAATTAATCGAACCTAGTTTAATCTGAAATTATCTGATGAAAAAATATTTTACCTATTTATTTACGCTATTACTGATTTCGGTCGGTGTATTTGCCCAGAAAACATCAATTAAGGGCAAAGTAACAGACGCCGAAACTCAAAAACCTTTGGCAGGGGTTTCGATCACACTTAAAGGTAAAGTGGCCGGAACCATCACAAATGCAGAAGGAAATTTTGAACTTAATGCAAGTACGCCAGCAACTCTTGTGGTCTCGATGGTAGGCTATGAGCGTCAGGAGGTTTCTGTTAACAACGAAACTATGCTTTCGATTGTGATGAAAGCAGGAACTGCCGACCTGAATCAGGTTGTTGTTTCGGCTTCCAGAATTGAAGAAAGTATCTTGCGCTCGCCTGTGAGTATCGAAAAAATGGATTTGAGAGGAATACAACAAACGCCATCACCCAATTTTTATGATGCTCTGGTCAACATGAAGTCGCTGGATATGGTTACCAGTGGCCTGACCTACAAACAAATTAACACGCGCGGATTCAATACCACAGGTAATAGCCGTTTTCTGCAACTGATTGATGGCGTAGATAACCAGTCGGCTGGTTTAGGTTTTGCCATGGGCAATTTGTTTGGCCCACATGATATTGACGTAGAAAGCGTTGAGTTAATTCCGGGTGCAGCTTCGGCTCTTTATGGTCCTATTGCTTTTAACGGAATGTTACAGGTACGTAGCAAAAACCCGTTTGATTATCAGGGCTTAAGTGCGCAGGCCAAGTTCGGTGTGAATCATCTGAACGATGGCACTGGCTTAGGAGCAAAGCCTATGTACGATTTAGCCATTCGTTATGCCAAAGCATTCAAAAACCGTTTTGCTTTTAAAGCAAATGTAGCCTATCTGACCGGAACGGACTGGTATGCTAACGATTATACCGACATCGACCCTAATACTCCGTTGGCAAATCGCGGCCCGAATAACCCCGGCAAAAACGCACTCAATATTTATGGTGATGAAGTAGCACAGACGATTGATAAAATCGGTCGTGTGTCGAGAACCGGTTATGAAGAAAAAGACCTTGCACAGTATGGTGTATATAGCCTTAAATTAAATGGCGCATTGCATTATAGAATTACCGATAATCTGGAAGCTATCTATCAGGCTAATTATAGTCAGGGAATTGCCCAGTATACTGGTAGTAGCCGTTTTGTGATTAACAATTTTCATTTAATGCAGCATCGGCTTGAGCTGAAAGGAAGTAATTTTTATGTAAGAGCGTATTCTAATCAGGAAGACTCTGAGGACTCATACAACAGCCGTTCTTTAGGTCAGTTACTGAACCGGATGTGGGTAAAAGACCTGAACGGTAACACAGTTGCGCCGGCACAGGCCGACGCCGTGTGGTTTCAACGATACGCGGCTGCTTTTAATGGTACAATTAATGGCATAACAGCGCAGAACCATGCATCAGCACGCGCTTTTGCTGACCAAGGAAGACTATTACCCGGAACTTCAGAATTTAATGCCGCCAGAGACCAGCTCATTCATACACAAGGTTTAAACGGTGCCGGAATTTTTAGCCGTTGTGGGTTGAAGCACATCGAAGGAATGTATGATTTCACGAAGCATATTAAAGTAGTAAATGTGCAGGTTGGGGCCAATTACAGAAGATATTACCTCGACACACAAGGAACACTGTTTGATGACAAAGGTAAAAACCTTACCAACGACGAATACGGGGCATTTGTGCAGGCATCTAAATCATTATTGAGCGATAAGCTGAAAATTACGTTGTCGGGTCGTTATGATAAAAACGAAAACTTCGATGGGCGTTTTACTCCAAGAGCCTCGGCGGTGTTTTCACCAAATGAGAATAACCATTTCAGAGCTTCTTACCAGACTGGTTTCCGAAACCCTGTTATTGGCGACCAGTATATTAAACTAAATGTGGGGCCAATTATTATTTTAGGGGGCGCGCCTGTTAACGCTCAGGGTTTAAACGCATACGAGAACTCGTTTACTGCGGCTTCGGTAGGAGCCTTTGCCAGCGCAGCAGGAGCGCAGTTAGGGCAGGGTGTACCTTTCCCGACGGCAATTGCTAATAACAAAGACAAACTGGTAAAGTCGAATGTGCCTTATATTCAGCCTGAAAAAGTACAAAGTTTTGAGATAGGATACAAAGGCGTATTTAACCAGAAACTATTGCTTGATGTAAACTACTATTACAGCCAGTACAAAGATTTTATCATTAATACGGTAGTTATCAGACCTAAAAATGAGGTGCTTCTGCCTGACGGTTCTATTAATCCGGCAGCAGCGGCAGACATCCTGAGCAGTAATACACAGGCTTTTCAGCTATATACCAATGCCGCTGATAAGGTTTCTATTCAGGGGGTAAGTGCCGGAATCTCATATCTTTTCCCTAAAAGCTACCGCTTGAATGCTAACGCAACATGGATTGATTTTAATTTGCTTGATGCCAATCCGAATAATATTCCGGCATTTAACACACCTACTTGGAAAACCAATCTTGTGTTTAGTAACCCGAAACTCACAGATAAACTAGGTTTTAGTGTGGCATGGCACTGGCAAAGTGCGTTCGACTGGTACGGGACCTTTACCTCATTGTATCCGGGTCGAATTAACGCTTATAGCTTGTTAGATGCACAGGTAAGCTACAAATTACCTGCTATTAAGTCGGTTGTTAAGTTAGGTGCATCAAACCTGACAAATCAGTATATCGTACAAGCCTATGGCTCTCCGGCTGTGGGTGGGTTATATTACGTAAGCCTGAATTTTGATGAATTATTACGCTAAATAGAATATAGTGAGGTTTGCCACTAAGGTAAACCTCACTATACCTGAGTACGATAATTATTAAATCCTCTGACTAATGAAACTAATATATATAACAACTTTAAGACTAAAATACTGGGTTATTCTGATAAGCTTTTCGGCATTGTTTTCATGTAAAAATGCAACAGAAAAGGAAACCGAAATGGTTAAAATTCTGAAAAATATTCATAAAGAAAATTTTAAGAAAGAAAACCCGTTTTGTCCTGAGGCAGAATTGGCCTTTTTCGATTCAATGCTTGCTATCTCTAAAGATGACCCACGCAGACATTTCATTGCAGAATATTATAAAGCCAATGCGCTTTTAAAAGTTGGCCAAGAAGTGAAAGCAGTAAATATGCTGGAAAAACTGGCAGCTAAAGCTGTAACTGATTTTCAGGGAAATATTTATATGACTATGAACAGCCTCGGAATGGCTAATCTGCGCTTAGCCGAACGTCAGAATTGCGTGAATAATCATACGGCTGAGTCTTGTATTATGCCAATTGCCAATAGTGGTGTTCATACCCAGAAGATGGGTTCTCGTAGGGCTATTGAAGTTTATAAGTCTATCCTGAGAAGATTACCAGAAGATTACGAAGCCCAATGGCTATTAAACGTAGCTTATATGACTATTGGTGAGTATCCGGCAAAGGTGCCAGCCGAGTACCTTATTCCTAATCTGGACAAAGATTTGTCAGGATATGCTGTAAAACCATTTACAGACGTAGCTCCAAATCTTAAACTGAATATCCATAATAAAGCCGGTGGTGTAATTGTAGAGGATTTTAATAATGATGGGTATCTGGATATTGTTACGTCAGACTGGGGGCTTGATGGCTCAATGCACTATTTTAAAAATAATGCCGATAACACATTTACTGATGTTTCAGAGAAAGCGGGCCTCAGTAAATGTAAAGGTGGGTTAAATATCATGCAGGCCGACTATAACAACGATGGCTTTACCGATATCTTTGTTTTGCGTGGAGCATGGATGGCCGACCCTTACGGTAAACAGCCTAATTCATTGCTGAAAAATAATGGAAACGGTACATTTACCGATGTAACCATTGAAAGTGGCTTGTTTTCATTACACCCTACGCAGGCAGGCGTATGGAGCGATTTCAATAACGACGGCTGGCTGGATATTTTTATTGGTAATGAAACCAAAGGCATGAGCGAGCCACATAACTGTGAGTTATATATAAATAACCAGAATGGTACTTTCAGAAATATTGCTCTTGAAGCTGGGTGCAACATCAACACTTTTATCAAAGGCGTAACGGCAGCCGATTATGATAACGATGGCTGGCAGGATATTTTCCTGTCGACACTTAACGGTCCTAAAATTCTGCTGAAAAACAAAGGTATGCAGAATGGTAAGTTAATGTTTCAGGATGTAACCATGAAGGCAGGGCTGGGAAGCATGATAAACTCTACTTTTCCGACTTGGTTCTGGGATTATGACAACGATGGCTGGAAAGATATTTTTATATGTGGGTATCAGTTTGAGCGTTCGCTAACTTATTCAGTAGCTACCGATGTTTTAGGGATTCCGAATATGGCAAGTAAAATGTATCTGTTCAGAAATAATCATGACGGAACCTTTAAAAATGTTTCAGAAGAAATGGGGCTGAACCATAGCGTGTTTGCAATGGGTGCTAATTTTGGAGATATTGATAACGATGGGTATCTGGATATGTATTTAGGAACCGGAAACCCCGACTACCAATCGCTTGTACCTAATAAACTCTATAAAAACATTAATGGTCAGAAATTTGCTGACGTTACGGTATCGGCCAGAGTAGGTAATTTGCAAAAGGGCCATGGAGTAGGTATTTCTGATATTGATAATGATGGAGACCAAGATATTTTTATTGAGGTAGGAGGGGCGTATCAGGGCGATGCCTATAACAATTCGTTGTACTTAAATCCGGGTCAGAACAATAATAACTGGATTAAACTAAAGCTGGAAGGTAAAAAAGCCAATCGTTCGGCTATCGGAGCAAAAATAAAAATCAGTTTCCATGAGAATAACACAAGCAGAGTTATCTACCGAGATGTGAACTCAGGCGGTAGTTTTGGCTCTTCTTCTTTAAGAGCAGAAATAGGAATAGGGCAAGCTACTATTATTGACGAAATAATGATTACATGGCCGGGTAGTAATAAAAAACAGGTGTTCAGAAATATCAGGCCCCGACAGTTTCTTAAAATTACAGAGGGTAACGAAAACCTAGAAGAAATTAATCTGAAAACGCTTAATTTTGAAGGAACTAACAAAAATATACCAATTTGTGTTACGCCCACACCCAAAACAATTTAAATTTGGCTAAGGCTTAAACACTAAATCTTTTAATACAATGAGTGCAAATAATTCTCTATTTATCAATCCATTTTCTTCCAGATATACCTTTGAAGAAAAGCTTTTCTTCTGGTTACGTTTTGGTGTGCTGGGCTGTTTTGTAGGTCATGGTTTTTGGGGCATTATTACCAAAAAAGGTTGGTTGCCATTTTTCAAAGTTTTCTTTATCAATGAGTCTGTTGCGTATAATTTCATGCCTCTGATTGGTGGTATGGATATCCTGATTGGATTAATCTTGTTTGTGTACCCTAACAGAGCTTTGTTGCTTTGGGCATCTTTCTGGACTGTATTTACTGCTCTTCTGCGTCCGTCGGCCAGTATGGGTATGTCAGAATTTTTTGAACGTGCCGGTAACTACGGAGTACCTATTCTTTTCCTGCTGCTTTATGGATTACCTCGTACAACCGAAATGTGGCTGGCTCGGTTAAAACCCCTTACATCGGTTTCGTTTGAGCAAAGCTATATGGTAGAATGGATAACAAGATTGAGCCTATTTAGCTTACTGGCAGGGCATGGAGGATTAGCGGTATTTATGCAACACCCAATCTTATTAAAAAACCTGAACGGAATCGGGCTTAATATGGGTGTCGAAAGCCTGCAAATATTTGGCCTTATCGAAATCCTGTTAGCATTGCTGGTACTTTTCAGACCACGAATTCCGGGGTTATTGATATTTATCTGTCTCTATAAGTTATCATTTGAGTTATTATTCCCGATTGTGGGTAAACCCGTTGACGTTTTTGAAACAATTGAACGAATGGGCGACTACGTACTTCCGATGATTCTTTTTGAATATTATCGTTCAAAATATTACATACTTGCCAGAAAACAAGCACTGGCAACAAAAGCCTGATTTTACTGACAATTAAATAAACCGTACATGAACCTGATAGCAAAGCAACCTTCAAAAACGGAGGTATTACCTGAAAACATAAGAATACTAGCTTTTGTGCTGTGTATTATCAGCTACGCATTTGCAGGTACAGTTTCTACGCTGATATCGGTTTATTTACCTGTGCTAGTACCTGACCTGCTGCATGAGAAAGTGTCGGAGGCTCGTCTGGGCGAAGTAGGGGCATATATTAACGCTATTTCCTTATACGGCTGGATGATAGGTGGCATTCTGTTCGGCATCATCAGTGATAAAGTAGGGCGTAAAAAGGTATTGGTGTTTGTAACAGGCTTATATGGCTTAGCTACTGTTTTAGTTGTTCTGGTGCCAGACTGGCATCTTTTGGCAATATGTAGGTTTTTTTCAGGGATGGGTGTTGGGGGTGTTTTACTAGTAACAACCGTGTATATTTCTGAAATCTGGATTGAGAAAACACGCCCAGTTATGGTGGGTATTCTTGCAGTAGCGTTTCCGCTAGGCATTGTGGCTTCGGGTGGTTTAAATGTATTGTTTTCGGCATGGCGTAATGCGTTCTGGCTTGGCCTGATTCCTGTAATAGTAGCAGGGCTGATTGCTATATTACTGCCTGAATCGCCTAAGTGGAAGAACCAACAACAATCTCAGGCGGCATCATTCGGGCATTTATTTAATCAGGATTACCGTCCAAGTCTTGTAACAGGGTCACTTATTTTTGGGTCGGTACTTATCGGTTTATGGGGTATTTTCTCGTGGCTACCAACATGGATTCAGGCATTGTTACCCGCTGGCGCAAGCGGGCAGGCAGAAAGAGGCATTACCATGATGCTTCTGGGTATTGGCGGAATTATAGGGGGCATATTGTCAGGATTTTTGATTCGTTTAATAGGTAATCGTAAAACACTCATGTTTACCTTTATTGGTTGTGTACTGGCTTGTTGCCTTTTATTCCTGACCAATAAAACATTTAGCCCCGTTATTTATACAGAAACAGCCCTTTTGTCTTTATGCTTTGGCATTAGTCAAGGTGCATTATCGAGCTACATACCAGAGTTGTTTCCTACCAGTATTCGCGCAACTGCCACAGGTTTTTGCTTTAATGTAGGCCGATTCTTCACGGCTACGGCAGTATTTTTTGTAGGTAGTATGGTAAGTGTATTCGGAGGTTTTGGAAATACATTACTTGTGTTTTCGGTTACTTTTATTCTTGCGCTGATATTAGCCTATTTCAGTAAAGAATCTAAAGCCAATTTAATAAATCCATAAACAGGCTAAACCATTTAAGCACATGGCATATATCCAATTACCCGATAATGCAATAGGAATGCGAGGATTAATGGCTTTCAGGCCACATCTGGCACCACATTTAGGTGCTTTTACGGAAGGGATTCTGAGCATTGATGAAGGATTGAGTAAAGCCGAACGCGAAATAATAGGCACATTGGTTTCTAAACTAAACGAATGCCAGTTATGTGAGGGCGTGCACGGAGCCGTAGCAGCCTGTTATTTGAATGATGATGAAGCACTTATTTCGCAAATCAAAGAAAATTATGAAAATGCTCCTATAACAGATAAGCTAAAGTCTTTGCTGGCTATTGCGGCCAGTGTACAAAAAAGCGGTAAAAGTGTTTCGGTAAGTCAGATTGAAAGAGCAAAAGCATTAGGCGCAACAGATATAGAAATCCATGATACGGTAATTATAGCTGCCACTTTTTGCTTTTTCAATCGCTATTTAGATGGTTTAGGCATAACTCCCATCGAAGACCCAGAGGTTTTTCGTGAGCGTGGCCGGATGATTGCCAAAGGGCTGGGTTATGCACCTAAAAAATAAAAACAATATTATCATTATTAAAACAGAAGAAACAATGGCATATATCAACCTTCCAGAAGAAAACCAGTTGCCCGGTATCAGAGGCTTAATGGCTTTTCGACCTGAAACTGCGCGGCCACTCAATGCTTTAGCAGAAGTATTGTTAAGAGACGAAAACAACAGTCTTTCGAGGGGCGAGCGTGAAACCATTGCCACGTATGTTTCTTACCTGAACAATTGCCTTTTTTGTCAGAGTGTGCATGGTGCCGCCGCGCAATGTTATCTAGAAGATGATGGCAGCTTGATTGGGCAAATCAAAGAAAATTATGAAAAAGCTCCTATATCGGAGAAATTAAAGGCTCTGCTGGCTATTGCCGGAAGTGTGCAAAAAGGTGGAAAAAACGTAACAAATGAGCAGGTAGAAACTGCCAGAGATGCAGGTGCCAGCGACAAGGAAATTCATGATACGGTGTTGATTGCCGCGGCTTTTTGTATGTTTAACCGTTATGTAGATGGGTTGGGTACTTGGGCCCCAGCCGACCCACAAGTGTATATACCAAGAGGTATTCGTATTGCAGAAGAAGGATATGCTAATTATGACCCGATGAATAGTATCGGCAAATAAATAAAAATATTGAATCTTAGTATTGATTTAATCATAGGTTGACAAAATACTCTGCACATCGGTTGGTGTGCAGAGTTTATTAGAATGATTATTTCAGCAAGAAATTACCCAAAACAGAATTCTGTTGAGGCTAAGGTGTTTTATGTTTGTTTTTGTTAAAAATATTTTACTCTGCATATCTTCTAGATATGCAGAGTTTATTTCCAAAAACTCGGAACAGATTTTACCAATTAGAAGAACTATATAAATTTTGAAAAGAATAGTAGCTATCGGTCTTTTATTGCTTCTGCTCAACAATATGTTTGGGCTGTCGATAGCTATGTTGTTTTTTGAAAAAGATTATCAGTCAAGTTCAAATATTATTATTGACGATAAATGGAAAATTATAAAAATACCTACCCACTCGAAAGATACTCATTATAGAAGCCCAGACAACGAAGGACTGATTAAGTCTGGAGATGATTTTTATAACGTTATGCACGAGTATTTTGAGAATGATACCCTATATGTTATTCTGAAATCAAACCAGAATGCGAAAGAACGCTTTCTTGAGCTAAGTTCAGTTGTGAAAGGCTTGGTTAATCAGGATACAGATACACCTCAAAGTCCTTTAAGTAAGATAATTAAACTGTTTGATAGCTTACAAAAAATCTATCTGACAGAAAACCTGCCTCTCTGGACAAGTGAACCATCAGGTTACATTCAGTATGAGTTATGCTACGCAGAACCCTCACAATTTATACATCAGGTAATAGCTTTATTGCATTATCCGCCGCCTGAAATGAGTTGATAAATATTTTACCATTGCCTGATAGTTGTCAGTTATGCAGCTATCGGGGTTTTTGTTATTAAATAATTTATCAGAACTCATACAAGGGGTGAACACAGGAGCCTGCAAGAGCAAGGTTAACGCTGTTTTATACCCTTGCTAATGCTATTATATAAATATGAAATCATTAAAACTACTAGGTATTTTGTGTGTATGTGTTATTAAAATGTATGCTCAGGATGCCGACTCTACCAAAGTAAAAGAGCTGAATGAAATTAATATTATTGAGCAACGCAACAGAAACACCATTGAACGCCTTCCATTAACACAAGGAACATATTTATTTGGAGGTAAGAAAAGCGAAGTAATTAATGTTTTAGGTACAGATGCCAATATTGCTGAAAAAACACCACGTCAGATTTTTGCCAAAGTGCCTGGCGTATTTGTGTATGATATGGACGGAACCGGTAACCAGACAAATATTTCGACAAGAGGGTTAGACCCACACCGCGGCTGGGAGTTCAATATTCGGGCTGATGGTATTATTACCAATTCAGATATGTATGCTTATCCGGCCAGCCACTTCAGTTTACCTATGGAAGCTATACAGACCATACAGTTAATTCGTGGAACAGGCTCATTACAGTATGGGGCGCAGTTTGGTGGTATGCTGAATTATATTTCCAAGCAGCCTGATACCACACGGGTTTTCAATTTTGAGACCATTAACTCGGTGGGTTCTTTTGGCTTGTTAAGTACCTATAATGGCATAAGTGGCAAAATAGGTAAATTACAGTATTATGGTTATATCTCTAAACGTCGCTCAGATGGTTATCGTGACAACTCACAAAGCCAATATAGTGGCGAGGCTATTGGGTTAGTTTATCAGGCTTCCAGAAATATTACATTAAAAGCCGACCTGAAACATTCGGTATATCTGTACCATATACCGGGGCCTCTGACAGATAGTATGTTTTATGCTAACCCTCGTCAGGCGACCCGTTCACGGAATTATTTCAATCCTACAATTTATGTGCCTTCGTTCTCGGCCGATTTTCGTTTGAGTTCTCGCACACGCGCTTCTGTTACTGCATCGGCTGTATTGGGCGACAGAAATAGTGTAATGTTTGATAAACTCGCCAATGTAGTAGATGCCGTTTCCCCTGCTACATTACAATATGCGAACCGTCAGGTAGATATTGACCATTTTAATAGTTATACCGTTGAAGCCCGTTTGTTGCATAATTATCAATTAGGCAAGGTGCCATCAATTCTGGTAGCAGGTGTTCAGTTAATGAATAATGATTTGAATCGCCAGCAACTAGGGAAAGGTACAACGGGGAGCGATTTCGACCTATCGAAAACAGGCGACTGGGTACGAGATATGCACCTCAAAACTAAGAATATAGCCTTTTTTGCCGAAAATAGGTTTGCCCTGACTCCTAAACTTTCGCTAACACCGGGTATCAGAGTCGAAGTAGGGGAATCAAATCTGAGTGGTAAAATTGCCTATTACGATGCCAATCAATTGCCTACCAATATTAGCCATCATTTCCCTTTACTAGGTTTAAATGCAAATTATCAGCTTGATAAGTCTCAGAATATTTATGCAGGCTTTGCGCAGGCGTATCGTCCGGTTGTGTTTAAAGATATTATTCCGTCGGCTACTTATGAAAAAATTGATAAAAACCTGAAAGATGCCTTTGGCTATAATGCAGAAATTGGATACAGAGGCAACACAGAACATTTGAAATGGGATGTAAGTGTGTTTCAGATACAATATAATAACCGTATGGGAATGACCTACGGAACAGAAGCTAATGGCAGTTTCTATTATTTGCGTACGAATATTGGCGATTCTCAGACGAATGGTGTAGAAACATTTATAGAGTATGATGGTCGATTATCTACTAAATCAACCATTTCGGTATTCACCTCAACAGCCTATATGGATGCCCGCTATCAGGATGCCGTTGTAAGAGTTGGCGATAAAAACGTGAGCGTTAAAAATAACAAAGTAGAGAGTACCCCTGAGTGGATAAGCCGCAACGGAATAACATTCCGTTATACCAAACTAAGCGTTACTGCCCTATATAGTTATACCGCCAAAAGCTATGCCGATGCCTTAAACACCGTAAAGCCGTCGGCTACCGGAGCAGTAGGGCTAGTGCCCGCTTATGGCTTGCTCGACCTGAACGCTACCTATCGGGTATCAACTAAAATGCTGATAAAATTAAATATCAATAACCTTACTAATGAGCAATACTTCACCAAACGCCCGACTTTCTACCCAGGCCCTGGGGTGTGGTCGTCAGACGGCCGAAGCGTAAATCTTACAGTAGGGTTAAAAATATAGTAAAATATTCACTATTTAACCAAAATAACCATGACTCCAACCCGTAAAAAGTTATTGTTCTGGCTAGGCACCTGCTGCCTGATTATACCAGCATTGTTGCAAGCCTATTTGTTAATGCCCTTTCCGGGAAGTCAGGATTTAGAAGCTATCAAGGTAGCCTACTTTCTTGAGAAAATTATTTTACCCTCAAGAATAATAGGTCTACTATTGTGGATTTATCCTGCCTCGAACTACATACGCAAAGGCACAACTAAACAAAAAATATGGGTGGGAGTAGTTATTTTACTAAATGCGGGCCTCTATTACTTTACCGATGTAGCATATAGAGCCGAAGAAATGTTTAAAGAACCCGCAATAACCAGATTTGCCAACCAGCAAGACAACAAAGTACCAGATAGCCTGTTGGTAATGGCAGTAGTGAATGGAAATATTGCCAAAGCGTATCCTGTGCAATTTGTGGGGTATCACCATAAAATACAAGATAATGTAGGCAATACACCCGTATTGGTTACTTACTGCACCATGTGCCGTACAGGGCTAGTTTTTAGCCCGATAGTAGAAGGTAAAAAACAGGTGTTCCGCTTAGTAGGGGCAAGGCACTATAATGCCGTAATAGAAGATGCAGAAACGAAGTCGTGGTGGTATCAGGCTACTGGCGAGGCCGTAACGGGAACACAAACAGGCAAGCATTTGGCTATTATTCCGTCGGAGCAGATGACTTTAAAGAATTTCTTTGAGCAATACCCCGAAGGGCTGGTTTTTCAGCCTGACGAAACATTCAGAAAAGAATACGATGTTTTGAAGTACTACGACCGCCGTCAGCGGAAAGACGATGACTCGTTGACGAACCCTGACAAATTCTGGGATAAAAGCTGGGTAGTTGGGGTTAGCCTTAACGGAAAAAATAAAGCCTTTCGCTGGAGTAAATTATTAAAAAGTGGCGTTGTAAATGATAATTTGGCTAATACGCCGATTGTTGTTGTAGTAGAACCCGATAAGCAATCGTTCCATGTATTTGTTAGCAAGATTGATAACCAAACATTAACGTTTGTGCCAGATGCCTCTGCAACAGGTTTCAGAGACAAAGAAACCAATAGCTTATGGAACTGGAAAGGCGTTTGTATAGAAGGCCCCCAACAAGGTAAGCAATTGCAGAAAATTTATGCCGAACAAGAATACCTGAGGGCATGGAAGCAATTCCACCAGCCAACAGACATCTGGCAGTAAAGCCAGAAAACAATACATACAAATGCCATGATTTTTTTATGCTTACGTGCATGAAAATTCATGGCATTTATGTTTATTAGCAACCTATTCAACTATTAATACTATGGCATATTATATTGCACCTCATGCAAGCGTGATGGGCGACGTTACACTTGGCGAAGATGTTTCGGTTTGGTATTCAGCAGTTATTCGGGCAGATGTCGAAAAAATTATAATCGGTAACCGTACCAATATTCAGGACGGAGCCATTCTACACGCCGACTTCGGTGAGCCTACAATTATCGGTGAAAATGTAACCGTTGGTCATGGTGCCATTATTCATGGGGCTACCGTAGAAGATTTTTCGTTGATTGGGATGAGAGCAACTATATTAAACCGTGCCAAAATAGGAAAATACTGTATTATAGGAGCAAATTCTCTTGTCACGGAAGGTACCGAAATCCCCGATTACTCGTTAGTCGTTGGTTCTCCGGCAAAGGTAATCAGGCAATTAACGCCTGAAATAGCCGAAAAACTGGCCATGAGTGCAGCACATTATGTTGAAATGGCACACGAGCATCAAGCCGGTAAGTTTCCTTTAATAACTAATAAATAAAATTTTCTTGTCCGATGAAAAAAAACTTTATAGCCTTTTGGCAAGATTTTTGATTTGGTTTTAACTGATATTGTCAGGATTATAAGAAAATTTATATGAGGAATCTATACTCAGACTTCTTCCATAAAAACATACGGGTATGTGTATACCTTGCTATTTGCCTACTAGCCTTGCAACTGATTTCATGTAAAGATAAATCAGAACAGGCAGTGGTGAAACCTGCCGTTAATTCTAAAAGTACCAGTGAGTTTGATGCCAGCCTTGCTACAAGTTGGAATACCTTGCAATTAAAACTTATTAAATCAACGCCCGGATACGCCGCACCAGTGGCAGCCCGTACGCTGGCTTATACAAGCTTGGCCCTATATGAAAGCGTAGTATATGGCTTAAAAGATTATCGGTCATTAGCTGGACAAATAAGTGGGCTGACAATTCTGCCCAAACCCGATACAACCAAAGAATATAACTGGGGATTAGCCGCTAATGCCGCATTGTCGACCCTGATAAAAGAGTTATATGCCACTACAAACGATGAGAACAAAGCAGCCATAGATTCATTGCGTAGAGGAATAGAAGCAGCACTAAAGACCGATATTAAAGATGAAGAAATAGTGGCCCGCTCTATTAATTTCGGTGCCGATGTGGCCAAAGTAATCTGGGATTACTCGAAGAAAGACGGTGGGAACGAAGGCTGGAATGATAATTTTCCTACCAACTATCAATTACCTGTTGGTATTGGTTCGTGGGAGCCAGTTGGCAACCAAAAAACACCGCTATTGCCTTTCTGGGGCAAAAACCGTAACTTCTCGTCTCTGAATAATAATCTTGCTACGCAAGCACCCATTACGTTTTCGTTCAAGTCGAACTCGGCCATGTATAATGCAGCCAAAGAAGTTTATGACGTAAATAAAACTTTAACCGCCGACCAGAAAGCCATTGCCAGTTTCTGGGAAGACAAAGGTATTACACCCGCAGGGCATGATTTTAACATTGCTAGTATTGCCTTGAAAAAAGCCAATGCCAAGCTCGATAAAGCCGCTGAAGTATACATTAAATTAGGCTTGGCCCTGAACGATGCTTTTGTAGCCTGCTGGAAATCGAAGTATACTTATAATTTAATGGCCCCTCTGACCTATATCAGGCAAGGCATTGACCCGCGTTGGTCTTCATTCATTACGGCACAACCTTTTCCGGCGTATACCTCTGAGCACGCTACCAGTTCGGCTGCTGCCGCCGAAATACTCACTTCGATTTTTGGTGATAACTACGCATTTACAGATAATACATACACAGGAGTATTGCCTAACCGTTCCTTCAAATCATTTGAAGAATATACCAACGAAGTTACCATAGCCCAATTATTTAGCGGTACAAACTACCGGATGGCTAGCGAAAACGGCCAAAAAAATGGCAGAGAAATAGCTAAAAATATATTGAAACTTAATTTTAAAAAATAAACAATTCAGCAACAAAGATTTTTAATACACGATCGAATCCCTTAGTTTACCTTTACTTAACATCAGACTCACTTTCCTGTTTTAGAATGGGGAGTGAGTTTTTTTGTGAAAAAAATAAATCCTTGTTTATCAGCCTATTAGCACATAGTTCGAAAATTTCTGTAACTTTTTATTAACAATTTTGTTATGATATTACAGTCAATATCGAAACCATAAAACAAGAAATCAGTTCTTACAGATTTAGTTTAAAAGTGTTGCTGACAACCTTTCAGACGACTTTTAAACTTTGAAACTAAATTCCTGAAGATTCGCTAGTTATAATAGCAAAAGTACTAAATCAGAAAAATAAAAGAATGAGTTCTAATCGAGTTGCGGTGTTCAGAAAAGAACATTTTAATGCTGCGCATCGTCTCAATAATCCGAATTGGTCGGATGAAAAAAATGAACGCGTGTACGGGAAATGTAATAACTACAATTTCCATGGGCATAACTATGACCTTATTGTTCAGGTAACGGGTGAAGTTGACCCTGAATCGGGCTATGTTATGGATATGAAGCTACTGAGCGATTTAATAAGACAAGAGATTCTGGACAAGTTTGACCATAAAAATCTTAACCTTGACACAGAAGAATTCAAAGACATTAATCCTTCGGCTGAAAATATCGCAATTGTGATTTATGAGAAGTTAAGAGTAAAGCTACCAAAACATTTAGACCTTAGAATCAGATTATATGAAACCGAACGAAACTTCGTTGAATACCCTGCTGTTTGAAGATGATACCAAACTATTAATTGACGAAATAGGAGATGAGCATATCAGTACTTCAATAGATACACCCTTACGTGATGATGCCTTTGAGATAAGCGATGAGGAAAAAATAAAAAGGATTGAGTATTATTTCAGCCAGATAATGGATACTCTCGGCCTTGACTTAACCGATGATTCGTTGAAAGGAACGCCTAAAAGAGTAGCAAAAATGTATGTGAAAGAGATTTTTAGTGGCCTTGACCCTAAAAATATGCCTGCGGCTACACTTTTTGCCAATAAATACAGCTACAACGAAATGCTGGTGGAGAAAGATATTTCTTTTTACTCGAACTGTGAGCATCACTTTGTACCCATTTTTGGTAAAGCCCATGTGGCTTATATTGCTAATGGTAAAGTAATAGGTTTGTCAAAACTGAACCGAATAGTGCAGTATTTTTCGAGAAGACCACAGGTGCAAGAACGCCTGACCGTGCAGATTGCCAAACAATTACAAAAGGTTTTAGGAACTGAAGACGTAGCCGTGGTAATGGATGCCAAACACTTATGTGTGTCGTCACGTGGGGTACAGGATGATACCTCATCAACCATTACAAGTTATTATGGAGGGAAATTCCAGCAAGAGAGCACCCGGGCTGAGTTTCTGAAATACATAGCCTGATATACAGGTAAGCGTTAATAAAAAATCCTTTCTTGATTCAAGAAAGGATTTTTTATTTATACCTCTTCGCCCTGTAATTGTTTCTCGTATAATTCACGATAAGCCCCGTCTTTTCTTAGTAACTCGTCGTGTGTACCTTGCTCAATTACTCTTCCTTCGTCCAGAATCAGAATTTTATCAGCCAGTTTTGCTGATGAAACCCGATGAGAAATAATGACAGACGTACGGTTCTGCATGATTTTCTGTAAGTTGTTCAGAATAATATTTTCGGTATTGGTATCAACTGCCGAAAGGCAATCATCCAGAATTAATATTTTGGGTTCACGTGCAATGGCTCGCGCAATAGACAACCGTTGTTTTTGCCCACCAGATAGCGTAATGCCTCGTTCGCCTAACTTGGTATCAAACTTATCAGGGAAATCCATTATGTTCTGATATAAATCAGCATCTTTTACCGCTTTTATTACCTGAGCATCAGTAATATCGGGCGACCCGAATTTGGCGTTGTTCAGAATTGTATCCGAAAACAGGAATACCTCCTGAGGTACATATCCCATCTGGCTACGGATATGCTGAATATTATAATCCTTTACAGGTACACCATCGAGCAGAATTTCACCTTCGCTAGCATCATACATTCTTACTATCAGGTTGGCAATGGTACTTTTGCCAGAACCCGTAGTGCCAAGAATTGCCACCGATTCGCCCGCTTTAATATCCAGATTGAAATCCTTTAAGGCATGAATACCCGAGTCAGGGTAAGTAAAGTGTACGTGTCTGAAACTGATGCTTCCTGCAATTTCTTTGGTAAGGTTTTTAGCTGATACAATATCTGTTTTGATTTCCAGAAATTCATTGATTCTTTGTTGTGATGCTGCCGCACGCTGAATCTGGCTTGAGGTCCAGCCCAAAGCCGTTAACGGCCACGTAAGCATAAACACATACAAAATAAATTCAGTAATATTGCCCGGTGTAAGTTTACCTGCAATAATTTCCTGCCCACCAATATATACACACAAAACGGTACTAAGCCCAATTAGTAGCGCAATAGTAGGCGAAAAAAGCGCATCAAAACGGGTAAGAGACAAAGATTTGGCTTTATATATGTTGCTTTCTTTTCTGAATTTATTAACAGAGTCATCTTCACGGGCAAAGGCTTTTAAAACCCTGATACCCGAAAATGCCTCCTGTACGAACGTTGAGAGATGAGAAAGACTCCGCTGAATTTCCTCTGAGCGTTTATTGACCGAGGTACTCACAAAGAAAATACTTGCCGACAACAAAGGCATTGGTAATAATACCCACCACGTAAGCCGTGCATTTACTGAAAACATATAACTTAAAACCAGTATTACCAGCACAGCCATGTTCATCAGATACATAATTGAAGGGCCAATGTACATTCTTACCTTGCTTACATCTTCAGAGATACGTGCCATGAGGTCGCCGGTATTATTTTTTCGGTAGAAACTCAAAGGTAAGCTCTGGTAATGAGCATATATTTCATTTTTGAGGTCGTACTCAATATGGCGCGACATCACAATGAGTGTTTGTCTTACTGCAAACAGGAAGATACCTTTCAGAATAGCCATCACTAAAATTAACAAGCCATAAACCCCAATGCTGGTTGTAAACACATCGTACATGCTTTTCTGAATATCGGTGTGGGCAAACAGAAAATAAACATCAATGGTTTCTTTTACCAAATCAAGGGCATGCCTCACAACCTGTGCCGGAATAACCCCAAAAAGGTTTGAAATAATGGTAAAAATGGTGCCTAGTATGAGGTACCATTTATATTTAAGCAGAAACTTGTTGAGGTAAGCTAAATGTTTCACGAAAGATAGAAGTCCAAGTGTTTTCAGGCTTAGGCCAGTATGCTGGCTTGATACTGACCCAAGCTATAAAAGGCTAACACCATTTTTCATGAATTTGTTGCATTAGCCGCTTATTGATTATTCTGATTGATAATAATTCTGGGGCGATTCTGATACCCGTTGTTAGGTAACGAATTTGAAATCATATTAAAAGGTGTGCGTGCAGCCTGAAAATTCCTGATTAGGTCAGATAAATTTACATGTATGGTTTCGCCTTCTGTAAGCACTTCGGTATGGTTATTTACCCAGTTTTTTAGTTCAGCTACGGCATCAAGCGAGTTATTATAATAAGGTGTGTTTTTGTCTGAAACAAAAATAACAGCCTTTGCTTTATTCAGATACGCATTTTTTGAATAATTGAGCATAACCTGTTTAACTGCCAAAGGTTCGGTAATACCAGCCATGTTCACAATATCCATTTCATTGATTTCGGTTTCAATTTCGCCATTAAAGTTTGAACGTATTACATCGCCTTCCCAACTTTGTTGGCCATCAAAAGTAATTGTAGGCATATTCGTTTTTAACACATCAACGTAATTATTCATATCAGGTACATCAAATGTCTTACGGGCGGCACTTATCTGGTCGGCGCAAGCACCAGCTTCAAAACAGAACTTAATGGCACTGCTTTTTTCCTTCACAATAGCCTTACAATCAAGCAAAAATTTCTTCATCTGTTTATAATTAAACTTATACCAGTCTTCAAACAGAACCGAATTGTACATAACAAGAATATTAATGGTATTCATTTGCTCAAGAATTTGTACGGGTACTTTCGGAGGTTCAATATCGCCTGCTTCGTTGTAGTTTGTGCCATAAGCGGTATTAACACCTCCAATGCCTGAGTACCGTTCTGTTACCAGCCAGTTTCTGAAAGCATTTACGTTATCGGGGCTGTAATCATATTCGCATGGGTGAGGGCTTATGAAATCATAGCCTGTCCAGCTATTTTCAAAATTAAAACCTGTTTCAAACTGGGCAGTCGAAACGGCAGAAACCCAGTAGAGTTTTTGTTTCAGCACAGGATAATAACGGTCTAGTGCTTTTTGCACGAAACCTTTCATTTTAGCTGTGGCCGACATAGACGAGAAAGAGCCATGCCCCGACCCATAGGCAATTCGGGCCGGATTATTGAACTGGTCTTGTACAATTTCGCCGAACAAATTAAACAGCGCATTGTCATAATTATTATATGGGGTTTGAGTGGGGTCATTTTCGTCTCGGTCCTGAAAATAATATCGGGTGTCGTCATAGTCAACATTAATACGGAAAACCACATGGTCATAAGTATTATAGGCGTGCTTTACTACTTTATCGTATATTGACCAATACTGATTGAGCTTGCTAGTATCAGTTTCATTAAACTGCGAAAGGCTCTTGAAAACCTCGTCGAGCCTGAGGGTTACCTCAAACATATTGGCACCACGTTGGGCATATTCAGACATTTCCACAAGTGTTCGGTCAACGTTTCCTTTGTTAATATGTAATTTCTGATAACCTATTTTGAAACTATTTTCGGAGGTAGAAACACTGTTACATCCCTTTATTTCGGCTGTAAAAATACTCGAGTCACTTACCGAAAAGCCCGGGGTCAGCATAATGCTTTTACCAGCACTATAAACCACATTGGCACTGTCAGAAATCTGGTTGGAAGCAACAATGGAACCATACAGGTTACTGGCTTCTGTCTTTACAAGCCCCGATGTATAATTGTCGGTAGGGTTTGATAACGTAATTTCATGCCGACAAATAGAAACACGAGCCAAGCCCTCAACAGTACCTAAACCACAATAATTAGAAACCGATACAATGTTGTAATCGGTGTTTTGGGTAGGGTACACCGCTATGGTTTCATAAGTATTGTTGAGCTTGAAAGGGGAGGAAACCCCCGAAATATTTACTTCATACTCGCCGCCACCACTCAAGGTTAATGTTAAATAAGCTGCCTGATTAAGTTCAGTAAGAATCTGGTCTCCGATTATGCGAGCAGTAGCGGGTCTGGATACCTTCAGGTTCATTTCTGAACTTTCGCTGGTGCAGCCCTTGTTATCGACCAATATTTTATAGGTACCTGTTTGTTGTTCTGTTGGAGCAAAGTTCAGCGTTTGGCCTGAATACATTGTCTCTCCGTTCCTTTGTAATGTAATTTGCGCCTCTTCAATATTGCTCTGAATCCGGTAGTCAGGTAAGGAGGTATAACAAATTCCTTGTAGCGGCGTAGTACCTAACAAATTGCTGGAAATAACAGGCACCAGTGTCGTGTTAATTTCAATAAGTTTTTTTGGCCTGACCGTACCTATAATGGTGTTATCATCGGTTGAAACTCTAGCATAATATTGTTTTCCGGCTAGGCTATCGGCAATTGTAAAAGAAAGCGGGCTGGTAGTTCCTTTTACTACTGTAACGGCTTTATGTGTAGTGGCATCAATCAATTCTGCTTTAAAAATGGTATTCTGAAAACTCCCCGTTGTATTAAATGCAATTTGCCCGTCGGTTCTGGTACAGAATAGAGACTGATTATCGGCCAGTGCAATACTTTGCGGATTCCCGATTTTAGAAATGAATCCTCTTGCCCGATTATGCTGATTGTCTGACGGCTCTCCGAAGTTTGTAGCAAGGGTAATATTTCCCAGTTTCGCCTTTCCGTAGTTAACACCACTCAGAAAAATATTTTTGTCGGAGTCAACAACCAAGCCATTTACATAAAGTGCATCATACACCCGTATATTATTTACTGAACCCTGTAAATTGCCGTCAGGCTTATATATACTGATAAAAGTGTTGCCCGAAGCACTGCTGAATGTGGCTAGGTCAGGGTAGGGCAGGCGGTGGTCGTTGATTAAAAACTGAGCCGCCTCAGGAGTATTTTTAAGATAAGTAGCGAAATAGATATTGTCGTTTTTATCAATACCCATTTGATTTCGGCCAACTCCAATAAGATGGTTATCATAACGCACCCATTCTCCGTTTCCATTGGTGTTGACTTTGAGTAAAGCCGCTGTATTAGTCGGGCTAAAGTCTTCAGGAGTAACAGGAAAACTGACGTTCGCAAAATATCCTCCCTGAGCAGGAGCCAGAGAAAACCCCAGATAAACATTATTTTGTGCGTCAGTCCTGATGGCTGGTGCCAGATTCGTATTCGTTTCAGGAAGCGTCAAATAAGATTGTTTAGCCCATGCCCACTGATTGATTGTTGTATTGAATTTGCCTAAAAAATAACCAGAACCACCAAATATAAGTTGTGTTTCTCCGAAAGTAATAGCTTGGGCGTTTCCATATACAATAGTAGCTGTTGAGCCTGTCAGAAGAATGTTGTTCTCTGCATCTATTTCGATGTTCGACATCCCCAAAACTCCTACCGGAGAATACACATTCAGCTTCTGGTAATTCATAATAGCTAAATTGTCGGGGTTCAGTTGCATAAAAGTTATGCCAGCACCTTCATTTGCTGATTCATTACCATTACTGAATTTGAGTGTACCATTAAGCCCCTGATTCCAAGTATAAAGCAACCACAGTTTGCCATTACGGGCTTTCAGAGAGTAGTTACCGTTAGTGCCTAACCCATAAGCAGGGCGAGTATCAAAATTACTGGCAGATACCCCGCAGGCTTTAAGTTCGGTTAGGTTTGTGAGAATATCCAGATTCCCGTTAATATCAAACTTTGCTACCCAAGTAAAATGCCCTTTATAGCGGTATTCGTATTGGGTAGGAAACACATTCGGAACAACATACCTGCAATAGCCTACAATAGTGCCTAAAGCAAAATCTTCTTCGTCGGCTATTACTAAAGATGTTCCGTTTCTTGGGTTGGTAGGGCAATTAGCCCCTGCCTTAAACTCTGAAACCAGAAAAATCTGCCCGTTGTCAATGGCTAAATCACAATATTGATAATCGCTGATTTCGGCCGAAGTATTCCATTTTCTGTACCATGCCAGCGTGCCATTGGCATTTATTTTTGCTATAAAACCTGTTCTTTTGTCGGCATTCTGAGAGTTGTCACAGAAAATATTGCTCCCTTCGAGTGTAGTGATAACTGTATTGCCGAGGTTCATTTTCTGTGAGAAAAAACCAGCAATAAACAGGTTGTCATCAGCATCTATTTCAGTGTCTACAATTGTTGATGGGTAATTAAAAGTGTTTGTCCAGAAAGTATCGGCCAAAGCCCATGCCCATTCGGGTTTACAATTATTAAGAATAAGATTGGCCGAGGCAGAAGCTGAGCAACCATTTTGTGTTACGCTTACCTCATAAAAACCCACATGTGTTGGCCCCGCAGACTGGATTAGTAGCGTATCAGAAGTGCCTCTTGCTGCGCCACTCCACAGAAACGAGGCTTCGCCCAAAGTTCCGGCATTTGCAATGATTCGTACTGTATCACCCAAGCAAGGTTTTGAGGGTATAATGGTAACAAAAGGCGTAGGAGGCGAATGGATACTCAGGATACTAGTTGTGTCGCTTACAACTTCAGGATTATTGCCTGTAATTCTGATTCTATAATTATTACTTTCTGGGAAACCTGCCGGAATGGTAAACGCTGCCCTGGTAGCGTTGGTGTCAGTAACAGCCAGTACATGAGGTGTTGTAAAAATGCCTGAGGTGTCAGAGAGTTCAATCGTAAATACTTGTTTCTCTGAAAGGCTATCAGCCGAGATTGTCCAGCTTACAGTAAACTGGCTGCTGATACAAATCTGATTTGAAGCAAGGGGTTGTAAACGCACTACTGGCAAAGATTTAACCATTTTACAGGTATCAGTGACCGAAAGGGTGTCGGTAGGGGCACTATTAATCAGCGGGCTACTACTTACTGCCCTTATGCGGTAACGAGTACCCAAGCCGATGCTGTCTGGCACCGTAAATCTGGCTTCTTGCAAAGCACCGTTAGTGAATCTGCTCAGTTCAATAGCATTATCAAAACTCCCCGAGGTGTCAGAAAGCTGAATTGTAAAATAATTATCAGGGTTAAAATCTCCTGATGCAGTAAAATTTACCTTTTCAACCTGACCTTTACAGAGTGACTTTGCATTAAATGAAATTGAGATGGATTGAGCGTTTACTAATTGACAAGTTATAAGTAAGAATAATAAAAAATAGAGTTTAAACATATTCAGGTAAAAAGGTATTTCTTTATAAAAATAAAGAAAAATCGATAAATAATATCTTCTTTTTTATTAACTGGTTAGAATCTTATTAAAGGGTAACAATTTATTTATGTTTTGTTTAGCTGAGCTTGTTAAAATACTATTTTTTCGGGTTTAATACAAAGTCTGGGCTTTTGTAAGCAACTTATTTTGGGTCTACGGTTTTATAAAAGTTCCTGTGGGTTTTCAAGTATTTTTTTTAACTTGGAACGTGTATTCATTATCTTATATATTCACCCCTATACATAAATAGTTATTCGATGAAAAACCTGTTAAATCGTCGCGACTTTATCCGACAAAGTGGTTCGGCCGCTCTCGGATTAGCCATGTTTCCTACACTTCTTCCTAAAGTTGCACCCAGCGACCGCCTCCGTGTGGCTCATATTGGCTTGGGAGGTATGGGTAACAATCACCTGAACTGGTTTTCGGCTTTGCCAGAGGTAGAAGTAGTAGCCCTATGCGACCTCGACTCAGACCACCTGAGTGCCAGTCTGAAGAGCCTTCAGGCTAAACAGCCAGATACAAAAGCACAGGGATATGCCGATTTCCGCCATATTCTTGACCGTAAAGATATTGATGCCATTACCTGTGCTACCCCCGACCACTGGCACGCCCAGGTTGCCATTATGGCGTTTCAGGCAGGTAAAGATGTATACGGCGAAAAACCTTTGTCATACAATGTGCGCGAAGGTCAGCAGATGCTAAAAGCCCTGAAAAAACATGACCGTATATTCCAGTTAGGTACCCAAATTCATGCGGGCGATAACTACCACCGTGTGGTTGAACTGATTAAGGCCGGAGCCATAGGCAAAGTACATACCGTAAGGCTCTGGAAAACGGGTTTCCCACCTGTGTTGGGGCCTGCTAATTATCAGAACCCACCGGCATCACTTAACTGGGATATGTGGTTGGGGCCTGCGCCTTATTCGCCTTATACTCCTGAGCGATGCCATTTTACTTATCGTTATTTTCTGGATTACTCCGGCGGTGTTTTTCAGGATTTCTGGAGCCATATTGCCGATGTTGTATGGTGGGCAGTAGAACCTAAAAACCTGACTACCATTAAAGCCAAAGGTGAAGCCCCAGAAGGAACAGGAGATGCCCCAAAATGGATTGATATTGACTATGAGTTTGAAGGGTTAAAAATACACTGGACCTCACAACCTCCTAATGTGCCCGGCGCAGCCCAACGAGGGATTGGTGCTTATTTTGAGGGTGATAAAGGAACTTTGCTATGCGATTATGGCTCACGCGAAATAACCATCAATGGCGTAACTATGAAAGATATTCCTGAAATTCCGGTTACTATTGCCCGTTCGCCGGGGCATCAGCAAAACTTTGTGACGGCGGTTAAAAACCGTACCTTACCTGAGTCGAATCTGGAGTATGCTCGCCAGATGACCTTGCCTATGCACTTAGGATTAATTTCTTACAGGTTGGGCAGAGAGTTACACTGGAATGCCCATAAAGAGAAATTCAAGCATGATGCCGAGGCTAATGCCTTACTCTCACGCGAGTACCGTAAAGGCTGGGATTTAATATAAATATAATCTGCAAAGATTTTTTAGTTGCCTCATTATGTGTTGTTTTGGGATGGGTTTTATCAGGTTAGTAATAAAAATGGGCAGTAAGCCATACTAAATATTCTATTCAAGAGCATCTTAAAGGTTTTAAGGTGCTCTTGATTTTTCAAAGTAGCGTTCATCAACAATATAAGTACTACGTTTATGTCAGTTTCCTATTCAAAAATCAGAGTTATTTTTGTTCTTTTTTTTGTGAGCCTTGCAGGCTTGGCGCAGCAGAAACAAACACCCTATGTGGTTATGGTTTCGTTTGATGGTTTCCGATACGACTATGTACAGAAATACTCGCCTCCTCATATTAAAAAGTTTATCAGAAAAGGGGCCGCAGCTATTAAAATGCTGCCATCGTATCCGAGCAAAACTTTTCCGAATCACTACACATTGGTTACAGGGTTGTATCCGGCGCATCATGGGTTGGTCGATAATACATTTTATGATGTAAATCGGGATACTTTTTATTCAATACGGCAGAGAGATAAAGTAGAAGACCCTTACTACTATGGTGGATTACCGCTGTGGCAATTGGTACAGCAGAATGGCATGAAATCGGCTTCGTATTTTTGGGTAGGGTCTGAGTCGCCCATTGCAGGAGCATTTCCAACTTATTATCATCGTTTTGATGATACTGTGCCGCATAAAAAACGCATACAGGCCGTTTTTGACTGGCTGAATCTGCCCGAAGCCGAACGCCCGCACCTGATAACAATTTATTTTTCAATGATTGATACAAAAGGGCACGATTACGGCCCTAATGCTCCTGAAACCAGAGCAGCCGTTATGGAAGCCGACACACTCGTAGATATGCTTATGAATGGGTTGAAAAAAATAGACCTTCCGGTAAATGTGATTCTGACTTCTGACCACGGAATGTATGAAATGACAAACGAAGCCGACAAGTTTTTATATACCGAAGATTTATTACAAGGCTTGAATAAAGACGATTTTATTTTCGTCAATAATGGTTCTCACGCGAATATTTTTCTGAAAAATAAAGCGAAAGAAAATGAAATTCTGCAAGCCATTGCACCAAAAGAGAACCATTTCAAAATATATAAAAAGGCAGATATACCTGCTAATTTACATTTTGGAGACCACCCACGCATCGGCGATTTATTTTTGATGACAGAGGGCGGTTATAGCTTTTACTCACGTGAGGCACTAAATAAAAAGCCTGAAAAACGTAACGTATGGGGTGCACACGGCTTTGACCCCTACACAACACCCGAAATGGGGGCTATTTTTTATGCTAACGGGCCTAATATCAAAAAAAGAAAAACCATACCAGAGTTTCAGAACATACATGTATACCCGTTTGTAGCTACTTTATTGGGCATACCTGTTCCGAAAGACATTGATGGAGATGCCAAAGTGCTGGAAGGAATCATAAACAAATAAACTATTAGGCAAGGGCTGCTGTATGCGTAAGTTGCAGCAGCTCTGATGTTCGCTCGCGGGTGGCATGGGCTAATGTAGCATCATGCGCCAGCGAACGCCCATAAGAAGGTATCAGCCTTTTAAGTTCGTGCTGCCATTTTTCGGTAGCTTCCAGACCCGGAAAACATTTTTTTAGTAAATCAATCATGATAGAAACAGAAGTGGAAGCCCCCGGCGAAGCCCCAAGCAGAGTAGCCAGAGAGCCATCATGCGCATATACTACTTCGGTTCCAAACTCCAGAATACCTCCTTCGTCTTCATCTTTTTTAATTACTTGTACCCGTTGCCCTGCATCCATCAACTCCCAATCATCTATCTGAGCCGTAGGCATGTATTCATGTAAGGCTTCGAGGCGGTCTTCTGGCGATTGTGTTACCTGTTCAATCAGATATTTGGTAAGCGGAATATTATGAACACCCGCCGAAATCAAAGGCCATATATTGTTCCATTTGATAGAGAGGGGTAAATCCATATAAGAGCCATGTTTCAGGAATTTTGTTGAAAAACCAGCATAAGGCCCAAAAAGTAAGGCTTTTTTGCCATCAATAATGCGGGTGTCGAGGTGTGGTACCGACATCGGCGGCGAACCTACACTGGCTTTGCCATATACTTTGGCAAAGTGTTGTTCAATAAGTTCGGGCTTGTTACAAACCAGCCATTTGCCGCTTATTGGAAAACCACCATAGCCACGCCCCTCGGGTATATCTGATTTTTCAAGCAATGGTAATGAGCCGCCTCCAGCCCCTATAAATACAAACTTGGATGTATACCTATGCGTTTTGCCTGTATCAAGGTTTTTAATTTCTAACTCCCAATGGCCGTTTTCAAGGCGTTTAATATCTTCTACCTCGTGGTGTAATTTCAGTTCTACATCATTGGCATTTTCCAGATAAGTAAACATCGCTCGTGATAATGCTCCGAAATTAACATCAGTTCCTATATCCATACGTGTAGCAGCTAGTTTTTCGGAGTCGTTTCTGCCTTGCATAACGAGGGGCATCCACGCTGTTATTTCACTATATTTATCTGAAAACACCATGTCGCTAAATAAATGATGTTGGCTCAACGCCTCATGTCGTTTTCGTAAATATTCGGTATTTTTATCGCCCCATACAAAACTCATGTGTGGTATACGCCGAATCATTTTAGAGGGGTCGGCTATGATACTTTCTTCGACCAGAGTTGACCAGAACTCCTTTGAGGTTTCAAAAGAGGCCGCAATCTTGATAGCCTTGTCAATATTAATAGTTCCATCTTCCTGCTCTGGCGTATAGTTTAACTCACAAAAGGCCGAATGGCCAGTTCCGGCATTATTCCATGCTTCAGACGACTCTGCCGTTACCCTGTCCATACGCTCAAAAATCTTTATTTTCCATTCAGGTTCAAGTTTTTTCAGAAAAGTGCCTAAAGTAGCACTCATAATTCCGGCACCTATTAATATTACATCGCTATGGATTTCGCTCTCTTTCATATCTTTCTAATTATATTTTTGCAGTATTTTTCAATACGTTGACAATTAATTTTACTGGGTAAATAATACCCGTTTATTGTTTCGTAAATGCCCCAAACAGAGTGCTTAATACTTGTAAGGCATTACTGATAACCTCTTCGTTTTCGACCGGAATCTTTAAATAAACCTTGCCGTTTTCGTCTTTTTGCGTAATGCTATTAATCAACGCTTGTGTAGCCTCCGGGCTTTTAAGTGTTTGCCCTAGTTGAGCGAAAAAATTTATGCCATTCTGTAATAACTCGTGTGCAGGCGGGTTGCTGGCAGATACACTAAGGTTGGGCTGCTCGGTTTGTTTTACGTCGTCATCGCCCATGAAGGTAGTTGCACCTTCGGGTGTATCAACCAGTAAATCATCGGGGAGTTCATATTTAATGTGCTCGTCGGTATCATCTTCAACCATTGATTCTTTTTGTTCGGCCGGAATCTCAATAAGGTTTTCGACTGAGTTCATAAATTGTTTGAACTGGTCTTCGCCAATAAAGATAGTATCTTCGCCACCATCAAGCACACCTTTGGCCATAGCTCCTTTAAATTCCAGTACGTCAAGCATTCGTTGTTCGATGGTTCCTGTGGCAATAAGGTTAATGACTGATACATTTTTTTCTTGCCCCAGACGATAAATGCGTGCTATGCGTTGTTCGAGTACTGCTGGATTCCACGGAATATCAAGGTTAATTAATAAAGAGGCATTTTGCAGGTTTAACCCAACTCCTCCGGCATCGGTCGATAAGAAAACACGGCTTTGTGGATTATTCTGGAAGTTTTCCAGTAAATCTTTCCTCTTGATGCTTTCTACACCTCCATACAAATACTCAAACTGGATGTTGCGTTGTTCAAGCTCTTGTGCTACGAGGCGGGTCATGCGTTCCCATTGGCTGAATATCACCACTTTTTCTTCGGAGGTTTCAAAAACCTCATCCAGAATATTCATTACCTCTTCTATTTTTGTATCATGCCTTGATTTCTGGTCTAGAATGTAAGTGCTGTCACAAACCATGCGCATCTGGCTTAAGGTTAAAACCAGCCGTTTGCGGTCAGTTTCGTTCAGGAAACCAAACTTACGCCATTTGTTTACTACTTTGGCAACGGTATCGCCTAATTCATGATGCACCTTCATTTGCTGTGGAGTCATCGGAACAAACAGATTTTTATCCATCCGTTTAGGCAATTCTGACAAAACTTCCTTTTTAGTCCGGCGAATCAGCACATCCCTGAGTGTTTCTGCTATTTTGTTCAGGTTTTTATAACATATTATTTTGCCTGAATCATCAGTAATCTGGTACTCGTTCAGAAAACGATACATAGGCCCTAGACGAAACACATCAATAAACTGCATAATAGAATATAATTCTTCGAGTTTATTTTCAAGCGGTGTACCTGTTAATACAATAGCGTAGGGTGTTACAATTCTTTTGATTTGCTGCGATACCTTCGTTTTCCAGTTTTTTATGCGTTGTGCTTCGTCCAGAATCACAAGGTCGGGTTCCATTCTGTTCAGCCAGTCGAGGTCGTGCGTCATGGTATGGTAACTCACAATCACATAAAACGCATCTGTTCGCCAGTAGCGGTCTTTGCGTTTTTGCAAGCTGCCTTCAACAACATATACGCTGCTATCTGTAAATTTTTCGATTTCTGTTTTCCACTGATATTTCAACGAAGTAGGGCATACAATCAATACCCTGTTAATACCTAATTCTTTTCTGTACAATTCGGCTGTGGCAATGGCCTGTAAGGTTTTACCTAGCCCCATTTCGTCAGCAATGAGGCTTTTTCCAGCCAACGCAGCAAAAAATACCCCTTTGCGCTGGTACGGAAACAAAGGAACTTTCAGTAAATCATCAAAATACCTGTCGTTTTCGCCATCGGGCATAATGCGCCACAAGTAGTCTCTCCGCCTGATTTTATCCCGTTCAGCAATAACGAGGTCTATGGCATCTGGGTAGCACCTGAACGCCCTGCTTAAAGCTGCGGCTTTTTCCAGAAATAATTCAAATACTCCAAAAGATGCCTCCTTTAAACTATGATTGGTATCGAAATATGTTTTGGCTAAGGCTTCATATTCATCTTTGTTTTCAGAGCCAATCCTGATTTTTATGTCTCTTCCGTTGCGGTAGTCGACATATACCGAGGTATAATGCGGATGAAAACCTTCTTTCATGGCTTTTTTATAGCCTTTAATCTTGCTTAGGTGATGCATAACTGCACTGATATGCTTACATATACCTAGCCGATTAGTTTTGAAATCGAAACATTCGCAGAAATTCTGGCTATCATCGGCACTTCTGATAGCTACTTTGTAAGTATTACTGGTTTGCGTATTGGTTACCTGAAAATCTGAGAAAAATTCCTGATTACCAATATTTGTAATCCTGAACTCGTTTTCGTTGTCTTCCCCGAATTGTTTCCGAAGAGCTATTTGCCATTGGTCTAGCGAAAGCCCGTCAGGTTTCCGGTAATAAGATATTTTTTTGGGAGTTTCTATCTTGTTTTTTCTGGAAGCCTTGCTTTTAGATAATTTTTGTAGTGCCATTTCGAAATAGGTAGATAATATCTTAAAAGTGCCCGAAGTTACAATTTTTTCATGATTAAGAACTTGTAAACCTCAATTTTACTACCAGCCCTGCAAGAGGGTATTATCTTGAATGAGCGGCTTTACTTGCCCGAATCATATCAACCGTGAAATCAATCACACTTGTGTTATTCTTTAATAATTCCTCGTAGTTTCGGTTCACTTCGTAGTCGAGGTCAAGAAAAAAGCCGTTGTTTACCTTGTTCGGCAAACGATGAACAATCTTATATAAGGGTGTATGAATGATGTATTTCGTATTAGGAAGTTTAAAATCCTGCCATGTGCCTGCAAAACTTCCCCAGCTAGCCCCGCCAACAGGCTGCCCGATAAAAGCCTGCCCGATGCCCAAATCTTTGGCTATATTAAGCGTAAAAGTAGTGGCCGAATAACACCCAGGGTCTGTCAGGAAATAAGTTTTACCCCTGTAATCCCATTTTTTTACGGGTTTCTGGTTATTGTTTTTTCGGTTTACCCTATACATAAAGTCTCCTTTTCGTTTAGAGAAAGCCATCCATAATACAAGCGGCGGGCTAATATGATAAGGCTTGGCAATAGTGAAATAGGCCTTTCTCTTAAAGCCCATTGTATCAATAATTGTAAAAGGGGTCGGCGACAAGTATTTTAGCACCCTTGAGATATTAGGTACGTAACCGCCCCCGTTTCCTCTGAAATCCAGCACTAGGTGTTCGATTCCTTGTGCTTTTATCTGTTTAAATCTTTTTTTGAGAGTTCTTTTAAACTTGATTTGGGTGGGGTCAAAAAACTTGCCTGCCATACTAAACTCAGTAATATTGAGTAAAGCAATATGGTTCAGGCTGTCGATGACTTTTAAGCCAAGATTAGGCCGATTAAAGGTTTTATAGCGTTTATCTGAAATTTTATTGATTTCTTTAGATGTCAGACAAGCTACTTTTTTGCTGAAAACCGAATCGTTTCTGGGTAGCTTATAAGTAATTATAATGGAGTCCTTTTCGCCATATTGGCGTAAATAGTAGTTAGGGAATGCTCCGGTGGCGTAATAATATTTGGCTTCTTCGTTGCCATTATCGCTAGAAACAAACGCTTTTAATTTTTCAAGTAAAGGTGCAATGGGTTCATTATTAATAAGCAGTACTTCGGACCCTCTGATAATAGTAGAGTCGGCCGATGTATTAAGGCTAATGTAATATTTGTTGTCAATCTTACGCAGATAGAAAGGAACGAGCTTTAGTTTTTTAGTATTAAAACGTTTTTTATTAAATCGGATACCCGTATGGCCGTCTTTTACTTCTGTAACCAATTGAGCTAGTAAACGGTAGGCCTCCAGATAACTAACCGGAGCTTGAATGCTATTATAAAGTGAGTCGTAAAATCTTTCATAATGTTTTTGGGTAGTATAATAGTACATGCCCGAGTGTAGCTTCTCAAATTTTCGTTTCAGAACAGCCATATCTTGCCTGATTTCTTCCACCGAAAATGTTTGTTTCTGCGGGTAAGCCTTAAAACAACAAAAAACGAAGCATACTAATAATAACTTTTTCATTAATGAGTAGACGAGTGTTTTTGTAAAAGTAGAAATGTTTTGTTCATGATGGCATGAAAAAACAATTAAATATCAACACCTCAGCAGCATTACTGGCGAACTATCTTATTCTGACTTTGTTTTTAATGAGGTCTAAAGTAAATTTCAAAACGGTGTCTTCGTTTTTAAGAAAATCGTCAAGATTAGCATTTACTTCAAAGTCTGGCTGTAAAATAGGTTTGTTATATTTCTCAGCATCAATATTGTAAGAGATTTTACCAAGTGGCAAATAGATTTCGAGCGATGTATTAGGCAACTGGATAGTTGAAAACTGCGCAGCCGAGCAACCATCATAAGCCCCACCGCAACCCATGCCTATATAAGTGCCTACACCCATATTATGTAGTTTTGATACCAACAAGGCCGCCGCCGAAAATGTGCCTCCGTTCATGAGTACATATACGTTTTTATTAAAACGGAACTCATCATGCGGGCGTTGTTTCTGAGCATATTTACTTTCAAGGAAACCATCCGAACTCCTGACCGAAAACTCGGTGTTTAGTCTGGAGGCCGCTTCACGGGCATAAACCCCATCGTATTTTTTATAATCCTGTTTTAGTTTCTGCAAACTTTCATCCCGAAAGCCCAAACGGTACGCCTCAAAAGGTTGATTAGTAAAATATCTTAGCAAGAAAATAGAATATTCCAGCAAACCACCAGAGTTGCCTCTTAGGTCAAGAATCAGGTTTTCGATTTTATTTTCTTCCAGTTTTCTGAAAATCTTTTTGGTTTCTCCTTCAAAATTGCCTTTACCTATGTTCTTGAAATCATACATAAACGACCGTACATCAACCAATGCTACTTTCTGGGTTGAATCAATCACTCTGTAAGAAACCATTCCGGTAGTATCTTCGTCAACATCGGGGTATCTTGTTTCAAGCATTTTTTCCATAAAATAGGTGTCTTTAGCTTCTATTTTAATGGTTTTTGGTTTTTCCTGCCCTTGCTTGCGATAACTAATCAGGAACGAATCCTGCTCGCCTTTCCAGATGTAGTATAGTTTTCTGAACTCACGAATAGTATAATATTTTCGTGCATTCAGGTTAATGCCATCGCCATTGTAATACGACTTATGCTCCAGATTTTGCAGAATTTCTTTTACAGGTTGCCCGTCAATAGCCAGAATTTCGGTTCCTCTCGTAATTTTTTTCTCTGCCGAATAGTTTCTTGATACCAATAGCTGGTTGTTGATAAGCCGCACACTAAAAGGAAAATATTTGGGTCGGTCGGAGCCAGACGGATTTTTGCTGAGCAGGCGTTTATCAAGTATCATGTGCGTATGCCCACACCCAATAGCCTGAACCATGGGCAGTAAGGTAAAATAAGCCTCGCGCAAGGTTAGCCGGCCTTTAATTGTTGGCACGATAGAGTCATAGAGCGACTGATATTTTTCCTTTGAAATATACTTGTAGGGGTCAGGGTGATATTTCTCTATTTCGGTTTTTAGTTTCGTTAAGTCATCCTTAATCTGTTCAGCCGAATAGGTTTGGGAATAAGCAAGCAGACTAATACATAAGAGCGTGTGAAAGATTATATAAGTAAATACTTTTTTCATGTCAGGCCAATTTTCTGTCTTTCAAATTTAGTGCAAAAAGTTGATTTTCCTAATTGTCTGTGGCAGAATCCCCCATTCAAAAAAGTAGGTTCTGCTGGCACAAACAACAGATGTTATATAATAATGTATTTTAATGCAAAATATTATACTGGGTATATGATATTTATTGCTATCGGAAGCCCATACAAAACCTGAACGTAAAATTATGAAAACAGCTGCCAGAAAAGCGTGTTCAAGAGGGCAAAGAAGAAATTCCGGCAGAAGCATGGGGTGTTTATGCGGTTTTTTATTAATTTTGCAGCTTAATAAAACTCGTTCTTTGAACGCCCATGCTTAACAGACGCCTCATACGAATTCGTGCGATGCAAGCCCTCTATGCTTATAAACAGGCCGAGGGTGCGAATTTCCAATTATCATTAGACCTCATTGCAGACGACTTTGCCCCTGATTTAAACTCAATGGAATATCAGGACCGCGAAAAACTAGAGGGATACAAAAAATTAGGTCAGCAACTACTTCATGAAGCATTTTCTCGTCAGGAAGAAGATGATTTCAATCCGCCACAGGAGGTGATAATGTCAGTTGAAAAAGCGAAGGATTTCTTTCTGCTTAAAAATAAACGCGATATTGACCACTATGCCAGCCGTATGGTGATTGAAGCTGAAAAAGTTTACGACTTTTATCTGCAAATTTTATTATTGTTTATTGAACTTGCCAACCGCGCTGAAGCAGATGAAAGAACTGCTACTCAATCTAAATTAGCCGACAATCAGATAATCAAGAAACTTCGTCAGGAGAAACTTCTGGAAACACTGGCTATTCGACGTAACGTTGACTGGAGTAACGAACAGGTACTGATAGCCAAACTTTATAGAGAAGTACTGCGTGTTAATAATCATTATACAGAATATTGCGCCAAGAAAAATCATACATTAGAAGAAGACTTTGCTCTTTTGAAATATTTATTGAAAAATGTAATTCTGAAAAATGAACTTACATGGGAGTATTTCGAAAAACAGGACTTATACTGGATTGATGATATTGAAACGCTACGTGCAGCGGTAACGCATACGTTCCAGTCGTTCGTTGAAGATGGCAGATTCAAAATTATTCTTTTAGACGAAGAATGGGAAGAAAGAAAAGATTTTTTACAAACTTTGTATCGTAAAAGTATTCTGGAAGAAAACCAACTGGAAGATATTCTGATTCCGAAACTAAAAAATTGGGAAATTGAACGTATCTCGGAAACCGACCAGATTTTGCTGAAAATGGCTTTGGTAGAAATGCTGAATTATCCGAGTATTCCTATTAAAGTAACTATCAACGAAATTATAGAAATAGCAAAAGATTATAGCACACCCAAAAGTGGCCAGTTTGTGAACGGTATTTTAGATAGCCTTTCAAAAGAATTAAAAGATGCTGGTAAAATACGTAAAAGTGGCCGTGGAATGCTAGATAACAAATAAATTCAAGAACCAATCTTAAAAAGAATCACTTTTTGAATTGGAAGTTAAGTCTAATTATTATCCATTACTAAATCTCCCATTCGGGACACGGGTATTATGAGCAACTCATCAAGAACATTCATTTCATTTTTAGTTGGTGTAGCAACAGGGGCCGCTTTAGGTATTTTATATGCTCCTGATAAAGGCGAAGTTACTCGCGACAAACTGGCGTATCGGTTATCAAGATACCGCGAACAATTACAAAAATTTATTAATGATTTGATTGAAAGAGGCGACGAAGTAGCCATGGAAGTAGTAGGTGGCGATAGCTCAGCCAAAGCCGAAGGCCAGAAAGTAGTAAGCGAGGCTCGTCAGAAAGCTGAAAAATTGTTGGAAGATGTAGAGTCGTTGATGAATCAGATAAAATCAAAAAACTAATTATTGAGGCATAATGAAAAAGGTATTTCTAGGCATTGTTGCAGTAGTTATGATAAGCGGGCTTAATTTCTCTTGTAACCTCATTAGCGCAAAAGAAACAACAAGTACTGCCGACTCGCTGGCTGCTGCTGAAAATGCACCAAAAATTGAGTTTGAAGAAGAATCGTTCGATTTTGGCAAACTAAAAGAGGGCGATATCGTAGAACATAAATTCGCATTTAAAAATGTGGGTAAAAGCCCTCTGCAAATTCTGAACGTGCAGGTGCAATGCGGTTGTACGGTTGCCTCAAAACCAGAAACTCCGGTAGGAGTTGGGCAGAAAGACACCATCGTGGTTCGTTTTAATAGCACCGGAAAAGTAGGCGTAAATAAAAAGTTTGTAACGATTCACTCAAATGCAGTTCCGCCACAAACGGTTATTTCTTTTACAGCCGAAGTAACAGCCAAGCCTGCTGCCGAAGCTACAAAGCCTGAGAATCAGTAAACACTGAGTTTTAAAGTATAATTATAAACCTGAAATAAATAAAAAACATAAAATGATACTCTTACAAGCACAAGGCGGAAGCGGAATGTTTTCGATAATCATGATGGTCGGAATGATTGCAGTATTCTATTTCTTCATGATTCGCCCACAACAGAAAAAAGCACAAGACCAAAAGAAAATGGTTGAAGACCTGAAAGAAGGTGATGAAATTGTAACTTTTGGCGGAATGCACGGAAAAGTAGTTTCAAAAGACGAAACCACTGTTACGATTTCGGCAGGTGGTGGTGCCAGATTAACGTTTGAAAAATCGTCAATTGCACGAAAAAAATAGTTTAGTGCCTGCACTCAGACCGTACAAGGAATATAACCCACAGGTTTTGAGTAAAATAGCTGTACACGAATCTTGAATCGTATGAATTTTAAAACATTAGTCTTGTGTTTTTTAGCAGCTTTTATTTTCTGGTTGCTAAATGCCCTGAATAAATCAGGTTATACAACCAAGATAAACTACCCTCTGGAAATAAAGTATAACGATTCTCTGTATGTTCCAACCACAGCTTTACCTAAAACCATCAAGGTGAGCCTGTCGAGTACAGGTTGGAATTTGCTAAAAGATAATTTGTTGTTCAATGCAACACCACTGGAGTATGAAGTAGAAGACCCCATGAGCGTTAGCCAGTTAAGCACAACCGTGCTGATGGAAAAACTTTCAGCAAAGTTTACTAACTCCAAAATAAATTACATTGTAACAGATACTTTCGCTTTAAATTTTGAAAGAAAATATAAAAAAAGAGTACTGTTAAAAGTAGATAGCCTAGGCGTTGACCTCGAGAAAAACTATGTTATTGCAAGCCTGATAAATATAAGTCCGGCCGAGGTCGTAGTAGAAGGGCCAGCTTCAGTGATAGACAAGTATCAGGATACTTTCTTGCTGAAAATACCAGTTAAGAATCTGGCTGTTAACTTTGATGATAAAGTTATAATTCCTTTTCCAAAAAATTCGCTGGTAAAAGTCAATACCGAAAAGGCATCAGTAAGTTTTGAAGTAGCCGAATTGTTAAAATAACCCATTGGTTATTGCTAATAAATTTTCTATTTTTAAGGAACGGTTAAGCGTTTTAATCGTTCCTTAATTATCAAATATCCCTCAAGAAATGCCATCAGAAACCGCTCGTCGTTCGCAGGCTACGCCTTTAAAAGATGCCATTGAAGCATTTCTGAAAACTTTCAACCTTAAATCGAAGTTTAATGAAACCTATCTGGTTGCCTTCTGGGAACGTATGATGGGTAAAGCCATTGCTTCACGTACAACCGAAATCTACGTTAAAAACCGCACCCTTTACCTCCGTATAGATTCTTCTCCACTTCGTCAGGAGCTTTTCATGGCTAAAAGTAAGCTCATAAACTTAATTAATAAAGATGTAGGCGAGTCAGTTATTGACGACGTTATCTTTTTATAGTGCTTTTCTGAATTTTTTTAGCGCATATTTGTTAATTTGCCTATACTGCATACCAAAATAGATTAACATTACCCATTGCTATGAAAAAGAAAAGTTTACTTGTCGAAACCGAACGGAATCGTCAGGATTTAGGCTTTGGTGCCAAACTAACCGACCGACGTAAAAGACTCCTGAAATCAAATGGTGAATTTAATGTAAAGCGTATAGGGCAGTCTTTCGAAGCCTGGCTCAATATATATAATCGTTTTATCATGATGAGCTGGAAAGTATTCTTCCTCATCGTGCTGTTGGTTTATTTACTGCTAAATCTGCTGTTTGCGCTTACTTATTATTTTATAGGCGTTGAACACCTCGTTGGAGCTAACATGACCAATACTCACTCACAGTTCTGGGATGCGTTCTTTTTCAGTGCGCAGTCGCTTACTACGGTAGGGTATGGGCGTATTTCGCCCGATGGATTTGCTGCCAGTTGGGTAGCTGGTATAGAATCGTTGGTGGGGCTTATGATGTTTGCAATTGTAACAGGCTTGCTCTATGGCCGTTTTTCTAGGCCCAACCCGCGTATATTGTTCAGTAAGAATGTCCTGATTGCTCCTTACCTCGATACAAACGCCCTGATGTTCAGAATGGTTAACGAAAGAGGTAACCAACTCATTAATATGGATGTAAGCATAGTGTTTTCGAAAATTGAAGAGCGTGATGGCGTAAGTAATCGCCGGTATTATGGGCTGTCGCTCGAACGGTCAAAAGTGAATTTCTTCCCTACAAGCTGGACAATCGTTCATCCTATTACCGAAGATAGCCCGTTTTATAACGAAACACCTACTTCATTGGCTGCTTGCGATGCCGAAGTCCTGATTGCTATTCAGGGGGTAGATGATACCTTCGCTGATTCTATCTATGTGCGGCATTCGTATATTTGCGATGAAATTATATGGGGAGCAAAGTTTACGTCTATGGTTGAAGATGACGAAGAAGAAAGTTACGTACTTGATTTAAGAAAAATAAGCGACTACGTGCAGGCAGATTTGAATTACTAAATAAAATTATCAGTATAAATTAATTAACCTTGAAATCATTAGTTTATCCTCCGGCATTAAAAAAAGGTGATACAGTAGCTATTGTGGCGATGGCAAGTAAGCTCGATGTGAGCGACCTGAAATCGGCTATTAAATTAATGGAAAACGAATGGGGAGTAAAAGTAATAATAGGGGAGTCGGTTAGCGCAAGCTACTATGGTTTTGCCGGAACTGACGACATCCGCGCGGCTGATTTTCAGAAAGCCCTTAATAACCCCGATGTAAAAGCTATATTCTCGGCACGGGGTGGTTATGGGAGTTCTCGGATAATCGATAAAATAGACTTTACCGCTTTCAGACAAAACCCTAAGTGGATAGTAGGCTTTTCGGATATTACGGTCGTGCACAGCCATGTGCAGTCGTTAGGTTTTCAGAGCCTGCATGCACCAATGCCCAAAACCTTTAAAAGAGATGCGTTTTCGGTAGAAACCCTTTACGCTTTTCTTTTTGGTAAAAGTGTTAATTATCAGGTAAAACCCAATGAACGCAACCGTATGGGTACAGCAAATGGGAGAATTACGGGCGGGAATTTGTGCCTTCTGGCTCATGTTATTGGCTCGGAGTCAGACATTAACTGGGACGGAGCCATTCTTTTTATTGAAGATGTTGGGGAATATTTATATAATATCGACCGGATGCTTATTCAGTTAAAAAGGGCAGGCAAACTTAAAAACCTTAGTGGATTAGTAATAGGCTCGTTTACAGATAGTAAAGAAAATGATGAGCCTTTTGGTAAAAGTATTCATGAAATTGTGGCTGAGCATACAGCCGAATATAGTTATCCTGTTTGTTATGATTTTCCAGTCGGACACGACGCCATCAACTGGTCGATGGCCTGTGGCAGAATGGCTAGTCTGGTTGTAGGTAATGAAGAGGTAAAGTTAGAATTTGAAAATTTTATTGCTTAAATTAGCCCATATATTCATTATTATTTAAACACAAACCCATGAAAATACTCTCTGAAATTCTGATAGGTCTGGTAGCTTTAGAGCATATCTATATACTTTATCTTGAAATGTTTGCTTGGACAACCCGAGGTCCTAAGGTATTTAAGACTTTCCCGAAAGAGTTGTTTCCTAAGACCGTTTCTTTAGCAGCAAATCAGGGGCTTTATAATGGGTTTTTAGCAGCAGGGCTCATCTGGTCTTTATTCATTACTGATGTGGCATGGAGCAAAAATATAGCCTTTTTCTTTCTCGGTTGTGTAATAGTGGCAGGTATTTACGGAGCCATGTCGGCTAGTAAAAGAATTTTTGTAGTGCAGGCAGTTCCGGCTATATTGGCTCTTATAATAACGTTGCTGGCCTGATATATACTGCTAATTCGTTTTTTGTAGCATATTGGATAAATAAAATACACCTCACAAAGCATCTCTTTATTAATCTGCAAATTCTGAATAATTTTCTATATTTGTATAACAGTATGCTTGCATACTTATTTGAAATGAGTATTCTTGAAAACATAGAAAATACAATAGCGTTTTTGTCGGATGATTTGGCACAATTGCAAGACCCATTCTACATTATTGGAAGTTCAGCATTGGTGTTAGCAGGAATCCCTCTTTCTATTGCCAACGATATTGACCTCCTTACCTCTGAAAGAGATGCCGCTTTTCTGAAAAAACTATGGCATAAACATATTCAGGAAAGTTATTTTCCTGAGGGAGATGATAAGTTCAGGTCAAATTTTGGCAGATTCCGCCTGAATGAAGCAATTGTAGAAGTAATGGGCCATTTAGAGGTGTTCAACGAGGGTTTCTGGCAAAAACTTGAAGTGAAAGAAACAAAAGAAATAGCAATCAGTAAGCTGATTATCCAGATTCCTACGTTAAAAGAACAATACAGGATATTACATCTTTTTGGCAGAACAAAAGACCTTGCAAAAGCAGATAAAATAGTAGAAGCCTATAATTCAACCTTATATAATGGAAATTAACTACAAAATTGAAAACAATGTGGCGGTACTCAGTTGGAACATGACTACCTCACCCATGAATGTCCTGAACGATATTTCTATTCCTGAATTTGAATCACATTTACAGAAGGCCTACGCCGACCCCGAAGTCAAAGGAATTATTATTACGTCTGAAAAGAATGAATTCATTGCAGGTGCCGACGTAAAAATGCTTTTGCAGAATAACGATAAAGACCCCTCTGAAACATATAAATTTTCTCTTGAATTCAATAAGATATTCCGTCTGCTTGAAACCTGTGGCAAGCCTGTGGTTGCAGCCATTAACGGAACAGCCTTAGGCGGAGGGTATGAGGTATGTCTGGCTTGCCATTACCGTATTGCCCTTGACAACCCCAAAGCGCAAATTGGTTTACCCGAAGTACAGCTCGGTCTATTGCCCGGCGGTGGGGGTACCCAGCGTTTACCACGGCTCATAGGCATGGAAGCCGCCTTGATGCTGATGGTTGAAGGCAAGCGTGTAAGTCCGAAAGAAGCACTTGGCTACGGTATGGTGAACGATTTGGCCACTACCAGAGAAGAAATGATGGAAAAGGCTATGAAATGGGTATTGGCTAACCCTAAAGCAATACAACCGTGGGATGAGTTCGACAAAAAAACAGGAGCTATTAAAGCTCGTGAAAATTATAAGGTGCCAGGCGGCAATGTGCAGTCGCCTACGGGTGCGCGCACATTTGCAGGAGGTACAGCTATGGTAATGGACAAAACCAAAGGGAATTATCCGGCACCAATCGAGATACTATCTTGTGTGTATGAAGGCTTGCAGGTAAACATGGATAGGGCCATTCCTGTCGAAGTAAGGCATTTTGTAAAAGTAGCTACCTCAAAAGAAGCCAAAAACCTGATAGGTGTTATGTTTCTGGGTAAAAATGAGGCAGATAAAGGCGCAAGCCGCCCTAAGAATATCCCTAAGACAGAGGTAAAGAAACTGGGTATTCTGGGGGCTGGTTTTATGGGTTCTGGTATTGCGTATGTTTCGGCTATGGCAGGTATTGAAGTAATATTGAAAGATGTGAGTGTAGAAAGTGCCGAGAAAGGAAAGGATTATGCCAGAAGTCTGGTGCAAAAAGGTATTGAACGAGGCAAAACTACCCCCGAAAAAGGAGAACAACTGTTATCTTTCATCAAAACAACTGATAACACACAAGACCTGAATCGTTGTGATTTAATTATTGAAGCTGTTTTTGAAAACCGTGAACTAAAAGCCACCGTTACCAAAGAAGCCGAGCCGATGCTGGCAGAAGGCGGTGTGTTTGGGTCGAATACTTCAACCTTGCCTATTACGGGTTTGGCGAAGGCTTCGGCAAAGCCTGAAAACTTTATCGGAATTCATTTCTTTTCCCCAGTCGATAAAATGATGCTCGTTGAACTGATTCGTGGCAAAGAAACTTCTGATTATGCGGTAGCTCTGGCAGTTGATTATGTGAAAAAAATCAGAAAAACGCCTATTGTCGTGAACGATTCAAGAGGTTTTTATACCTCGCGTTGCTTTGGCACCTACACCACCGAAGGCATAGCATTGTTAAAAGACGGCGTTGACCCCGTGCTTATTGAAAACGCGGGCAAAAATGCAGGAATGCCCGTGGGTGCATTAGCGGTTTCTGACGAAGTAGCACTTGATTTGGCTTTGAAAATCTCAAAGCAGGCCATTGCAGACGGCGCGTTGAGCGAGGAAGACGCAAGCTATCAGGCAACCAGACTAATGGTTGAAGATTTGGGACGCTTAGGTAAAAAGAATAAAAAAGGCTTCTATGAATACCCTGCCGATGGTAAAAAATATTTGTGGGAAGGCTTATCGACCTATTTCCCTGTGGCTGATACACAACCAGAGGTAGAAGAAGTAAAAAAACGCTTATTGTACAGACAAGTAGTTGAAGCCATCAGATGTATGGATGAAGGCGTGCTTTTTACTAAATTAGATGGCAATATAGGCTCAATTTTAGCATGGGGTTTTCCGGCTTATGCAGGCGGAACACTCAATTTTCCTGATTTTGTGGGTAAAGAAATCTTTTTAACAGAATGCGACCGTCTGGCCGATACATACGGCGAAAGGTTCAGGCTTACACCTCAACAAAAAGAATTAGTAAAAACTTTATAAACGCTTGGAGGCGAATAGAATAAATGTCGGAAAAACGTTGGGCATATAAAACACTCCCTGAAAAGGAAATAGCAGAATCTTTATCGAAAGAATTAAGCATAGAGCGCACACTCGCCAATATGCTTGTGCAGAGAGGAATACACAGTTTTGAAGAGGCTAAGCAGTTTTTCAGGCCACAACTAGAACATCTGCACGACCCTTTTCTGATGGCCGACATGAGTAATGCCGTTAGCCGTATAGAAGAAGCCATAAGCCAGAATCAAAAAATAATGATATATGGTGACTACGACGTTGACGGTACTACCGCTGTGGCATTAGTGTATGGCTTTTTGTGTACTTTTTATAAAAATCTGGAATATTATAATCCTGACCGTTACACAGAAGGATACGGTGTTTCGATACAGGGTATTGAATGGGCCGCCGAACAGGGGGTATCGTTAATAATATGTCTGGATTGCGGCATTAAAGCACAGGATAAAGTAAAAATAGCGAAAGAACAATACCAGATAGATTTTATTATCTGCGACCACCATGAGCCAGACGAGTATTTGCCCGAAGCCTCGGCAGTACTTGACCCTAAACGCAAAGATTGTGGTTATCCTTACAAAGAACTCACAGGCAACGGCGTTGGTTTTAAACTCTTGCAGGCATATTGTATAAAAAATCAGGTACCCCTCGAAAACCTCTACGATTTTATTGATTTGTGCGTAGTTAGTATTGCTTCAGACATTGTGCCTATTACTGGCGAAAACAGAATTCTGGCTTACTATGGTTTAAAGAAACTCAATGAGAACCCTCGTATCGGGTTAAAAGCCCTCAAAGAAGTGGCTGGTTATAACAGTAACATGAGTATCGAAAACGTAGTTTTTATATTAGGGCCGCGTATCAATGCAGCGGGCCGTATTAAACACGCCAAAGATTCGGTCAGGCTGTTGTTATCAGATAACTATGAAGAAGCACTTGAGTTTGCACACGAAATCCAGAAACATAACCTTGAACGTCGAGGGCACGACACCCGCATGACGGAAGAGGCATTGAGCATGATAGCCAACGACGATTGGCTGGTTAATAAAGCCAAAAGTACGGTGCTTTACAGAGAAGACTGGCATAAGGGCGTAATAGGAATTGTAGCTAGCCGTTGTATCGAAAAGTACTATCGACCTACCATTATTTTTACCAAAGCAAAAGAGCAGGTAGCAGCGGGTTCGGCAAGGTCAGTATCAGGCTTCGATTTATATGCAGCTATTGAAGAATGTTCGCATTTGCTTGAGCAGTTTGGCGGCCACAAGCACGCCGCCGGTATGACACTTAGTATTGATAACCTTCTGCCTTTTCAGAAGGAGTTCGACCGAATTGTTTCCAAATATATTACTGACGAACAACTGACACCTGTTATAAGTATTGATTTGAAAATCAGGCTAGCTGATATCTCTCCGAAATTTTACAGGATTATCAACCAGATGGCTCCCTTTGGCCCTGACAATATGCAACCTGTTTTTGCTACCGAAAACCTTTCTCTGAAATATACTCCGCGGGTAATGAAAGAAAAACACCTTCGCCTCGAATTATTCGAGGAAGAAACCGGAGCTATATTTACGGCCGTAGGTTTCGGAATGGCAGAAGAACATTTTCCTAAACTCATAGAAAACAAGTATTTCAAAGTGGCTTATCAGATTGATGAAAACACATTCAACAATAAAACCACGCTTCAACTCATGTTGAAAGACATCAAGTATTAAACCATGGAGGCTACACCTGTATCAGCGTGTAGCCTTTACTTTATCAGGCAAGCGTCTGTAAATGATTATTACTTGTGTTGGCTGGTAAATTACGCTGAGCTTGTTCCAGATGCCTCTGGTCATGAGCAATCATAAACTGAAAAGTATCTCCCAGTTTTAGCTTTATCCATTTGGTAAGCGAAATAGGAACCCTGATTTTATCCAAATCAACCTCTTGCGCCTGTTGCAGATACCGCAACAGAGTTTCCTGCTGTTCAATAAATTCGGCTATTACAGCATGAGCGTCCAGATTTACGGCCGGAATATGGCCTTTAAATGCCTTATATTTTTTGGTGTTGGTGGGCAGCATCATTCTGGTAAAATAAGCTCCTAGCCAGCTACTTCTAAAACCGGTATTTGACGATACCTCCACATAGTTTGCCAGTGCTTTTTCAATCTGAGGTAAATAATAACGGCCGTAGCTATTCAGGTGCTCAATACATTGGGCAATACTCCAGCCACCATTACTGGCCGTTTGTAATAAAATATGGTTAGGTTGGTTCTGGAAATTACTGATACTTAATTGCAGATGTGTTTCGACCTGACTTTCCAGCTTTGCCAGTAAAGTTTTTTTATCTGTTCTGTGCATTTTAATTGTGTTATTATGCCGCAAAGTTGGCCCACCGTGGCAAGAAAAATATTGGTATTTACCAACATTTTAAACAATATGCCCAAACCCGAATTTATATCTTGAGCTTATTAATGAGTTTGCTGAAATTGGTGGCATCAATTCCCAGATAATTTGCCAGATATTTGTGTGGCACTAACTGTAAAATGTGTGGGCTACGCTTAAGTAATTGCAGAAAACGCTCTTCTGATGAATAGCATTGTAGTTCAACCAGCCGTGTAAGTACGCCTGACAGCACTTGTGCAATACCCTGCCTAAGCAATAGCTCGATACCCGTGTTATGCGCCATCTGTTTTTGAAAATCATAGTATGAAGCCCTTAAAAAGACCGACGGCGTGAGGGTCTCATAAAAATATTTTGAAGGCTGCTGCAATATAAACGAATCAATTACCCCTCCGAACGATGGATTGTACGTAAATACCAATGTTGCTTCCCGGCCTTGTTCATCAAAATAATATACTCTTTGCACACCCTCGGCTACAAAATACAGATACCGCTCAGTGTCGTCAATGGTAGTAATAATTTCCTTTCGCTTTGCCGAAAAAATTTTCCAGATACCCGCAAAGTTTTCCCAATCATTCTCACTAAAGGGGGCAATAGCAGTAACAAGCTGTCTGAGTTGTAAAAGAGCATCGGTCATATCTGAAAGTACGATGTTTGGCAATTAAAGGTAAATCTGCCAAAGATAATGATAAGTTGAGCATCATAATCTGGCAATAGTTTAATATAGTTGTCTATTTTGTAAAAAAATAAAAACCGTATACAACCTTTCTGTTAGTATTCTTACACTTTATAATAAAGTTGCTCTAAAAAATTATCCATGACCGAAACTGAACTAGTTGCTGCTTGCTTACAAAATAACAGAGTTGCCCAGCGGACACTTTACGACCGCTACAAGCGAGCTATGTATACGCTTGCTTATCGGCTAACTGGAGATTTTGATGATGCCAACGATGTATTGCAGGATGCTTTTCTGGATATTTTCAGAAAACTGGAAACTTACAGGGCAGAGGCAACACTAGGGGCATGGATAAAAACAATTGTAGTAAGAAAAGCCTATCAGAAGCTACAAAAGCCAAAGCAATGGGAATTGATTGAAGAAATTACAGAAGATAGCATGATTGACTGGGGTAGTGCCATTGATGCAGAGTATCTGGAAAAAGCTATTCAGTCGTTGCCAGAGGGTTTCAGAATGGTATTTATTCTGATAGAAGTTGAAGGGTATTCGCATAAAGAAACTGCCGAGATATTGGGTATTTCGGAAGGAACTTCAAAGTCGCAGCTTTTTCATGCAAAAAAGAAATTAAGGGGTATTCTAAATTATTAAAGCTATGTATCATTTACCAGAATATGAACCTTCGGAAGAAATCTGGAAGAATATTGAAGCCAGACTGAACGATGATACCCTGCAAAAAGCTATCAGCCAGTTGCCAGCGTATGAGCCTGATGAAAAAAACTGGGATGGCATCATAGCTCAGTTAACGGTGGTTCAGCCAAAATCACGCATGGGCGCATGGCTTGCAATTGCAGTAGCGGCCTCTGTAATATTAGTAGCAGGCATCCTGTTCTTTTATGTTTCGATTCCTGATAACGTTCGCTATTCAGAGGAAAAAATTGATGATAACCTCTTGCTCCGACCTGCCGACGATAGCCAGAAACAATACGAAATGCTGATGGCCTATTGTAAACAGCAAACCTATGTGTGCCAGAATCAGGAATTTGAACGCCTTAAAACCGAACTCGAAGAATTAAATACCGCTAGTAATGAGCTTAAATCGGCCATAGGTAACTACAATACCGAACCCGAACTGATAGAACAACTTACTTCAATAGAGCAACAGAAATCAGATATAATCAGAAAAATGGTTACTAAAATCTAAAAATATCCACAAGTCAATGAAAAAAAACTATGACATACCCAAACTGACGTACCTGCTTTTCCTGCTGCTGGGCAGCCAGCTTACTTTTGCCCAAACCACACTTCAGGTAGTTACAAAAAATATTGAAAAAAAATTTACGGGTAGTACCTCACTGAAAGTAGATGCCGATAAAGCCGATATTGAAATAATAACATGGGATAAAGACGAAATCAAAGTGAACATGGAACTGATTTCAAAACACCCCGACCGCGCTGTTGCCAAAGCAGACCTTGAAGTAATGAAGTATGTAGCCGATAAACTGGAAAAAGAGGTTGTATTGCGTAATTATTTGCTTATCCAGAAAGGAACCCAGAAACCTGTTTCAAATTTTAAGGCAAAATATCTGATTTATATGCCCGAAAATCTTGAAGTTACTGTTCTTAATAACTTTGGTAAGGTGTTTATTCAGGGAAAATACGCTCAGTTAAATGTTAAATCGGAATTCTGCATACTCGATTTACAAAAGACCGATGCTAATCTAAAACTGGATGCTTACTACGGCGAATTACATAGCAAAAACCTTACAGGGGTGATTACTATCAAATCAGAACGGTCAGAGTTATTTTTTCAGCACTTGGGTGGTACAAATAAAATTAATGCACAATATGGCAAAGTAGAGATTGAATCGGTAGCCAATCTGAAAGCGTTGAGCATTAATGCCAGTAAGGCGGAAATTAGCCTTAAAGTGCCTTTACAGAATTATGGCTTTAGCATAGTGTCGAAATATGGTAAAGTATTAGTGCCAGAGAGCTTTAACTGGATTCAAAACAACAGCAATACCAAGTCTGTGACTTATAATCTTTCGGCTGCTACAAAAATCAGTATCCAAAATTCTTTCGGAAACATTTCAATCAACTAGTAAAACCACAAACCGATGAAAAAACTTATTATTTTATTGATAACACTTTTACCTATAATAGTAGTAGGGCAGACCGATAGTGTTAAAGTGAGCTTTTCGGAAGAAAGCGTAACAAAATTTGAAAAAACAACCCTTATTGATGAGTACGAAAAAGCCTTTGGTAATAACAGAGTTGTAAAAAGTGCATTCAGAATAGGCCCGGCTAATGCAAATATGCAAGCTAATATTGAAACTTTACGCAGCATATACCCATTCGTTTACTTCGCAAAAAGTTTCACGCCGATATTTGAATTTGAACAGAAAATAGGCATAGATAAATCGTTTATTGTGAGTTATGTAGGTCGAAATACCCGCAAAAGCGTGATGACCGAAAATATCTTTACGCTGGAAACAAGATGGTATTACGAAATGAAAAAAAGAGTAGCAGAAGGCAGGCAAAAGCCTAACATAACCGGCAAATACCTGAGCTTGAAGGCTTTAGTTAATCTGTATGATTATATCTCATATTCAAGTATTATACTATTTAAACCACAAACGTTTTTCTTCCGACCTACTTCAAGTTATAGCGTGAACTGGGGCTGGCAATTTGGCAATAACGTTAACTTTGGTTTTTCGGCAGGGCTATTACATGGCAATAAAGCTGGCATTGACCAAGAAAATGGCTGGCTTAACGAAAAACAGTCTAACAAAAAAGATATTTCATGGTTCATTTCCTCAAACGCCAGAGCCGGCCTCGGCTTATACTTGCCCATGAAAAAGAAAATTGCCAATAATACTTGTGATTTCCTGCAATGTAACTATGAGGTTAACCAACTATTGAAAGTAAATCTGGCTAATGCTTTTTATCTGGACAAATACCAGCAGCAAGTAAAACTTGATGTTGCGTATGAAAGAAAAATAGGGCATTCTCCGTTATCGGTTAATTCAAATATAACGGGTACGTTCTCGAATTATACTACCTATACACAAACAGGGATGAGCCTTGACACCACCTATAACAGCAATGGCGATATCCAATCAATTATTTCTTATGTTACCTACAAGCCTGATTTAAAAGGTAGACAAACCTATGTTGCTAAACTTGAAGAACAGCTACGCTATTACATAGGCATGAACAAACGTGTTGCAAGAGGGCAGTCGGCCAGTAACTTGAACGGCTTCTATGTAGGCCTAACAGGTAGTTATCAGGTTGCAAGTGCTCTATCAACTTTTATCGATTTTGACGGGATAAGAGAAGTCAATGGGAGCGAAAAACAAATAAATGTAGGTTTAATGCTGGGGTATCAGGTACAAACCAATCGTAAATCATTTATTGATGTAAGTACCAGCATTCTCAGACAAAAAATAATAACTCCTGTTCCTAGGCCCGGTTTGTTAAATACAATTCTTGACTTTTCGTTGAAACTTGGTTTTGCCAGATAATGGTTGCTTAATTGGGTGTGTTTTATTACAGAGCTTCATATTTAATAAATATTAACAAGATTTCTGCAAAAAAGGCGTTAGTTTTGCAAAAAATGGGCGAAACAGAAAGCAATGATTTTACGTACAGAAAATCTGATCAAAAAATACGGACAACGCTTAGTTAATAATAATGTAAGTTATCAGGTAGAGCAAGGTGAAATTGTAGGGCTACTTGGCCCTAATGGTGCAGGTAAAACAACCTCGTTTTACATGGCTACTGGTCTGGTAAAGCCAAACAGCGGTAAAGTCTGGCTCGACAATCTTGACATTACTTCACTACCTATGTATAAACGTGCCAAACTAGGGGTTGGGTATCTGGCACAAGAACCGTCTATTTTCCGACAATTAAGTGTAGAGGAAAACATTATGGGAGTGTTAGAACTAGCAAAACCCCAAATGACTAAAGCCGAGCGTAGAGAAAAAACAGAATCGTTACTTGAGGAATTTAGCCTGACACATGTCAGAAAAAACAAAGGTATTGTATGTTCGGGAGGGGAGCGTCGTCGTACAGAAATAGCTCGTGCTTTGGCAGTTGACCCTAAGTTTATTTTATTAGATGAACCCTTTGCCGGAGTAGACCCTATTGCCGTAGAAGAAATCCAGCATATTGTGTACAAACTCAAACACCGTAATATTGGTATTCTTATTACTGACCACAACGTAAACGAGACCTTATCTATCACCGACAGAGCGTATCTGCTATTTGAAGGTAAAATTTTGCGTCAGGGTACAGCTGAAGATTTGGCCAGTGACGAACTCGTAAGAAAGGTTTATCTGGGGCAGCATTTTGAGTTGAAACGTAAAGTATAAATATATCTTAAATACATGTTATTGTTTTTATAACAGGTAGTCTGAATACTATTAATAAGTTTTGTTACAGCTCGGTTACACATGTAATCGGGCTGTTTTTGTTTACTTTATTGCCTGATAACCATTTCTCAAATTTTAACACTTACACCAGTCGATTTTTTTCAGGGCTTGACTTTCTACTATCTCTTTAAATTTCATTATTAAAATTTAAAGTTTTGTAGAGGCTCAAAAGGGACCCGAATTTCCCATTCAGAAGTTTATAACCTTAACAGTCTGTTTCGCTATTCTCAAAGTTCTGCATTTTGATTGCTAAGTCTCAGAATTTTGTATATATTAAATCTATTTCTAAATACCATTCAAGCAACCATTGTAGCATATTCATATTTTTATTGTCTTAGTAATATGTGGCTTTCCTGTTACATCTACTCACTTAGTTTCCTGAAAACCAGAAGGCTGAAGTAGGTTTTTCTAATAACTAGCTAACTTGATGGTAGCATTGCTATCAAGGAGTAATTTTATTGGTAAAATCTAAAGCAAAATCGAACTTATAAGGCGGTTCTGTGCTTCATAGTAATAACATTATGATACGACTTACTTCAAACACAAAGCAGTAATTATAACTTTATTTAATATGCAATTTCCCCCATATATTTCAAAAAAGCATCTTCCTTTATTGGGTCATCGGAAAACCTGATATAATTTTGGGCATCATCAATGTTACAAAATCCTGAAAGTGCATCTAAAATATTCCCTATTTTACTTTCATTATCTTCATTAATCTCAGAATCATAAAGATTTATATATCTTAAAAGTTCGTAAATATCTTTTCTATTCAACCCATTTTTATTTAAAAAATATAAAACATCTTTTTGTTGTGTTTGTGAATCTGAAAAGAGATTTTCTTTGATATAAATGTTGTAACAATTATAATGCTCTATTATTCTTTCGGGTATGTTATTGGTATCCATTGTAGTGAATTTATCAGTGATTGATAAGTTACATTGAACTTGTTTAAGATTATCATAGGGAGAAAATAGATTTTCAAGAAATAGGTAATTTCGTTTTGCGAAGCAAAGTGTCTAAATCAAATGAGCATCCGCTTCGGAGGTCCGATTAAACAAAGATAGAATTAAAAATTATATATTACCATACCTAAGTCAAGGTAAAAGAGGTAGAAATCTAACAAAAGACAAACGGATTAGTGTTGTTTTATCTATTTTTCATCGGTTAAAAATCGGTTGTCAATGGAGAGAATTACCCTTAGAGAAGTATTTTAATGAACAATATGGTTATAAATCTGTATATTTTAGTAAGTGATGTAAAGACGGTTCCTAAGAAAAGATTTGTGTAGACTTATTACATAATTATTGACATTATTTGGACCTATCAAAGGCTTTACATCCGGTTTGTCTCAATATAATTGGCATGGCTGTATGCTTTGTGAGAAAGATATATCATAAAATAAAATGTTAGACACGTTTATACAATAAACCAGCGCGAATATTTGATGAAATAATATAAATATTTTTGGGGTTTTTCTACAATTTACCAAAATTCTAACGTTAATTGTATCGTCGAACACCTATTAAAAACATCTCATCATCCATGAAATCTCCCTTTCGTTGTCTTAAGCCTACCACTCTGGGTTTATGGAATATCATTCTTTTTTCAGTACTGACTCTGGGTACAACAATTTACATCTCAAGCTGTTCTAAACTAAATGAGGTCGGAATTTCGGCCCGAAATTTTGAGGATGAAATTCAACAGGCACAAAATCTGGTTTTTACCTTTGATAAAGACCTTGTAGGAGAAAAAGATTTAGATAACTGGGTAGCCGTAGAATATATAAAAATTGAACCTAAAGTTGAAGGGGTGTTCAAATGGGCTGCAACAAACGAACTGGTTTTTTCACCAACCAACGGTTTTCGCCCTGCTACTGATTATAAAGCTGTTTTGAGCAAGCCTTTACTTGGCAAAACTCTTACCAAAAACTATTCGCTCGATGATGAAACAATAAAATTTCATACGCCTTACCTTCAACCTAATAAAGTAGAAAGCTATTGGATGAAAGGCGCCGATGGAAAACCACTGGCTAAAGTAAAAATTGACTTTAATTATCCGGTTCAGAAAACCAACCTTGAAAATCTGGTAAAACTCCAGATTGGCGATGCCAGCAAAAACTTTAGTGTAAGCAATACCGGTAATGACAACAAAATTGTTTTAAGCCTGCCCGATGCCCCCTCATCAAAAGAAGAAAGCACTCTTACGGCAACTGTTGATAAAGGCATAAAAATGTCGGGTGGTGGGGCAAGCACACAACAAACCTATACACTAGAGGGTGTGGTGCCATCGCCCTATGAAGTAAAAATTGTAGATATTGAAACAGGTTACGAAAATAATCAGGGTTTTGTAAAAGTTATTACTACCCAACAAATAGCCGACACCAAACTTAAAGATAGCTATACCATTGAACCTGCTGTTGAAACACAAACAGAATTAACCGAAAACGGCTTTATTATTAAAGGTTATTTCAGTACAACAGAGGCTTATACACTAACTATCAAAAATAACCTGAGAGGAACACTCGGTGCTAAAATGGATGGTGATTATACCAAAGATTTATTCTTTGGCGAAATGCCAGCCAACCTTGAATTTGCCAATAAAAAAAGTATATACCTGTCGTCGAAAGGGAGCCGTAATATCGGAGTCAGAATTACGAACATACCTAAGGTAAAAGCAAAAATAGTTAAAATCTACGAGAATAACATTTTGTCTTTCTTGCGCAACAATCGTTATGAAGATTATAATTATACCGACGAAGGCAGTACACCTAACGGATTTGTGTATAGTGGCGATGACCGTGGCTTTTATAGCGATGTTATTCTTGACCGTACTATTGAAACAGGAAATTTGCCGCAGGTGCATGGCACTTCAATCATGAATATGCCTTTACCTGACCAGAGTAAACTAAAGGGCGTTTATCTGGTAAGTCTTAACTCGAACGATGAATATTATTACAATACCAGCAAACTGGTGTCTGTGTCAGACCTCGGAATTATCACCAAAAAATCGGACGATGGCAATGCCGTAATGGTTTTTGTTAACTCAATTATTGATACTCAGGCACTTTCGGGTATAGAGGTAAATCTCATAAGTACCAATAATCAGTTAATTGCCACACAAAAAACTGATAGTAAAGGCATAGTAATTTTTGATAAATTACTCGAAAAAGCTCCTAATTTTCAGGTAGCAATGGTTACTGCCCGTACCGATAGTGACTTTAATTACATGTTACTGGAAGATACACGGGTAGAAACTTCCCGATTTGAGGTGGAGGGTAAACGCGCAAATGCCAGTGGCTATGATGCTTTTGTGTATGGCGACCGCGACATTTATCGCCCTGGCGAAACTATCAATTTCAATACGGTTGTCAGGGACAGCAAATGGGCATCGGCCGAAAATATTCCACTTAAAATTAAAATCCTGTTGCCTAATGGTCGTGAGTTTAAGTCGTTCCTGAAAAGTACCAATGCGCAAGGGGCCATTGATACCAGTATCCCGCTCGACCGTGCCGCTGTTACAGGTAATTACAGTATAGAAGTCTACAACGGTAACGATGTGCTGCTAACCTCGAAATCTATCAGTATAGAAGAGTTTATGCCCGACAGAATTAAAGTAGACTTATCGGCAAAAGACACTTATCGTTCGGGTGAAACCGTGTCGATGCAGGCTGTGGCAACAAATCTTTTTGGCCCTCCTGCTTCAAACCGAAACTATGAGATGGAGTTCAGCCTGAAACGTAAGGCTTTTACGGCCAAAGGCTTTGAAAACTATTCTTTCGACATCCAGAACGATACAAAATTTAATAATGATTTAAGACAAGGCGTTACCAATGAAAATGGCATAGGCTTGCAGAGTTTTCAGATTCCGGCTACTTATAAAGATATGGGTGTGTTGGAAGGCAAGGTATTCGTAACAGTTTTTGATGAAACTGGGCGGCCACTTAACCGTATGAAACGCTTTGATGTTTTTACACAGGAAACATTCTTTGGAGTTGGGCTTTCAGATTATTATGTAGGCACACACGTGCCGCTAAGTATTCCGCTGGTAGCCTTGAGTACAGCCGGTAAGCCAGAAAATAATGCCCGTGCGGTGGTAGATGTGTATCGTATAGAGTATCAGACAGTTGTAGAAAAAAATAACGGCACTATCAAGTATAATTCCAAGCGTTTAGAAAAACTGGTGCAGTCAAAAGAAGTAAGTTTTGCCGCAGGAAAATCAAATATCAGGTTTATTCCACAGGTTTCAGGCACTTACGAGGTGCGTATTTATAGCCCTGGCGCGCAAAGCTATGCTTCTCAGGGTTTTTATGCGTATGGCTATGGTAGTACGTCGAACAGTTCGTTTGAAGTAAGCAACGAGGGGCAGGTATTAATGGAAGCAGACAAAGAAAAATATAATGTAGGAGATAAAGCAAAAATTCTCTTGAAAACACCCTTTGCTGGCAAAATGCTTGTAACAGTTGAAAAAAATAAAGTTCTGGAGCATTTTTATATAGAGACCGATAAAAAATCGGCAGAAGTAGAGGTGAAAATCACAGAAGATATGCTGCCTAATGCTTATATAACGGCAACGCTCATCAGGCCGATGAAAGGAATAGATATGCCTTTAACAGTAGCGCATGGTTTCGCCTCTTTAAAAGTTGAGAAAGCCAGTAACCTGCTGCCTGTTCAGATTATAGCTGCCAAAGAGTCACGCTCGAAACGTAAACAAAAAATTACTATCAAGAGCAAAGCTAATAGCGAGCTAACCGTAGCGGTGGTTGATGAAGGTATTTTACAGATTAAAAATTTTAAAACACCTGATATTTATAATTATTTTTATCAGAAACAGGCTTTAGAAGTAAGTAGTCATGATTTATATCAGTTTTTGTTTCCTGAATTATCGTTGGCCAGCAATAGTAGTATAGGAGGTGATGGGTACAACCTTGAAAAAAGAGTAAACCCCCTAAGCAACGGGCGTACTAAACTGGTTGCTATCTGGAGCGGTATACTGAAAACTGGCTCAAATGGCGAAGCACAGTTTGAGTTTGATATTCCGCAGTTTTCGGGCGATTTACGAATCATGGCCGTAGCTTACAATGATGAAGCCTTTGGGTCGGCTAATGCCAATATGAAGGTAAAAGACCCTCTTGTAATAAGCACTGGTGCGCCAAGATTCCTCAGCCCCGACGACGAGGTAATTGTACCGGTAACAATCACGAATACAACCCAAAGTAATACAAACGTAAGTGCTTCAGTTCAACTGGCAGGCGGGTTGTCTTTACAAAGCCAGAATAACCAGTCGCTTAATATTCCGGCAGGTAAAGAAATCAGAACGACCTTTACCATAAAAGCTCCGGCAGCCATTGGGGCGGGCAGTATGACAGTAACAGTGAATGGTTTTAAAGAGAAATTCTCAGAAAGTACCGACCTCACCATCAGGCCAAGTACCTCTTTATTGAAAAGTGCCTATTCAGGTACAGTTCTGGCTGGCCGCAGCGAGGTGCTTAATCTGGGTAATACATATATGGCAAGCTCGGCACAGGCCAGTTTATTAGTAAGCCGCTCTCCAATGGTTCAGTTTGCCAAAGAACTCGACTACCTGTTGGGGTATCCTCATGGGTGTATCGAACAAACCGTAGCGAAGGCATTTCCTCAGCTATATTTTGCCGACTTTACGAAAACAATTGCTTCCAAGTCGAAATCAATAGGACTGAAAGGCGAAAACGACTGGAACCCACAATTTAATGTGCAGTCGGCTATTCGTAAAATAGAAAGTATGCAGTTAGCCAGTGGTGGGCTAAGTTATTGGCAGGGCATGGATACCGAAAGCTGGTGGGGTACGGCCTTTGCAGCACATTTTTTACTGGAAGCTAAAAAGGCCGACTATGAAATTAATGAAGAAAGTCTGAACAGAATGCTCGATTACCTTACCAACATGACATCGACTCAGGTAACTACCGAAACAGAGTATGTCTATGAAGAAACAGGTAGCTATACCGGACGGAAGATTGCCAGAAGAGAAGTGATTTATTCTTTATACACACTTGCGCTGGCAGGTAGAGCCAACCAGCCTGTGATGAATTATTTTAAAGAAAATAGCAATTTATTAACAACTGATATTCGTTATATGCTTGGAGCCACTTTTGCACAGATTGGCGACGAAGCAAGTTACAAACAGTTAGTGCCGCAGGATTACACCGTTGAGAATACAGTAAAAGAAACCGGAGGTAGTTTTTCGTCGCCTATTCGTAATCTGGCTATTTCGTTGAATAGCCTCGTAGAAAGTGACCCACAAAGTTTGCAGATTCCGAAATTGGCAAGAACCTTATCGACATTGCTTAAAAACACGCCTTATCTATCAACGCAGGAGTCGGTATTCAGTTTTCTGGCATTAGGTAAGATAGCCAAACGTAATGGAGAATCGAATGTGACAGCCGTTCTGACAAGCGATAACAAAACATTGGCTAATTTTACAGGTACTGACTTATCAATTAATAAAGGTATAGCCGGAAAAACCATTAATATTAGTGCGAAAGGTAAAGGAAGCCTTTACTATTTTGCGCAACAGGAGGGCTTAAGCGCCACAGGTAATTACACAGAAGAAGATAACTTCCTGAAAGTACGTCGTCAGTTTTATACCCGTACGGGCCAGCCACTTTCGGTAAATCAGTTTAAACAAAACCAATTAGTTGTGGTAAAGATAAGTGTAAGCGGAACCATACCAATAAAAAATGTAGTAGTAACAGATATGTTGCCGGCGGCCTTTGAAATTGAAAACCCACGCCTCAATGAAGACCGTGAAATGACTTGGATAAAAAATGCGTCGGTGCCACAGCATTTTGATATTCGTGACGATAGAATTAATTTCTATACCGATGCCGACACCGCAGAACGAAGTTTCTATTATCTGGTACGCGTAGTGTCAAGAGGGAAATTTATTATTGGCCCCGCTGCTGCCGATGCCATGTATAACGGCGAGTATAAAAGTTATAACGGTGGGGGCAAAGTAGTTGTAGAATAGAATAGTATTGCAAAAAATACCTGAGGTATATACGTCTCTGTGATTTTTTTGTAATTTAGGGGGAGTTTATAAAACTGTTTTAATTTAAATCAAACATACCTAAACAATTTAAGCTATGGCAAATCCGGCTTTTTCTGAAAAAACGTTCACCAAGCTAGACATCACACATGATGAAAATGGCGTAATGACCGTACCAACCACACTTAATAAAGTGGGTATTTTATTATTTATTCTTTTAGCATCGTCTGCAGTATCATGGATAGGCATGGAAAAACAGTGGAGTATTGCGGGCGCATTAATTCCGGCTGGTCTTATCGGAGGCTTTCTATGCGTTTTAGTACTGGTATTTAAAAAAGAATGGGCGCCTCAGCTGGCCCCAACTTATGCCTTGTTAGAAGGGCTGGCAATTGGTGCTATTTCGTTTATATTTCATGAAATAGCCTTGCTGGCAGCAGGTTTAACTATTGGTGTTGTGCTTGTGATGTGGTTTTTATACAAAACTAAAATTCTTCAGGCAACACAAGGCTTTATTTTTGGACTAACAGCCGCTACCGGAGCCATTTTCCTTATTTATATGGCAACTTGGATTCTCGGAATGTTCGGTATTAATATGCCTTATATTCATGATGCGGGTCTGATAGGCATTGGCTTCTCATTGGTAGTTGTTACCATAGCCGCCCTGAACCTTATTATTGATTTTCATCTGATTGAGCAAGGTGCAGCTATGCGCGCTCCTAAATATATGGAGTGGTATGCAGCTTTTGGATTAATGGTAACCATTATCTGGTTATATCTTGAAATTCTGAAATTATTGGCAAAACTAGCTCGTAGATAATACCTGTGAGCATAATAAACACATAAACCTGACCGTAACAGTCAGGTTTATGTGTTTATGCACCTGACAAACAAGAAAAAAGCCTATATAAATAGCATATAGACTTTATTGAAATTTACCCCAAACTAAATTTATAGCCATTCAGCAATTGTGTGTTTCAGTTCATCTTCAGTTGATGCCGTAACATTTACTAATTCAAATCTACGGGTACCCTTAAATGCTTTCCATCGCCATTCGAGTTGACTAATTGTAGTGGTTTCACCATCACTAAACCACCAAGCTGTATATAATTTATCTTGTTTGTTTTCTAGTATACCTGTGTAAATATGATATTGCCCCACTGATTCTTCTTTAATTTTTTTGAACTCATAACCACTACCTGTCCAACAGACAACGGGGCTGTGGTCGCTCGAATAAAAATCTGGGATTGGTTTGAGATATACCAAAGCTTTAGCATTTTTTAATTGTGTAATACCAGTAGATAGTAATTTAGTCTGATACCCCGCCTTATTTCTGAGTTGAATTGAGCCGACGTTAATACGTTTTTCTGTGTCTGAAAAAAATACAACCAGATAAACAGAAATCATTAATACCAAAGTATTAACCAACCAGTGTAAATGCCTTTTGTTATCTGCTGTTATGTATAACTGTCTATTGGAGTGTTTCTGCCTTTTGATTACGAACTTTGTTAGTGCTATTACAGGTAGCCAGACATACAATAGCAGGCATATTAGGCCAATAACTTCGTGCATGATATGGTCGGGTAAAATTTTGAAAACAATCAATATAATAATCCGGCATAGATTACTGAATATATTCAGCAAAAATGTAAATGATAATATCAGTATCTGCCAGTAGAATGCCAGTTTCTTCTGAAATAAATTCTGATAATAGGTCATCAGAAAAATACTTAGTAAAAACGAAAAACCTATCATCTGTAAGCCGGTACAGGCAGCATCTACCAGAAAATCGTTGCCGTTGATTAAAACTACGTTTCCCTGTATTTCTATCGGGAAATTCATAGCCTTAAGCAATTGCCCACTAATTTTACTCAACCATATACGAATAGGAAATGTAAAGGTTTCGGCAGCATACCTGAATAAAGGTGATATTAACAAAAGCGTCACTAGAACTAAGCCACTTACCTTTCCTACCAGACTTTCATAGCAAAATAGCAAAGCAAAAACCAGTAGTATGTATCTGATTGAAGAGGCCGGTATATAAAATGCCAGTATGGCTACTACCAACGTCGGAAACAAAAAACGATAGCTTCGGTTGTCTGAAAAGCCTGTTTTTATCATATAAAATAAAAGCCCTATACCTATCAGAAAAACACTATCGCCTAAAAAATAGCCTTTATACGCCTGAAAACTGAATAAAGCCAGATATATCAAAATAAATGATATAACAGTACGGATATTTTTAATACTATTAAGGGTAATCATTAACAGGGCTTTTTTAGAACAAAAAATACGATGATGACTCCCAATGCTATTATTAATACCCATTCATGAGGTTCTGGTACAGACCCCGACGCATTAAGAGAGGCATTTGCCAGAGCGATGTCTGTCTTCTTAATCTCAAAACGATTATAGTCGTCCTGAGTTTCTAATACAATCAGGCTTGAAACCGGAGTTACTATATTGGCTTTTGCAGCCTCATCAATTAGCTTTGGGGTCAGGAAATCCTGCTGGAAATATTTTACCCCGATTTGCTGCATAATATCGTTATAGGCATATAGGCGTAGCAGGTGGTCTGGAGCATCGGTTTTTCCGGCATTGCTTGTGCTATCTTCCCTGATTTGCATACCAGCAGTTTCAATGCTTACAACAGGAGCCTTATTGGCTTTTATATAAAATATTTTTTTGTTTTTCAGTTGGTCAATATCTTGCCAGTCTACCATAATTACACTCATTTCTTTTAAAGTTTTCAGGTAGGGGCTAAGTTCATCATTCAGGCATATTGTCTGAATAGCTCCATTAGAAGTATTCATGTTTCGAATAGCTTTGGCAAAGTTGCTATCTTTTAAATCTTCAAGTATAGGCCCTTGATAATTGCCTTTTGTGATAAATAAGCTACGTGTGGGGTCGGGTATTTGGTAAAGCGGGAAAAGGCTGAACTGGTTTTGTTTTAATTCCTTAAATAATTTGTATCGATTGCTCTCATTCAGTTTCACGAGCGCATTATTCCAGACCCATATTTCTTTATTTTTAAAAGTCTCGCATACATCATTAAATTCTGTTCTGCTCCATTCTTTATTGATATCAAGGAATACTTTGTCAGGATTAAAATTAATTTTGGGTCTGTTCAGTTTTTCCAGTACATAACTTTTTCCATCGAAGCTGAATGCTTTTTTCGACAATTCTGGGGTGTTAAAACTCAGTTGCCAGTAAGGTGTATAGCTACCTTTGTGTTCAATGGCATTGTTGTCATTACTAGACCACGGAGCCGATAATTCATCAATTTTTGAGGTAAAATTAATTTTTACTATTTCGTCTGCATTTTGAGCGTCGGGGCCTTTAAAGTAAATGTTTTCATAAATCAGCCGGCCATTCTTTTCTTTAAGCGGAGACGTAAAACCAATTTTAAAGTGTCGGGGGTTAGTATTAGAACAAGGAAAAACCCTGACGCTTATGCTATTGCCCTCCTGCCAGTATACCACCGAGGGGTCACGACTTTCACGGCCTACAATAGTATTATAAGCATTTTGCGCTTTACTTTTGGTTGTTAAATAGGCTTTTTCTTCTTTACCGTTGACCCACAACGAAAGCGATGAAACCACTGAGCCTTCTGGTAAATAAAAAGTGTAAATGGCCTCAGATTGTCCAAAAGTAAAGGGAGCAACAATGGTTAAGTTTTTTTCAGTATAAGCTATTCGGTATTCAGGATAAATACGGGCCTGTGTTATTACAGCACTGGTTTGCAGGTGTGTTCCGCTCCGTAGTCTTATCTGGCTTTCATGGCGTATATCCTGGAGCATGTTTAAAATCTTCATTTTTTCTTCATAGCTAATTATGACATCTTTATAAAAAAAAGAAGCTAGTAAGACTAATGGGTCATGCAATCGTTTCTCAAAATTATTTGTGAGCGTAAAAACATCAAAGTTTCCTTTAAAGGTAGTATACACCAAATCGCTTTTCAGTATTTTTTCAGTAATCCATGTATTTTCTACTTTCTCCGCAACTGCCAGCCACGTAGGGATTTCAGCCGTTTTTGAGGTAAAAGATTCTTGATAAATTGTGCGGATTTTCTCTTGTATAAATATCCATTGGCTAATAAAAACAATGGTAAGGACGAAAGGCGTAATCAGGCCGAATAAAAATGCAGGCTTATAGGAATGCCAATATTTTATGAGCAGTTTGACGTGAGCAATGAGTAACAATAAAGGAATAAAGGTGTGGAAAGAAAGGCCAAGAATAATAATGCCCAGAAAACTAAAAGGATATAGCCATAGTGTATGCGCAGTAAAATAAAACCATAGTACAGTAGAGGCACCCAGCATAGTAAAAAGTATTTCCTGAAAAAACTTGGGCAACAAATTATTGAAATGAAAAAGAATATTTGCTGCCGCTGAAAGGCAAAGAGCAACACTTAGCCAGTCGGTTGATTCCTGAAAAATACCTACCGAGCGGTTTAGAGTAAAGCAACTAACTACCCATATTTGCCAAGCAAGCAACCGATACGATAACTGCTCGGAGGGTTGCTTCTTCCAGAATACTCTCATTCTGGAATCATACAATAGAACGACTACATAAAAAATGCTAATCATTTGTGTCAGCAGAGATGGTAGGATATCTTGATTTTGCCATTTTTCGCTGAAATGGAAAAAGGCCAGACAGATAAGTAAACTTACAAGCCCCAGTATGTATGTACCACTTACGTTCAGGTTTTTCCAGTGAAGTGAATTTGAGTGAATTTTTTTTTCAGAGATATAGTCAACAGTATTCATAATAAATGTATATTTAAAAGTACTTTGTTTTTAAAAGTAAATAGGTAAAAAAATATATTATGTGCCTTTGATGAATTTCTCAAGTTCGTTCAGATGGTCGTTAAAAGCCTGTTTGCCCTCATCTGTAACAGAGTAAATAGTACTTGGTTTACGTCCTATGAATTCTTTTCTGAATGTGATGTAGTTCGCCTCTTCGAGCGCGCGCAGGTGAGTAGCCAGATTGCCATCAGTAAGTGCCAGAATTTCTTTTAGCATATTAAAAGAAACTTCATCGTTTACCATCAGCACCGACATTATGCCTAAACGTGCCTTGCTTTCAAAAGCCTTATTAAAATTTTGTAATAAATTCATATATAACTTAAAGCCGTCAATAAAGAGCTCAATTTTATTTGTGGCTTTATCAATAACTATTTAGTTTCATACCTGAAATACACAACTATTCCGTAAATAATATGTAATACTCCAAAACCTACCGCCCAGAACCAGAGATTCCATTGAGCCAGAAACAAAGCAATGATTCCTAAAATAATTTCACTTATACCCAAATAAAAGGTATCATGCACGGTGTACTTACTGGCATTTACCAGAGCTATGCCATAAAAAACGAGCGTAGCCGGAAAACACAACCAGAAAAAGCCATTATAAAGCAGGCCCAGACAAAAAATGCCTCCTGCTATTAATGGAACAAACATACTTGTCAACAGGCGTTTTGAGGTGCTAGTCCAGACACTTAAACCCTGTTTGCGAGTTTTTCTGACGGTAAAGAAAATACCTGAAGCTAGTGCCGTAATGAGTACTACCAGTGCATCAAGGAGCAAAAAAGGTACAATTTCTGAGCGTACTTTGGGGTCGAATAAATGATATAACCCCTCGATATGTATTTTGTTGTGTGCGTACCACGCACCTGCTAAAGCACAAATACCTGCCGAAATACCTGATAACCCACTCAAGGAAAGGAACTTCGAGGAACGTTCCATAATAGAGCGGATCTCTTTGAGTTGTTCTAGGTGTTCGTTCATAGACTAGCTAATATTTTAGGCAAAAATATAATAATTCCTACAATTACAGCAACAATGGAAATAATTAAAACTCCGGCGGCGGCTAAATCTTTGATTTTCCCGATAAGCGGATGGTATTCAGACGATATAAAATCGCATATTTTCTCGATAGCTGTATTAAATGCTTCTGCTGCCCATACCAACCCTATAAGCATAATTACGAAAGCCCATTCGGTATGGCTTATATGTAATAGCAAGCCTAACAAAATAACCACCACAGTAGCAAACAAATGAAAACGGGCATTGTTTTCGTGTAGTAATACGCCTATGCCCTGAAAAGCATATTTAAAACTACGCAACATTTTTGGTACGTTCATACTGTGGCGGAATCAACAGGTTTAACGAAATATATAAGACCATTACTACTAAAGAAAAAACCAGCGTTGTTTTAATAGCTAGTGGGTTTTGTAGTTCCTGAAAAGATTTTCGGAACAAAAAAACAGGATTAGTGAACAAGTCCCAGCTATTGAAGCGAATAAACCGACCCAGATATAACCCAAAACCTGCCAGCATGACGCTACCCGAAATTAAAACCCACGCTGTAAACTTGTTGGTAAGCCTTTGGATAATCTGATGAGCTACGTAAAGCGAATAAAGGCCAGTAGCTAAACCTGCCAAGGCCACAACAAAAAAATTGACCGAATCGAACCACAGCAAATGGCTTTCTGATTCGACCAAATGAATTAAATCTGTAATGATATAAGGCGAATTAGGGAAAAATAAAAGCCACAAACCCAGAAAAACATATAGTACAACGCGCTTGGTACCAATTGCCGCTTGTTTTGATGCATGAATCCGGCGAGCCACCAGAACAAAAAATAACGGAACCCACGCCAGAAATAAATTCCATAACAGAAAAATGTTTCTTAGATACCCCGTTTTTACGAATCCGGTAAGAAGAAGCACTACACTTAAGGTTGCCAGTAAAATCAGGCTCAATGTCGGGCGGCTGATATTAAATGGGGTAGCTGATTTTTTATTATTCATAAGTGTTTTAAAAAGAACTTTGTTTTGCAAAGTAAATTCAAGTTTTATCATTCTCCAAATCTTTTTCTATTTTTTTTAACATACTCATAACAAGTTAGGTAGAGATACAAAACAAATAGAAACACAATAAAATGCTGGTGTCATGTATTTAAGAATAAGTTGTAGCTATTATTATTGCCACTTTGTATGTAAATTAGAGGTAGAAATGAATACCAGCAATCTGCTCTTATAAAATTGAACACATTGTTTCAGAGGATTGTTAATAATTGAATGGGAATTATATTAATGAAGATGATATGTCGGAGATAAGTTTTGATTATAAAACCGAATTATTGCGGGTGCCTGAAGAACCAGGGGTATACAGATATTTTGATGAAACAGGCGAAGTAATTTATGTAGGTAAAGCCAAGAATCTGAAAAACAGGGTAACAAGTTATTTTACTAATTTTAACCGCCACGACCGAAAAACACGTCGGTTGGTTGTAAGTATCCGTAAGCTGGAGTTTACCATCGTACCAAGCGAATTTGATGCGCTTCTCCTTGAAAACACCCTGATTAAGAAATATCAGCCCCGTTATAATATTTTATTGCGCGACGACAAAATGTATCCGTTTGTATGTGTTACAAATGAGCGTTTTCCGCGCGTAATTACTACACGGCGTATTGAAGACAAATCGCGCGGCAAACTGTATGGCCCTTTTGTTAACTCAAAAGCTATGTATGCGTTGCTCGAGATGTTTAGTCAGTTATATACCATTCGTACTTGTAACCTGAATCTGGCGCAGGAAAATATCGATGCACGTAAGTTCAAAGTTTGCCTTGAATTCCATATCGGCAACTGTAAAGGGCCTTGCGAAAACCTGCAATCAGAAGCTGATTATATGCGTGAAATAGAGCAGGTGCATAATATTTTAAAAGGTAATTTATCACCTGCAAAACAGTACTTTGAGCAACGTATGCAAGAGGCCGCTCAAAAGCTGGCATTTGAAGAGGCGCATCAGTTTAAACTGAAACTTGATTTTCTGCAAAACTACCAAAGTAAGGCTACGGTGGTTAATCCAAGCATTAAAGATTTAGATGTGTTCAGTATCACCTCCGATGAGGCATCGGCATACATCAACTACCTGAAAGTAATTAATGGTACTATTACGCTTACACAAACGCTTGAGGTAAAGAAAAAACTGGACGAAACCGATGAAGAAATTCTGGCTATGTTTATTCTGGAGCTTCGGCAGCAGTATGAAAGCACCACTAAAGAGATAGTAACGAATATTCCGGTGACGATTGATATGAAGGCAGATATTGCAGTGCCACAAATAGGAGATAAACGCAAATTGCTGGATATGTCTTTGAAGAATGTAATTTATTTCAGAAAAGAAAAAGCCGAGAGGGAAGCCATAGCTGCAAGCGGCGCTACTAATAAACGTGACCGTGTACTGGTAAAACTTAAACAGGATTTGCAACTTAAGGCTTTACCACGCCATATTGAATGTTTCGATAACTCGAATATTCAGGGTACGAATCCGGTATCGGCAATGGTATGCTTTATTAACGGACAACCATCACCCAGAGATTACCGTCATTTTATTCCGAAAACTGTGCAGGGGCCAAACGATTTCGCAACTATGAAAGAAGTGGTAACCCGACGTTATACAAGGTTGTTGGAAGAAAAAGCCGACTTGCCTGACCTCATTATTATAGATGGGGGTAAAGGGCAGCTTTCGGCCGCTTGTGAAGCCCTGAAAGAGCTAAACCTATATGGTGAAATACCCATTATAGGTATAGCCAAACGACTGGAAGAAATTTATTTCCCAGAAGACACATTGCCATTGTATATCGATAAAAAATCTGAATCGCTGAAATTGATACAACGCTGCCGCGATGAAGCCCACAGGTTTGGTATTACTCACCACCGCGACCGCCGTAGCCAGAATTTTCTGATAAGCAGCCTTGAAAGTGCGCCCGGTATAGGTAAACTAACGGCTACAAAGGTACTCAAACATTTCAAGACTATTTCGAACATCAAAAATGCCCCTGACGAGGCCCTGATTGAATTGGTAGGAAAAGACAAAACTCACCGTATTAAAGAGTTTCTCGAAAAAGAAAGCTGATAGTATTTTATGGCAGCCTTCTTAATGTTGAAGGCTGTCGTAAATCATTCTTGAAACCTCGGCCAGAACTTCTATTCCCTGCTTTTCGTTTTTCAGCTTTCTTGATAAAACTACTAGCACATATTTGCGGCCATCGGGTAGATACACAATACCTGAATCATTCTGTACGCCAGTAATAGAGCCCGTTTTATGCGCTACTTTTACGTCTTTAGGTAGTTTTCCGGGTATGGTTTCATTAAATTTCTGGTCAAATAATATGTCAATCATCTGCTCTGAGGCTTTTTTACTAACTACTTTTTTTTGTGCCAGCTTCTCAAAAATAAGCATCAGGTCATAAGCTGTTACTGTATTATTCATGCCTAGCTTGAAGGCTTTGTTGTCTTCTACACCTCGCAATACCTGAATGTCGTTAGCACCGAGGATTCTCATGCTTGCATTTGCATTTTTTGCACCTACCAAGTCGATAAGCACATTGGTTGCAAGGTTACTACTCACAATAATCATCTGGTAGGTCAGGTCATAGATAGTCATCTTCTGACCAATTTTTTTATACATATCGTCTGCGCTGTCATCGCTTATATCTAAGCTAAAGAGGCTGCCATCAACAATACTTTTAAATTCGTTTTTTACAACAATAGAATCAGAAAGTTTAAACTTACCTGCTTTTGCCTGTTTAAATACTTCAATCATGACAGGGGTTTTCATGGTACTGGCTGCATGGAAACTTTCATGTTCATGAATAAAAAGTGTTTTTCCGGTTTGTAAATCTTTAAAAGCTAGGGCAAAGTCTCCCTCAACCGTACTTAGCTTCTCTTCAATAGCTTTTTTCAAATGGTTGGTCTCCGTTTGCTGTGCTAACACATTCATCAGGTTTCCGAGCAAGAGAGCAATAGTATAAAAGTGTTTCATAGGGTTCAGTACAGACGCTTAATGAATAAATACCTCTCATGCAAGATAATGCAAATTTGTTAAAAACAGGTATAGCAATAAGTGATAATACTGTGGGCTACGCATAACTTAAGGCTCTAAGTATTTTTGTAAGGAGCTTATTTTTAGAAAATTGAAGTAAAATTTCTCTAAAATCATTGATTCTGAGGAACATTTTCCTCAGAATCAATGATTTTAGCCTTTTTTAAGCATTGGCAAGCGTTTTTGATAATTAACTACATAACAAAACATTAAGAGCCATGATAGTTGTATTATTTATCGTATCACAATTTATTGCTATGGGATGTGTATCGGCTTATGGTTTGCATCTGGAGCGTCAGGAACAACGAGAGTATCGAAATAGTATGATTTCGCAAAGAAAAAATAATCGTAGAGAAAACTAGCCCAAACCTTTTATAGTTCAATAACAGTAAATCAACAAGGCAAACAATAATCGCTTTTGAGAGAGGGTTTACTTTCGAGGCTGTTAGCAAATAAAATGCTCATGCGCCAAAACAACATATATGTATCAGTCAATATAACATACAGGAGCTAGAAAAAAACTTAACTAGAATTTACTGCCTACTACTACTTTTGCTTTAAAACTTTGTTTTTTGCCTGTGGTATTAAATATTTCTACCAGAATTACATAATACCCTACGGCTACTGGTTCATAAGTAGCTCCTTTACCATCCCAGATTAGCTGGTCGTTAACACCAAGAAGCTGGTTTTGTGCAAGGGTTTTTATGAGTTGTCCGTTGGCATTAAACACATAAGCATTGGCTATATAATTATAATTGTCTAGTTGAAACCTGAGCGTACAAACATCGTCCTGTCCATCGTTATCAGGGGTAATAATTTCCGGCTCAATACTAAAAATAGTTGATTCTACCGCAGGAATTTGCTGTGAATTAGCATAGCCGGGCGTGGCATAACCTTCAGATGCCGCCGCCGAATGCCAGTTTGATGGGTCGTTTGAATCTTTCGTAAAATCTGCTTTTTCAAGCGAAATGCCTTCTTTATCGTCAATCAATAAATGATGCAGATTCTCGTTGTAGTCGAATCTGTCGAATACTTTTTCGTTTGCATTAAGCAGAATTACCGTTCCGCTTTTATCAGGAAACGAGGGCAAAGAACTCATCTCAAGAAAGTTCTCCTTAACTGATTTAAAGTATTCTCTGCTCACTGCAGACACATCTGAGGTTAAGACCAAAAACTGTTTGGGCTGCAAAACAATATTTTTAGTAGTAATATTGCGCTTGTTGGCTATTAAACCTGCGGCATCAGCATTGGCTAAAGCCCAGTTAGTAATAGTAACCAGTTTGCTGCTTTGGTTATAAATTTCAACAAAATCTTCTCCACTGCTACGCGGATTAAAAAGAATTTCGCTCAGCACAACTTCGCCCGAATCGGCATAAGTAGGAGTACCTATTATTAAGCCAGATTCTTTTAGTACATTGCCTGAACAATCGGCTATATTATGGGCTGTAAGTTGATAAAGCGCACCTGCCTGCATGGTCGAAGAAAATGTCAAAACAATATTTTTATTCTGAGGGCTTTCGAGCCCTATTGTTTTAATTGCCAGATTATTATTGCTTGTATAGGCATAAGGGCTTATAGCTGAGAGGCTATCCAGTTTTTCTGAAAATACCAGCTTAATGCTATTTTCGGCTAGCCATTCATACCTGATTAGGGTAGGAGGGGTGAGGTCTGGGTGAGAATCCTTTACTGAGTTTTCGCTGCCGGGCGTGCCTTGTAGCAGTGCTTCGCTCGATGCCCAATTACCTTCTTCTACACAGGCATATTCGGTGTCAATCATTTCAAGTGCGAAACCCTGATTTTTAGTTGAGGTATACCATTTGTCGGTATAACTCACTGAAAACAAGGTCTTGTTTGCTACATTTTTCAGCGTGAGGGTTGTACCAGTATTAGATAATGAAAAGTTGTTTAACCCTATAACTTTTCCATAAGGCTCAAACTCACGGGCATTGTTTCTGTGAGTAACAATTGCATAAGCCCCGGCCTCGATTGAAACATCAGGAAAAACTGCGGAGGTTGAATTATAAAAAAGTACAAATTTATTCAGGTTTATGCTTTTAGCCGAGCGGTTGTATAACTCCAGATATTCTTTTTCAGGCAAACCTTTGGTAGGGGTAGGGTCGGCCATGATTTCAGTAATAATAAGGTCGTTGTTATTTTGGGCTTTAGTCTCAGCAAACGTAAAACATAAAAAGCAAAGGGTGTAAACCAGCGATTTACACCCTTGTTGCAGTATATTCATAAGCAGCAATAATAAGTTATCTGGTCAGATTAAGCTGTTTTTTCTTCTGTTTTGGTAGGGGCTACGGCTTTAGGTTTAGCCGGAACCGATTTTGCCGGAGTAGGTGTTGGGGCAACGGCTTTGGGTGTAGGTGTTGACTCAGACGTTGTTGCCGCTTTAGTATCTTCTTTTTTACTTACAACGGCACTGTCTTTTTTCTTGTCTTTCTTTTTATCTTTTTTTGCTTTCTCAGCCACCTTTTTCAAAGCTTTTTTTTCATCTTTCTGCTTTTCTTTTTCAGCTTTCTTTTTGAGTTTAACTACTTTTTTAGCTAATTTCTTTGCAGTTTTATCGATGGTTTTCTTTAATTTTTTGCTCGTGTTTTCACCTTTTACTACACTCGTCAGCGCAGCAGCTATTTCAGTGACCTGTTGTTTGAGATCAGTTTTCATAAGGAGTTATTTTTAGTATATTCGAATTAATGTGCAAATACAATTAACTGTTATCAAAAAAGCAAAAAAAACGTGTTAAGTTTTAAGGCAAAGACAAAAATAGTTGAACGAATCATGATTATTTGATGCCCGTTAATGATGAAAACAAGAAATTAACTAAATTGTTGCCTCTCAGTTATTAATTGAAGAAATATGTATATGATACACTTTATACCGGAAGATATTCTCAAACTCCTGATTTCGGCAGGTACTGGAGCTATTATTGGTTTTGAACGAGAATATCATAGTAAATCGGCAGGTTTGCGTACCATGATATTAATCTGTCTGGGTTCTACACTTTTTACAATAATTTCGATGAAGCTAGGTGCCGACCCCTCGCGCATAGCAGCTAACATTGTAACAGGTATTGGTTTTGTTGGGGGCGGAATTATTTTCAGAGACAACTCAAGCGGGCGTATTACGGGTATTACTACCGCTGCGGCGGCTTGGGTTACGGCTGCTTTAGGTATGTGTGTTGGCTTTGGTAAGGGGCTTTACGAAACAGGATTTGTGGCAATGATTATGGCTATTTTTGCCCTTTATGTGCTAGTACCTATACAAACACGTATTAAAAAGAAAAACCTGATTCGTACCTACCGGATTGTATGTAAATTTAATAATGATACCCTTAAGCATTATGAACACAAGTTTGCCAAGTTTGGTCTGGATGCAGAACGAGACAAGCAAACGAAATCGAACGACCTCATTAGTGGTATTTGGGTGGTAAGAGGTCCCGAGCAAAATCATGAAAAGGCCATCAAGAGTTTATTAAACGACCCTGATATTATAGAGTTCGATTTTTGATTCCAACCTTTTTAAATAAAATGGAATCTTCTATAAAAAACAATTCTATCTATGCGAACTATCTTAACTTTTATCTGCACTATTGTATTGTTATCTGCCTGTGAAACAGCCAATACTGACCCACTTTTGCTTCAGGTAAACGGGCAGTGGAAACTTATAAAAATCGGTATAGGTTTTCCGGCTCCGGGTGGGCCTACCGAGATACAGCCTACTTATCAGGAAACACTCGAATTTGATGCTTCAAATGGTAATTTTACCCGTATTAAAGATGGTAAAGTAGTAGAGCAGACTAAAGTAAGTGTAAGTTCGGATAAAAAGGCTACTTACAACAGAGATATGCTTATTTTCGAGAAGAGTAATACGTACTCCTACATATCGTTTACCGAAACATCAAAATATATGGTTTTATACCAAAGTGCACCTGTGGGTTCGACTTTGGCCGATGGTAATTCGTTTTTTTACGAGAAAATCAAGTAATACTTTCAAGTTTGCCACTTATGTAATAACTTGCGCTCAGAAAATAACGTATCGAAATAAATCATGGGAAAACCTTCTGAATCAAAACCGCTACCTAACTGGCTTATGCTAGTGATTTTCTTGTTAATCATGACAATCCTTTGGGTATTTGGCGATTTGTTTACCTTTCTGTTAGGCTTGTTTATTATGGCACTTGTTTTTGCCAACGGTTATGACCGTACACATGCTGATGAAGGACATCATTAAGAAATAGAAAGGCGGTTTAACCGCCTTTTTTATTGTACCCGAAAATCATTTGTTAAGTAAATAATTTACCCATAATTTAGCCCGATAGCTAATTATATTCTCTTCTAACTTAACACAAATGATTAAAAATCTGCTTTCGGGTATATTTATTGTCTGGTGCTGTGCTATAAGCACAGGTTTATGCCAGAACCCTGCTAAAAATGGTACTTTCAGAAATCCACTGTTACCAACAGGCCCCGACCCATGGGTGATTCAAAAAAACGGGTATTATTATTACTGTAATACGACTGGCGTTAATATTACGCTCTGGAAAACAAAAAATCTGGCAGATTTAGCCAGTGCCGAAAAACACGTTGTCTGGACTCCTCCTGCCGGCGAAGTTTATTCGCGTGAATTGTGGGCCCCTGAACTGCATTTTTTGCAAGGCAAATGGTATATATATGTAGCAGCCGACGACGGTAAAAACGATAACCACAGGGTTTGGGTACTCGAAAACTCCGACGCTGAACCTACTACGTCTAACTGGACACTCAAAGGCAAGATTACTGACCCAACCGACCGCTGGGCAATTGATATGTCGGTATTTGAAATGAATAAAAAACTGTATGTTGTCTGGTCAGGGTGGGATGGAGCCGAAAATGTAAGTCAGAATATCTATATAGCCCAACTAAAGAACCCGTGGACAATTGAAGGTGCAAGAACAAAAATAGCATCGCCGGTATATGACTGGGAAAAAGTAGGGGCAAGTAATTCGTTACCCGTAGTAAACGAAGGGCCGCAGTTTTTAAGACAGTCGCCTAAAAGTAAGAAAGTATTTATTGTATTTTCGGCAAGTGGCTGCTGGGCCGATGGTTATAAACTTGGTTTGCTGGAAGCAAGGGCTGACGCTGATTTGATGCAGGCAAGCTCATGGAAGAAATTCCCTGAACCTGTTTTTGTGGCTAATCCTGACGGGGAAGCCTTCGCGCCCGGGCATAACTCATTTTTTCAGTCGCCGGATGGTAAAGAACACTGGATAATTTATCATGCCAACCCTAAACCTAATCAGGGGTGTGGTAAATTTCGTTCACCACGAATGCAGCCTTTTACTTGGAAAGCAGACGGAACCCCCGACTTTGGTAAACCTATTGCTTTACAACAAGAAATTAATTTACCTTCGGGGCAGAAATAATAATTTTAAAATAGAAGGATGCGCCTACCGACGTAATCGTATCCTTCTATCGGACAATATCTGATTCTACGGCTTTCTGGATTTTCTTCATAATTAGCTTGGCCCATTTTTCAAGCATGGCTAACAATAATTCCAGATTAATAGGCTTACTAATGTAGTCGTCCATGCCCGCTCTCAGGCATTCGTCTCTACTTTCCTGTAAGGCGTTGGCCGTCATGGCTATAATAACGGGCTGATTAATAAGCTGCTCTCTGATACATTCGGTGGCTTTTAATCCGTCCATTTCTGGCATTTGTACATCCATTAGTATTATATCATATTCTTTCTGTTTAATAGCTTCCAGTACTTCAAGCCCATTCTCGGCTAGGTCTGCCTCATACCCCAGTTTGCTTAAGATTCTGAGTGCTAATTTCTGGTTCATGATGTAATCTTCTGCTACCAGAATATTTATCGGATAATTTACCGCAAACTGATTAGATAACTTCTGGGTATTTTGTGGGTTTGATGTTTTTTCTGTTATAACAGGATATTCTTTCGACATAATCTGGTTATGAATATTCCGGCAAAGAATATGCTGCTTGGCAGGCTTGGTTAAAACCGAGCAAAACAAATCGGGGTGTTCTTTGTAAAAAGTATCTGAGATAGAGCTCAGCAACATAATAGGGAGCTTGGGAGCTAATTTTTTAATAGCTAAGGCCAGTTCAACGCCGTCTATTTCAGGCATTTGCATATCTGTAATAACAATATCAAACTGGTTGTTCTCCTCAATAATTGTCAGGGCTTCTCTGGGCGAAGGTGTAAGGGTGGGTGTCATTTTCCACTGTTCCAATTGCCCTTTAAAAATACTGAGGTTAGTAAGGTTATCATCTACAATAAGTACTTTCTTGTTCTCAAGAATTTCCAGATTAAATGGTAGAGAATCTATTTTTATAGCACTAATCTGGGCTTTGATGGTAAACGTAAATACGGTGCCTTTATCGACCTCACTTTTCACACTGATATTGCCACCCATTAATTTGATGAGCTTTTCGCTTATTACCAGTCCTAACCCTGTTCCACCATATTTACGGGTAGTAGAAGAATCAACCTGCGAGAAAGCCTTAAACAATTTGTCAATTTTGTCGGAAGGTATACCAATGCCAGTATCCTTTACATGGAAACCTAGTTCTACTTCACCATTTTTACCAGTATTTGCCAGAAACACCCTGATAAATATTTCACCTTTGTTTGTAAATTTAATGGCATTGCCAATAAGATTCAGAAGCACCTGACGTAAACGTAGGTTGTCGCCAACAATGTGCAAAGGAACTTCCCAGTCAATCTGATACAATAAATCAATGTTCGATTTAGCTACTTTTTCGGCAAAAATATCAAGCACTTCTTCAATACAATGCCTCAAGTCAAAGTCTTTCACGTCTAGTTCCATATTTCCAGATTCTATTTTTGAGAAATCCAGAATATCATTTATAACCGTCAGTAAGCCTTCGCCGCAGGTATGTATTGTATCGGTATAAGTTTTCTGTTCTTCGTTCAGCGGTGTTTCTTCCAGCAGTGAGGTCATACCTATAATACCATTCAAAGGGGTACGGATTTCGTGGCTCATTGTAGCCAGAAAAATACTCTTCGCCAGATTTGCTTTCTCGGCCTCCTGTCTGGCTTTTAATTCGTCTTCGGTCGATTGGCGTAGTTGTGATGTACGCATTTCCACCTGTTTTTCGAGCTTTTCGTTCAATGCTTTTATCTCTCTTACTCGATACCTGTAATAAGCCACAGCAAGGCCAATAATACTGGCACTAAGAAGCAACCTGAACCACCATGTTTCCCAGAAAGGCGGAAGTACTTTTATGGTAATAAAGGTCCCCTCCTCGTTCCAGACGCCATCGTTATTAGAAGCCTTTACCCTGAATATATATGTGCCGGCGTCCAGATTCGTATACGTAGCTGTGCGTCTGTCGCCTATGTAGTTCCATTCTTTATCAAAACCTTCGAGCATATAGGCATATTGGTTTTTGCCTGATAAAACATAGTTTAAGGCCGAAAACTCAAATGTAAAAACAGATTGCTTGTGAGTGAGTACAATAGTTTTAGTTTCTGTAATAGCTTCTGTGAGTGGAGAATTTTTTTCGCCCAGACGTACACTCTTATTGAATATCTTGAAATCGGTAATATGTACGGGCGGAATATAGGTGTTGTCTTTCATGCTGTCAGGATAAAACGCATTGAAACCATCGGGGCCTCCGAAAAACATTTCACCTTTAACAGTAAGATAGGCCGAACGGGGCTTAAATTCGTTTCCCTGAAGCCCATCAGAGATGTCATAAGCCCTGAACGTTCTGGTTGAGGGTATGTACTTTGTAATGCCACTGTTAGTGCTTATCCAGTAATTACCTTTTTTATCTTTTAAAATGGCATTAATGAGGTCGTTAGGAAGGCCATCTTTTTCAGTAATTGTCTGGAATTTCAGTGTTTTTTTATTGAGCAGGCATAGGCCATCGGTAGTACCTACCCATAAGAAACCTTCTTCGGCTTCGGTTATTACCTGAATATTATTGTTGCTAAGGCTGGTTTTGTCTTTGCTGTTATGCACAAAATGTCTGAACTCTTTCGTAGTTTTGTCAAAAGCATCAAGCCCGTTTTCGGTTCCTACCCATAATATATTGTTATCTTCGTACAAGGCTTTAACGTAGTCAGATGCTACACTGTTAGGATTTTTTGGGTCGTGCAAGTAGTTGGTAAAGGTATTGTTTTTACGGTCATAATAACTCAACCCACCACTAAGTGTACCTAGCCATACGTTTCCATCTTTTGCTTTTAACATTGAAAAAACACTCTCTGAAGAAATACTGTGAGTATCTTTCTTATTGGGTAAATGATGAATGAATTTTTTAGTTTTTTTGTCAAATAAATCGAAACCACCCATATAAAGACCCACACCTAACAGGTCTTTTTCGATTTCAATAACCGAAACTACGTAGTCTGAATTGATGCTGTTAGGGTTTGATACCTGTTTTTTATAGGTTGTAAATGTGCCAGTTTCTGTATTGAAATAACTCAGCCCGCCACCGTCTGTTCCTAGCCATACATTGCCTTTGTCATCACCAGCAATGGCTAATATACTACTGTTTTTTAGTCCATTTTTCGGGGAGCCTTCCTTATATAGAGCGAATTTATTGCCAAATTTGGCATAAAAATTAATACCTCCCGAATAAGTGCCAACCCATATATTGCCAATTTCGTCCAGATACATACAGTAAACAGAGTTATTACTCAGTGTACTTTTATCAGTAGGGTCGCTCGTAAAAGTCTGAAAACGATTGGTTTTAAAATCATAGATGCTGATTCCTCCGTTTTCGGTACCAATCCATAAATTACCGGCTTCATCTTCCATAAACGAAAGAATATCGTCATAGCCAATGCTCGAGGGGTCTTTTGGGTTATTCCTGAAAGTAGTGAAATTGTTTTCAGTATAACTGAATTTTGAAACACCACCACCCATTGTACCTGCCCAGATATTGTTGTGCTTGTCGGCGTAAATGGCTTTGATGTAATTTCCTCCGATACTTTTCGGATTTTTCGGGTCATTAAAATACTGTACAAAAGCATTGGTTTCAGGGTCGAAACGGTTAAGCCCTTCTTTGGTTGCCAGCCAGAGTTTCCCGAAACTGTCTTCTGTTATTCTCAATATGAAGTCATTGCTCAGGCTATTTGGGTTACCATCCTGATGCCTGTAAACCTTATAAGAACCGTTAGTAGGGTTAATCAGATATAAACCCTCGGTAGTTCCAAGCCATATTCTTTCCTTTCTATCCTGAAATATATCCCGAATACTGACCTGCTTATCAGCCGGAAAAAAATGAGTAAAATTATCTTTAGCTCTGTTAAACTTATCCAGCCCATTGGTTGTAGCTACCCATATTGTGCCTTTATGGTCTTCCAGAATATCATAAAGATAATTATCGTTCAGGCTCAGGGTATCTTCAAACGAATGTTTGTAAACAATAAATTTGTATCCATTATATTTATTAAGCCCCTCGTCGGTAGCAAACCACATAAAACCTTGTTTGTCTTTTAAAATAGCACTAATATGGCCTTGAGATAGCCCGTCATTGGTTGAAATATGCCTGAACGAAGGAGTGGGAATTTGCCCAATAACTTGAATTGTGATATTAAATAACAGAAAACAGAAAGACAATAAAGTTTTATACACCATGATAAAGTTTATTAGGACTAATCTTAAGATAATGCTATAAATGTATAAGGCAAAGTTGCAGCAAGCATTTCTGACGAATAACTCAACAGGAATGGAAAATAAATAGATTGTACTTTTTTTATAAAAAATAGCAAAAATAATGCCAATTGATGTAAGAATATTAGAATGACCGATACTGCTAAGAGAAAATTGCGTTTTCTGGGTCTGGTAAGTATTTGTAATTATTTTTACTTTTTGGCTGCTATTTTAGCGGATAGAAAAAGACATTACGCCCATAATTGCCACATAATTATGAGCAAGATAATGAATTTAGCATTGTGTTTTGGGTAGGAGAAAAAAGAATAGCTTCATAAAAAATGATTGAAAAATCCTGATTTTGGCTTTAACTATCCTAACACCTGATACCCATCTGAACATAATTTTGCATGAAAAAACTAACTTTATGTACGAAACCTTTGTAGCTATTCATTCTGTTTTCCGTTGGCTTGTTCTGTTAAGTATAATGTATACTATCGGGCGTAGTATCGAAGGATTACTCAGTAAAAGAGCTTATACTAAAACCGATAACATAGCACGCACCATTGCGGGGAGTATTAGCCATACACAGCTACTTATAGGCTTTACTTTGTACTTTGTGCTTAGCCCTATTACAGGGTACTTCATAAAAAGTGGCTCAGGTGGAAACCACGAAATATGGTTTTTCGGAATTTATCATATTGCTATGATGTTTACCTCAATAGTGGTTATGACCGTCGGAAGCTCTATTGCCAAGCGGGCTACTACCGATAAAGCAAAATTTAAAACTATTGTTATCTACTTTTCAATAGCCTTGCTACTTATTTTTATGGCAATACCGTGGTTCAGACCATTTATTAGAAATTTTTAACCAAAAATATTATGCTGAATTTATTCAAAACTCAAGTGGGACGGCTTCGTATTCTGGCATTTGTTGAAGGTATCTCGTTTCTGGTTCTGCTTTTTATTACTATGCCCCTGAAATATATGTTTCATAACCCCGAACCCAACAAAATGTTTGGCCTTGTGCATGGTTTGCTGTTCATTATGTATGTGCTGGCAGTAATACAGGTAAAGATTGAGCAAAACTGGGCCATGAAAAAAACTTTTTTAGCTTTGCTGGCCTCTGTTATTCCGTTTGGTACTTTCTGGGCAGATAAAAAACTTTTTCAGAATACAACTGAATAGATGGTTGCCTGAATCTGGATTCTGAAAATTAGTGATTATACTACCAATGGTATTTGTTTTTATTTAATTCAGGGTAAAACAAAACAATCATTGTACGTAGCTAATTGAGGTCATAAGGCTTTTGATGAGATTTTTAGCTTGTTAGAGAAACATTTTAGAAAATAATAATGTATAGTTTAAAAACCTATGCAATTCAATTGGCAGATAAACACCTCATAAAAACCTATAATGCCGAAACCTATCGGAACAGATTCATAAAGTCGGGCAACAAAACAGAAACCGTGTTGAAATCAGGTTTTGACAAGTTTTTTATTGTAAGGGTCGAAGACATGATAAGGCTCATGAAATTGCCCGTGCCTCCTGCAAAAACATTAACGCATACATTTATTTACCTTACTGAAGGTGAAGCCATCATGAAAATAGGTAGCGAAACCTATCGGATTGTTAAAGACGAATGTCTGGTAGTAGCAGCAGGGCAGGTTTTTTCTTTTGATAACCTTGATATTAATAAAGGATACCTCTTTAACTTTCATGATGATTTTATCATAGGCAGGTTGGCTAAAAAAGACTTGCTGAAAGATTTTGAATTTTTGAGGGTTTGGGGTAACCCCAAAATTACTTTAGGTAGGCAAATTTCAGGCTTTGTAGAGCAATTACTTGAAAGATTACTACGAGATTACTCTGACAATGGTTTAAAAAACACTGACCTTCTTCAGTCATATTTGTTGGCTTTGCTTTCTGAAATAAATCTGATTGACAAAGCTACTGCCCGACCGTCATCAATAAAGACAATGGGTATTTCCAACAGATTCAGAGAGTTGTTGTTTAGCCACATCAGAACCAAACATCTGGTAAGCGACTACGCTTCTTTGTTGAATATTACGGCAAATCATCTGAATAAATCGGTTAAAGCTGCCACAGGCAAATCGCCTACCAAATGGATTGATGAAACCATTGTATTAGAAGCAAAAGTATTGCTTTATCAAAGCAATTTATCTATCAGCGAAATAGCCGCCGAAGTTGGCTTGCTTGACCAATCTTATTTTAGCCGACTTTTTAAAAAATATGAGGGTATCAGCCCTTCTGAATTTCGGAAGGCAATAGGCATTTGAACGAATATAGTTTATTTAATAAGGGGTGTTGTCGTCGTAACCAATTGAGGAAAAAAACTCAATAACCTTTTCGGTATGTGGTCCTAAATCTTTTCTCCCTTTCAAAAAATGTTGGAGTAGTAGGCTCGGTAATTCGAGTTTTTCTTCAATTCCACTTAGCGAAAACGTAGGCTCATCTTTTTGTTGCTTCATCAGAAAAGCACGAAAATTCTTAATATTAGGCATTACAAGGTAAGGTTTAAGTATTGTTACCAAATATAATTACAAATTCATCGAAAGCCCGAAATAAGCCTGTTATTTATTTTGCTGGCTATATTAGGGGCATATTAACTTAAAATCATATTTTTCTGGCGGCTATCATCATGTGTGGGCTTAAGGCTAAAAGCGACAAATCGTTTTCCGTAATGCTTAACAAATCTGTTAAAGCCTGCTTTTTTGAAGCGTCAGCGCGGCTTTCAAAATACTTTTTATCAAGCCACACCAGCCCCTCAACGGCATAAATATTAATAAATTCGATGCCTGCTTCTTTAAATTCTTCTATCAGTTGTGTGGGTTTATGATAATAAGCTTCGGCTAATGAACCCGGCATACTTGCCGGAGGTGTATGTATACCCGATAAAAGCTCTCGTTTGCACATATCTAAAAAGCCAGGCTCGTGCATAAAGCCATTGAGTAAACCTGCAATAGTAGAGGCCGCGTAGTTAATGGCAAAACCAAGTATAATACCGTTTTTCTTTAAAACGCGTTTGGCCTCAATAATGGCTTTGAGTCTTGCCTGTTTGTCTTGCAAATGGTATAAAGGTCCATGCAGAATGACAATATCGGCCGACTCATCTGCAAAAGCCAGTTGTTGAGCTTCACCTAATGTGGCTTTAAAAGGTTTTTTAAGGGCGTTTGCTCGTTTGGTTGCTTGCTTGATATGCTTCGGAACGGGGTCAATTAAATGAACAGTATAGCCAAGTTTAGCTAGCCATTCAGAATAGATACCCGGCCCGCCACCAACATCCACAACAATGCCTTTACCCGCTTTTGGCAAGTACCTTTGTATAAGGTCTTTATTCCGTTCAAATTCTAGCGGCCCTAAACCAAGCTGTAATCTTGCTTCTTCTGAGGTCTGGGTATAAAAATTTTCTATTTCAGGGCTGATAAGTTTTTCGGTGTTCATTATAAAAAAATATAAAACTGTAAGGTGCTTATTTTGCTTATATATAGTTGACGCTCTGCAAAATTAAAAAATATAAGCCACTAAACTTTATATAGAATTAATATTGAATTGCTATAAGGAGCACAAACTTTTACTAACTTTATTGATACATAACTTTTAATAAGCAAACCAATGAAAAAAATCGTTATAGCGACTGATTTTTCTGAAAACTCAGATAGCGCGTTAGTATATGCTACATTTCTGGCTCAGCAATGGAAAGCCGAATTACTGGTAATTCATGCGTATTTTCCGGTGGTTTCGATTGACCCCAATCTGGCTTATGATACTGTGGCTCCTTCGACCTTGCAGGAAGAAATGATAAAATCTTTTGAAGAACAACTGGATAAAATAGTAGATTCGCTGAAAGACAAACAAGTTAAAGCGCAAAGAGAACTTGTAGTAGGTAGTTTGTCGTCAGGCATTGCTGCTTTTGCTAAAGAAAAAAACGCCGACCTGATTGTTGTGGGTAAAACACCAGATACCTCTTTCTTTAACAGGCTCATCGGGAATACAGCTCTACATGTAGTTGATAACGTGAATATTCCGGTTTTGGTTGTGCCTGTGAATAGCCCTGCACCTTCGTTCAGAAAAATTATTTATGGAACTGAACTTGAGTCGGAAGAAAAAGAGGTATTAGCCAAGGTTTTTGAGTGGGCAGATACTTTTAAAGCAAAAGTGGAGCTAATTAAAGTAAATGTTGATTTTGAACTGGATGTTCAGGATGACAAACAATTGCTAAAAGATATTGAGAAAAATTTTGCTAAGGAGAAGTTTACTTTTTCGACTATTAAAGCTGAACAGGTAAGCGAGGGATTATTGAATGCGGCGCATACACATAAGGCTGATTTGCTGGTAGTGGCCCGTCATCACCATAGTTTTCTTTCAGAATTGATTAATCCGGGAAAATCGAAAACAATTATTAACAAGACAGATATTCCGCTGCTAGTTTATGATATGGGGGAGTAATGAGTAGAAAAACAAAAAACACGCTTTCATAGCGTGTTTTTTGTTTTAGTGGGCCCACCTGGGATCGAACCAGGCACCTACTGATTATGAGTCAGTTGCTCTAACCGAATGAGCTATAGGCCCTAAAACCTTTTGGTTTTGTGCTGCAAAAGTAAGAATTAACAAATAAAATTCAAAGAAAAATTATAAAACTGATTAATAAAGTTAGGGTAGGTGAGAAAAATATGAATAAACAGGCACTACAAAGACCCGATTATAGCGACAAAGCCACCTGTTTAAAGGGTGGCTTTGTTGCTCAATTATTGTATTGTTATTAATTCATCTGTAAGATTTTTATCTCTGTACGGCGGTTTTGTGCGTGTTGTTCCTCTGTACAATTTACGCCGTCCGAACATCCGTTTACAGGCATACTTTCGCCGTATCCACGGTATTCTACACGGCTACGGCTGATACCTCTCTTGAATAGATAATTGGCCGAGTTTTTAGCACGATTATCAGATAATGTCTGGTTGAAATCGGCCTCAGAACGGCAGTCAGTATGCGCACGAAGTTCAACTTTCATATTAGGGTACTGTCTCATCAGCGATACCAGTTTGTCTAGTCCGGCTCTGGCGTCAGGGCGTAGATTATATTTACCATATTCGAAATAAATATTATCAACCTGCACTACATCACCAGTACTAAACATATAGATGTCAGCAGTAACGTTGCCATTTTTACAACTCAAACGACGAATCCGTTTGCCTTTTGAACCCAGATTATCTTTAGTTCCTTCTACGGTATAATCACAACCTTCTACTACTTGGAATTGATATGAACCCGTGGCATCAGTAGTTGCTGTCTGAATACTGTTATCACATTCGTTGCGTAGCGTTACTAGCACACCGGCAATTACCTTGTTAGTACCTTGAGTCATTACTTTACCTTTTATCAGACACTTATTGCCCGGTAGCGTACTATTGGTGCTTCCCGGCGTATTGCCTGTGTAGCCAGTTTGCCCCGTAGTATTGTTTCCATTCTGTGCCAGTGTGGTAGAGTCAACGGCTGGTTTGGGTCTGCTCATCGGGATTTCCAGACGAGAAGGTTCATTGTCACAATCCTTAGTCGAGAAACTCACAGTATTTGAGTTATATCCTTCGCGCGTGGCTCTGAAAGTAAATTCCATGTCTTCTTCTAAACTTTCCAGTTTTACACTACCGTCGGCATCCGTAGTTTTCTCTTTTAGGGTACCATCTTTATCTTCATAAACGATTTTAGTGTTATCAAGAGGCATTTTGGTTTCAGAGTCGTACACTGCAATAATTAAATCACAACCCTCTTTCAACTCACATTCACGGTCAAACTTATAAATATCATCGTCGTCTCCGCCGCGTTTACGGTTTGAACTGAAATAACCGGCTTTACGGAAACCATCGGTCAGAATACCGAAATCGTCTTTGCTTGAATTAATCGGAGAACCCAGATTAATTACGCGCCCTTTAGGAGTAATGCCATCTAATTGAGAGAAGAAAATATCTAAATCTCCTAAACCTGCGTGGCCATCAGAAGAGAAGTAAAGATTCCCTTTATCATCAACAAAAGGGAACATTTCATTACCTTTTGTATTAATATTTTTACCAAGATTAATAGGTTGCGACCAGCTACTGCCATCAAAGCGAGACACGTAAATGTCGGTTCCACCAAAACCACCGGGCATATCTGAGGCAAAAAATAGTAGTTTTTCATCAGGCGAAAGTGCTGGATGCCCCGTTGAGTAGTCGTTGCTATTGAAAGGAAGTTCCTTAATATTTTTCCAACCATCTTTGTCGGCTTCGCCTATATAAAGTTTAAGTTTAATGATGCCGTCAGAGCCTTTGCCTGTTTTCCCTTTCAGGTAGTTATTACGGGTAAAGACTACTCGTGAACCATCTTTGAAAAAAGCCGAAGGACCTTCATGGTATTTGGAGTTGATAGACCCACTCATTCTGTCTGACTCCGTAACGGGTTTGTCGCCATAGCCTAGGCCAAGCCCTACATTGGTGCCACCATACGTTCCAATTGTACGTGAGTCGTTGGCTGTGGAAGCGGTGTAGTCGTCAGAGCCTAAGCTACCGCCGCCACTTCTACGCCGTGCAGGTTTTTTAACCTCGCTCGAACCAGTGCCCAAACCGGCTGCTTTTCCGCCAATGGCCGAAATATCATCCAGAAAGTATAAATCAAGAAAGGGGGTGTCGTTCCAGCCAAATACCCTACGAACACCAACAGTGCTGCGGCGGTTAGAAACGAAAACCAGACCATTTTTATAGTAAGAAGGACTAAAATCTGAAGAATTTGTGTTGATTGACAGGTAGTCAACTTTATAGCAATTGGCATTTTTTGACAAAACGCTTACATCATTATAAAGTTTCGAAAATCCTTTTCCGCGGGGGTCATCATCAACCTTACGGGTGTACTTATCATACATTTCCTGTGCTTCTTTGTACTTTCCGTTGCTGGCAAGTACCTGAGCATATTTTAAGCTGGCTGCTACTTTTTCATCAGAAATATCTCCGGTATTCCCTTCAAATATCTCACGATATACACGTTCGGCACTTTGCGTATCTTTTATTTTGTTATAGCTATCGGCCAGTTTAATTCTGGCGGCTAATTTTTGTTGTTCGGTGATGCCTTTTTTGCTCAAAGCGGCTTCAAAAGCATCAATAGCTTTAATATAGCTAAGGCTTTCATAGTGGTGCTCGGCTGCTTTAAGCAGTGCTTCCTGCGCCTGTACCCGACCTATAAATAGGGCTGCCATGAACATGGCTCCGATTATTTTATTCCTGACAGTCATTGTTGCTGAATTTAAAAATTCACTCAGATTTTTTTTAATGATTGCATATAAAACCACTGATGTATAGAACAAAACAGCATTTAATGCTTTTCTAACATCCTGTAAAATATATCCGAATCAAGATTATTACTAGAAATATCTTGGAGTTAAGATTTTGTTTTTACCATAACCAAACTCATATCTGAGCATGGCTTCATGCGTTGGAATACCAATAAAGCGGTCGACACCTTTTTTGCTAGGGTCGTTAAGCCTGTTGGTAGTGAAGTCGTAGGCATAACCAAGCCTGAACTGTGGAGTTAATTGTAGCTCTAACATACCAACAACAGCATCGAAACCTTCATCCTGATTAAATGTCTGGAATTGTGCAATTCTTCCTGAAACCCCAAAGGAAATTTTATCTTTTATCCAGAAGTTCAGGTTGCCATCAAAACCAACCCCAGCACCCGGAGTATATCTGGCCATCATAGAAGGCTTAACTTTGAAATCGCCTTTACCTACTACAAAACCCATCATCAAGAAATAGTGTCTTTGTGTTCGGCTGTTCGATTTAATGAGTTTTCCGGTGCTATCAGTAAAACTGTAATTAGAAAGAGGATTCTGTATAATTTGCGGGCATGAGATACCTATATAGCCTTTATCGTTACTCAGATAAAGACCTCCACCTACGTTTGGTAGTATTTTATTGATGTCGTTCATGCCATTGAATACGGGGTCATTGCCCACGTTTTTGGCATCAGATAAAGCCCAGCGAATATTTACCGCCCCGCCCTGAACTCCGAAAGCGAGTGTTGAGCGTGGCCCTACCTTGATACGGTAAGAATAAGTGAAATAGATACCAGTGTTTTTGGCCAGCCCGATACCTTCGTATGATGCCTGCAATCCTAGCCCCATTTTTTCGCTGCTAATGGGCATATCCATTGAAAAGGTATAAGTTGTTGGCGCACCAGCAACTCCAATCCATTGATAACGACCTAACGCAGTCAGGCTCAATACATCACGGCTACCGGCATAAGCTGGATTAACAGCCATTGTATTGAACATGTACTGTGAAAACATAGCTTCCTGCTGTGCGAAGGTGTGAAAAGAGGTAGATAGGAGACCTACGAGCAATAGCGTAGCTAACCTGCTTTTCAGATTTGTAAAGTTTTTCATATTTTACTCAATTAATAGTAAAGACTCGGCTGTCGAACTTAGTCTAAGCCCATTTATACTCAATAGCAAAACAAAGTTACATTAAGAATTTTAATTATCAATTTTTTTTTTATTTATCGATGAAATAATTAAATTTCAGGCTTCCTGTGGCAAATTCACTCTTTGAAACTTGCTATTTCTGATAAATACTTCTTCGGCTGAATAGCTTATTATCAACCTGATAGAGACTTTAAAACCCTTTAACTTACTTATTTGCGAAGTTAATTTACCTCCTATGCCAGAAGGTAAATTAACCTTTGCTATTCTATCTTACAACACTTATGAAACCAATCTGTGGTTTGCCGTTCCATAAATCATCTACTATAAGTACATAATAGTAGGTGCCGTCAGGAACTTCCTGTACTTTATTAAGAACCATAAGGCCATTGTTAGCTATACCGTCCCATCCGTCAGACTTGCCAAAATCTTCATTTTTATAAATTAAAGTTCCCCAACGGTTATATATATATATCTTGGCGTTACGAGTAGTGTTGTTTACACCTTTAATAACAAACTTGTCGCCTACACCATCGTGGTTCGGAGAGAAACCTTCTGGAACAATGGCCAGAGAATCAAGCACTGGTGGTTCTCCGCTGCCTTCTCCAAGCCTCACCAAGGTTGGTATATTATTATTGCCGGGGTTACCGTCTGCGTCAGGGTCTGGATTCATTCCCGCCTGCGACATATCCGTTACCGTAGCTGTGGTATCTTTAGCCGTGCCATATATGGTATTAGTAAAGATAGCATTTCCTTTCTTCTGTGTTAATATCCTGAGTTTAATCATCAGGGTATCACTTGCGCCAGGGGCTAGTGTGCTGCTGTCTGCCACCAGCATATTAATATTGTTTCTTCCGTTAAAATCTTCGTTTAGCTTGAGTTTGCTTCCGGCACTAACTGTAATTGGCGCAGAAATAATAAACTCGGTACTATCGGCGAAGACGGTTTCAAGGCTGTCTCTTAACTGAATATTGCTTAGTGGACGTGAACCATAATTTTTCACTATAACAGTATAAGATAAATTATATGTATCGTCGGCGTTCTGTGCAGTATCCAGTTTTGCCATTTTGGCTATACCTAGTGGGGTAGGGCCTGTCGGATTCGGATTTACATTATCATTCAGAATGATAGGTGTAGCCAAACTATTATCTTTTGGTGTTCCGTTGCCATCAGGGTCTGGGTCTAAACCATTGGTCGATAAGTCGTCGGTAGTTTTGTTAAGCGGATATCTACCAATAGCTAATGCCTGATTCGAGAAATTTATTAGTGACTGAGTTGCCAGCGTAATACGAGCAAACAAAGTTATTTCACGACTTGTATTTTTAGGAAGCGTACTCGTTGAGTCTACCAGTAGGTGAATCAGGTCGCCTCTGCCAGTGTAGTTACTATTTACAACAAAGCCCGCATCAGCTATTACATTTACCGAATCAATTCTCACGCTATCGCCAAAGGTTACAGCCAGATTATCTTGTACCTGTACTCCGGTGAAGTCAGTATTACCATAGTTTTTAACTTTAAACTTAAAGGTAATGTCATAGGTTTTGTCACTTACTTTCACAGGTGTGCTGGCTTGTTTGGCAATACCTATCATGGCCTCAGGCAATACATTGAAATTAATGATTGTTGGGGTGCTTCCCTCAGGATTTGGATTGACTCCATCGTTAGAAACATCGCTGATAGTTATACCACCTGGGGTTTTGCCCGACACAATAACGGTATTTTTAAACGGTCCCTTGTTGCCATTAAGTTTTACATTAACAACCCATTTTACTGTGTCAACTTTCCCGGGGGCAATAGTGCTGGTACTTAGAAGCAGGCACGAATTACTTGCACCATTATAGCTGCTATTAGGTGCTAACTGGCTTCCGGCACTTACTGTTGGTGCCTGAGCAATTGAAGCTTCCACAGGCGATGGGAATGTGTTAAGCAAGGTATCGCACAACTGTATGTTCGACAACGTCAGGTTACCACAATTCTTGATGATAGAATGGAAAGTAATATTATAGCTTCCGTTAGCTTGTCGGACAGTATCTTTTACATATAAGGCAATGCCGATACATGGAATTTCAATTGAACTCATGCCGCCGGTATCCAGATTCAGATTAGTTGGGTTATTGCCCGGTGCATCAGGATTTGTACCTGCATTCGACAACTCTTTTACATTTTCGGTTGTACTATTAGCCAAAGTACCCGAGGCATTGATAACAGCCGTATTGGCAAACAATTTCAGGGTATCGGGGTGCAGATTAACTGTAAATCGGATAGTATCCGTTTTACCTACTGCTAATGTACTTCCTGAGAGAGTCAGGCGGGTATCTGTGCTACCGTTAAAGGCACTGTTAATTACCAACTGGCTGCTAGTATTTCTAACCGGAGAGTTTAACACGCTGAATGTTGCCGGTGATTTGAATACTTTAGATAGGGTATCATTCAGCACAACATTGGTTAGAGGTAAAGCTCCATTATTTTTAATCAGGAACTGATAAGTTACATCATAAGAGCCATTGGCTTTCTGAACGGTATCGAGCACAATCTTAGCAAGACCAATACTTGGGCTCTTATAAAGCCTGATAACAGTTGGTTCAGCACTTGATTTATTAATGTAAATACCATTATTTGATACATCGGATGCACTTTGCTGGATTCCGAAAACTGTATTGCCTTTGGCTGAAACAATAGCGTTGGTACTAAATGGCCCCTCGCTACCATTAGGAACAATGTTTACTACAAATTTTACGGTATCAACCAAACCTGCTTCGAGTACACTACCAGCCGGAATAGTAAGGTTTGTATCCGACGAGCCATTGAAGGCATCGTTAGGAATGAGCTTACTGCCTGTACCTACTGTTGGTTTTTGTACGATAGTATAAGTAACTGGCGCACCAAACATTGTTGATAGGTCTTCTGTAATTTTTACTTGCTCAAGTTTTACGTTACCGCAACTTTCAAGGAAAGCGCGGAAGGTAACGTTATAACTACCATTCGACTGACGTGTTGTATCAGCAGCCAGAGACATACCAACGCAGGTTTCCTGACAGGTGCTACACTTGATGTCCCATTGGCTCGTATTATTACTCAGAATTGGGTCTACCTGATCGAGTTTAGTGATTTTTGCTATATTACTGATGATACCAGCCTTATTGGTGATAGCGGTATAAGTATAAGTTTTAACAGCTCCCCCCGGGAATGTACCGATTACGCTAATCAGAGAGTCGGTGCCAAAGGCCGTCAGCCCTGGCGTAGCCGAAGTAATAGTAATTCCTTTTGGTAGAATGTTGGTTATATGCACATTTGTGGCTGTATGTACGGTGTTGTTAGTAACTGTAATGGTATACACAATTGGGTCACCAACCTGTAATTCTACTTTCGAACCTGTAATAACAATGCCTAGTTCAACTTTGGCCGTATCTACTGGCGGAGTAGTACAATTATCAATTGTAACAACGATAGGAGAAGTTGGGCTATAACAGCCTGTCAGACTCTTTTCAAGTACATAATAGGTGCCGGCACCCACCGATGAGGCATTTGCCAATAAAGGCGAGCTTTTGCTGGCTGCTGTATGGAACTCGAATACACCTCCCTGAGTTCTTGGGGTACTAGTAATGGCATTAGTCAGGTCAGCAGTAGTAGCCGGACAAGCGTTTTTGATTGGGCTTATAACTGTTGGTGCAGCTATGGCATTATTTACAGAAACTGCTATGCTATTGGAGCTAAGCGACGCACAACCCTGTGTATTGAGTAACTTGGCCGAATAAGTACCTGCGGTTTTTACTACGATACTCTTGGTAGTATCGCCAGTGCTCCAGAGGTAACGACCAGTATCCTGAATAGTGAGAATAACAGAGTCGCCGGCGCAGATATTGGGTGATCTGTTTGGCTGAATAGCAGGCACCACAGACACACCTCTAAGGCTTAGTTTAAACGCAGAGGTATCTGCCTTACATGGCCCGTTATCATCAGGGTCGTTCGTAATTAGCTTGAAATTAACATAGCCTCTGGCTATATCTTCTTTTGTATAATAATATTTTGCAGTCAGGCTAAGCGAGTTATCGAATGTACCATTGCCATCTGCTAGCCATCTGGCACTTTGTGCAGCTCCTCCTATACGGCCTTTCAGTGGATAGAAATCCGAACTCACACAAATACTGGTGTCTTTCCCTGCCTGAGCCGTTGCCGGATTATTGGTGCATGATATGTTATTACAGGTTGTAATTTGAACATTAATTCTGCTACCCTCGCTGAAACAGCCGTTACCTGCTTTTTCAAATACATAGTAGGTGCCTGTTCCGACCGACGATGGGGTGGCTACCAGAGCAGAGTCAGGGCTGTTGCCTTTACGGAATACGAATGTTCCACCCTGAGACGACAATGCACTTGTTACACCTGTGGTTAAATCAACATGTGTATAAGGGCATACATTCACTAGGTCTTTAGTAGTAGGCTTGCGTAGCCCTGAACCTGTTACCTGCACTGTAATGGTATTAGATTTTTCACTTTGGCATTTGCCTGCGTCGCAAACAGCCCAATAACTGGTAACAGCACTTGGCGATACGTTAATAATTGCGCCCACTTGGCCGTCAGACCACTTAACGGTGCCTACACAGCCTGCTCCTTCTAATTGAGTAGAAGTGCCATTACAGATTTGCGGTTTTTTACAGCTAATCAATGGCGGAGCCGGACTGCCTACGTTTACGGTAGCTGCTGCCGATGGCGCACTCTCGCAAGAACCAAGTTTACAGATAACTGTATAAACCTGTGTTTCCTGTGGGCTTACAACAATTGAAGAGGTTGTCTGGCCTGTCGACCAAACAAAAGTACCACTACAACCCAATGCTTTTAATGTGAGGGTATCGCCTTTACATATTCTTGGTCTTGCACACGTGCAGGCAATAATTGGCGCGTCAGGTTGTGACGTAACCGTAATTGTTATTTTGTCTGACTCATCGCTGGTACAAGTACCTTGTGCCGACTTACACACTGCAGTGTAATCGGTAGTAGTAACAGGTTTTACAGTGATAGAACTTCCGGTAAGGCCATTCGACCAGATGGTAACGCTCTCACAGCCTGTGGCAGTAAGTGTTGCGCCATCGCTGGTACAAATAACCGGCTGGCTGGTAGTAATTACAGGTTTACCGAATTTGCCTACATTAACGGTAATACTATTTGATTTTCCGCTTTCGCAGTCGCCTATGCGGCAAGCAGCAGCAAATACACTGGTGCTGGTTACATTTGCAGTAATGCTTGTGCCTGTTTGCATATTCGACCATACAACTGTACCATTACAACCCGTAGCCGTTAAAGTGACATTGCCACTCTGACACAGATTAGTTGATGAAGCCGAAATAACAGGTGGAGTAGCTACCTGAGCATTTACATTTATTGTTTTAGATGCCGTTCCGTTACAGCTTGAAGCCGCACAAGTTACAGTATAATTAGTAGTAGTAGTTGGGCTTACAGTGATAGCACTTGCAGTACTACCTGTACTCCAGCTTAAGTTACCCGAACAGCCAGAAGCTGTCAGAAGTACCGAACTACCTACACAAATAGAATCTTTAGACGCAACAATAGTAGTGCCTGAATTGGATACATTAACAGTAAGCGGTGCTGACGAAACACTGTTACAACCCCCAATATTACAAATGGCTGTATACGTAGTTGTAATTGTCGGATTTACCGTTACAGTAAATGTTGTGGCACCATTGCTCCAACTGATAGAACCATTACAGTTATTAGCTGTAAGAATGACCGACTCGCCAGAACAAATATTGTTTTTGGCACTGGTAAGAATCGGAGCCGATGGTAAAGGCAGCACGTTAACTACTTTCGAGGCCGTTACGCTACAATCGCCAAACGAGCAGGTAACAGTATAAGTAGTGGTTGTAGCAGGAGAAACCGCTATAAACGGACTATTCACCCCGTTAAACCAACTTATGTTGCCATTGCAACCTGTAACACTCAGGTTAACATTACTACCTGCGCAGACATTAACTTTATCGGCACTGATGACTGGTGTACCAACTGACGACGACACCGTTACTTTCAGCGTATTGCTTACCTGACTGCCACAACCTACACTTGAGCAGGTAGCTGTATATGATTTTGTTGAGTCTGGTACAAAAGTAATGCTGCTACCGCTCATACCGTTCGACCAGCTAAGGCTTCCTGCACAATTGCTTGAAGTAAGCGTAACTGAATTACCCGGGCAAACCGTAGTTTTATTAGCCGAAATAACCGGAGGGGTAAGTGAGCCACCTACATTAATAGTAACCGGATTCGATTGGGCACTGATACACGTACTGGTTTTACAGAAAGCTGTATACTGGGTTGCAACAGTAGGCGATACCGTAATGCTTGAAGCAGTAGTGCCAGTTGACCAGATTGTTTGTCCTGAGCATCCGCTAGATGTTAAAATAGCACTGCCGCCTACACAAATACTGGCCGCATTAGAACTGATTAATGGCGGTGCAATAGCGTTAACTACTACTGTAATAGGGTTTGAAGCCGCACTGATACAAATATCAGTAACTTTACAAACGGCTGTATATGTATTGGTAGAACCCGGAGTAATAGTAATAACATTACCCGTAGCACCCGTCGACCACACAATTGTTCCGTTACAGCCGATGGCTGTCATGGTTACGCTTTCGCCTGTGCATATAAATGGATTAGAGCAAGCAATTAGTGGAACCACCGGATTACATACCGCCGGATTAATAATAATATCTACACTATCATCGTCGTCTTCATCTTTGTCAACACCATTGTTAGGAGTTGAGTCACTGTCATCCTGATCTGATTTTGTAATTTGTACCGAGTTTCTAATAGTGCCCGAAGTACCTGTTACTCTGGCTACAATCTGGAAATTAACAGCATAACCGACCTCTATCTGCGAAAACTTGGCTACTACTTTATTGCCAGTAATTGTCATAATATCGCCGCCGGTAGCTGTTAGCACCTGAAGGCCATCTGGTACAATGTCGGTTACTTCTACATTGGTAGCATTGGCATTGCCGCTGTTAACTACATTTATGTAATAGGTAATCTGTTCGCCAACAACCGGATTCGGTTTATTAACAGTTTTGGTCAGGCTTAAATCAGCCATTTGCCTAATTGTTTTTGGCGAAATAATTACTTTGCTGTTATCATCTTCAGAAGTAGTAGAGGCGTTCCCCGGTGTTGAGTCAACATCCTTCTGGTCGGCTTTACTTATCTGGGCAAAGTTAATTTTGTCTCCTAGTGTCAGAACCTTCGTTATGTAATTGAGTGTGATGGTTTGGTTCGGAGCAATATTCGAAATACTAGCTTTTAGCATACCATTGTTATTGGTAAAAAACGAGCTTGTAATAAACTCCAGACCGGCAGGCATCTGGTCTTCAACTTCTACGTTGGTTGCACCATGTGCGCCAGTATTGGTAATAGTAATGGTGTAAGTAATGTGTTCGCCTACATACGGGGTAGAATTGCTTACAATTTTATTCAGACTTAAGTCAATAAGCGTATCGCAATTTTTAAGATTTACTTTTAATAATCTTGGAGGGCTAAAACAACCTGCTCCTGATTTTTCAAATAAATAATAGGTACCTGCCCCAACAGTAGCAGGAGTACTTACCAATGGCGATTTTTCATTGGCAGTTGTATGCCATTCAAAAGTACCACCCGGTGTTGTGGCTCCATTAATTACGTACTCGTTAAGATTAATTGTTTTGCCTATACATTCATCAACCACTCCAGCACACGATGGCAACGACGGACGTGCATTAAGCACAATCACTACGGGTTGGCGAACATTCGGGCAACTAGGATTAAGACTTTCTATTTCGGCATAGTAAGTGGTTGTGGTAGTCGGAAATACCAAGTGGTTTTCGTTACTATTGCTTGTGAATACAGGGCTACCACCTACTGCAGATAAATACCATTTTATGTGCGAACCATTGCTGGCAATACCTTTAATGTAAGTTGAGTCACCCACGCAAAGGTCAGCATCTGTGGTAGATACCGTAAGCGTAGGGCAAACCACTGGTTCATACAAAGCGCAGTCAATAGTCAGAATATCTTTTTTATCGACCACAGTAGGGTCAATACTTATTTTGGCCGAATTGCCCGTTACGGAGTCAAAATCACTATCTGTATTATCATTTCCGCCTTTGTCAATCATATCAGAAATAACAACTCCCGTAGGTAACGATGTTTTTACTACCTGAACAACATAATTGCCTTGTGTAAGATTACTGAACAGGTAAAGCCCGTTTGCGTCAGTAGTATCTGTCTGTAAGATACCACCTGTTGGTATGCCGTTTGAATCGGCAGCATAAAGGCGTAAAACCCCACCTTTTACCCCCACTTCATCAATATCTTTAACCCCATCGTTATCAACATCTTTCCATACAAGGTCACCAATCGAACCGAGTGGGTTATATAATGCTGCATCAATGGTAAGGTTATCTTTTTTGAGCGCATCCACAGAGGCACTATCAGGGTTCAGGGTAATTCTTTGGCTTAAACCTGTGGTATTGTCAAAGTCATTATCAATTTTATCATCGCTTCCGGTGTCTTTCTTGCTACTCAGAATACTGCCTGAGGGCAACGAGCTAGTTACAAGTTTAACCACATAAGCTCCTTTTACAAGGTTGGTAAACTTGTATAAACCATTGCCATCGGTGGTGTCTTTGGCAAGGGCTGTACCTACTGGGCTGCCTGTGTTGTTGGCCGCATATAGCTCCATAATTACATTACTTACTCCGCCTTCGCCACCATCCTGAATGCCGTTATTGTTGCTATCGTTCCACACAAAATCTCCGATACTACCTACTGGTGTATAAAGTCCCGCATCAACATTAGGGTTATCTTTCAAGATACCCGTAGAGTCTACGTTAATCGTAATTTTATGTGAGTAAAACGTGGCAGAACTAAAGTCGTTATCTTTTGTGTCATCCGTACCAGCATCTTTCTTTTTTGAAACCCTCAGGGTGTCCGATAATTTATTAGCAGTTATCTTCACCACATAATCGCCTGAAAGTAAATTCTGGAAAAGGTACATTCCATTTGCATCGGTTGTATCTTTCTGAATTGGAGTGCCTGATACCTGACTTTTCGAATTGACAGTATAAAGTTCCAAAATAACATCTTTTATGCCTACTTCTCCGGCATCCTGAATGCCATTGTCATTTTTATCTTTCCACACAAAATCTCCAATGCTTCCATAAGGGCCCTGAATAACCTGTATGGCGCAGCAGCCTTGTCCTGCACAACTACCTACGTTTGTAGTGAATGTATAATTACCTACGGCTTTTATTGTCAGTGAGGTATCGGCATTTACTACGGCTTCGGTAGTGGTGTTGTTAATAGCTACCCCATTTCTGTACCATTGAATAGTTGTGCCATATTTATAAGGCGCAGGCACAAAAACGGTATATTGCTCACCAGTATAGATATAAAGCGGCACAGAAAAACAACTGGTAGTAATGTCGTCTTCTGTTAAATTGCCGTTATTTGGAGTTGAGTCGCTGTCGGTATCGGCGGCATTGATAGAGGTAATTTCGGCTATATTAAAAAATACGCCTCTTTGCGTAACTTTGCCTACTAGCTCAAGGCTTACAGAGTCTCCAGGGCTTAAGCTGGAAACACTCCATAACCCCTCGCCTGTACCTGCATTATAAGTAAAGTTTGCCCCGCCTGAGTGTGTATTGAGTGTAGCACCCGAAATCGGGAAATTATCTTTTACAACAATTGTAGTGGCCGTAGTAGCTCCTTGATTTTTTAACCAGAGTTTGTATTTGATAGTAGCTCCTAAAGCCGGAACTGCGTTGTCAATCTCGCTTCGTAACGATAAATCAACCGAAGCTGCTTTATTGGCAAATACCCCTAAAACAGAAAAAAGCATCAACAGAATTGTTGTTGCTACACCTTTAAACAAAGATGGCTTGGGTGAGGGTTCTTCTTCTCTATACCCTCCTTTATCAGTATATATTTCCGTAGTAATATGTGGTACCCATTCTTTGGCTTTGTCGTCATATAGGCTGGCTATCTGGTATTTTTTAGTAGAACTACTGGTATTAACAGTAGTAGTACTTTGGCTTGGCTCTAGCTTAGCTCTGATATTATACAACTGGCTAAGGGCATCAGCCTGTGAAGCAGCTAAGCGTTCTTGTTGCGGGTTTTCGTTATTTTCCATGACATTAGCTGTCAATGAGTTTTCAAAAGAGATGGCCTCGGGTGTTTTATGGGTAAACTCCTGAGCTATTTTTCTAAAATAGAAACCAGCAATACCACTCAGCTTCTTAAGAAGTAGCAAAACGTTATTTGGTGTAGAAATATTTTTTAAAAAACTCTCTCGCTTGTTTGTGGTAAAGATATGTCTCATCTGCAAATATTTTTAATATTCACTTTACTAATTGGGTTAATTCCACACAATAGCTTACTATAATCAGATATATAGGATCTAAAATTGTGCCAAAGTTTTTTACAGCGTATCACAGTTAAATCGGGTTTTTGCTGATATTATCAGCAATAGCATAATTTATGGCATAATTTTCTATGCGAAATTTGATATTTCGCTAAAATTGTGCCAATTTTTTTGGTACGGGATAGGTCAATCTCAGAAAAAAAAGGATGTCGTAAAAAATATATCTTTGAAAAAACATATTTTTCAAAGCATAGGCAGTTCGAAGAAAACTTGTAAAAGCAAAGATAAAATGTAGACCGTAAAAATAAAATGCTATCAGAGAATATTCTGACAGCGTTTTATTTTTATTCAAGTATCTGGCACTGATAGCCGTTTATTGTGATAAGTTTAATGATGCGCTCATTAGAAAAACCTTCTCCTTCAACCCGCAAAATTCTATCACAGTCGTCCAGATCAAAGCTAATTTTGAGTAGGGGAAATTGCTGTCTGAGTTTCTCAAAAAGTAAAACAGCTTGATTTCTTTCCTGAATATTTGTTTTAAAAACCTCTACCATAGTATTGATTTCTATTAATAAATAACTGATAAACCTTTGTTATAAAACAAACAAATGTATAGTTGAAAATAATTGATAATCAGGTACTTAGCTAAGCGGGCTGATTGAAGTCGTAGCTTATCATCCAGTTAATGCCGAATTTGTCGATACAGGTGCCAAAATAGGCACCCCAGAAGGTTTCCTCTAAAGGCATGGTTATTTTGCCGCCCGCCGATAAGCCCTCAAACAGATTTTTAGCTTCGGTTTCGCTTCCGGTACCAACAAAAATATGTTGGCTATTGCCTTGAATCAACGAAAAACCCTGCGATTCCAGCGCGTCAGTTCCCATCAGGGTATCGGTTTTACCAATGGGTAAAGCGATATACATTATTTTTTCCTGCTCTTCTGCCGACAAGGTTAGGCCTTCGGGTGTATCTTTGAAACGCTGAAGCCACGTAAATTCTCCACCAAAAACAGACCTGTAAAACCTGAAAGCCTCTTCGGTTTTACCAGCAAAATTGAGATATGTGCTGATTTTTGTCATTGCTTATGAAAAATTTAATGATGAATGAACAGAACAAAATTAAGGAACAAATTCTGGTTGTACAGGTGCTGAAAAAGTCAATTTTAGGGGGTATTTGAGACATTTTTTTTTAATTTTACAGAAAAAAAATATATGCTCAAGATTGGTATTTTACTGCCCCACGACTACCGATTGTTAAGTGTAGCAGCCATACTGGATGTATTGGAAGCTGCCAATAAAATTTATAGCGCAAGCGAAAAAGCAATGCCGTTTGACATTGGGCTGTATCAGATTACCGACGAATCCACAAATTTTAATGGGTCTTTTCATGGGTATCAGGTAAGGTCTATTGCTGACGAAAAATTTATAGAATTGATTCTGATTCCGGCATTTAATACGGAAAACATGAGGCAAACTATCATGAAAAACTACGCTTATTTGCCGTGGTTAAACAGGCAGTTTCAGCGTGGTGCAGAAATCGGCTCTTTCTGTACAGGAACCTTCTTGCTAGCCGCCAGTGGGCTGCTTAATGGCAAAATTGCTACCACTCATGTAGACGCGTGTACGGCTTTCACTGCTTCTTTTCCTGAAGTTTTATTGCGGGGCGATAAAACCGTAACACAAGACGGAAGGCTTTACACAAGTGGGGGTTCTACGTCGAGTTTTCATTTGTTGTTGCATCTGGTACAACGCTATTGTAGCAAAGATGTGGCTGTAAAAATAGCCAAGATTTTCGCCATTGATATGGACCGGAACAGGCAGTCTTACTTTAGTACTTTTCAACCACTTCGCGACCATAACGACACCATAGTAGCTATGGTTCAACAAAAAATAGAAGCTAATTACCGCAACGCCGAAACAATTGAAGAGTTAATAAAGGATGTACCGTCGAGCCGCAGAAATGTGTTAAGACGGTTTAAACAAATTACTGGTATTCCACCTATCGAATACCTTCAGCAAATCCGTATTGAAGCCGCCAAAAAACTACTGGAACAAACCAACCAGCACATGGGAGAAGTAATCTTTAGCTCTGGTTATAATGACCCCAAGGCATTCAGACGAATTTTCAGAAAGATTGTAGGCATGACCCCAACGGCGTATCGAGAGAAGTTTCAGACAAACTAAATCTTATCAGGAGCCAATATCAGCCATATTCATTAGCTCCTGATAATCAGGCTGGTTTAGCTGTCCAGCATATCTACTAATTGGTTCAGAATTCGCACAAGTTCGTTTTTATGGGTTTCTATTTCTGCCATATTTTTGAAGTAAGTCATGCGTCTTGAGACATAATTCCCAATCAGAATTGGCGAAACAATTTTTTCGATGTTCGGGTGATGAAAAACCAGATGTACGTGTTCGGTAGCGCGTGGGTTAAACGTCAGCAGGTCTTCTTTGTAATAATAACTTGGAGCCGCCCATTTGATACGTTCATTGATTTTATTGTTTGCTTGTTTAATTATATGCCTGACAGCCTCTATTTCATGGATGAGTGGATGCTCAAGTTTATTCATAAAATCAATTACCTTTTCTGCATCTGATATGTTCTTTGCCATAACTCTATTGTTTAGCAGGGGCATAACAGAGTAGCACAATACCACAACTGAACGACTGACTCCTGATTAGTTCTAAACCAAAATTTTGTGTTAAGTCAGCAAAAATTGATTTGCCTTTGCCAATAGCAGTTGGGTTTATAAAAAGATGATACTCGTCAATCAGATTATGCTGTATAAACGATGAAACCATACTTACACCGCCATAAAGGAGGATGTCGGAGCCTTCCTGACTTTTCAACTCCCGAACGGTTTCAAATAAATCTCCACTGGCAATGGTGGTATTTTTCCAGCTACCAGTTGTTAATGTTTTCGAAAAAACTATTTTTGGTTTATTGTTAAAATCTCTTGCAATTTCTCTTTCTTTTTCGCTGCTTTCCATGTTTTGTTCAGCAGCAGGCCAGTGCATCGACATCCCTTGATAAAGCACTCTTCCTACAATAAATGTATCTGCCGAGTTGGTCAGGTCGCCTACATATTGTTGCAGGGCATCATCCCAATTAAAAGTTACCCAGTCCATTTCTCCGTTAGGGCCGCAAACAAATCCATCGGCTGTTACCTGCATCTGTAATTTGATTTTTCTCATGTGTGTTAAGTTTTAAAAGTTTAAAAGTGAATTTTTATAGTTTATTTGTTCGTTTAAATTGCTGTATGTACATAAGCAAACATTTGCTAGTGCATTTATCAAATTTACTATTAACAAGGCAATTTTTTTGCTGCCAATAATTATTTTTTAATGCCTGATTTTAAGGCTTGTAATTTGGGACTAGTCTAAGTATAAATACTGATGTTTGCCTTTACAAAATTATAGCTATTTATTAACTTTGATGTGGTATAAAAACGACAATAAAAGGGTCAAACCCGACAGATTATTTAGCTTTAACTCTATGAAAAACATTACTATACTGGTTCCTGAAAATGCTGTACTGGCAAGTGTTAACGACCCCCGCAATATATTTACGTCAATCAATCAGTTTTTGGAGGCAGATGGTAAAAAACCACTATTTAGTGTGCAATTGGTGGGGCTTACCAAAGATGTAAAACTGCATGACGGAATGTTTACAGTGCATACCGATGCCGTTATTGATAACGTTCATAAAACGGACCTTGTGTTTGTGCCAGCTATAAGCGGAGATATAAAAACTACCCTTGAACTGAACAAAGGATTTATTCCATGGATTATTAGTCAGTACGAAAATGGTGCAGAAGTATGTAGCCTTTGTGTGGGTGCTTTCTTATTGGCCTCAACAGGTCTTGTAAACGGAAAGAGTTGTTCTACTCACTGGTTATTTGTAAATCAGTTCAGAGAGATGTTTCCTGAGGTAAATCTTGTAGATGCCAGAATTGTGACAGAAGACCAAGGTGTGTACTCAAGCGGAGGAGCAACTTCTTACTGGAACTTGCTGTTGCATCTGGTAGAAAAGTATACAAGCCGCGACATGGCCATCAGGGCAGCTAAATACTTTGCCATTGATATAGAGCGAAATAGTCAGGCATCGTTCATGATATTTAACGGACAGAAAGGGCATGAAGATGATGCCGTAAAAAAAGCGCAGGAATTTATAGAACGGAACTTTGAAGAAAAAATTACGCTCGACCAACTTTCTGATATGTTTGCCATTGGACGCAGAAGTTTTGAGCGTCGGTTTAAAAAAGCTACTAATAATACGGTAACAGAATATATTCAGCGGGTTAAAATTGAAGTAGCCAAAAAACACTTTGAAACCAGCAGGAAGAATATCACCGAGGTAATGTATGATGTGGGCTATACCGACAACAAGGCTTTCAGAAGCACCTTCAAGAAAGTAACGGGGTTGTCGCCTATTGCTTATAAAAACAAATATAACAGAAGTGCATTGTTTTGATGCACTTCTGTAAGATAATCAGGCAGGTCTGATGCTTACCTTATCGGGTGTTGGGTATTCGAGTAGTTTTGAGAAATCAACTTTCCAGAAGTCCAAATCAAGTAGCCTGTTATGGGCATCGTGTGTAAGAGTAATTACAACAGGGGTGCCATCAATATCGGTGTATTCTACCTGAATAAGGTCACCTGCATAGGCCGATACATCGCCCCCTAAACTAATACTACCCATTTTACCGCCTTCATATTCTTCTACGTACTCGCTGTAAGGGTAATCGTCAGGGTTGAGATTAAGTTGTATTAACAAAAAGCGTATTAACTCTTTTTCGTTGTCACGGATTAGTCTTTTTTCGTTCATATTACCAATGCTTATAAGGGTTCTCTGATAACCTTGAATTAAAATATCGGTTGTCGCCTGTTACTTCAGTGCTTACCCATTCGGGTTTTTCAAAAATTTCATCTTCACTTGTAAGTTCTATTTCTGCAACAATCAAGCCCGCATTATCACCTGAGAAAACGTCAACTTCCCAGATTTTACCATAATAATGAATCTTGTAACGTACTTTTGATAATTCTGATACAGAAAAATTATCTAACAAAGTAAGTGCTTCTTCCTTAGGAATCTGATATTCAAATTCGGTACGGGTAGCCCCTGTTGATGTGCCTTTGATAGTTAAATAGGCGGCACTTTCAGTAACCCTTACCCGAATAGTTTTATCGGGGTCTTTCAGTATGTAGCCTTGTCGGTAAAATTCACCTTCGGGTTTTGTTACATTCTCCCAGATATGGTGGTGTATCAGATACTTTCTTTCTATTTCTAGAGCCATTTTCCTGAAATATTATTCTTTTGATTGGTTTTTAATTCATTCATTCGTTTGCCTTCATCATTACTGAAACGGCTATGTTTAGGTTCGCCTATTACCTGTTTCTGATAAATGGTCGTATGCCCCGAAAGCAGATAAGCCACTACACAGGCAAGAGCCACATAAATGCTACATTCTTGCCCGAATAGCTCAATACCCATAAGCATACAAGCCAAAGGTGTGTTGGTGGCTCCGGCAAAAACGGCCACAAACCCCATACCAGTTAGAAGCCCTAAAGGTAGCGGAATAAAGTAAGCAAGGGCATTACCGAGGGTTGCACCAATAAAAAACAGCGGAGTTACTTCGCCGCCTTTAAAACCGGCTGCTAAAGTAATAATAGTGAACGACATTTTAAGAACGAAATCATAAGGTGGCAATGGCTCGTTGAAAGCCTGCACAATAGTTGGAATACCCAAGCCTATGTATTTACTTGTTTGGATACCCCACACCGCTGCGGCAACAATTATACCGCCAATTACCGGCCGGAGAGGGGCATAAGACACATAGGTTTTGAAAAGCCCCCCAATATAATTTATTACTTTACTGAAAGTAGCAGCACACAAACCAAAGGCTATTCCGGCAATGATAGCATATAATAAATGAACTGCCGAAAGTTCAGGAACCACAGCAATATGATAAACCGTGTGTTGAACCTGACAGAGCTTAGTAACGAGGTCGGCAATAGTGGCTGCCAGAAAAGCTGGTAAAATGGCGTTATATCGTAGGCGTCCTACCAGAAAAAACTCTAGCCCAAAAACGGCTCCGGCTAAAGGAGTGCCAAAAACAGAGCCAAAGCCCGCGGCAACAGCCGCTATGATAAGAACTTTTCTGTCAGTGGCAGAGAGCCTGAAAGGTTTACTAAACTGGTCGGCAATTGCTCCGGCCATTTGTAGGGCTGTACCTTCACGACCAGCCGAACCCCCTAACAGATGCGTAACTATGGTACCTATATAAACAAAGGGGGCCATTCTGAAAGGAATCGTGGCTTGAGGTTGATGAATGGTGTCAATCAATAAATTATTGCCTCCTTCAACGGATTTGCCGAAATACTGATACAATAATCCGATAATAAAACCACCAACAGGCAAGAGGGCAATTATCCATAAATGTGCTTCTCTGAAATGAGTTACGTAGTCGAGCGTAAGTAAGAATCCTGCCGAGGCCAGACCAATACATGTGCCAATAGCTGAGCTAATAAAAAGCCACCGGAATAAGTAAGGAATAGCAGGGTGTTTTCTGAAAAACAGACGAAATAAAATAATGATTTTGCGCGTAGAGAGTTGTTTCGTTGGTTTTTTATTTGACATACAAATCCTGATTAAATGTTCTGACATTCATAATCAGGCGCCATCAGCTTTTTAGGGCGGTTCAATTAGGAAGACACCATTTCCTTTCTGCAAGCAAAGGTAATGATTGTTTTCTAGTTTTAAAAACAATTGCCATAAGAAGAAAAAAAGGCACTTCTTATGGCAATAAGATAATATTAAAATACTTATTCAGGTTGTAATTGTGTCGAAACTGCTATTCGGTTCCACGTGTTAATAGCCACAATAAACATAATAATCTGAGCTAGGCGGTTAGGCCCAAACAAACGTTCGGCGGTTTGATAGGTCTCGTCCGAAACCCCGTGGTTAATCAGGGTTACTTCTTCTGTTAGGGCTAGCAAGGCTCTTTCTTCTTCTGTGTAAAATGTTGTTTCGCGCCAGGCGTTAAGCAGATATATCCGCTGTTCGGTTTCGCCATTCTTGCGGGCATCTTTTGTGTGCATATTAATACAGAAAGCACAGCCATTAATCATTGATGCCCTGATTTTTATTAGCTCTTGTTGTGTATGGCTTATTTGCGATGTCTGTAAGTATTTTACTAACTCATACATGGCTTTAAAAGCCTCTGGTTCAACTTCCTGAATATTGATTCTTTTGCTCATAATAGTTATTTGTTTAATGAGCACAAAGGTCGGAAGGGGCTGTCTGAAAAAACTTAAACCAGTTTAAGAAATGAGATTTATTGTTTTTTCTTACGTATTTCGCTCAGGTATTCGGGTGTGAAACCCAGAAAAGAGGCAATCATGTATTGAGGAATACGATTTACAAAAGTAGGGTAATGCTGCTGAAAGTGCCTGTACATTTCTTCTCTTGAGAAATCGTAAAGATACTTGATGCGTTGTTGGGCGGCACTATAAGCTCTTTGGTAGATGATTCTGAAATATTGTTCGACGGCTGGCACATAGCTGGCCAGTTTTTCGTGTTGCTGATGCGTGAGTGCAATAATGCTACAAGGCTCAATGGTCTGAATATAAAACCCCGAAGGCGACTGGCTCATTAAGCTGTTGTAATCGCTTATCCACCAATTTTCAAGCGCAAACTGAGTAATTTGTTCTTCGCCTTTATTACCGACGAAAAACATCCGTAAACAGCCTTTTTCAACAAAATAATTAGCCTTACATATTTGTCCTTCTTTAAGCAGATATTCTTTTTTCTTTACGGCCAGTTCCTGTACACACTCTTTAATGATACTTATTTCCTGTTCATTCAATGGAACATATTTTTTTATATGTGTTATCAGGCTGTCGGACATAAAAATATTAAAGCAATTTAAAAAAAGAGCAGAAAGTTACTTCTGCTCCTGAATATATATTATGCTAGGTTGCTGATATCAAAAGGTAGTTTGCGTATGCGTTTCCCTGTAAGTGCAAAAATGGCATTACCTAGTGCAGGAGCAATAGGCGGAAGCCCGGGTTCGCCAACACCACCTGGGTTTGACCCACTATCAACAATATGGATTTCTATGGCCGGAGCTTCATTAATACGCATAAGGTTAAACTGATGGAAATTGGTCTGGTCGCATACTCCATTAGTAAACGTAATACCATCTTTTATGGCCGATGTTAACCCCATAATAATATTGCCTTCGGTCTGGGCTTTTACGTTATCGGGGTTTACATAGTAGCCACAGTCAATTACTGAAACAACTTTTTCGATTTTTGCTCCGTTTTCTTGTTTAGCAACTGTCACACAAGCGGCTGATATACTATCGAACGATTTAAAGACGGCTATACCTTTGGCTTTTCCGGCAGGTAATTTCTCATTCCAATGCGCTTTTTCTGCCAATGTTTCTAATACTTTTTTGAAGCGTTCGTCTTCCAGAATCTCCAGACGCGCCTGTAAGGGGTCTTTACCAGCCAGATGCGCCAGTTCATCAATGAAACACTCTTGCCCCCAACCAAAGTTAGATGCATACACCGACCGCCACCATACAATCGGAATATCAGTTTTGACGTTTGTCCAGCTTATTTTTGAAGCAGTGGCAAAGTTATATTTATTGTTTCCTGTGCTTATTTCTTCACTTAGCCACGGGTCGGCCTCGTCTTCTTTCAAGCCTTTAAATACCTGTCCAACAATCGATTCGCCTATGGCGTGGTGATGGAATCCTGTAATTTTTCCGTTTTCAACAAACCCCTGCATGTGGCTGAGCATTCCGGGGCGGTAAGGGCCTTGCGTAATGTCATCCTCACGGGTCCAGATAACCTTTACAGGTTTTTTGAGTTCTTTTGATAAATGACAGGCTTCCAGAAGAAAATCATGATACGCCTTACGTCCGAAAGCTCCGCCCAGAAGAGTAACGTTAATTTTTACCTGTTCGGGTTTTACTTTCATATACCCGCATACATCTCTCAATGCCCAGTCAGGTCCTTGTACGGGGGCCCATATTTCAATAGAGCCATCATCTTTTACATGAACAATCGCATTTTCAGGTTCAATAGGAGCATGAGCCAGAAAAGGAGTTTCATAGTTTGTTTCAATTTTTTGTTTGGCAGAGGTAAACTTGGCAGTAAAATCGCCCTTTTCTTCAAAGTTTATTCCGTCTTTTTTGGCTGCCTCGTAGGTTTGGGCAAAGTATTTTTCGGTGCTTAAGGTTTTGTCATAATTTCCGTTATCCCATTGCACTTTCAGGGCTTTTTTACCTTTCAGGGCTGCCCACCAGTTTGTAGCTATTACGGCTACTGCTTCTGACGTACGATGCGGCATTGGGCGTTCGGTTTTAACTACCTGCAATACACCCGCAATTTTTTTCGTATCAGTATCATCAATAGACGCAATTTTACCATGAACCATAGGCGAGTGTAAGATGCTCGCATAGACCATTCCGGGTACATCTACATCAAGCCCATAAACAGCTTTGCCTGTTACACGCTCGGGTACATCAATACGCTTGTTATATTTACCTATAATTTTAAAATCTTTAGGGTCTTTTAGTTTGGGGTTTTTCGGAACCTCCAGTTTTGAGGCATCGTCGGCCAGTTCGCCATAAGTCAGGCTTTTACCACTTGGTCGGTGGATAATTTTGCCATCCTGAGCAAAACATTCTGTACTTGAAACATTCCAGCGTTTGGCGGCAGTTTCGGTGAGCATTTCACGGGCGGCCGCACCTGCTTTCCGAAGAGGTTGCCATAAACCTCTGACCGAGCTACTGCCCCCTGAGGTCTGATTCCCGTATTTTCCTTTGCCATCGCTCTGGATGATATTTACTTTATCAAGGCTTACTTCCAGTTCTTCGGCAAGTAATGAAGGAACCGCCTGTGTAGACCCTTGCCCCATGTCGGGGCGTGGATTTACCAACGTGATGTTTCCGGCGGTATCAATAATAATGAACGGATTTATTTCAAGGCTTAAGACGGCAGGCGTTAATTTTTTTAGTGGTGCATCTTTCGCAAAGGAAGAGACCCCCAAAGCAAAACCAAAACCAGTTAAACTGGTGGTTTTCAAGAAATCACGTCTTGATGTATTTTTCATAGTTATAATCTTTATGAAGATAGCTTTACTATATTAGAAAGGTAAGATGAAGCGTTTCACACGCTTTTGAGAGAAAGAGGGGTTTATTTGCCTCCGCCCACACTTGTACCGGCTTTCATGGTATCGGCAGCACGATGAATTGCTTTACGGATACGGTCATAGGTACCACAGCGGCAAAGATTCCCGCTCATAGCAGCATCAATGTCAGCATCTGTCGGGTTCGGAGTAGTTTTAAGTAAAGCTACTGCCGACATAATCTGCCCTGACTGGCAATAGCCGCATTGAGGAACCTGCTCTTCAATCCACGCTTGCTGAATAGCATGTAGCTGGCCTTCTCCGACACCTTCGATAGTAGTTATTTTGGCATTTTTGGCAAGGCTCGAAATAGGTGTCTGGCAAGCACGAATGGGTTGCCCGTTCAGGTGCACAGTACAAGCACCACACATGGCCATTCCGCAGCCGAATTTTGTGCCTTTTAAGCCAACAAAATCACGAACTACCCAAAGTAGTGGCATATCGGGGTCAACATCCACTTTTATTTTTTTGTTATTAACTGTTAAGTTGAAAACTGCCATAGTCGTAGGTATAGATTTTTCTTAGTTAACGTAAAATTTTACAAAAAACTCAATTTTTGCAAAGATTTTCATTTTTATTATTTACTCATTGGGGTAAATAACACAATTATGGTTGTTTTCGGAGGTTTTAGTATAGGTAGCAAAGTTAGTGGTTCGTGTAAGGTGTATTAAATCATACTTGAGCAGTAGTCAGGTAAAAGTAAAAATATTACCTTGCAGTATCATTTATATTTCACAAACTAAATTCTGTTATACCCAATATTATGTTTATCGATTTAAGAAGCGATACCGTAACCAAGCCTACGCAAGCCATGAAAGAAGCCATGTTTATGGCCGAAGTAGGTGACGATGTTTTTGGCGATGACCCTACGGTAATTGCATTGGAAGAAAAAAGTGCTGCTATGTTTGGAATGGAAGCCGCACTTTTTTGTGCTTCTGGAACCATGACTAACCAACTGGCTATCAGAGTACATACCAGCCCGGGCAGCGAGGTAATATGTGATAAACTCTCACATATTTATTTGTACGAAGGGGGAGGCGTAGCCCTTAATTCTTTTTCGTCGGTGAAATTGCTCGACGGAGACAAAGGCCGTATTAATGCCCAACAGGTAAAAGATGCCATTAATAACCCCGAAGACATCCACTTGCCTGTTACGCGCTTGGTATCGCTCGAAAATACCATGAACAAAGGCGGAGGCTGTTACTATAAACTATCAGAAATTGAAGCTATCAGAGAAGTGTGTCAGGAACACCAGTTTCCGCTACATCTGGATGGCGCCAGACTTTTCAACGCATTGGTTGAAACCAACGAGTCGGCCCTGCAATATGGACAGCTTTTTGATTCTATCAGTATTTGTTTATCTAAAGGCTTAGGCTGCCCTGTTGGGTCTTTGCTATTAGGAAAGAAAGATTTTATTAAAAAAGCCCGACGTTTCCGTAAAGTAATGGGTGGTGGCTGGCGACAGGCAGGTTTTCTGGCAGCGGCAGGGATATATGCTTTAGATAACCACATAAACCGTTTGAAAGAAGACCACGCACGCGCACGTCAGATAGGTAAAATGCTTGAAACCCTTCCGTTTGTAGAAGAAATATTCCCGATAGATACCAATATTGTAATTTTCAGGCTACCTGAATCAATACTTGCTACTGAATTTGTAGCCAAAGCGAAAGAACAGAATATTGCCTGTGTTACTTTTGGTAAACATCTGGTAAGATTTGTAACGCACCTCGACTTCACAGATACCCAGCTTGAAGCCTTTGAGGGAGCTATAAAAAAAGTAGTATTTTAAATGAAAGTCGCACATTTGCCAAATGTGCGACTTTTAGCATTTATGCAGGAAGTAATTCTTTTCTTTTTAAGATAGACTCAAATAGTTTGAGGTCATGCTCGCTATTGAAAACGGTAAACGGAAAACGTAAAAACTGACCTTTGCCAATAATAAGCAAGAAAGCGTCTGGAGTTCTTTCGGCCGACTGGATGCTCTCCCATTTCATGATTCCCCCTTCTTTCTGATTTATTTTCACCAGTATCTGGCGGCTGTCAATTTCGTACATGAATTTATCAAACATCTGTTTGTTTTGTTCCATTTGTGCCGCGGCATAAAACTGTGCATACCAGAACAAAACATATAGGCCACCCCCGATTACCGAAACTACCGGAATCCACCAGTTTTTATAGGTGCCTGTAAAGTGTAATATTAAACCTAATACAAATACTGCTGCCGGAATCAACAACCATTTCCAATCTTTGCGCATATGACGCTTGAAAGCAATACTAATGTAATCTTTTTTGTCTAATGCGAATTTCTTAGTTTTAACTATCATTTTTTGGTTTCTACTTAAAATTAATGCACAAAAATAGAAAAAGGCTCTGATAATCTCAGAACCTTCTCTACTTATTTTATACATTTTTGAGTTAAATGACGAGAATAAAAGTATTGATTTAACAAATAGTTGTATTTACCTAGCTTTCGCGGAATTGAATGGTATCAATAACGAACTTATTGTGTATATCTTTTTTTACGAGAATATACACCAGAAAATCTTTATTGCGGCTGCGGTAATTGCCTACACTATACTTTAAATCAGTGGTTGACGCTCCCTGATACACGTATTGAAACGATAGGGGAGGGTTACGCTGAAAAAAAGACTTAAAAATCTGTTCGGCCTGTTCTGAGGAAATTTTCTGGAAGTCAATTTTTTCTGAATCAATTACTAATTCTATTTCATTGTTTAAGCAACTCGCCAGCATTTTGGGGTTACCCCCCCTAAACGACAGACGGATGCGGTCGGTTATCTCATTTTCTTTTCTTTTCTTGTTACTAGTTTCTGTGTCAATTTTTGAGGCATTTACAAATAGGATTAAGATTAAAACAGAGAATATGTACTTCATAGGCTTCATATATATTGTAAGTTTTAAGTATCTTTGTTGGTGATTTTATGTTATCATACTCTTTTGCACAAACTATGCCAAAATTGTTGTGCCGGGTAATTAAGGGTCTAATACAAGTTAATTATGTCGAATCAATTATTAAATCGTACTGAAACATTTCAAAAAATACGTCGGATAGCCTATCAGATTTATGAGCAGAATTTTGATGAATCAGTACTGATTATTGCAGGAATAAACGGAGAAGGGTATCACTTCGCAGCATTGCTAGTAGCCGAATTAAGGCAGATTTCTTCTATAAACGTATATATTGCCAAAGTAAGTGTCGATAAACAGGCTTTGTCACAGCCAGATATTAATATAGAGAGCGATGTTGATACTTTTCGTAACAAGACCGTCGTTTTATGTGATGATGTACTGAACACCGGCCGGACACTGGCGTATAGCCTACGCCCGTTTTTAAGTATTCCGCTTAAAAAAATACAAGTAGCCGTTATTGTTGACAGAAACCACCCGCAGTATCCTATTGCTGCCGATTACGTGGGTTACTCGCTTTCAACTACATTAAACGAACACATTCAGGTGGTGTTAAGTGACGAAGAAAAAACAGGAGTTTATTTATATTAATATTGTTGCAAAACGTATGTCGAAGATAAGGTTTGTCAAGCATTTACTGGTATTGATGTTAATGGGTTTTATGGTTGCTTGCGGTAAAAAAGAAGCAGAGTACCACCCTAAACCCACAGGTTTTAACCGGATTGATTTACCCGCACATGATTACCAGCCTCTTGTCGAAGACCACCCCTATACCTTCGAATATTCAAAAGCTGCTATTATTCAGAAAGATACATTTCAGGGTGCAGAACCTCACTGGATAATTGTGTATTATCCGAAACTGAATACCCGTATTCAGTTTACTTACAAACCTGTAAATAATAGTCAGGTGCGTTTGCAGAATATGATGGCCGATGCCGCAAAACTGGCTTTTAATCATGATAAAAAAGCCTACTCTATTTCAGATAAAATACTTACTACCAAAGCAGGCAAGAAAGCCATTATATTTGAGCTTGAAGGCGAGGTGCCAAGCCATTATCAGTTTTTTGTGACAGATAGCACCAAACATTATTTAAGAGGAGCTTTATATTTAATGACCGCCACCAAGAATGACTCGCTTCGCCCTGTAATTGACTACATGAAAGAAGATTGCCGCCATATATTAGAAACATTAAAGTGGAAGTAAATTGCCTGAATTCACCTCCACTTTTCATGGCTAAAAGTTGTTTATAAAGGAAAATAAACCTGAAAACTCATCTTCACTTCATCTTTTGTTTTTACGCCAAACAAAGAGGGGCGTTCAACCTGAAACTGACTTAGCAGAAAATCGAATGTCCCGTCAAGTTTTAATTTGTTGTTACTTTCGCTGCGGGTTGCCGTAATAGTTACTGGTTTTGTAATACCATGAAACGTTAGGTTTCCCTCGGCTGTCAGGGTATTATTATTACTTTTGATTTTATTACTTGAAAAAGTTACTTTCGGGAATTTCAGACCTTCCAGCACTTCAATGGCATGCGAATCACGATTGGCATTGCCGCTATCAAAAGCATCTACTTTTAAAGATACAGCCACCTGCTCGATGTTTTTGGTGTTATCATCATAAACTATAACAGCGTTTACATCCTTACAAACACCTTCCCAGTCGTGCATGGGGTGGCTCATGGCATAAGTTACGCTCGAAACTGTTTTATCGGCCAGTATTTTTCTGCCGGCCAGTTTTGAAGTAAATGCACAAACGCTTAATAAAAAAATAATGGCTATAAAGTTCTTGATATTATTCATAAACCTGAACGAAATAAAATGTTGGTGAAAACTAACCTGCCGAAAATAAACAGTAAATTCAAAATTCAAATTTCAGGATGGCCATAGCCGCAAAATATGTCCCGAATGTAGTAAAAGCAGCAGCCCTATGATATGGCTTTAATTTGTAATTATCGCCGATTTTATCTGCCAGAATATTAGTAGTTATCATGCCTGTCAGGTGTATGTATGATAAATACTTATGTATTTTTACGTTACTTATGCCTTTGCGATTAAGCATAGCCGGCGGGGCTGTAAAAGCCATTAATGCGGTTGTGCCATAAGCAATGTTAATACCGAGGGCCGTGGCTTCATGCGCTTTTCGGATACGGGTATAGTTATCGCCCCCTGCGGTATAGAGTTTTGCGCCTAAAATTCCCTGAGCCAACATTCCGGCCGCAGTTAGCAAACCTACTGCCTGATGTATTTTAAACATGGTTCTTCTGACCCTCAGTTCTTTAGCTCTGTTTTCAGGCGTAAGTGCTGGCGCAATACCAATTTTTCTGTACAGCCCTTTTTCGCCCCAGAAAATCCGTTGGGTCAGCAACATTTTATCAGGGAGCAGTTTTGTTTGTTTAGCTGTGGTATCGAGTTCGGCCAATAAATTATCGGCTTCCTGAGCAACCGAAACCCCTGTGAGCAACACAAAAAAGAGCAATAAAGAAAGTAATTTCATAATAGTTTGAATGGTTAATTTTTTAAAGGAGGATAAACTTTATCCTCCTTCCGCCAGAAGCGTCTTTATTTTTTAGAAACACATATATCCAAAAGATGCATAAAATTAGGTTAACTCAGTTTTCAGGCTGAAACTCTAAGTGTATTACCGCTATTCTGAATTTCAGTTTTATAAACTGTCAGAGACTGTGTTGCAGGAGATAGTTTTACCGAACCATCCAGATTAAATTCCGAACCATGATTAGGGCATTTTAAATCATTAGAAGCACTCCGATAGGCAATTGTGCTGCCCTCGTGCGTACATACTTTTGATAAAGCTACATAAGAGCCGTTGGTATTGATAACAATGATACCAGACACGTAGCCGAATTCGCCCGAGGTTTTTAGTTTGCTGTAATCGGCATGGGTCAGGTCAATCGTAAAGTCTATGCTCGAGCCTGAGGTTGTTCCCTTAACAGCAGTACTTGTGGTGCCGCCAGTGCCTCCGGTTCCACCAGTGCCATTTGTGGTAGGGGTGGGGTCGTCGTTACCAGAGCCTGAACAGGCCGTAAGACCTGTGCCCATACAATAAAAAGCCATTAAAGCCGCACTGTTTAGGCCAAGCTGTCGTAAAAATTGCCCTCTGCTTAACTGAGTTTGTTCCATAGCAAGTATAAGTTTTATTTGATTTAAAATGCTTCTCTTATACAGGCTTTACGGAAAATATCAGCCAAGGGTTGCGTGTATTAAGCAAAGCGTAAGCAACTCTTTTGCTATAACTGTGACGCACAATAGAGCACAAGGGTTGCTCAACCAGTATTAATCAATACTGGATTTTAAATAAAACAAACACTAAAGGTTTAATAATGAGAGATTTATGTTAGTGATGCAGGCACGCACAACTATTGTTCAAAGTAGTTATGGTGTAACAAAAAAAACTGCAAATGATAAATTATTTTTCCAGACCTTTTTTTGCTTCGGCAATTACTCCCTTGTTTTCGGCGTATTCTAAGGCTTTCTTATAGAGGTCATCAGCACGTTTTTTATTGCCAGCTCTGTCTGCAATACGACCTAAACCGAGGTATGCCATCGCATAATAATCTTTGGTATAGCGTTCGTCAGGTTCGTTTTTCAATACATTTGTATAGAGGTCAGTAGCGATTTTATCATTCTTTTTTGATTTCTCAGTTACTATTGCTTCAAATAAGCCGGCGGCTATCTGGTATACCGAGCTAGTATGCTTTTTTAATTCTGGAATTTTATGAAGTGCTTCGTCGTATTTGCCCTGCATTACCAGAACCTCTGTATAGCGCATTAAATAAATAGGGTTGTTGGGATATTTCTCGTGTAATAACGAAGCATAAGTGAAAGCCTTTGCAAAGTTTAACTCATATTTTATATTAACATTCATAAAATAATAAGCCGCTTCTATTCTCGAAAATACCGACCTCTGAGCTGCTAACTCTAGCTGGCTAAGACCAAGTTTTTTATTGCCATTCTCAAAGAAAATAACCACGGGTTTTACTATCGGATGGGTTTCGGGGTATTGAATACGATAATAATTATACAAACCCGAAGTAAAATAAAATTCAGGGTTGCGCTCCATCATTGTAAAGCCATCTTTCAGGTAGCTGTATGCTTTTCGGGCTTCGTTAGCTGCTTTTAGTTGCTCCTTACGGTAGTTGTAGGCAAGGGTAATGTAGCCATGCGAAGCCAGTAAAAAGAAAGTAGCCTCTGCTTTTTTATTAGGGTCTGATAGCATGGGTTCGGCTAATTTCTGGCATTTTTCGAGCATTGTCATGTATTGTTCTACTGCTTTCTGGTTTTTTTCGAGCGGTAGGTTCTGCCATTGAATCTGCAAGGCATTTAATAGTGGAGTAACAGGGTGTTGTGCATATTTGGCCTTTACCTTCTGAAAAAAAGCATCGGCTTCTTTAAACTCGTAATTGTATAATTTATCTAAACCTTTAATAATAATTTGTTTGGTGTCGTTATCATTAAGTAATTGGGCGTCAACAGAAAAGCTAAAAAGTTGGATAATACTTAAAATCAAAAGTTTTCTCATAAAAGTTTTTATAGTAATACACTACACTAACGTAAATAAAACAAAAAAGCCTCCCTGAAGGAGGCTTTTTTTTGTTTTCTACGTAACCTACTAATATTGTGTAGTTTTACTTAATTATTGATGACTTTTTAAGTAGCTATCTACTGCTTCGCGGCTGTTAATATTAACGCCTTCCGACTCCATAGATAAACGCAAGGTCTTCTCGACAGTTACGTAAGAAAAAGTAAGGTCAGTTTGTGGCTTATAGCTCTTGATACCACCAATAGCGGCAGTTTGAGAACTATAAAAGAATGTTACTTTTCCGGTTTCGAACGCATAATTTACTTGTTCAGTAGCGCCGTCAGTTTCTTTGATGATTACACGAGGCAGCCCTAACCACTGACTACCAACTTTCACATAAGCCATTACAACACTGGTAGCACTTACGTTGGCATCTGGAATATCAACAGCACCAGTTTGACCTGTTGCTCCTGTTCCTATACCAGCGGCAGAAACTGTCTTCCAATCTGCAACTTTTACTGTTACTTCAGCGTACTTTACGTTGGAATTACCATCTTTACCAGTAGCTCCAGTAGCACCGGTAGCTCCAGTAGCACCGGTAGGGCCAGTAGCACCAGTAGGACCAGTAGCACCAGTAATACCTTGAGGACCCTGCGGGCCGGTAGGACCTTGAGGACCTTGATCTCCTTTACATGACCATAAAGCAACTGATAACGCTAGTGTTACCACCGAAAGAAGTCTATAAAATTTGTTCATGATTTGTTGGGTTTTGATAATTTGACTTCAGTTACGTAGCAATATTATTGAAATTTGCTCAACTTTGCAAACGCTAATATCGGTTTATTTATTTTACGGCGAAAATATTTTGGACTAAAAAATGAAAACACTTTTGCTTTCATAGGTTTTTAAAACAAAATAGCCTTAAAATGTACTTTAACTACAATGTTATTAAATTATCAAAATAAATTTTAATTTCTTTATGCAAGTATTAGACTGTCTCAATCAGGTAGCCGACTTCCACCGAACCTTCCAGCACCCTATTCTCGAAACCCCACAGATACCTTCTGAGCAACGTTGTAATTTACGTGTAGCCCTTATTGCAGAAGAATTAAAGGAACTTGAAGAAGCCATCGAAAACAAAGATATTGTAGCTGTTGCCGATGCTTTGGCCGATATACAATATGTGTTGTCAGGGGCAGTTTTAGAGTTTGGGCTGGGAGAAAAATTCAGAGCGTTGTTTGATGAAGTACAACGTTCAAATATGAGTAAAGCCTGCAAAACAATAGAAGAGGCCGAGGCAACCATGCAACATTATGCCGCAAAAGGTACAGAGTCTTATTATAAAGAAATAGAGGGGATGTTTCTGGTATACAGAAAAGGAGATGATAAAACGCTGAAAAATATTAACTATTCGCCAGCTAATCTGGAAGAAATATTAAACGAAAATACGCAATTGTAATCAGGTAGTTTTATAAAGATGTCAGTTTCTAATCATTTTCAGGTAAAGGAGAAATTTCTCCGCTATGTACAGATTGATACGCAGTCTGACCCTAATTCGAGTGCTAATCCATCGACCGAAAAACAGAAAGACCTCAGCAGATTACTGGTAAAAGAACTGCTAGCTATGGGTATTACAGATGCGCACCTAGATGAATGGGGCTATGTTTATGCAACCATTGAGGCAACTTCTACTAAAAATGTGCCTGTTATTTGTTTTTGCTCGCACGTGGATACCTCGCCCGATTGTAGCGGGAAAGATGTAAAGCCACTAGTACATGAAAACTGGGATGGTTCAGCCATTGTTCTACCTGATGACCCTACGCAGGTTATTCGTCTTTCGGAACACCCCGATTTGAAACAGCAAATCGGAAACGATATTATTACAGCAAGCGGTACTACGCTTCTGGGGGCCGATAATAAATCGGGCGTAGCCGAAATTATGGCTGCCGCAGAATACTTAATGAAGCACCCCGAAATAAAGCACGGAACAATTAAAATCTTGTTTACTCCTGACGAAGAGGTAGGCAGAGGAACCGAAAAAGTTGACCTCCAAAAACTAGGGGCTACTTATGCCTACACAATGGATGGCGAAACCCTCGGTACACTGGAAGATGAAACATTCTCGGCCGATGCCGTTACGCTAACAATCAACGGAGTAAGTACGCATCCGGGCTTTGCGAAAGGTAAACTGGAAAACGCCATGAAGATAGCGGCTGATATTCTGGCCTCTTTACCGAAAGATACGCTTTCGCCCGAAACCACAGAAGGCTACGAAGGGTTTATTCATCCAACACAAATTTCTGGCATACAGGAGCAGGTAAAACTAGATTTTATTATCAGAGATTTTAGTGTTGCGGGCTTGCAGGAGAAAGAGGCGTATCTGCAAAATATAGTAAATCAGGTGTTGTTGCATTACCCCAACTCAACGGTTGATTTCAAGGTAACCGAGCAGTACCGAAATATGAAAGAAGTGCTAATAAACCATCCTAAAGTGGTAGAATATGCTTTGGAAGCCATCAGACAAACCGGAATTGAACCCGAACAAAGAAGTATAAGAGGCGGAACAGACGGCTCGCGTCTTTCTTTTATGGGCTTGCCTTGCCCTAATATTTTTGCAGGCGAACACGCGTTTCACTCAAAGCTGGAATGGGTATCGGTACAGGATATGGAAAAAGCTACGGAAGTAATTATTAATCTGGTACAAATCTGGGAACAGCAATCTTAAGAGGCTATGTCAATTATAGAAAACATACAGACCATAGAAAAGCAGATAAGCAATAAGGGTGTTACGCTCGTGGCTGTTTCAAAAACCAAACCTGTTGCAATGCTCATGGAGGCTTACCAAGCAGGCTTTAAGCGTTTCGGAGAAAATTATGTGCAGGAACTGACAGGTAAATATAACGAAATGCCCAAAGATATAGAATGGCATTTTATAGGGCATCTGCAATCAAATAAAGTAAAATATATAGCTCCTTTTGTAAGCCTTATTCACTCGGTGGATAGCTTTAAACTTTTACAGGAAATTAATAAACAGGCAGCCAAAAATAATCGGATAATTAACTGCCTGTTACAAATTTATATTGCTGAAGAAGACACCAAAAGTGGTATGACTGAAGAGGAATGCTTACAGATTTTGAATCCTGATACGCTGAAAAATCTGACCCATATAAATATAGTCGGCCTCATGGGCATGACAACCCTCACAGAAGATGAAACCCAAATCAGGAAAGAATTCAGGAAACTGAAAACTTTCCATGATTCTATTGTAAGTACCTATCCATTTCTCACTACTTTGTCGATGGGTATGAGTGGAGACTACGAAATTGCTATTGAAGAAGGTAGCACCATGATTCGGGTAGGTAGCAAGATTTTCGGACACCGTGTTTACCCGACCTGAAAACACCTCATGCTGATACTTCCCATATCAAAGCCTTCATAAGTGTAAGTAATAGGTTCATCTTTGTTCACCAGCCCAGCCGTGTAAAGCATTGGCAGGTAATGGTCATAACTTGGGTGAGCCATTTGCCCTAAGCTACCGAAGGATTTAAAATCTGCGAGGTCGGCCAATTGGCGGGTATCCAACTTATTTTTAACGATGGTGTCAAATTCCAATGCCCAGTCGAAAGGCTTGGCCAATGGGTTGTTCCAAGTAATTTGCCGGAGGTTATGCACAATGTTGCCACTCGTTAAAATCAATACACCTTTGTTACGCAGGTGTTGCAATTCTTTTGCTAGTTCAAAGTGAAATTGTGGCGGCTTCGAGAAATCAATGCTCATCTGGAAAGTCGGAATATCTGCTTCGGGATAAATATGCCTAAGCACCGACCACGCGCCGTGGTCGAGTCCCATTTCGTGTTCTTCCAGAATACCAACCGATTTAACTTCTTTAATTACTTCTCTGGCATATTCAGGCGAACCTTTTGGCTCGTATTTAACTTCATATAATTCTTTCGGAAATCCACCAAAATCATAAATTGTATGTGGTGCCGGATTTACCGATACATAGGTTTGGCGCATAGTGAGCCAGTGTGCCGATACAACAAGAATGGCTTTAGGGCGTTCGATGCTTTTGCCTAATGTATGTAGGCTACTAGTAAAAGCGTTATCGGCAAGGGCATTCATGGGGCTACCATGCCCAATAAAGATAGCTGGCATTCTTTCAGAAGTTGAGAAACCATCTGATATATTTTTTAATTCATGCAAGTTCATAGCAGAAGTACTAAAAGGTAACAGACTAAGTGATTTAATGAAATCGGCTCTATTCATACAATAACATTATATGTATATACAACTATTTTTTCGCTAATAAAATTCATTTTAGGGAAGTAATTTTTATTGATAATAGCCAATCAAATATACTTTGCTTAACCAACCATTGCAAAAGGCTTTTTAGGGTTATTCTGAGTTTTCGTATCTTATTTTTGTCTAAATTCACGGCGTAAATAATACGCGCCACTCAGAGCATAATTTCATGAAGCGCATTATATAAAATTAACTATTACCATGAATAAATTATTTTTGCAGGCAGGAGCACTGCTGGGCGCAGTAGGTGTAGCACTAGGAGCCTTTGGAGCGCACGCTTTAAAAGACAAACTAATGGCATCAGGCCGGATGGATACTTTTGAAACCGCCGTAAAATATCAGTTCTACCATGCGTTGGCATTAATACTTGTGGGCATAATTGCCAAAGAAATAGCCTCCAAAAATCTTGTTTATAGTGGTTACAGTCTGTTGGCCGGAACACTCATATTCAGTGGCTCGTTATACCTGATTTGCTTTACTGGTATTAAAACATTCGGAGCCATTGCGCCAATAGGCGGCACGCTTATGATAGCTGGCTGGTTATTATTCTTCTGGGCAGTGCTAAAAAACTAGGGTATTTATTCAACATAGTCAAGGTCTTTGGCAAAGCTCTCTTTTAGTGAGGCATTGGCAATAAAGGCTGCACCAAAGCATACAATACCAATAATAATGGCACTTTTAATGAGGTCGCCGTTAAGCCATTGGGTAAGATACTGGTGTGCTATTGAAATAGGAACTGCCCCACCGCGGGCAAAATTCGGAATAGTAGTAGCTACGGTAGCGCGTAGATTTGTGCCAAATTGTTCGGCCGACATCGTTATGAGTACTATCCAGTAGCCCGAGGCTGCTCCCATCAAAATACACATAATAAAAATGGCGGTATTGCTAGCCCCCCAAAGGTTCAGATAAATAAGGCACATAAAAAGGCAGATAACCTGAAAAATAAGGATGGTTTTCTTCCGGTTCTGCAAACGCTGGCTTACATACCCACTAATTAAATCGCCACAGGTAAGGCCTATGTATACATACATAACGGCTTGCCCTGCTGTTATTTTACCTTCAATGCCCAATGCTTTGGCTACCTCAGGAGCCAGTTGCATAAGTATACTTACAATAAAAAATATTGGAAAACCAATAAACATACAGGCCATGTAGCGTTTAAAACGGTCTTTATTGGTGAAAAGACTCAGAAAATCGCCGCGTTTGATGTTCTGTTTTTCTTCGGCATGCTTATACATTTTTGATTCTAAAGTACCTATTCTTAAAAACAGTAGTAGTAAGCCCATTCCGCCCCCAATAAAATAGGCAGTACGCCAATAAAAGGCATCGCCCACAAGAGCGGCTACCACTGCACCAAAAGCACCAACCGAGGCCATAATCATGGTGCCATATCCTCGTTTTTCTTTAGGCATTGTTTCGGCTACGATGGTTACACCCGCCCCTAGTTCGCCAGCAAGGCCAATTCCGGCCAAAAATCTTAATATTCCGTATATATAAATATCCTGTACAAAACCGTTAATAATCGTAGCAGATGAATAAAGCACAATGGAACCGAACAAAACAGACAGCCGGCCTTTTTTGTCGCCTAAAACGCCAAAAAAAATTCCACCAAGCAATAAACCTATCATCTGTACGTTAAAAAGCCATAAACCGACACTTGTATTACTGTTTCCTACTACACCTAATTCAGTTAGACTGCTATGACGAAGCACAACGAATAGAATCAAGTCATAAGCATCTACGAAATAACCTAATGCTGCCACTAATACTAATAAAATTGTAGATTTTTTCATGTATTATCAAAATTTCACGAAAATAGAGATTCATTCAGAATTTCGCGAAAAAAAAACGGCATTTTCGATTATTTTCTGAAACTTATTCAATAAAAGGCTAACTTTGTCGTTAGTAAGCCTAAAATTAAATACTAAATATTCAGATTTCTATGGAACAAAATCAAGAAAGAAGAAGTAACACGGCTATGACTGCCGGACTTGTTTTGGCCTGTGCATTAGCAGCACTTTTTGGCTTCCTTTATTTCAACGCTCGTCAAGACATCGACGCGAAAAATGTAGATATTTCGCAAAAAACAAAAGACCTGCTCCTTACGAACTCAAAACTTGATTCAATAGCTGTAAAACTTGATGAAAAAATTGCCGAGATTCAGGCTTTAGGCGGACAAGTTGAGGACCTGCAAGCGTTAAAAGCTCAATTAGAGCAAGATAAGAAGAATCTCATTAACTCAAAAAGTGTAAGCATTAAACAATACGAAGGTAAAATTAAAAATTACGAAACTGCTCTGAGTGAAAAAGATGCTGAAATTGCTAAGTTGAAAGAAGAAAACGCAGTATTAACTACACAGAATCAGACTTTGGGTGAAGAAAACACCAATTTGAAAAGTGAGAATACCGGCCTTAAAACAGATAAACAGGCACTTTCTGACTCAGTTTATAATACAAACGTAAAAAATAAAGAACTTACTGAGAAAGTAACGCTTGCGGCTGCTTTAAAAGCCATTAATGTTAATGTAAATGCCATTAACTCTCGCGGAAAAGAACGTGACGGTGGTGAATATAAAGCTAAAAGGGTAGATAAAGTGAAAATATCTTTCAAGCTGGCTGAAAACCCACTAACCAAAAGAGAAGAAAAAGTAATTTATATGCGCCTCCTTGACCCTAAAGGCAATGTGGTGTCTGACATGGCTACTGGTTCTGGTACATTCACTTTCGGTGGTAACGAAACCGTTTACACGTCTAAACAAACAGTTATGTACGATAACTCAGGCCAGAACGTAGATTTTGTTTACTCTCGTGGTAGCGCCTACGAAAAAGGCAGATATACCGTTGAGCTTTATTCAGAAGGTTTCAGCATTGGTCGTGGTAGCTTTGAGGTAAAGTAATCTGATGATATAATCTAGTCGGTTAGAAGCCGACATAAAAAATACCGCTGGACAACTCCAGCGGTATTTTTTATGTCATTAGTTCTTAATTGCTTACTTAGGGAACGTTGTATACATTTCTTTGCGGTTCTGATAAGGATTCTCAGACTCGTTTACTTGTAAAGGTTCGTTCTTTAATTGAGAAACCGACACACGCGCATTAGGTGCTACCTGAAGCGTAGTGGTTTGGCCTGTAATGAGTTCAATGGCTTTCTTTAGAAGGGTTTCGCTTTCATCGCCCCACGCTTTATAAGGAATAACATTATCTTTTACGGCATAGTTGGCAGGAAAACCATCTTTTGTTCCATAATTTGATTCACCTTTTGAGTTAACAGTTTTTAATACAATAGGCTGCATACCCCATTTCCAGCGTTTTTGGCTGTCCTGAAGTGTAACTGAGCCTACGTTTTTTCCGTAGGTATGGTCGCCAATCAGAATAACATCCATATAAGGTCTTAAACCGTTAATAACCAATTCACTTGCCGAAGCCGTACCCGTAGAGGTCAGTACGAACAAACGATTCAGCGTTCCAAGATTATTAGCTTCGTCTTTAAACTTGGTAGGAGCCAGATACCCGGGTCTGTCTTTTGACACATTGGCGTTCCATTCGTCAGAGTGGATTACGTTATTGGTGTTCAGGTTTTTCACAATCAACGAAGCCATCAGGTCGGCAGAAGAAATATAACCACCCGGATTAAGTCGTAAATCAAGTACTAATTCGTTAACACCTTTGCTTTTAAATTCGCCAAATACCTGACGCAGGTTATTGTCAAAAGTACTGATAAACTGGCTATATACCAGATACCCGATTTTTTTGTTTCCTTTTTCAATAACTGTCCAGTAGTGTACAGGATTGTCTTGAACTTCGGCTTTAGTTACCTGAACCGTCGAACCAGATAATGAAAACACACCATTACTTACCTTGCCAAGCCCGAATGTTGCCGTTTCGACAGTAGGTAAAGTACGGTAATTATCAACATCCAGTTGAGTACCATTAATAGTCAGGATAATATCACCGCGTTTAAGACCAGCTTTTTCGGCAGGGCTTCCTTTTATTACATAGGTCACAAAAAAACCTACATTCTTCTGGTTGTTGTCCAGATAATAAGTCGAGTATTTCATACCAAATACCTTATTGATACCATTCAGCGAGGCCGTTAGTTCATCCGAACTTTTCTGAATCCATGAGAAGCGGTCCGTGTTAGGGTAATCGTTCAGCAGGGTATAAAAATAATCGTCAGGGTTTTGATTCAGATTGGTTTTGGCTTTTTCAGGCATTTTGTCGGTCCATAAATACCAGTATTTCATGTTGTCATAAATCCAGTTATTTACAGCCACATTTGAGGTATCAACACCACTACCGCTAGGAGTAGGGTCGCTGTTGTTTTTTACTCGGCATGATAATATGCTTCCAGTCAATAATAGGCCCAAAATCAATGATTTTGTAGGAAAAAAATTCATATTATGTATTATTTAGCGTTTGTTATAATGACGTAAGTTATTAACGTTTCGTTGCGATTTTTGTTATGATTCAGCTTAGTAAAGGTATTAAAAAGTAATTAAGAATATAAAAGCATTTCTTATAATATTTCTGTCAGATTCGTTTTTACATTATTAACCATCCCGTCAAGTCCTAAATCGTTGCTGTCTGTGCCAAAAGGTTCTTCTATTTCTTCGGCCATAATTTCAATACCAGCAAAAGCATAAAATACTAAAGTAACAATAGGAATCGACCAGAATTTATATTCCAACACGGCCGTAATGGGCATGGTAAATACATAAATAAAAATCATTTTCTTGATAAAAATATTATAAGAAACCGGAATAGGAGTATTTCTGATTCGCTCACAGGCGCCAATATTATCAGTGAATGACGAAACCTCATTATTTAAAAATAATAGTTGTTCGGCATTAATGAGGCCATTTGTATGTAAGTTGTTAAGCTCGGTATACATAGCCTTTGCAATTCGGTTCGGAATATGCCTGAAACCCTCAAAGTAGGCTTCATTGTAGGTTTCGGTGAGTGTAAGGTGCGCTACACTGGCTCGGCCTCTTAAATGGTCTTTGGCTGCTTGGAGGTAATTCCCTATCAGAATTCTGAACGTTTCTTTGGCAGGATGTGCCTCTGGTAACAAAGCCGAGAGTTTTAAAGCCAGATTACGCGAATTATTCGTGAAACTTCCCCATAAACGTCGACCTTCCCACCAGCGGTCATAAGCCGTATTGGTACGAAAAACTAGTAATAAGGATAACACAAAACCAACCAACGAGTGAATAGTAAGCGGGTTTTTAATAGGTACATAATGCAGAATATTATTTTCGATATAAGCAAAAATAGCCGTATAAAGGGCTATACCTGCCATTGCAGGCAAAAGTTTTCGGAAAGTGTCGGCTTTGTGAAAATAAAAAATGAACTTCCACCAGTTTTTAGGATTATAATCTATCATGTATAAAAATGTTTTTCAAAAAGTTAATTAATTAAAAGTAAAGTTGTGTCTTGTGAGGGCAAAAATATAAGTTTTTTAAAAGATAGAATCAAAATAAGAAAACAGAATTAGCTGCCTTTTTGTTAAGTATATCGTAATGTCGGTTTCAAGTGTTTATTTTTGCTACATAATTTGTAAAAAAATAAATTTATTTCTCAGAATGCTTGTATATTCGTGCCAAAACCGTTGAAAATATGAAAAAATTGCTTTATCTAGTTCGCCATGCTACTGCCGAGGAAGGGGGGAACTCACCTATGTTTCGTGATTTTGACCGTAACCTTACTTCTCATGGCATTATAGAGGCGGCTCGGATGGGGAAATTTCTGGCAGAAAAAGACATAAAAATACAGTTGATTTTAAGTAGCGAAGCGGACCGCTGTAAGTCAACAGCCAAGATTTTTGCAGAACAACTGCATATTGATGCCGATGAAATTATGCTCGATGAAGCCATTTATGGCGGGGGAGCAAGGGCGTATCTGGCTGCTGTAAATAAGCTCGACGAAAATGTGAAGTCGGTAGCTATTTTTGGGCATAACCCCGATATCACTTTCTTTGCCGAATACCTTACCCGTGCCGACATTGGTGGCTCAATGGAAAAGGCAGGAGTAGTAGTAATTGAATTTGAAAAAACAAAATGGGCCGAGGTTTCTAATAAAAGCGGTAAGTTTTTACATTATTATTCTCCGAGCAATATAACAAAAACAGAATAGACTAAAACTGGCTGTACCCTCAAAAAGGAACAGCCGTGAGTACAAACAAATGACAAATAATACTTCAAATAACAAAAACCGTCTTATTTTCAGAATCATTTTTCTGTTGTTTCTGGCAATCGTAATATGGTTTCTTTACGATTTAGCACGCCAGACTACCGCTCCGTGGAATAAGAAAAAACAGATTGAACGCGCTTTTTAAGGGTGTTGTCAGAAAGCTAACACCGCCATAACCGGATGATGGTCAGAAGCAAACTTTCCGTTCCATGCTTCCGAAATTGTAGCGTGTTTCCTGACCTTGAAATCACCGTTCTTTACAAAAATATAATCGATTCTCATTCCTTCTTGTTCTCTTATCTGAAAGCCAGTAAATGAGCTATATGGTCCAAAATGTGGGCTTTCTGATAGATTTTCGGTATCTAGCAGGTGGTCGGGGTTATTGCTATCTGTAAGAATCTGAATTGGCTCAGAACTAGGTACGGCGTTAAAGTCGCCCGTAATAAGGGTAGGGGTATTGCCTGCAATTTCTTTTATGCGGGCTAATAAAAGTTTGGCACTTTCACGGCGTGCTACTACGGCTTCATGGTCAAAATGAGTGTTAAATACATAAAATATTTTTTTGTCGGCCTGCCGTTCAAACTTGGCATACGTAACTACACGGTTATAGCGTGCTTCCCAGCCCAAGCCGGGTTTTTCGGGGTGTTCGCTTAACCAGAATGTTTCGGTACTAAGTAAGGTGTATTTATCTTTCCGATAGAAAATACAAGAAAACTCGCCAGCTTGTTTGCCGTCGTCGCGGCCTTTTCCTACCCAACCATATTTATCTGGCAATAGTTGTTCAAGGTCATTAATCTGGCTGATAAATGCTTCTTGCATACCACAGATATCTACCTCAAAGAAAGTAAGAATACTGGCCAGGTTTTTCCTCCGGTTGGCCCATTGGTTATCTCCGTCCGAAGCAATTCCCAGCCGGATATTATAGGTCATTACATTCATTTCCTTTTGAGCAAAAACAGCTTGCATTGACAAGCATAACAGAACAAATAAAAAGCGCATTTTTTTCATAAGATATTATAGCCAGATAATGGGGTTGCGGATAGGTAAGTTTCTGATTATTTCTTCAGTAACAGGGTTGTGTTCGAGGCTTTTCCATGTAGTTAGCCAGTCGTTGTTCTGGAAAGCCGATGCCCCAAATACTAAAAATGGATGAGCCACAGGCCAGTTTTCCCAGTACATAACATCTTGCTGATAAGGCCATGTGCCTTTGTTTACTACATAAGGATACATAAACCCGATGGCTGTTTGAATATTTTGCCCTTCGGGGGTACTATAAACCCAGAGGTTATCGGTTTTGGTTGATAATATCTGGCAGATGGTAACCATTGCATCCAGATTAAACAATGAATATCCATACGGCTTTGTCCGGCGGAGTTCGAGCGGAAAACTACCATTTTGGGCCATTTGTGAAGGCAATAGGACAGTTTTATATCTGTTTCGGCAAAAATCCAGTAATGATTCATTGTTGGTTAGTTTGGCAAAGGAAGCTACCTGCATTACCCAACAGGTGCCATGATTATTTTTGGCCTCCATTTCATCTTTACCATAAGGGTGCGTAGTAAGCCAGTTGAGATACGCCGAAAACCAATTTTTTATCTGAGCCAGTATTTTTGTGTCTACATGAGCATCTTTTTCAAAAATCATAATGCCTTGTGCTACTTCCATCAGATGGATAGTGTCAATGATTCCTATACCTCGGCCCGACACCTTACGCGTAATTGCCTGTGCATAAAGTAATGAGGGGTTCATGCGGGTGGTTTCATTCACAAACCATGCCTGCAAATGAGTAAAGGCGTGGGTAAGGTATCTGGTATTATTAGTAATGACATAAGCCGATGCTAAAGCTCCGATAATTTTACTGAACCGAATCATGGCTTGTCGATGAGCTACGAAATTGTCAGGATTAGTGAGGCCGTCTCTCTGAATATACGGTCCGTCAGGATTAGCAGGGTCGGGCCACCAGTAATCACCTTCTGAATAAAAATCATGAATACCGCCTCCGCTACGGCTGCAAGTGGCTGCCGTAACAGTTACAGGGGCTTCTTTTAAAGCCCAATCGGCTTGGGCAAGCACCTGTTTTTGAAGTGTAGCAATAACCTGTTGTTTAATGGTTTGCTGTGCCAGCAAAGCAGGCGTTAAAAACAAGCAACAGACCAGTAGTAAAACACGCATCAGATGATTGAATAAATTGGAAGAACAAAAAAGCCTATTTCGTCATAAATTTCCAAGAGATATTGGCAATTGTGTTGGGTTTTCCTTGTTCCGGTTCCGAGATACTTCCTTTCCACTGCCCATCAGTCTGGCGCATAACTTTTATCGTGCGCCATGTATAAAGTCCTTTTTCATAATCAAAAGTTTCGCCGTCATCGTCATATAATCTGGCAAGGGCATTTTTTTGTCCGTAATGACGAATCTCAATATCGACTTTCTGACCAGAGGCTGGCGCATGAAGCATAGGCGGCATCATCGGTACTATTCCACCATCTTTTACAAAAACCGGAATTTTATTCAGGTTTGCTTCAATAGTAATTATTTCGCCGTTGCCTACGCAATTGCCTGTGTAAAAATCGTACCAGTTGCCTTTAGGCAGAATAACCTTACGGGAGGTCTGCCCTGTAAAAAAGGGAGCCACCATCAGGTATTCTCCGGCCATGTACTGGTCTTTTATTTCTCGGGTAACAGCTTCTTCATAAGGGTTTTCTTCCAGACTTTTGTTCAGTTTCTCTTTTTCAGGTATTGTGTTAAAACCTTCTTCCAGATTAATGGCTCTGAAAGGAGGTGTGCCTTCAAAATGATATTTGGCAAATTCGGTATACCAGTAAGGCATCATTTGCATTCTTAGCTGAGCAATTTCTTTTACCTCGTTGGCTACTTCCGGGAACGACCACGGCTTGGTACTGCTCGACCAAGCGTTAATCATAGCCATTGGCGAAAAACATACGGTTTGCATACGCCTGAGCCATTCTTCGCTGGTTTTTGAAGCCCTTACCTCTGGTGTCCATAATACTCCGGCAAAACCGCTGTTAATTAAAGCCGTAATAAAGTCCTGATGGCTGTAATTATCGTTATAAATCACATAAGGAAACGACACCCCTCCGGCGTTTGAGCCCCTTACTAACCCATAGGTACGCCTGTTATACTTTCTGAACACATCAGTACTGTATTTTTGTACTAACAGGCCATAGGTCTGCCGTATCTGCTCGGCACTACGGCCTGAGGGAAAAGTGGTTACATCGGGAAACAAGTATGAGTCGTAGCCGTCTACTTCATCAATTTTATAGCCGCTTATGCCAATTTTAATATGTTCCTGCTCAAATTTGGAAAAGAAAATCTGACGAGCCTTCGGAAGTGTAAAGTCAGGAATGGCACCTACCCAAACCGTATGTGAAGCAGTATAAGGAAGTATTGCAGGATAAATTGATGCCTGCGGAGATATATAAGGGTTGGTCCACAAATTTAACCGGATGTGTCTGTCTGCCATTTCTTTCACAAACTGGGGCGGATTCGGGAATCGGGTTTTATCCCACTCAAATGTGCAAGGATAAGATTTACTTTGCCAACCGGGTTCCAGACCAATAAAATCAAGAGGATACCCCTTTGCTTCAAATTCATTTGCTTCGTTCATTACGTCACTAGCGGTATATAGTCGGTTAACCCGTTGCGTAAAGCCCAGCCCCCAACGAGGTGGCAGACACCCACCACCGTTAAAGAGGTTAAACCTGCGAACTGCATCAATGGGTGTTGGGCCTGCAAAAATATATATTTCAACACCCTGTGCCGGAACAAGCACTTCTACTACATCCGAGTAAGGTTTGGCTGTCCAGTTTTTATCAGTATTTCTGTCCTGCACTTCTGGCGGATGTTTGCTGTCTTGCCTTACATTTGAACCCGCGTAAACATCGAGGTAGCGAGCAGAATTGATAAAAACGCCGTATCCTTTTGAAGATACATAGAATGGAGTAGGAGCGTGAGTACGGCCATTGTCAGTATTTCCGTAGTGGTCAACGTGTAGGCGCATGATTCGCCCTCTTTGATGAATAGTCTGGAAATTCAGGCCGAAGCCATATAATTGTTCTTCTTTTTCTAAAGGAAACTGTAAATAGGTTTTTCCATCATAAAATCGGGCAATAATGTCAGTTTTTGGTAATGGAAATCCTGATTCAGGTAGTTTTTGTAGGGCAGTAATAGCAGGCGGTATACCAACAGATTTTAAGAGGTCATAGCTCTCTGGTTTACCGACTGATGCCTTCCAGACACCTTTCTGTACTTCTACCCATTTTATTGACTGTGCATAGCTGCTCAATGAAAGTGTTACAAGAACAAATAATAATTTGTACATAGCGTAATATTAGGTTGAATCGTAGCTGAAAGATACGGATTTTTTCTATTTGGCTAGTACGATATTCCCCTCTTCTATTACTGGCTCGATGGTTATTACTACCGATTTTGAAGTAGGAGTCTGGCTTATGTCGGCATAACTATCAATAGGAACCAATACATTGGCTTCAGGAAAATAAGTAGCTACACATTTTGATGGAATATGATACGGAACCACAATAAAACGTTCGGCCAGCCGAGTAACACCGCCGAAATGGTTATAAAGATTAACCACCTGATAAGGCTTAAAACGGGCAGCTTGTATGTCGGCCTCATTCATTAATATGATTCTTCTTTCGTTATAGATACCTCTGTAACGGTCGTCTAAACCGTATACTGTTGTATTAAACTGGTCATGACTTCGGATGGTCATCATCAGGTATTCTGATGCCTTCAAGGAAATAGTATCCAAATGATTAACCGTAAATAGAGCTTTCGACGATTCGGTGGTAAATTTCCTTTCTCGTGGTGCATTGGGCAGATAAAAACCTGCCGGATGCCTGACACGGCTATTGTAATCATTAAAACCCTCAATGGTTTTTTCAATTAAACCCCTTATATGGTCGTAGTTACTGACGAGATGGTCCCAGTCAATTACTGAAGACTGTTCTGGAAGTGTTGCTTTAGCAATACCTGCAATAATGGCAGGCTCGCTCAGGAGAGTATCAGCAGGAGGAGTTAATACGCCTTGGCTACTCTGTACAACGCCCATTGAGTTTTCGACACTAACAAACTGGCTACCACTCGCTTGGGTATCAATATCAGTACGCCCCAGACATGGCAAAATCAAGGCTGTTTTACCATGTATCAGGTGGCTTCTGTTCAGCTTGGTAGAAACATGGGCAGTAAGCTGGCAGTTACGTAAGCCTTTGGCTGTAAATTCGGTATCGGGGGTAGCTGAAAGAAAGTTGCCCCCCATTGCCAGAAATACTTTGGCTTTTTGGTTGACCATAGCCTTAATGGCTTCAACGGTATCATAGCCATGTTTACGTGGTGGCGAAAAACCGAAAACTTTTTCTAATGTATTCAGAAAAGAATCTTTTGGTTTTTCATAAATACCCATTGTGCGGTCGCCCTGCACGTTTGAATGCCCACGCACGGGGCAGGTACCTGCGCCTTCTTTGCCAATACTACCTTTGAGCAGAAGCAAATTGACGATTTCCCTGATAGTAGGCACCGAGTTTTTGTGTTGTGTAAGCCCCATTGCCCAGCACACAATAATTCGGTCATGATTAATCAATAGCTGCGCAGCTTCTCTGATTTGTGCTAAACTAATGCCGCAATCGGCCGCTAGTTGTTCCGATTGATATTTTTTAAGGTCTTGTATATATTCGTTATAACCCTCGGTGTGTGCCTCAATAAAGGCTTTGTCTAGTACGTTTCCCTGTTGGGCTTCTGCTTCCAGTATAAGTTTATTGAGGGCTTTGAGCAAAGGCAGGTCACCGTTAATGCGCACTTGCAGATAAATGTCTGTTAGTTTTTCTCCGCCCAGAACTATATCTTTTAAATGTTGCGGGTGGTTAAACTGCAATAAACCTGCCTCAATGAGCGGATTAACAGAGATAATTCTGGCTCCGGCTTGTTTGGCTTTTTCGAGAGCCGTCAGCATTCTTGGATGATTAGTGCCAGGGTTTTGCCCCATAATCATAATTACCTCGGCCTTTTCAAAGTCGTCAAGCGTAACAGAGCCTTTACCTAGCCCAAGTGTCTCAGAAAGAGCCGAACCACTCGACTCATGGCACATATTTGAGCAGTCGGGCAGGTTGTTGGTGCCATACATCCTTACAAAAAGCTGGTAAAGAAAAGCCGCTTCATTGCTTGTTCGGCCTGAAGTATAAAAAATGGCTTCATCAGGCGAGCTTAAGCCGCGTAGGTTTTCCGCTATCAGGCCAAATGCCTCTTCCCATGAAATGCTTTCATAATGTGTTTTGCCTTCGCGTAATACCATTGGATGCGTTAACCGGCCTTGCTGCCCTAACCAGTAGTCAGACTTTTGCGAAAGCTCGGCTACTGAATAATTCTGAAAAAACGCAGGGCCAACTTTTCTTGTAGTGGCTTCTTCGGCAATAGCTTTAGCACCGTTTTCACAGTATTCGGCTATTCTTGAACGCTCTCCGTCGGGGTCAGGCCATGCACAACTGGGGCAGTCGATACCACCTTTCTGGTTCAGGTTTAGCAAAGCCTTTAAGCCACGTTTAACGGGCATGGCCCCAAAAACGTGTTTCATAGAGGAGTAAACCGCTTTTAGGCCGGCGGCTTCGCTGGCGGGCTGGCCAATTTCCAGACCTGTGAAATCGGCCGGAGGTTGAGGGCTTATCTGCTTGTTAGTATTCTTCATAATAGTTTAATTCATGACCCTATGGGTGCCGGTATACACATTAAAGCTATTTTCTCTCGAAAACCCTATCAGAGTTATACCAAAGTTATGGGCTGTTTCAATGGCAAGGCTCGATGGTGCGCCTACACATACAACTACCGGAATCCCCCCCATAACCGCTTTCTGAATAAGTTCAAAACTGGCGCGGCTACTCATAAATAACAAATGTGCTGATAAAGGTAACAGGTTTTGCTGAAAAGCAGCACCAATAACTTTGTCTAGGGCATTGTGCCTGCCTATATCCTCACGGAGTAGCATTAGCGTACCCGTATCTGGGTTATCTGGAGGTAAGCTGAATAAAGCGGCTACGTGCGAGCCACCAGTATGCCTGAAAAACACCTGTTTTTCTTCTACAAACATGGCTAGCTGGTAAATGAAGCTGGCTGATACCACACTAGTCGAGTCGACAGGAACAGGGCATTGCACCGCAATGGCTTCAATAGAAGCCTTGCCACAAATGCCACAACTTGAAGTAGCATAAAAATGCCTTTCGAGCCGACTGAAATCAAGAGTTATATCAGGCTGTAATTCTACCCGAACAATATTTTCCTGAGCCGTTCGCTGGTTATCGGTGCAATAATGAATTGATAAAATCTGCGAAAAATCTGTGATGATATTTTCGGTTAATAGAAAACCAAGTGCCAGTTCAAAATCGTGCCCTGTTGGTGTGCGCATGGTTACCGACAGGCTTTTTTGCTGACGATTATGCACATCTCCGTAGCCTAATCTTATTTCCAGAGGTTCTTCAACTACGACCAAATCGCTCTTTTCAATTGCTTCGGCTCCTTTATATTTAACGATACTTTCTGGTTTTATGGCATTAATCATGGCGTTTGCATAGCTTGTCGGATAAAAATTCTTATTCGTACATAAAAGTAAAAGATTCTATCTTTTAATGCTATGCCGGTTTATCTGATAACTCAAAAATTCATGCTTTAGTTAAGACGTATAGACGTAAAAATTATTTGTTTTGAAAGCATCAGAAATAAAATTTCAACCGTATAATCGCATAAAACCTCAGTGTCTGACGTATTTTTATAAAATATACGTTACTTTGTAGCATAAACTCATCTCATACTATGAAAAAATCCGTTAACCTTATAACTACCTTATTTCTTATTTTTCCTTGTCTAGTAATGGCACAATTAAATTATCCGGCAACACGTAAAATTGACCACACAGATAATTATCATGGCACTACCGTAGCAGACCCTTATCGCTGGTTAGAAGATGACCGCTCGGCTGAAACGGCCGAATGGGTAAAACAGCAAAACCTTGTAACTTTTGGCTATCTGGATAAAATACCTTACAGAGAAGCCTTACGTAAAAGACTTGAAAAAATATATAATTATGCTAAGTATTCGGCACCGAGCCGTAAAGGTGAATGGTTCTATTTCTATAAAAACGATGGACTTCAGAACCAATCAGTATTGTACCGCCAAAAAGGGCTGAACGGTACCCCTGAAATTGTTCTAGACCCCAACAAATTATCGAAAGATGCTACCACTCGTCTAGCTCAGTTTTCATTATCAAAAGATGGCAGATATGCTGCATACGCGCTGTCAAAAGGTGGGTCTGACTGGCAGGATATTCTTGTGATGGACATGGCTACCAAACAAAACCTGAGCGATAAACTGGAGTGGGTAAAGGTATCGGGCATTGCATGGCAGGGGAACGGTTTTTATTATAGCCGTTATCCTAAACCAGATGGTAGTGCGCTGGCTGCAAAAAATGAAAATCATCAGGTGTTTTTTCATAAAATAGGCACCTCGCAAGATGCCGATGAACTGGTATATGAAGACAAAGCTAATCCGCAGCGTTTTCATACCGTTGGAACCACCGAAGACGAGCAATTTGCGTTGCTGACTATCAGCGACCGTGGTAAAGGAAAAGATGGCAATGCTTTATTTTATAAAGAAGCAGGGGGCAAAACTTTTAAACCTGTGGTGGCAGATATTAGTGACTTCTCGTTTGGTGTCATTGAAAACGTAGGTAAAACCTTACTGATACAGACCAACAAAGATGCTAAAAACGAAAAAATCCAGCGTTTTGATACCAGTAATGGCACATGGAAAGAAATCATACCTGAAAAACCAGAACCCTTGCAGTCGTCGAGCATAGCAGGCGGGAAGCTATTTATTACTTACATGAAAGATGTAACCACACGCGCTTATGTATATAGCCTTGATGGTAAACTGGAAAACGAAATAAAATTGCCCGGTGTAGGGTCGGCTTCTGGTTTTAGGGGTAATGCCGACGACAAATTTGTATTCTACACGTTTACTTCGTTTAATTATCCTTCCACAATTTTCAGTTATGACATAGCTACCAAACAAAGTGCTGTTTTTCGTGCGCCAGAAGTCGATTTTAAATCGACAGACTTTGAAACCAAACAGGTTTTTTACCCAAGTAAAGATGGTACCCAGATTCCGATGTTTATTGTTTATAAAAAAGGTATAAAACTAGATGGCACCAACCCAACGCTTTTATATGGTTACGGAGGGTTCAATATCAGTCTTAATCCTGCTTTTAACCCTTTATTGATTCCGTTTCTGGAGCAGGGTGGGGTATACGCACAGGCAAACCTGAGAGGAGGGAGCGAATACGGCGAAAAATGGCATGAGCAAGGAATGAAATTAAAAAAACAAAATGTGTTTGATGATTTTATTGCCGCAGGCGAATACCTCATTGCCCAAAAGTACTGCGATAACGCCCATCTGGCTATTCGTGGAGGCTCGAATGGTGGGTTGCTGGTTGGTGCAGTTATGAACCAAAGACCCGAATTAGCCCGAGTGGCTATTCCGCAAGTGGGTGTAATGGATATGCTGCGTTTTCAGAAATTTACTATTGGCTGGAACTGGATTGCCGATTATGGTTCGTCAGACAACGAAGCTGAATTTAAGGCTTTATATGCTTATTCGCCGTTGCATAACATAAAAGCAGGAGTTAATTATCCGGCTACTTTAATTACCACAGCCGACCACGACGACCGCGTAGTGCCTGCGCATTCGTTCAAGTATGCTGCTACTTTGCAAGAGAAAGCCGGCAAGAGTAGTAGTAATCCTTTACTCATCCGAATTGATACCAATTCGGGGCATGGAGCAAGTAATACTGCCAAAAACATTGAAATGACCGCCGATATTTATGCTTTTATCTGGTGGAATATGGGAACACCATTAAATCTATAAAATATTTTTCAGGTTTAGAGAAGTACAGGGCTTCTCTAAACCTTTTAAAATCTGCCATCTTTTGGAATACCTTATGAAAAAGTTTTTTACCCTCCCGAGGCTATATCTGTTTTTGTTATTACTTGTAACCTGCCTCGTGTATAGTAATCATTTTTATAATGCTTTTCATTTTGATGACTCCCATACCATACAGAACAACCTGTATATCAGGAACATCAAAAATATTCCGCTGTTCTTTCAGGATGCAACTACTTTCAGTACCATGCCTAGTAATCAGGCTTACAGACCTGTGGTAACTACTTCGCTTGCATTTGATTATTGGCTTGGCAATGGTTACAACTTATTCTATTTCCATTTTATTACTTTTATCCTTTATCTGCTACAAGGCATATTCATGCTGTTTTTCTTTCTTAAAATATTTAATATTGCCTATAAGCATCAATGGAATTATTATATTGCCCTTACAGCCGTAGCATGGTATCTTTTACACCCTGCTATGGCCGAAACAGTGAATTATATTATTGCCCGCTCTGATATTCAATCGACTTTTTTTGTTGTATTGGCCTTCTACTTGTATTGTTATTCAGCTTTTAGTAAACGAACTTTCCTTTATCTTTTACCTATTGTTGCAGGTACATTAGCCAAGCCGCCTGCGGTGATGTTTGCCCCTATTTTGTTTTTTTATATTGCATTTTTTGAAAACCAGATGAGTGTTGGGGATTTTTTCAGAAGACGTAACATCAAACAAACGCTAGGCGTTATCAGGCAGGTAATTCCGGCTTTTGTTGTTTGTGCTTTATTATATATATGGGTTGATAAGTTTACCCCAAAAACATGGGAAGCTGGCGGTAATTCTATGTGGTTGTACCTCATCACTCAGCCCTTTGTAATTACTTATTATTTCGGCTCTTTTTTTCTGCCCATTCATTTAAGTGCTGATACAGACTGGCAATTGCTCGCTAGTGTCTGGGACCTCAGGTTTGCCATAGGTTGTTTGTTTATTGTGGCTATGCTGGCGGCAGGAGTTTATTTTTCCAGAAAAGCCGCTACCCGACCTATCAGCTTTGGTATTTTCTGGTTTTTTCTGGGTTTAATTCCTTCCTCAAGCATTATCCCATTAGGCGAAGTCATGAACGACCACCGGATGTATTTCCCCTTTGTGGGGCTGGTAATGGCTGTGGTATGGGGCATGGCCCTGATGCTAATGAAACATAGGTCATTCTATGAAAAACATGATACCTTCTTGGTTTCAGTCATCGCTGCGGTGCTTTTGGCGTATGGGGTTGGCACTTATCAAAGAAATGAAGTGTGGCATACCGAAGAAAGCCTTTGGTATGATGTAACCGTTAAAAGCCCTGCTAATGCCCGTGGCCTAATGAATTATGGTTTAGTAAAAATGGGGCAAGCCGACTACCAAGTTGCAGAAAAATATTTTTCAAAAGCTATGGCTATTACACCTAGCTACGCTACGTTGCAAATTAATATGGCTATACTCAAAGATGCCTTAGGCGATAGAACGGCGGCAGAAAACTACTTTAAAATGGCATTGATGTATAACAGTGTGTCGGCCGACTCATATTATTATTATAGCAATTGTCTGGTAAAGTGGAAACGGGCCGGTGAAGCCCTTCCACTGCTGAAAAAAGCTATCGAAATATCGCCCGCTTACATATCTGCCAGAGAGTTAATGATGAGAATATATGACTATCAGCAGAATTATGATAAATTACTGGAAATAGCCAATAGTACTTTACAAATTATGCCAGATAATAGTGGTGCAATCAGATACAAAGAGGCCGCTTTACAAAAGAAAACCAGACTTACGCTGGAACTTGAAGAAATAAACAAAGCGCCAAGCCCTGACAAATATCTTGGTTTAAGTGTTGTATATTACCAGATGGAGGAGTTTCAGAAAAGTATTGATTTGGCTTTGGAAGCCATTAAACTAAAGCCCGATTATGCCGAAGCCTATAATACGATTGGCTCGGCTTATAATGCGTTGAATGAATATCAGGCAGCCATTCCGTTTTTGAAAAAGGCCATTGCGCTTAAACCCGATTTACAGATAGCAAAAAATAATCTGGCCTTTTCAGAAAAAAATATCCGACAATAGTTTATCTCAGTAGAAGCAACAAAAAGCCCTTGATAGCATGAAACAATGTATTGTATGTGGTAACGAACAAGAATTAAAATTAAAACTAAAACATAGGGTGTATCATTGTGCGTCGTGTGACTTATATTCATCGGATGCTAGTTTTGATTTGACATTTGTGTCTGCTCTGGCCGAAGAAAGCCGTGAGATAGGGCTAAAAAAACTACGTTTCCATAATTTTGATTTAATTGTGAGGCAATTAAAAGATACATATTTCAAAAATAAAACAAGTATCAGAGGGTTGGAAATAGGAAGTGGTAATGGCTGGTGGCTTGAAGTTTGCAGAAATAATAATATTCAATGCTTGGGTATAGAACCTGAAAAAACTTTTACGGAATACTATAAAGCCAATAATCTGGAAGTAGTAGAGGGGTTTTATCCGAATACTGCCACAACATTAACCGAAGGATACGATTTTATTATTTTTAATGATGTTTTTGAGCATATTTCTGACCTTGAAAGTTTACTTGTAAGTCTAAGAAAAGACCTGAAAAAAGACGGGCTGTTAATTATTAATCTGCCCATGAGTAATGGTTTTTTCTACCGTACAGGTAAGCTGTTGTACCATCTGGGAGTGAAGTCCTTTCTGGATAGGTTATGGCAGTTTAACTTTCATAGCCCACACATTAACTATTTTAATGCCGTAAATCTGCCAACGTATCTGGGTAAGTATGACTTTACTTTAATGAATCAGTTCAGGTTAGAATCTCTTGATTTTTCGAGTATCAAGGAAAGAATCATGGCAGATAATAAAATCGGGAAAATAAAAGCGTATCTGATTACTACGGTGTTGCTATTCATCAAGCCTGTTATTTTGCACACCAGCCCTGATATCAGGGTGTTTTTCTTTCAAAAACATTAGTATTTTCTGATATAAGAAAAAAACATGGCAATACTTACTTTTATCATGTAATAAATGCTTCCGAACGAACGAATAGACGATTGCCCGCCTTGCCGTTCTTTCATCATGACAGGTACTTCTGCAATTGACAGCCCTTCTTTGGCAAATATAACCAGTGATTCTGGCTCGGGGTATTCGTCTGGATAATTACTGGCGGCAATAGAAATGGCTTTTTTATCGAACAGCCGGAAGCCTGATGTAATATCAAAAATACGTTTTCCTGTAAGTAACTGATGCAGCCAATGAAAGTAAGCAATACCACTACGCCGCAGCACAGACGACTGAAAACCTTCTTTCCGTATAAAACGAGAACCTATAATAACATTGGCCTTTGTTTGCTCGTAATGGTGAAGTAATTTAATGAGTTCGGCAGGCGGATGTTGCCCGTCGCCATCTATCTGAACGGCCAAGTCATATTCGTGTTCATAGGCATATTTGTAACCTGTTTGTACAGCCCCACCAATACCAAGATTCACGGGTAGGTCAAGAATAATAGTCTTGAACTGTGTGGCTATTGCCAGCGTATTATCAGTTGAACAATCGTTTATAACAGCAATATTCAGTTGAAATTCGTCAGGTAATTCAAGATTCGATAGTTCGGTTAACAACGAGGCAATAGCGGCTTCTTCATTAAAGCATGGGATAATTGCTAATAATTTTTTAGCCATTGGTAATGTGTGCAAGCGTTTGTAAGTGGAAATAATGATTTGTCAGGTATTGATACAACAACGAAAATTGCTTCAAGCCTGATACAAAATAATCAAATTATTTCGATACGAAAAATAGTTACCCCAAGGCGGCACTTTGCATGAAACTTTTCAGCAAAGCATGATACTCAGTAATATACTTTTGTTTTTGTTCCTCAGTCCAGTTTAATTGAGAACCCATCAGGTCGGCTACTATCTGAACCGAATCATAAGTAGCTTGCCAGTCGAGTAACTCCATGCGTATGCGTCTGGCAAAGAAATCACGGAGTATGCAAACCATTTCTTCCTGTACGCTGTAAATCACTTCTGCATGAATATATGGGTAGCTTGGGTGAATGCGTTCGGTTGAACCATACTTTAAAACGGTAAAGGCTTGTGTGCCATATTTTTTTACCAGATGCTGGCAGGTATCTGTATCTAACTGATACTCCTGCTGAATAGTTTTCCAGCTATCGAAGTGGTAGTTTTCTCCACCCACCAGATAATGCTGTTCAGTTGTGCAATTGGCAGCGAGGTTTAAAAGCTGGCAGGCTTCATCAATGGTATCTTTTGCCATAAGGCGGTAAGTAGTCCATTTGCCTCCAAGCAGGCTTAGCAGGTTTGCTTTTTCGTCATATTCTACTTCATGGTCACGTACTAGTTTTTTGGTAGCTTTTGAGCCTGACGAGGCAATGAGCGGGCGTAACCCACCAAAACCCGACTTAATACTCGAGCGGTCGGGTACTTTAGCCAGATAGGGCCGAAGGGTGTCTAATAAAAAATCTATTTCTTTACTTTCCAGTCGGGGTTCTTTTTGTAAATCCTGATACTCGTCATCGGTAGTGCCAACCATTACATCGCCTTCAAAAGGAATAACAAATACTACACGGCCGTCTTTCGTTTTCGGAATAAGCATGGCATCGTTACTTTTCAGTACGTCGGCAGGTAGCATAATATGTACGCCTTTGCTGGGGCGGAGGCGTTTTTCTTGCAACGGATTCGCCATCAGCCTGATGTAGTCAGCAAACGGGCCTGTACAGTTAATAAATAGTTTTGCCCGTATATTGAGTGTTACATTGTTAATGGTATCGTCAACAGTAGCCGAAAGAATTTTGCCGGAGGCATCTTTCTGAAATGCTGTTACTTCGGCATGGTTAATAACGGCTGCTCCCTGCTGGTCGGCGCTATGGGCTAGGGCCAGACAATAGCGTGCATCATCTAGTTGCCCGTCATAGTACATAACCGAACTATGTAGCTTGGGCGTTAGGGTAGGTATACGCTCGAAAGTTTCCTTTTTATTGAGCCACATGGCTTTGGGGAGAGTATCATTTTTGGCAAAAAAGCCATAAATGGTCAGTCCGATGGTAAAGTATAAACCTTCAAACCAACTGAATACGGGTGTAACAAGGGCCAGCGGATGTGCCAGATGTGGGGCATTTTTAATAACAATGTGGCGTTCTTCCAGCCCATGCCTTACTTGGCGTAGTTGCCCGAAGTCAAGATTTTTAAAGGCTTGTTCAAGATACCTGACACCACCGTGTATCAGTTTAGTTGATTTTGAAGAGGTTTCAGCGGCAAAATCATTCTTTTCTATCAATGCTACGCGTAGCCCTCTTAGAGCGGCATCGAGTGCGCAACCCGTGCCACTAGCACCCCCACCTATAATACAGACGTCAAATTCTTCCTGTTTAATGCGTTCGATATTTTTATTTCTGTTCATAGGTAGTAAGTTAAATAGGTTAATTAATAGCAGAATAAGGTATGGCTATATTTATACAAAAATCATACTTGCAATGCCACCTAACATAATTATTTTACAAATTCGGCTAAGTAGGGTAAAATCTTTCTTTTTGTCGGCCCAATAGAGTTTATTCATTAACCAGCTGAAAATAATAATAGAACCACTAAAAATCATAATCAGGTATCGGTTATGAAGGCTGTAAGCCATAAAAAACAATATCGAAACAAAAAGGATAATAAAGACATAAAGCAGGATTTTAGTTCGCCTGATACCCCAGATGATAGGTAGTGTACGGCAACCATAGCGGGCGTCACCTCGGATATCTTCCATATCCTTGATTATTTCTCTGATAAGCGAAATCGAAAAGGCAAACAGCGCGTAAATATTTACAAGCATTTCGTTTTGCTTGTAATAAATGCCCAGTACTACCAGAGAAAATGACGTAAGAAAAGCTACCAGAAAATTGCCAATAAATGCCTGTCTCTTGAAGCGTTCAGAATAGAACCATAAAGCCGAAACGGCAAATACATTGATTAAAAAAACTTTTAATCCTAAAAAAAAGCCAATGCTTATGCCAATAAAATTGAGTAGCTGATGGTGTAGGATAGCCCAACGGCGTTTAATGATTTTCCCGATAATGACCTCGCGTGGTTTATTAACCAAATCAATTTTAATATCGAAATAATCATTGATAATATACCCGCCTGCGGCAATACAAACCGTTGCAAAAACAAGCATAAATAGCTTGTAGTCAAATATATAAGAACGCCATTCTTCTTTGGGGCCAACCAAAAAAATTCTGGCCATGTATTGGGTGAATACAATTATGAGAAGGTTAGTAACACGAACTAACCTGAAAAACGCGCTTATTATTTTTACGAATTCAGTAGTGTTCATTTTCTCAAAAATACTAAAATTGTTTGAAACAATAGCGATGCCACCAAAAAACACAAATACTTAATAAATTAATTTGGGACTTTTTTTGAAAAAAATTGTTGTACTAAAAAACGGTCTTTAAACCATATCTATGAAAATTGGAATAGTTTGTTATCCTACTTTTGGAGGAAGCGGCGTTGTAGCTACCGAATTAGGTAAAGCACTCGCAAAAAATGGTCATCAGGTACACTTTATCACTTATACGCAGCCGGCAAGGCTAGATTTTTTTAATGAGAACATTTTTTACCATGAAGTAAATATTGCCAGTTATCCGCTTTTTCAGTATCCGCCCTATGAGTCGGCATTAGCAGGAAAAATGGTAGACGTTGTAAAATATGAAAAACTGGATATTTTGCACGTACATTATGCTATTCCGCATGCTACTTCGGCATTTTTGGCCAAACAGATACTAAAGTGTCAGGGTATTAATATTCCGGTAATTACTACCCTTCATGGAACCGACATCACTATTGTCGGAAAAGATGCTACGCTGGCCCCTGTGGTTACTTTCAGTATTAATGAATCGGACGGTGTAACAACGGTTTCGGCAGACCTGCAAAGAGAAACGTACAATGCTTTCCGTGTAAGCAAGGAAATAGAAGTGATTCCGAACTTTGTTGACCTTGAGCGGTTCAAAAAACAGAAAAAAGAACATTTTAAACGTATTATCTGTCCTAATGACGAGAAATTGCTAGTGCATACCTCAAATTTCAGGCGGGTAAAACGTATCGATGATATTATCAGGGTTTTTGCCCAATTGAAGACCCTTACACCTAGCAAACTATTACTGGTGGGTGATGGCCCCGAACGTGTGGCAATGGAACAGCTAAGCCGTGATTTGGGGCTGGGCGAGGATGTACGTTTTGTTGGTAAACTCGATGCAATAGAAGAAGTACTATCAGTAGCTGACCTGTTTCTGATGCCATCTGAAAAAGAGAGTTTCGGATTAGCGGCTTTGGAAGCAATGGCTTGTGAAGTGCCTGTTATTTCGACTAACACAGGTGGTTTACCAGAACTTAACGTGCAGGGTGTTACGGGCTTTTTAAGTAACGTAGGCGATATTGAAGATATGGTGAAAAACGCAAATTATATTCTGCAAGACGAAAACCTGCCCAGATTTAAACAAAATGCTTTGGCTCATGCGCAGGAATTTGACATTTCAAAAATAGTACCTAAATATGAACAGTACTATGAGAAGATAATCAATGGTATTCAATAAAAATACAAAATGCCTCATGAAACCCATGAGGCATTTTGTATGAATAAGGTATCTTAAAGTGCAGCTACCGTTCTTTCAACAAAACGTGTAAGCTCACTACCTGATAACATTCCTTGTGCCAACAGAGCCAAATCGTATAATTGTTTGGCCAGTTGTTTTTGTGCCTCTGGCTCGCTGGTTTGCAAGAGCTTGTTAATTAAAGTATGGTTTGTATTAACCACTACGTTATTTCCCATAGGCATCATGCCGAACATATCGTTCTGACCACTCACCCGTGACATATCTTTCCAGCGACGCATAAATTCTGGCTGTATAATTGTTACAGGCATTTCGTCGGTTGGCAACGATTCCAACTGAATTGTGTTAGCACCTGCTATTTCTTTAAACAGTTCTTCCACCTTTTTCTTTTCATCGTCGTTCAGTACACTTTCAATGGCTAAACCTTTGTCAATCAACTTCTCAATATTGTCAGAGTCAACACGTTTGAAAGTTACATTCTCAAGTTTAGACTCCAGCGCGTTAATGAAATGCGCATCAAGCGGCGAATCCATAATGAGCACATCATACCCACGTTTTTTAGCCGAGTTAATGAAGGCGTCCTGCTGATTCGTATCATTCGCATATAAAAATACAACTTTATTATCTTTGTCGCTTTGGTTTACCTGTACTTTCTCACGGTACTCTTCAAGCGTAAAGCATTCTTTATCAGCGTTTTTCAAAAGTGTAAATTCTTTGGCTCTATCATAGAATTTATCATCTGAAACAATGCCGTATTTTACAAAAATGCCTACACTTTCCCATTTTTCTTCAAAACCTTTGCGGTCGTTTCTGAATAATTCCTGTAATTTATCAGCTACTTTTTTAGTAATATGTGAATTGATTTTCTTCACGTTACCATCGGCTTGCAAATAGCTGCGTGACACGTTCAACGGAATATCCGGCGAGTCAATAACGCCATGTAGTAGTTGTAAAAACTCCGGTACTACATCTTTTACGTCGTCAGTAATAAATACCTGACGGCTGTATAACTGTACTTTTTCGCGGGTTAGCTGAAAATCCTTTTTGATTTTAGGGAAGTATAAAACCCCTGTCAGGTTGAAAGGATAATCTACGTTTAGATGAATCCAGAACAATGGGTCTTCACTGAAAGGATACAGTTCTTTGTAGAATGCTTTGTAGTCTTCTTCTGTTAGTTCAGACGGAGACTTGGTCCAGATAGGGTTCGGATTATTAATTACTTTCCCGTCGAACTCAATTTCAACTGGCAGGAACTTGGCATATTTTTCAAGAATCTGGCTGATTCTGAAATTTTCCAGAAACTCTTCTGAATCAGGAGCAATATGCAGAATAATATCTGTTCCGCGTGTTTCTTTCTCTGCGTCAGTAATTTCAAACTCGGTGCTTCCGTCACAAATCCAGCGGGCTGCCGGTTCGTCACGGTACGACTTCGTAATAATTTCGACGTTCTGCGCTACCATAAAAGCTGAATAAAAACCTAAACCAAATTGGCCAATAATCTGGTTAGTATTAGGCGTATCCTGATATTTTTCCAGAAACTCTTTAGCACCTGAAAATGCAATCTGATTAATATATTTTTTGATTTCTTCGGCGCTCATCCCGATTCCTTTATCAGAAATGGTAATGGTTTTGGCTTCTTTATCCACATAAACCTTTACCGTCAAGTCGCCTAGTTCGCCGTTAAATTCGCCTATTGAAGAAAGTTTTTTTAATTTTTGTGTGGCGTCGACAGCATTAGATACCAACTCACGCAGGAATATTTCGTGGTCAGAATAAAGAAATTTCTTGATAATGGGAAAAATGTTTTCGGTGTTAATCGAAATCGTACCTTTTTCTGCTACCATAATTATGTATCTTTTTAAAGTGTTTTATTACAATGTTCAGGGTATATCAATTTGCATTCCAATGCCTTGAAGAAAGCCCAAAACCTGACATATTGACAGAGAAAAGGCAATACTAGTATACTTATTTAAGTCAAAAATTACAGATATTGTAGTTTAGTCAAAAAAAAATTAATTTTACTTCTATGCTTTTTTTAGCAAATTCGTTGTAAGTAGGAACGGTGGCATCATTTTGGGTGTTATCCAGCATATCTACCAATATAGTATTTTAAACCATGAGCTATGAATAAGCTTTTCTTTCAACATATCTTTGACAAGCACCAGCACACAGAGCCTGTGCCTCCTACCAAAGAAATTGCCAATTGGGCATTGCGTATTATCCGTTTGCTTTTTCCTGAGCAAACGAAAGAATATTTTCGCTCAGAAGAAGAAATTGAAATACAATTTAAGAATCTGGAGTTAGAGTTAAGAAATATTCTGATTTCGACCTACCAATGCAAAGATTGTAACCCTGAATGGAAAGCAAATGAATTTTTCGAGAAAATTCCGAAAATATATGAAACCCTGAGAACTGATATAAAGGCCATTATTGAAGGTGACCCTGCCGCCAGAAGCGAATTTGAAGTCGTAAGGGCGTATCCGGGGTTTTATGCCATTTCGTTTTATCGGCTGGCACATGAGCTACATTTGTTACAAATACCGCTCTTGCCACGTATTCTGACAGAATATGCCCATTCAAAAACAGGTATTGATATACACCCGGGTGCAAAAATTGATGAATCTTTCTTTATTGACCACGGCACAGGCGTAGTAATTGGCGAAACAACAATTATAGGTAAAAATGTGAAGCTGTATCAGGGGGTAACACTAGGAGCTTTGAGCGTAGAGAAATCAATGGCTAATAGTAAACGCCACCCAACTGTTGAAAACAACGTGGTGATTTATTCAGGAGCTACTATTCTCGGTGGTAATACTATTATTGGGCAGCACTCAATTATAGGTGGTAACGTCTGGCTCACAAAGTCTGTGCCTGCGTATTCAACGGTGTATCATAAGCCTGAAATAAAAGTAGTTGAAAGAGAAATAGTATAATGTTTGTTTAATTGTAGCAGTCTGGCCTAAGCAGCCTTATTGCAATGAAACTTTGAGTATGGCAACAATAATTGACTTGGTAGGAAATACCCCTCTGGTTGAACTAACAAAACTTAACCCCAACCCGAAAGTAAAAATTTACGGTAAATTAGAAGGCAATAATCCGGCCGGAAGCGTAAAAGACCGCCCCGCCCTGAACATGATTAAAAGCGCAGTTGAACGTGGCGACATTAAGCCGGGCATGAAACTGGTTGAAGCCACCAGCGGCAACACAGGTATTGCACTAGCCATGATTGCCCGCCTTTTTAATCTGGAAATAGAACTGGTAATGCCTGCTAATTCTACCCGTGAACGTACCCTCACAATGGAAGCCTTCGGTGCTAAGGTTGTTTTGCTCGAAAATATAGAAAAATGTCGTGATTATGCCGAAGCACAGGCAGCCACAGGAAGTTATTTTTTACTGAATCAGTTTGCTAACCCTGACAATTATCTGGCACATTACAAAACAACCGGGCCGGAAATCTGGCGGGATACCAACCAGCAAGTTACGCATTTTGTTAGCTCAATGGGTACTACGGGTACCATTATGGGCACTTCAATGTTTTTGAAAGAAGTAAACCCCGATATACAGATTATTGGTTGCCAACCAACCGAGAACTCATCAATACCCGGTATCAGAAGATGGCCCGTTGAGTACCTGCCAAAAATATTTGACCCCACGCGTGTAGACAGGGTAATGGATATATCGGAGGCCGAAGCTACCGACATGGCGCGGCAACTGGCCAAAACGGAAGGTATTTTCGCTGGTATGAGTAGCGGAGGTGCCGCATCGGCAGCTATCAGGCTAGCGCAGGAACTCGAAAGCGGGATAATCGTATTTATTTGCTGTGATAGAGGAGACCGTTACCTGAGCAGTAATTTATTTGGATAACAAACGGGGAGCAAGCCTGCTCCCCTCTATATATCATTTACAAGCCACTTTAGTAAGTACTTGGCCTATTACTGCTTTTGCCGGATTCTTCATAACAAGTTTTCCGTTTTTATCTTCTAGTTCCCCACTTTTTACCGATAATTTATCGCCTTCCAGTATAAAAATCTTTTCTTCTGATTGATTCACCCCCTCAATCATGTAATCATAATCAGCAATAATTTCATTACCATTTTTCTGGCCTTTTAAGGTGCCTGTGGCTCGGTCTTTTTCCCATGGTAGCCATTCCATGTTTCCACTTACGCTATTGCCTTTGATAATCAGCTTGACCGTAGTAATATCTTTTCCAACCTTTTCTTCAAAGCATAACGTTTCAGTCACTGGGCCGGTAGCAGCAACCAGCGTATCAGTATTGGCGTTGTTGGTAGAAGTAGTAGTGCTTTCTGTATTTTTTGACTGGCAAGCACCTAAAATCATCATAAAGCTTAGCTGAAGAACAATTTTTTTCATAATCTGGCTGAGTTAAAATGTGTATGTATCGAGCAAAAATACATATTATTTGCCATTCACACGCAGTATTTGCCGTTCTTCACTAAAATTACATAAAAAGCCTTGATTAGCGTCTACCAGAGTAACAGACGATGTTAGTATATTAATGACAACTACCGAGCAAAATAAAGAAATTCAGCAAACCATTACAGGCGAAAAACAGCGACTGCTGGGGTTTATCCGGCAAAGGGTGCCTTCGCTGCCTGATGCCGAAGATGTATTGCAAGAGGTTTTTTATGAATTGGTAGAGATGTACAGACTTACCAAGCCTATTGACCAGACTGTTGGCTGGATGTTTACGGTAGCTCGTAATAAAATCAATGATTTCTACCGTCGGAAAAAAACAGATGTTCTGGAAGAAACCATTGTTGATGACCGCGACGACGAAGAGGGCATATCGTTATTTGATGTTTTGTCAGATACCTCTCAGCAAGACCCACTTTTGCAGGAAACAATTCTGGAAGCCTTGTCAGAAGCACTTGAAGATTTACCGGCGCACCAGCGGTTTGTGTTTGAAATGCACGAACTAGAAGACAGGTCGTTTAAGGAGATTTCAGAAATAACAGGTATTAAAGTAAGTACACTGATTTCTGAAAAAAGACAGGCAGTTCTTTTCTTAAGAGAACGGCTCAGGTATTTGTATGAAGAGCTATTTAATAGCTAACTAGTTGATTATTAATGAATTTTAAGTAACTAAATTATTATAACAATGAGACGATTTTGGGTTTTTAAAGGATTTTTATTTATCACAGGCTTTATTATATTGGGTGGATTTGTAGTAATGGGCCTCTGGAACTGGTTAATGCCTGTTATTTTCGGGTTAACTACTATTAGCTTTGTGCAGGCATTAGGTTTATTGGCATTGTCGAAAATACTGTTTGGTGGTTTCTATGGTGGCAAGCGTTGGGGTGGTTGTGAGGGCAGTGGCCGTCAGTTCTGGAAGCACAGAATGGCCGAACGTATGGAAAGAATGAGCCCCGAAGACCGCGATAAAATGAGAGAAAGGCTTCAGAAACGCTGGAGCCGTTGGGAAGAAAAAAGAAGTTGATTTCAAGTGTTTTGTTTTAGTGAGAGAGAACTGTAAAAGTTCTCTCTTATTCAACCTCAATAACCTGACTGGTCTCCAGATATACCAGTAGAAGTTTTATTTTTTCAGACCCCATCTGCTGATACAATTTGCCAAGACCCTTGATATTTTTTATCTCTCTTTCTCGCTGGAAAGTATCATTTAAATGCCCTGTGCTGTAATTGATGATATAAACCATATCATCTTTAATAACTACCCTGTCGGGGCGTTGAATATTTCCATTAGGTTCAAGTATCTCACGCTCATTTTCAATAATCAGGTCATCTTCAAAAAGTGAGCGTAATTCAGGAAGACTAATTACTTTTACAATAGCCTCTTTAATTGCCGGGCCTTCTTTGGGGCTGATAACTCCCTCAAATTCAAGCTCACGCAACGCATTAGGTATGTCGTTAGGGGTGCGTATTTTGGCAAGGGCTGCGTGTACTTTATTGTTTTTATCTTTGCTTTTATCGAGCGTTTCGGTATCAAATATTTTTTCTGATATTCTTCTGAGTCGCAGGCGGTCGCTACGGTCTTCGCTGATAATCTTCGCCAGATGTATTTCATCATGGTTTTCAGCTTTTTTTACAGCCTTTTTAATAAAACTTCCCTTATTTATTTCATAAACGCTCAGGTCTGGATTATACAATCCTTCAATTTCCAGAAAATCCTGTATGAGTTCTCCTACGCCATGTACTCTTTTAAAATGATTTTTCTGCGAAATCACAAATAGTTTATCGGCCGCCCTTGTAAAAGCCACATACAGCATATTCAGATTTTCAAGAAAATTAGCCTGCATTTCATCATTATATTGCTCTACGAGGTCTGTCATGGTAAGCCTTTCATTAAATTTAATGGGAGCTGCCATAAGTTTAGTTATTTTGCCTTCTGCTTTGTGGCTGAGTTCTTCATATTCAAGCAAAGCAAGGTCGCTCCAGATTTCGGCATACGCTTGCGGTCTTAAGGGCCAATGCGCATACGGAATAATAACAATAGGATACTCGAGACCCTTTGAACGGTGAATAGTCGTGATGGTGATGGCATCCTGTTCGGCAGGTGATTTAACAGACAGGCTCGAACTATCTTTTTTCTCTTCCCAATAAATCAGAAAATCCTGCAAGTGATTACTCTCTTTCAGACTAAAATTCAGAACAACATCCAGAAACCGGAACAGATAGTTTTTCTGGTCGGTGCGATTAAACAAATTAAAAGCTCCGATGATTTTTTCGGTTAACTCATAAATGCCCGACTTTATCATGGTAAAAGGGTCAAGTATGAAACCGTGCTTTGTGAATAACTGATAAAACGCCAGTGGGTCGGTGGCTTCAACGGCTTCGGTTATTTCGGTGTTGGCGGTGCTATCAGGTATCTGATTCAGAATAATCTGATAAAACAGATAAGCAGCTTCCGATTTTGCTAGTCGGTTGTCGGGCTGATTAATAATACGCATGAAAGCGACTATTAAACGTACAACAGGCGAATTTTTAAGAAGAAGCGAATCGCGCGAAATAATTTTATAGCCAGCGTCGGTTAAGGAAGTAGCTATTAAGGCAGACTCTTTATTTCGGCGGCATAAAATAGCAATATCTCCCTGACTGTACCCTTCTTGCAAAGCCTGCTGTATTAGTTCTAAGGTACGTGCAAGCATAGGGGTGTGGTCTTTGGCGTATTCCAGAAACTCTAGTTGAATATGCCCCCCCGACAACGATTTTGCTTGTTTCTCCTGCCTGAAATCTTCGTATACATCGGGTAAAAACTGAAACTCTGCCGAATAACGGTCAAGTATGGCCTTAAAAAAACGATTATTAAAATCAATTATTTCCTGCGCGCTTCGGTAGTTGGTAGTTAACGATTTAGGATTCAGATACTGCCCGATAGAGATAAACTGTTCTATCTGATGTGGTCGTACTAAAGGATGCTCAACAAGCCCTGCGATATTACCTTTAAATAAATGAACAATGAGTTCCATTCTGCCACCGCGCCACCTGTAAATAGCCTGTTTGGCATCGCCTACAATCAGATTGAAGTTATTGCCAGCCAGTGAGTTTTCAATCAAAGGCAACAAGTTATAAAACTGCATATCTGAGGTGTCCTGAAATTCATCAATCAATAAGTGGTTATATTTTTCACCAATGCGCTCATAAATAAATGGAACTGGCTCAGATAGAATAATATTCAGAATTTTGCGGTTAAATTCTGCTATGAATACCTGATTTTTTTCTTCCAGAACCTCGTCAAATTCTTTTTTTATTTTCTTTAGCAAAGAGAGTTTGCGCAGGTTTGGCCTGATAAGGTTAAAGAGGGTATATTTTTTTAGATGACGTGCTTTAAACTCCTGCATTTCATGAAAAATGCTTTTTAGGTCCTCTTTGATGTCATCAATTTTGGCTTGAATCGGTAGGGGAGTACCTTTGGCACTATACCATTTATCGTCTCGGATAGCAGCCCAATGGTAACTATTGGGCGAATTGTCTTTTTTCTGATAATATTCGTTTTCAAAATCATCGCGCATATTATAGAAATACGCGCCTATGCCTTTAGCTTTCTGGGTAAAATCTTCAATCAGCAGCCCTTGTTCTTCTATGAGTTGTATGGCTTTTCGGGCCATACCCGTAATTTCGTTTTCAAACCATTTCAGGTAAGTATGAATATTATTCGCTATTTCCCAGAAATCCTTCGAGTTAAGGTCGTTGATTTTGATGAGTAAAGAATAGAACTGGTCGTTAATAAGATGAGTGCCAAACTTGGCAAGTTCTTCAGTAACGAAATTCCAGCTTTGGCCATCGCCTACTTTTTCACCAATAAAGTTTTCGAGCGTACGCGTAATATCTTCGTGTTCTTCGCCGCCAGCTTTTTCAATTAGCCGTTCAACGGCCTCTGTCATTACGCGGTCGGTATCCAGTACAATTTCGTAGTTGAATGGTAAGCCCAACTCGTCGGTAAAGGCATTTACAAGCTGATTAACAAAGCTATCAATGGTTTTTACTGAAAAATCGGAGTATTCCTGAATAATGTTTTTAAAAACTGTTTCGGCTCTGAACTGAATGGTACTATCGGGTAATTGTGTTTCTGTGGCAATCATCTGAAACATAACCCAGTATTTCGACTGCTCGTTGAAATTCTGTACATCAGCCATTTCTTTAAGCGCATCCAGAATACGGTCTTTCATTTCGTTGGCCGCATCGTTGGTGAAAGTAATGGCTAAAATTCTTCGGAAATAGTACGGACGTTCGTCCCCAAGTACTAATTTGAGGTATTCTTTGGTAAGAGTAAAGGTCTTGCCAGACCCCGCAGAAGAACTATATATAGTAAATTTTGACATGCTTATAGCGTTTCGTTTTCCTGTACAGGCTCAACCGAAACGAACATACTGGTTAATTCCATTTCTCCGAATTGCGTAGCCAGAGCCACGTCGGCAGCATCGCGCCCATAGGCCAGCACTACTCTGTTTCCTCTGGGTTGCGTTTGAGTGGCATCAAAAGTATACCATCGGCCACCCAGATATGCTTCAAACCAAGCGTGTAGGTCCATCGGCTTTAACTCATATAAATAACCAACCACAAAACGGGCAGGAATATTGAGGCTTCGGCATAAAGCTACTGCCAGATGAGAAAAATCACGACAAACACCAACTTGGCTTTGTGCGGTATCTTGCGCCGAAGTAGAGGCATTACTATGCCCGTACTGGTAATCAATATTTTCATTAATCCATTTTCGGATGGCTTCAACCTGTTCGTATCCGGTAGTGGCTTCCTGTACAATTGTAGAAGCCATGTTTCCTAACTTATCCGACTCACAATAACGGCTTGGAAGCAAGTATATGAGCGAGTCGTCAGGTAGTTCCTGAACAGGTACAAAATTAGCATTAAAATCAACATCTATGGTGTCGGGGGCTTCTACAATTGCCGAGGTTTTAACCGTAAAGTTACCTTCAGGTGTTAGTAAGCGTTGGCAAAGGTTACCGTATAAATCGGTATATTCAACCACAGGTATGTTGGGGTCAAGCAGGTATTCTTCTTTTGTTACCCATTGGCCTGCGCCGCTACGCGGGCGAAGCATCAGTACAAGAGGGGTGTTTTGTGTAGTTTCATAAGTAAGCTGGCAACTAACGGCTAGTTTCATTCGATGTGTAATTGATATTTTAAAATAGTAGGAATCTTTGCTGAGTTTAATAAAAATACTGTGCCAGTGCCGTTTATAAATAATTGATAGCCGAACATTTACAAATGCTTTTGCAGCCATTGCCATGTATAGTCGAAAACCTGTTGTTTTTCAAATTCATTATGAATTTCATGATAGAGATTTTGCCAAGTTTTGAAAGTTACGTCTCCCGTAAGCTGCGATACAAACAATTTGCTGGCTTCATAGCTGGTAAGGTGGTCGTCGGTTCCGTGCATAAGTAAAAGGGGTAGGGGCGTATGTTTGGCATTGTGTAGCAGCCATTCTCCCCATTCAATCAGGGTGATACCCACCATGCCCGATACCTGATTATGTACCAGAGGGTCGGCTTTGTATTTTTCAATGACCTCACGGTCGTGCGAGAGGTTTTCTAAGTCAAGCGAATTGGCCTGAGTAAAAGAAGGAGCAATAGCACGGGCTATTTTGCCAATAATTAATAATGGCTTAGGTACTTCAAAACCCGGACGAATAGCCGGTGCAGTAACTATTACACCATTAATGGAAGGTTTATGTCTGAATAAATAATTGAGTACCAATGCCCCACCCATGCTATGGCCATACAGAAAAACAGGTTTGTCAGGGGCGGCTTGTTTGGCGAGTTCAAGCAAGCGGCCAATCTGTTCCATATAGGCTTCCATTGAGTCTGCGTGGCCTCTTTTGCCTGTTGTTTGCCCGTGTCCATATAAATCGACGGCTATCAGCCCCAAGTTATGCGAATTAACATAACTGGCCAGATGCTGGTATCGGCTGCTATGCTCGCCTAAGCCATGAACCAAGGCAATCATACCTTTGGTTTCTTGGTTTGGTAGCCATTGCTGATAAAATATTTTTCGTTGTTTACTGTCAGTTTCAAAGAAAGATTTATGGGTCATGTCGGGTATAAGATAGATATTCAAATGTAAGCTAAATTCCTCGTAATTGGCTTCTATTACAAGGGGCATTTTTCTTGGTTTATGTATCAACATAAATGTTTGTACAAATCTCTTTGAATATCCCTGTAAAATCTTTTAGAAATGATATATTTGTTATCAGAAGTACATTCCAAATCTATTCAAACCATAAGCATCATGAAATACCTTTCTTCTTTCTTCCTCGTTGTGTTACTTCATTATTTTACGTTTGCTCAGACCTTATCAACGGCTACTCCCGAAAGTCAGGGCATGAGTACACAAAGATTACAAAGGATTGATAAAGTTGTTAACGAATATGTTGAAAAAGCCTATACGGCAGGGGCGGTTGTTTTGGTAGCCCGTAATGGTAAAATAGTGTATCACAAAGGCTTGGGCTATGACGATATAAGCATTAAGAAGGCTATGCCTAAAGATGCTATTTTTCGTATTGCATCTCAAACCAAAGCCATCACCAGTGTTGCCGTTATGATGCTCTATGAAGAAGGTAAATTTCTGTTGGACGACCCCATCTCGAAATATATTCCTTCATTTAAAAGCCCGAAAGTATTAGATAAATTCAATGAAAAGGATAGTACTTACACGACCATACCGGCTAAAAGAGAAATTACTATCCGAGACCTGCTGACACATACTTCGGGCATTAGTTATGCAGGTATTGGCACCAAAGAAGCAGTTGCTATTTACGCCAAAAATAATATTCCGAGCGGTATTGATACCCCCAATTATACGTTGGAAGATGCTATTAATAGGCTGGCAAAGCTGCCTTTAATGCACAACCCCGGCGAGAAGTTTACTTATGGCCTTAATACCGATGTGCTGGGGTACTTTGTAGAGGTTATGTCGGGCATGAGTTTCGATGCTTTCCTGCGCGAACGTATTTTTAAGCCTATTGGCATGAATGATACCTATTTTTATTTGCCAGAATCTAAGTTTGGTCGCTTGGTTACGCTGAATACCGAAGATAAAGATAAAAAGGTAATGAAGGTAACAGGCGACTACGGTAATTTTGCCAAGAAAAAAGGGACTTATTTTGCCGGAGGTGCCGGACTTGTTTCTACCGCTACCGACTACGCCATGTTTTTACAGATGCTGCTCAATGGCGGTAAATATAATGGACAACAATTACTAAGCCCGGTAACAGTAAATATGATGATACATAACCAGATTGGCGACCTAAGTCTGGGCTATAAAAAGTTTGGTTTAGGTTTTGGGCTTACCACTGTGGCTGAAGCAGCGAGGCTGTCGCCCTCAGAAGGAACTTTCGACTGGGGTGGGGCTTATAGCACAATTTATTGGGCCGACCCCAAGGAAGGAATCATCGGGATGATAATGACCCAGAAGGTTCCTAATAGTTATCCTGAACTCGGCGATAAATTTAAAGTGCTGGTTTATCAGGCCATTACAAAATTAAACTAATTAGATTAATAATATTTGTTATTAGAATAGTGATTTTTCATGAGCCGACAAATCACTATTCTAGAAAAAATACAACTATTTTTGCCAAATACTTGGTAATTTAAAGGAATCTTTTTATTTTTGCATTAGTTTTTAAAAGGCACATCCGTATGGAGCCTCTGCATTACAAAAGATTCGACTCAAAGAGTTTCTCTTTCATTCAATTTCCTTTCAGAGCAGGCAACGGATGGTTCTCATCGTTCGCTTTATTATTTTTCGGCATTCGGGGCATTTCACGGTTTTGCGTGAGGACGGCAGTGTAGGTTCCGATTAACAAATTAGTTTATCCTTGATGGAATTAGTAAAATTTTCCGATCTTCCAGTATCGGAGTACGTTCTTCGTGCGGTTGAAGAGTTAGGTTTTGAGTATGCTACACCTATCCAATCAGCTGCAATCCCTGTTGTTATGCGCGGTGGTGATGTTATTGGCCAAGCACAAACAGGTACAGGCAAAACGGCTGCCTTTGGTATTCCTGCCATAGAAGCGGTTGACGAAACAGACAAAAACACACAGGTTCTTGTGATGTGCCCAACGCGTGAGCTGGCACTTCAGGTTAAAGAACAAATCCAGAAATTAGCTAAATACAAAAAAGGACTTCATGTAGCTGCCATTTATGGGGGCGAGTCGTATGAACGTCAGTTTTTGGCTTTGAAAAAAGGTTCACAGATTGTGGTAGGTACACCCGGCCGTATCATGGACCACATTGAGCGTAAAACTCTGGTTTTAAGCAACATTAAACTAGCTATTCTTGATGAAGCTGATGAAATGTTGAACATGGGTTTCCGTGAAGATATAGAAAAAATCTTATCTTTTGCTCCAACCGAAAGACAAACACTGTTGTTTTCAGCAACAATGTCGCCTGAGATTCTTTCTATTACAAAACGTTTTCAGAAAGACCCAGAAATCGTAAGAACATTGAAAAAAGAGGTTTCGAATACTAACATTGAGCAATATTTCTTTGCGGTTCGTAAAGAAGCAAAAATGGAAGTAATGACACGCCTCATCGATGTGTATGATTTAAAATTAATGCTGGTATTTGCCAATACCAAATCGAAAGTTGATGAAATTGTAAGTGACCTGCAAATACGCGGATACGCCGCTGAAGGCTTACATGGCGATATGCGCCAGCAAGTACGTACGCAGGTAATGAGTAAGTTCCGTGCAGGAGTTACCACTATTCTGGTAGCTACTGACGTTGCTGCACGTGGTATTGACGTATCGGGTGTAGATGCCGTGTTTAACTTTGATGTTCCGCAAGATTTGGAATATTACGTTCACCGTATTGGCCGTACTGGCCGTGCAGGTAAAGCCGGAAAAGCATTTATGCTTATCTCAGGCCGTGATAAATACCGCCTACGTGACATCGAAAACTATACAAAAGTAAAAATTGAACAAGGGAAAATCCCGACATTCAACGAGCTTGTAAAAACACGTCATCGTAAATTCCTTGAGCAGGTAAGAGAATCATTGTTAGCTGGAGTTGATAATTTCTACGAAGATATTATCGGCGAACTGAGCGACGAAGGCTACTCTGACGCTCAAATTATGGCCGCATTGATTAAAATGCAGGTAGGCTCAGTAAAAAGTGAGTTCTCTGATGCACAGTTGTCAGACAGCTACCGCGAGCCAAGAAGCAATGAGTCGAGAGACGGTAAATATGACAGAAAAGACTCAAGAAATAGTTATGGTAGCCGCGACGGTGGCCGCCGTGAGTATGGAAGTGGAAGCAGAGACTCGCGCAGCAGCGAACGTCGTTTTGAGCCAAGAGAAAGACGTCAGGACCCGGGCAGCCGTGGTTCAGGCAGACCAGACATGGTACGCTTGTTTATCAGCCTAGGCCGTAAAGATAACGTTGCGCCTAACCACATTGTAGGTGCTATTACTTCGGAAGCCCGCATTGCAGGCCGTGCCATCGGACAAATTGATATTTATGATAAATTCAGTTTTGTAGAGGTGCCACAACAAGATGTAAAACGCGTGTTAGAAGGTATGCAAGGTAAAACCATTAATGCCCGTGAGGTAAACATGGAAATTGCCAAGTAACATACCCCACAAAATATTAAAAAGCACGAAGCAAGCTAGTTTCGTGCTTTTTTTGTGGTAAAAAGTAATTTTTTGCGAATAAAACTATATATTTGGTTAAACTTACCCTTTAAAAACTAACCCTTATGAAAACATGTAGTTTAATTGTTAACATCATTATGCTTATTATTCTGATTCCTGCTGCATTCGGTGCCATGATGTCACCTTTTGTATTTGATTCAGGAGCTACAAGGCGAACATGGTTAATTTTCGGAACTCTTGTTGCTTTACCTATCTTAATTATCTGTACGCAAATTATCTCATGGATAGCGTATGTACGCCAGAACTATGACTTTGCTTTTAAAATTGGTTTAGTGCCTGTGTTAGATATATTAATGATAATTTTCCTTTTTACGGTTAGTAGCGATTTGAAGTAGAATTGTAAAAGCATAAAAAAGCCTGAAAACTATGAGAGTTTTCAGGCTTTTTTATGCTCGATAAAACAAAAACCACTTTATTTTTCGTGACAATCTTTGTTTTTCCCCTAAATTGCATCTACTAAAATACCACAATTGTCTGTGAACTAATAATTATGGAAGTACAAAAATTAAAAAACCGCAAAGAAATTGCCCAAGAATTGGGAATTTCTACCCGCACACTAAAACGCTGGACTAAAAAGTATGAGATAGAAGTTCCTTCTGGTCTGATAAACCCTAGGTTACAAAAACTAATGAAAAACAAGTTTTTATCAGAAGATAACCAATTGTCTGAAAATGTCTGGTTTTGTCCAGTAATATCCCTTGTACTCCTGAATCGGTACTATTGCAGTTAAGTTTTGTAATGCCTAAAAATATGCTTAATAATTTCTAATATTAATTCATTTTCCTTATTTACAAAATAGGGAAAATGAATTGTAAGACGACAATTTATGAATCGGAAAATAATAAAAAACCTCTTGATTCTTATGGTTGGCTTTTTATTTGGTTTTGTTGAAATTCCTATATATAAAGTAACTTATAAGGTCAAATATCTGCCAGATTTACTTAGACCTGATAATTATAATACCGAAAGAGTTATATTATTCGTAGAGAATAATCAAGGGTCATCCTATGCCTCTCAAAACTTTATTCTTAAAGATTCAATGACAAGAGCGGTAGTGGAGAATAAAAGAGATATTCATGAGTTAATAGGAGACCCAAACTTTCAAAATCTAAAAACGGCATTTAATCATTTTATCACTAAAAGATATGATATGCAAGAGATAGTGGTAACAGAAAAAGTAGGAATAGACAGATATAGGTATCATCAAAAGAACAACTTGGTTTGGATAACCTATCCTGATACATTGACAATAAAAAATTATCTTTGCTATAAAGCACAAACTGACTATGGTGGACGTAAATATACAGCGTGGTATTGTCCAGAAATACCCATCTCTGATGGACCTTATAAATTTTGGGGTCTCCCAGGCCTAATTATGCAGATTACCGATAGTGAAAAAAACTATTCTTTCGAAATTGAAAGTATTAGCAAATATGATGGAAGCCCAACTGAAATGTACAATCTTGATAAAAATATCTTTGAAGTTAGCTTTGAAAAATTTTTAGCAATACAAAAAGAAATAAAACAAGACCCTTTAAAGCCCTTTAAAGATCGAAATTTGAGAATTATTAAAGATGGACAAGATGTCACTAATATGAAAAGAAATCTGCCTAAACTCAATTCAATTGAAAAAGACTAATTTACATTATTTTAATGGAAATGATAAAGCTATGGCTAATAAAATATATTAAAAAGCTCATAAGCTTTTCATGGATTTGTTTATTTATTCTCTTTTTGTTGTTTGGCCATGAATCCTTTTCTCAATCTCTAATATCAGGAAAAATATCTTCAATAACTTCACAAAAGCCACTGGCTAATGCAATAATTACACTCACCAGAATAAATTCTAATGCTACCATAGCTTATGGGCTTAGTAAATCTACGGGGGAGTTTGAAATAAAAACAAAAACGTTAGATGACGACTCTTTATCATTACAAGTCAGGATGCTAGGGTATATTCCGAAAACCTTGAGTATTGCCAATAAAACTCAGAATATAGAGATTATGCTGGAAGAAACAGCAGTAGAGCTTAAAGAAGTAAAAGTTACACAAGAGCCAATAAAGAAATTTGGTGATACCCTCTCGTATTCAGTTGCTGCCTTTAAAGACAAAAATGACCGTGTAATAGCTGATATTATTAAAAAACTTCCAGGAATAGAGATTAGCCCTAACGGACAAATTTTCTATCAAGGTATGCCCATCAATAAATACTATATAGAAGGCATGGATTTGCTGGAAGGGAGGTATAAACTGGCAAATGATAACCTTAATGTAGAGGCTGTTACAAATGTTGAGGTTATAGAAAACCACCAACCTATCCGCATACTCGATAGCCTAGTTTTCTCAAACAGGGCAGCTTTAAATATTAAACTTAAAAAGAATGTAACTACTACGGGGCAAATGAGTATTGGTGCAGGTTTAGCTCCACTTTTGTGGGACATAAACCTTACTCCAATGCTGTTTACCAAACAAACACAATCACTAATTACTTATCAGGCTAACAATATTGGGAAAAATAGCAGTAGCCAACTCATACGGCTTACTCCGGGTACTTATGATGATGCCCTTTTGAACGTAGACAATAAAAATGATAGACTGGGTATTCAGCAATTAAATACCCCCCCATTTAAAGAAACCCGTTGGCTTGATAATGATAGCCATCTGGGTAGTTTAAATATCCTGAAAAGGCTGAAAAAAGGCTTAGAACTAAGATTAATAGGCGATTACCTGTATGATATTCAAAAACAGCAAGGTTATACAAAAACGCAATTTTTTAATTCTGGAGATAGTAGTATAGAACTTTTAGAAAATAAAGTTAACAAACTGTATTTTAATAGCTTTAAATCTGATTTAACTCTCCAAAAGAATGTGAGAGAAAAATACTTAAAAAATAGCTTGAAATTCAAAGCCTTTTGGGATAAACAAACAGGTATTATTACAAATGCTGATAACGTATTAATACAACAACTACGAAATCCATTTTTTTCGGTTTTAAATGACTATAAAGATATTTTTAAGATAGGTAAATATTTAGTTACCTTGAATTCGAGTATAGGGTTTGAAAAAGCTCCACAGAAATTAGCTATAATTCCGGGGCAATTTATAGAACTTTTAAATAACCAAAATCCTTTTAACAAAATAAGTCAGGATGTGCTGCAAACTGGGTTTCATGCGAATAATTTCTTACAATTCACTCAAAAGATTAAAACAATTGCCTTTGACTCGCAGATTGGAGTTATTCTTGAAAAGCAAAATTTAAAAAGTACTATTACTCTTGATGACGGAGGAGTCCCCCAAAAAACAGATAAAGACTTTAGTAATAATCTAGATTATCTGCATCAGAAATATTACATCAATATTCGGGCTCATTTAAAAAGAAAGAAATTTAATGTTTACTTAGCCACTCCGATTAATTTTAATGTTTTCAATATTCAGGACAAGAATATTGGTAAGAAACAAAATTTGAGTAAAACAACTTTTGAACCCCGCATATTAGCTAATTGGGAAGTAAATAAATTCTGGAATCTGAATTTAACTTCCACGATTCAGAATAGTTTTGGAGATATAAATCAAATCTATTATGGTTATATAATGACCTCATACAGGGAGATAAAGCGCACAGATACTCCCTTATTGCAAGCAGTAAATTATAATAATTCAGTAGGATGGTCATACAGAAATCCTGTTAATGCTACTTTTGGGAATTTAAGCTACTCGTATAATATACAAAATAAAAATATTCTGGTTGTAAATACCATTAATCAAAATGGAAGTATGGAACAGAACGCTATTTTACAACCAAATAGAGCATATTCACAATCTTTAAATGCGGGATTCGGAAAATACTTCAGAGAAATAAAAACTTCTGTGGCACCTGCCATATCAGTTTCGAGCCAGAAAAATTTACAGATAATTAATGATAAATATGTTCAGGTAACGAACAATATATTTAACCCCACCTTTCGGATTTCTTCAAGTTGTTTTGGCTGGTTTAATTCTGAATATTATTTTAAATTAACTAGCATCAAGAGCAAGATTGCTACTGAACAGAAACAGAACATTATTCAACAAACTCATGAAGTAAGATGGAATTTTAATGTAAAGGATTTGTATATGGGTATAAGTAATGAGTTCTATATAAATAGTTATAATAATACTCAAAACCTATTTGCTGATATAATATTAAGAAAGACAATCGGAGCCAGAAAAATAGATATAGAAGCCATCTGGACTAATATATTTAATACTAAATCCTTAATAAATTTGACAAACGGAACCTTTAACTATATTGAAACTAATTATAACCTCAGACCTTCACAGTTACTTGTCAGAGCAAGGCTCCCGCTATAAAATAAAAATTTACTCTTCCCAGAATAACCTCATTCTTCAAAATAATACCCGAATATAATCCCCATTTCATCTTCGGTTGTAAGCCCGAACCTGACAGTCTGGTCGGTAGTGTTATTATAAGTAATTTTTGAAGTAAGACCTTCACCCTTTTTTAATGAAATATAAGGTGTATAATTTGTTTTTTCGGGGTGTTCCCAGTTTGTAGAGGTATAAATAACCTCGCCGTCTCTGGCTCCACCTTTAATTAATATCTCAAATTTTTCGCCTAGTTTGTGTGTGTGCGAGAGCAACATCACAACTTTTATATTTTTGTCGAAAGTGAAAGTTTTCGAAATGACTGTTTTCTGTTTTGGCGGAATATTCAGGTTATTATTAGCAAGGTCAAGCACCTTTAGTGTATTTTTCACATTCTCCTTTTTTGTAGTAAAAAGGTTTATATAAACTTCTCCCGGAATAGCGGTAGTAGTTTTATTGTAATAATGAGAGTTCATATCGAAAGTTGCACCGGGGGCAATTTCAACAGCCGTGCCGGCAGGGAAAGTGTAATCCATGTTAGCTTCGCTGCCACCAAAATTAAAAATGTGGTTACCCATTTGCTGGAAAGTAACGAAATTCAGACTTCCATCAGGATTTCGCAGGTCTCGTAGCTGATTCAAGGGAGCCAGATTATTAGGGTCTCTGAAGCCATATAAAATAAAATGATGGCTGCCCGGACGCATTTTTATCTGAATACGATTAATATAAGCCGTTTCAGTGTTGCCCAGAGGTTTTCTGATAAAGATTTCTCTTTCAAAGTCAGGAGCCACATTAAATGGTTCTAGTTTCATCTGGTAGCCTGTTCCGGCGGCGGGTGCTTGTAGGGCTTCAAAGGGGCTTATCTGTGAAGGCGTGGTGTCGTCCAGCAGGTTTTTATCGGCTACATTACCGGTTTCGGGTGCGCCGGCTTCAATCCAGCGTCTGACAAACTCAATTTTACCTGCCGATAATGGCTGCCCTCCCAAAGGCATAGGGTTGCCATAAGTTTTGCCACTATGGTGCGAGTTATCGAAATTAAGTTTATGATAAAGCAAACTTTGGAGCGAATTATAGGCTTTTACTCTTTTAAGGCCGTCGGCACGCGCATCGCTGAGTTTGGGGTCTGTTTCAAAAAGATTTTTATAGGCTTTCCCTTTAGCTAACACCAAGCCATGTTGTGCAAAAGTGCCATCGTTCTCAGAAGCATGGCATCCGCTTGTTGCGCAACTTGTAGTAAAGATTTTATCCTGAATTAAATCAAAGCTCGACTGCTCAGTAGCAACTTGTTCCTGTTTGCTGCAAGAGTTCATGAGTGAGAGTGTCAGGATTGTACTTACTGACAGGGTAATAACAAGGGTATTTCTCATAAATAATATCGGATAAAACTTTATTCTTAACGTAAACAACGGCAGAGATACTATAAAAATACTAACAAAAATTGTTTTATGCCTTTTTTGAGGTAGCTTTTTCTTTTTGCCCTACATACAGCCCAACAATTACGAGAAACGTACCTACAAAAGTATGATAAGTGATAGGCTCATCAAGCAGAAAATAAGAATAGATAAAGCCAAATATGGGGCAAAGAAACAAAAAAAACGAGGCCTTTACAGCATCAACTTTAAGCAGGTAAAGCCATAATTGTACGGCAACGATAGACACTGGTATAGTGAGCCATAGCACCGACCACACGAAGGTCTGGTCGAAGTTATTGGGGGCTTTGTGTAACAAGAAGGTGAAGGGCAACATCAGTAAACCACCTAAAAATACTTGCCAGCCATTGATAGCCGTTCGGGAAAGTTTCCAGTTAATATTTGAATAATAAATAGTGCCTAGCGAATACGAAAGCATACTCAGGAACATATAAAACAGCCCCATTGGTGTAGCATGACTTTGCTCAAAAAGCGGATATGTAGCAATACTGACACCAATCAGACCCAGAAACACAGCAAGCCACTCTGTCGATTTTACTTGCCTGCCCATCCAGAAGGCTGATATAATACTAATAAATAGCGGATTAGTAGCCGTAGAAAGGCTTCCGATGCCAGCGGCTACTTCTTTTATACCTAATACAAAAAAGCTGAGATACAACGTAACATTCAATAGCCCAAACAGGCTTAGCTCTCGCCATTCTTTTCCTTTAGGTAAACGGTCTTTCTGAACCAGTAACGAGTAAGTCAGCATCAGAATACCTGCCATCAGGAAACGTATCTGAAATAATACCAGAGGTTCGACCGAGCGCAAACCAAACTTGGCTGCTGCTGAAGCCGAGGCCCATAAGGCTGCAAAAACAAGCCCTAGAGAAAGTGTTTTCAGGTTCAAGTTTTTAAGAATGTTAAGGCATTTTCGGTAGTTTGTTGCACTACCTCTTTTACTGATACTTCTTTAAGTTCAGCAATTTTTTGTGCTACCAATTCAAGGTAGGCTACTTCGTTTCTTTTACCGCGGTGTGGTACAGGTGCCAGATAGGGCGCATCGGTTTCAAGTACAATGTTTTTCAGGTCAATAAATGGCAGAACTTTGTCCATCCCTCCGTTTTTAAAAGTAGCTACACCTCCTATACCTAACAAAAAGTTCAGATTTATTACACGTTGAGCTTCTTCCAGATTCCCCGAAAAGCAATGGAAAATCCCCCGTAAACCACTCCATCCGAACTGCTCAATTAATTCAATACATCTGATAATAGCATTCAGTTCGCCATTTTTAGAATTGCGGGAGTGAATACAAATGGGTAAATTATATTTTTTTGCCAAGCCTAACTGCGCCAAAAATGCTTCTTCCTGTTGAGGCACAAAAGTTAAATCCCAGTAGAAATCAATACCAATTTCACCAATCATAAAAAAAGGGCGTTTTTCAAGCCAGTTTTCTACAATAGCTAGTTCCTGTTCAAAATTTTCTTTTATGTAGCACGGGTGCACACCCATCATGGGTAAGCAAATTTCAGGATATTTTGCTTCAAGTGCCAGCATCCCATCAATTGTTTCGTGGGCACAATTAGGCATCCAGATTTGCTTTATCCCTGCGTCAAAGGCTCTTTCGAGCATTAAATTACGGTCATTGTCAAATTGGTCGTCGTAAATATGTGCGTGGGTTTCTATCATGAAAAGGTCAATTTTTTGCAAAATTACAATGTTAAAACTGCAAACAATATTACTTTTGAAATTAAAAAGATATTCGATGAATCTTTCAGTAGTTATTCTTACTTTTAATAACACCCGAACCATCAGACAGGTATTGGAGGCAGTAGCAGGGTGGGCTACTGAAATAGTGGTTGTAGATAGTGGAAGTACAGACGATACCCTGAGTATAGCTCAGGCTTTTGGCTGCCGCATTTATCATAGAAAATTTGATGGCTTTGGAAAACAAAAACATTTTGCCGTTGAACAAGCAAAGAATGACTGGGTTTTTGTGGTTGATTCAGACGAAGTAGTCACTCATGAACTAAAGGAAGAAATAAACACCCATTTGCTTGGTGATAATCCTTATCAGGGATTTAAAATTCCACGGCTTTTAATCTTTCTGGGTAAAAAAATGAAGTATGGCCGTGAGTCAAAACTGCCAACGCTGCGTTTGTTCAATAAGCAGTTCGGGAACTATAACCACAAAGATGTGCATGAAGATGTAGAGTTGAATGGTAATACACTTACTTTACGCAATTATATGCTGCATTATAGTTTTTCAGACATGGCCGAGTTCTTTCAGAAAATGAACGACTACTCGAGCAGAAGTGCTGTTGAATTGAACAATAAAGGAAAAAAAACATCGCTCATCAAGGTTATTACCAAATTCCCAATTACCTTTTTTACCGAATACTTTGTACGTCTGAATTTCCTTAACGGGTATCATGGAATTATATGGTCGTTTACGCAAGGAGTTTATGCTGCCCTTAAATATATTAAACTAAGAGAATTACAGGATACAAACCAGAAATAAAGATTACTTTAAATAGGTTGATAATATGACTAATATAGGGCTTATTTCGGATACGCATGGGTTTCTGGACGAAAGGGTTTTTGAACATTTTAAAGACTGTGACGAAATCTGGCATGCCGGTGATGTTGGGGCAATCGAAATAATTAACCAGTTGCAGAGCTTTAAACCTGTCAGGTTTGTATTTGGAAATATTGATTCAAAAGAAATTCAATGGCAGCTGCCCGAACACCAGTTTTTTACGCTGGAAGGGTTTGATATATGGATGACGCATATAGGTGGTGCGCCTCCTAATTATAACCCTGCTATCAGGAAAAAACTTAAAGAGAAAATACCGGATATTTTCGTGTGTGGGCACTCTCATATCTTAAGGGTAATACGTGACGAAAAAATGAATAATATGTTATACCTGAACCCCGGAGCAGCCGGTAATGAAGGTTTTCATAAAGTAAAAACTTTATTGAAATTTAGCTTAGATAATAGAAAAATATCTAACTTAGGGGTTGTAGAGTTAGGAAAGCGTGGATTCCGGTAAGAAGATTTTTAAGCCTGCCATTATGAAAAGCATCAATAAACAATCGCTGCTATTTTTTATTTTTTTATCTCTCATTTCGCTGAGCGTTTCGGCTCAGTTAATCCAAAGTAAAAGAATCGAATTTGAGCAAAGTAGTTCGTCGGAAGAGGACTTTCAGGTGTTTTCATTGCAGGAAGACGGTATATTATTGTTCCATTCTCTGGAAGACGTTTATCGTCGTAAAATGGCTATTGATTTTCATAGATATGACAGCACACTTACCGAAACATGGAAAAGCGCGTTTATTCCTGACGAAGAATTTGCCTTAACTAAAACCTTTCTGAATGAGCGTTATTTGTATATTCTCTTTAAAAAGAGAGAACGCCTTGATATTGGCGTATTAAGGCTTGATTTAGAAACAGGCGATAAAACTTATATAGATGGTAATTTGCTTACCAATATGGATATAGAGCAGTTTTGTGTGCTTGAAAGCAAGGCTTTTATAGGAGGTAAATATAATGACCGCCCCGTGGTAGTAATGTTTAGCTTTTTTGATAAAACATCAAAGGTTCTGCCAGAAATACATGCCAATCATTTATCTATTAATGAATTGGAAATAAACCCTCAGAAAGAGCAAATATATGTAATGCTCAAGAATGAGCGTAACTGCCAGTATATAGTTAAAACGTATTCGTATGAAGGAAAGCCACTTGCAACCATGAATCTGGGTGATAAACAACGAACGCCTATTTCGGGTAAAGTACTAACTATGCAAAACAGCGCGCCAATACTACTTGGGAATTATGCCGAGGGGTGTTCGCCTTTATCGATAGGGTTTTATATGCAAAGGCTCACAGCAGATGCTAAATTGCAATATATAGATTTTTCAGACCTTGACAATTTCTTTAGTTTTTTAAATGCCAAAAAAGAAGAAAAAATTAAAACCAGAATAAGGCTTAAAAAGCAAAAAGGAAAAGAGGTAAAACTTCGTAACAGATTATTATTACATGATATTATTCCGAACACCGAAGGCTGGATAATGGTTGCTGAGGTTTTCTTCCCTGAATACAAGGCTCCGCCTAATAGTAATTTTAACAGCTGGCGTAGTTATCGTATCGGAAACGACACTTACAATAATTTCAGATATACACATGCAATTTTGTGTGGCTTTGACCACTCTGGTAAACTGCTGTGGGACAACAGCGTGTCGCTTAAAGATGTAGAAAGCAATGAATTAAACCCAAAAGTGCAGATAACAAACCAGAACGATTTTCATGTATTGGCTTTTCCTGATGGCGATTTGATAAAAACTGTTATTGTTCGGAAAGATGAAAAAATAAAAGACCTCGAAAGTTTTGATTTAAAAACTAGCTCGGAAACCGAAAAAATTACAGATACCGAACGTACCAACCTCATAGCATGGTATGGGCATAGTTTTCTTGCCTATGGGTATCAGAGTATCAGAAAAGAAAATTCGTTAGTCAACCGTGAGGTTTTTTCTATTAGTAAATTAACATACTCGATAAAAGACGGTAAGCAGTAGGCCCTAAAAGGCTATTGCTTTTTGTTTTTTTAGCAGGTGTTTGCCCGTTTCTTTTCCCATCAGATAGAGGGCTGTTGAGAGCCAGTCAGAACTAGTGCCATCTTTGGCAATAACGCTTATTTGTCTTAGCTCGTTTACACCAATGCCCGTTTTAGGGTCAAGGATATGAGAATATTTTTTGCCGTCAATTTCAACAAACTGATACATATCACCAGAGGTAGATACCCCACATTTTTTCAGAAAGTGCGTTTGCTTATTAATAACGATGGCCCATCCGTGAGTAGCAGGAGGGGAGTCTGACACCACAATGTTTCCGCCACCTTCAATCATGGCTGACTTTATGTGGTTTTGTTTAAGCACTTTCATCATTTCGTCTTGAGCATAGCCTTTTCCTATACCTCCGAAATCGATTCTCATGCCCTGTTTTTTTAGCATTACTGATTGGTTAGTAGTATTAAAAACAATATTATCGATGCCAATTTTAGCTCTGGCTTCTTCAATTTGTTTGGTTGTAGGTAAAACTTTCTGGCGTTTCATGCGTCGCCAGAGTTGGGTCATAGGGCCTATGGTAATATCAAAATTATTGTCTGATAAGCGAGCAACTTTAACCGACTCCTGTAAGATTTTCCATAAGTCAGCACTCACTTTTATGTATGTTTCGCTGCCAGCCGTTCGGCATAGGGTATTAAGTTCGCTATCTTCTCTATAATCGCTCAGTATCAGGTTAAGTGTGTCAAGCCTTCTGAAAGCCTTTTCCGAGGCTATGGCTGCCTTTATGGAGTCGGAAGCATACAGAACTATTCTGAACATGGTACCCATTTGCGGGTGCGAAAACTCAAACCTTGCCTGACCGTAAGTATAAGTACAAAAAAAGAGGAATAGACCTAAAAAGCCATTCCTCTTTTTTAAAATCTTTGCTAGCATATCAGAACAAATACTATTATTTAATTTCAAATAGCGCATCAGCCAGATTTGTATTCGCTTCAATTTTATTAACTACTAATTCGAGTTGCATCATGCCTAAGTCCTGATTTAGTTTGTAAGGCATTTTAACGCCGTTTACATCTTTATAGTTGCTATAATCAGATGTGATGGTTTGTGAACCCATTGGTGTTTCGGCAGTAATTACCTGACGTAATTTAAGACCTGTGGCAGCATCATAAAACTCAGTCATTTTTACTGTTCCTATGGTTACTTCAATTTTATGTGCATCAGTTGCATTTACTTTTTCTTTACCAATATATGTTAATTTTGCTCCCATAGGTATATATTCGGCTTCTGGCACTACCATTGATTGTGAGGCCACTGCTTTTACTTTTTCAGGGTCTGTGATGTCTTCAGAGCCTTGCATACCACTAATACGCACTTTAGTGCCGTCGCATACCTGTTTCTGTACTTCGCCCATACCAGCTACACTAACAGCCTGAAGAAATTTGCCCGGACTTTTTTTCTGAATAATGATTTCTAAGGTTGCCCCTTGTGCTTCACCCGAAAGATTCATCGTTAAATCTTTGAGTTTAGAGATAGCTTCTTTTCCTCCTATGGCTGTTACATATTTGTTAATTACTTCCTCAGCCGTTTGTGCAAAAGAAAAAGTGCTAACAAGTAATGCAGCTACTAAAAAACTGATTTTTTTCATCGATTCAAGATTGTTAATGTTTAAAACTCTTGTAAAGGTGAAAAAGGATTTGATAGTTTCCTAATTTTTTTATGATAATTGAAATTTTCTAAGGATGAATAGTATATTAGGTGTGTTGTTCGGATGAGAATCTGCCGGATATTCTATAATTTTGGCTTATGATAATCATTAAAGGCATACCTTTCAAAAAGATAAACGGCATAACGTTGTTTCCGTTTATTATTGTCAGACCCAAAAAACCTAGTAATATTCTGTTAAATCATGAGCGGATTCATATCTGGCAGCAGCTCGAATTACTGGTTGTACCTTTTTATATCTGGTATGTTGCCGAGTGGCTGTATCATTATGCCCGTTGCAGGCAGTGGTGGGTGGCGTATCGCAGAATCAGTTTTGAAAAAGAGGCCTATGCCAACGAGGCAGATTTTGGGTACCTGAAAAAAAGAAAACTCTGGGCTTTTCTGAAATATAGGTAGAGGTGTTCTGAAAACACCTCTACAACCATAGGTATTAATCGTTATTGAATACTTTCTTGAATTGAGAAAGTAACCCTGACCACGAGTTATCTTCTTTTTGTTCTGAGATAACTTTTACTTTCGGAAACTCCTCTTTTACTTCTTTCTCTAATATCTGTTTGCTTAACTCATTGAGGTTAATACCCCCGAAGGTCCCCGACGACATCATGAGTAGGTTTGTCTGAAACCAGTTTTGTTCAAGCAGAAAATCAACAATTTGTTCTCTTTCAGTAAATACAAGTAACTCGTCGTTTCCGAATGCTTTTTTGATTTCTTCAGGCGAAATAGCCGGCAAGCGTTTCATTTCAAGCGTATGTGGCGAGTAGAAAACAATGGCCACGTCGGCATCTTTCATGGTATCTTCGTATTGCGGCAGAAAATCTTTATTCAAACTGCTAAAGGTATGTAACTCATAACAGGCAATTAACCGACGGCTGTTATAAAGTGTTTTTGTAGCATTTGTAGTGGCTTTCAGCTTAGAAGGAGCATGGGCAAAATCTCTGAAAATAAGGGTGTTGTTATTTTCACCTAATTTCTCGAGACGCTTCGATGCGCCTTTAAAATGCTTGATGGCCTCATAAAATTCTTCATCGGTAATACCTAGGCGGTCAAGAATTATCTTTGCGCCATTGAGGTTTTTCATGTTGTGTTCTCCAAAAATTTCTAATGGCACCTCTGTTTTGCCTACGAGTAGCACACATTTACCGTTTTCAACTTTATAAGGGTGTGCTTTATACGGAAACTTGCTTACATCCGTACGGTCTTTTTCACCTATTACTTTAACAATATCGTCGGTTTCGTCATAAATAATGGCTCCGGCCTTCGGAAGCCCATCCGCCAGTTCTTCAAAAGTTTGTACGTAGCTGTCGAAAGTTTTAAATATATTGAAATGGTCCCAAGCAATGCCACTGATAAGGCACACGTGTGGATGATAAAATAGGAACTTTGATTTTAACTGAATTTTCGACTCAGGATATTCGTCGCCTTCTATGATAATCACAGGCGAGTCGTCGTTGAGTTGTACCATTACATCAAACCCTTCAATTTGTGCGCCAACCAGATAATCAAACTTACGGTTATAGAATTTGAGTACGTGCAGAATCATACTGGTAATACTGGTTTTGCCGTGGCTTCCGGCAATAACTACCCTTAGTTTGTTCTGACTTTGTTCGTAAATATATTCGGGGAAAGAGTAAACTTTGATGCCTAATTCCTGAGCTTTTGCTAGTTCTGGGTTATCAGCAAAAGCGTGCATACCCAAAATAACGGCGTCTAAATCCGAGGTGATTTTTTCAGAGAACCATCCTAACTCGGTAGGTAAAATACCTGCCGCAGCCAGCCGGCTTTTAGAAGGGTCGTTTATTTCATCGTCTGACCCAGTTACGATATATCCTTTTTTATGAAGTGCAAGGGCAAGGTTATGCATTACAGCACCGCCTATGGCAATAAAATGAATTTTTTTCGACATGAACGATATATTATTCTTAAAATTCAAAACTTTCTATGTACTCGCTAAACTTATATGAGAATTCATCCATCACATAACCATCATCAACGTTTTGATAAGAGTATGAGTAATACTTTATTGAGTTTGTATCCGGATAATACACTAATACAAAATTAATTCTTTTATAGTCAGACGAGTAATCATAGTTATTCTCGTCTTTTTCTAATTTAGCAACTGTAATGGCTAAATATTTATTGATGTCAAACTTTTTTAGGCTTCTAAGGGTAATAAAATCCAGTTCAATTTCATAATCAATCTGGTCAAGTACTTTCAGTACATGGTTTGCTTTGAACTTTATCTCTCTTACAGGGAAATCCAGTTCAGCAGCTATGGCTTTTATATCGTCCGAATCCTGAGGATTGAATTTTTTTGCCTGATTCAGAACTCTAGAGTTATGAATTTGCCTGATAATATATAAAAGTAAGGTAAAAAGTACAATTCCTACTTTAACATAAATCATGATAAACGGGTTTTAGTAAGTGCAAAAGCGGGTTCAGAAATATTGAATACTTTATTGGGCATTTTAAAATAATCAGCCGATGGCTCTTCAATTAAACTAAGTACCCATTTGTTATTTGCAAGTACCAAAGTCCAGTAGGTTTCTACCTCATCAAAGCCTTTATCTCCCTGTACAATCTTACCTGTTTTTTTATTCATCAAGTAATCTTCCATATAGGCAACAATACTAAAAACTATTCTTGAATTGTTGTTATTGTTTTCATCTGACAAATACACATACAGCGGGTCTATTTTCATGATGCGTTCAACGGTGCATTTATTAACCAACCCTTCGGCTTGCCATTGTTGTATGTATACTATCTGTTGGTTTTGCCAGTACCAATCGCTCATCCATTCGGAGGCTTCGCTCATATCTTCTTTTTTCCAAGCCGAATGCACTCTCCCGAAAACATCTCTCACACGCTGATTTAAAAAAAATAAATCAAAATTTTTGTTGTAAGATGCAATTAATTCGAGGTCTTTTTTTGTTTTATTAATTTTAACCCTTTTTCTTAAGTATCTGTAAACAATAATTGGAGATAAAATAAGCGTTATTAATGATAAAAGAATTAAAACAAAGGGGTTTTTTATAGCGGCTTTAGCTATTAACCCTCCTGGGCCAGCAAAAGCACTTGCTGAACTCAGAAACAGGAGTTGGGCCGTAAATAATACTTTTTCTTTAAAGCTCATAGCACTATAAATTTATCAAATAAACCCTTAATAAAGACCATAAAAAAAGTTATTGCAAATATCTCAATTTTATGTCACATTTGCACACTATTTTCAAACAGAGATAGCCTTTCTCATTATAAAACCTTAAAAGTTTTTATGCATTTTACTTAGAGATGAAACGTTACATAGACCTTATCGAGCAAACCTTTGAGTTTCCAACGCGGGAATTCGGTGTTGATGAAGACCACACACTTATGTTTAATAATGTACCTCTGATGGACATCATCAAGCAGTATGGTACACCACTAAAAATCAGTTATCTGCCCAAAATTTCTGAGCATATCGAAAACGCTAAATTGCTTTTCAGAAATGCCATGAAAAAATATAATTACAAAGGGAGCTACACCTACTGTTATTGCACAAAATCATCACATTTCAGGTTTGTTATTGAAACTGCCCTAAAAAGTAATGTTCATTTAGAAACCTCCTCTGCGTTTGATATAGACATTATCAGAGCTTTATATGCCGACGGTAAGATAAACCAGAATACCTATATTATTTGTAATGGCTACAAACGCCCGAAATACCTTGAGGGTATATCGGCTTTGCATAACGAAGGTTTTATTAATTGTATTCCTATTCTGGATAACCTGAAAGAAATAGATTATTATATGCAGCATTCGACCGCCGAGAACGTGAATCTTGGCATCAGAATTGCAACCGATGAAGAACCGAACTTTGCATTTTATACCTCTCGTTTAGGCGTACGGTATAGCGATATAAACGACCTTTACAGAGATAAAATTAAGCCGAATCCGAGATTTAAACTAAAAATGCTCCATTTCTTTATTAATGCGGGTATCAAGGATAACGCTTATTACTGGTCTGAACTAACACGCTTCATGTTCAAATATTGCGAAATGAAGAAGATGTGCCCTGACCTTGACTCAATTGATATTGGCGGAGGCTTGCCGATTCAGACATCGCTGGTATTTAATTATGATTATCAGGCCATGATTGATGAAATTATTGAGAATATCCAGTGGATTTGTAACAAGAATAATGTGCCTGTACCTCATATTTTTACTGAGTTCGGAAGCTATACAGTAGGAGAGAGCGGGGCTGTTATTTATAAAGTAATTGATAAAAAACAACAAAACGACCGTGAGTTGTGGTACATGATAGATGGCTCGTTCATTACTCAGTTGCCAGATTCGTGGGGCATTGGGCAGAAATATATCATGATGCCAGTTAATAACTGGGATAGCCCTTATGAAAAAGTAAATCTGGGTGGTTTAACCTGTGACTCTCAGGATTTTTATAATACTGAGGCGCATTCGGAAGACTTGTATCTGCCTATATTTGATATAGAGAACGAAGACCAGTACATCGGGTTTTTCCATACCGGAGCTTATCAGGAATCATTAGGAGGCTATGGTGGTATTCAGCACTGCCTTATTCCGGCACCACAACATGTGTTGGTTAATCTGGATGCAGAGGGGAATATTACCACCGAATTATTTGCCGATGAACAAAACAGCGACTCTATGATGGAAATTCTGGGGTATAAGTCTCAACCGGCTAAAGAGTTGCACACAATTCCAAGTAATGGTTCGGGAAAAAAGAACAAGAAAACAGCAGAAGAAGTTGTGGTATAAAATAAATTATGCCGTAATACGTTTTATAAAGAATTCAAAATAATATCTGATGAAACCTAAATTACTGATTTTATTTCTCTTGGCGGTTGTAACAATGGCTTCGTGCCGTCGTCAGCAATGCCCGGCTTATGGCAAAAACTCACCTCAGCAACCAGTTGAAAAAAGACACTGTTAATGATATATAGATGGCGTTCATGGAGGCATTGCCTCCATGAATGCTTATTTTGCTTAGGCTAAATGCCCTGTAATAAATCTGGATGCTTCTAAAAGGCTACCAAACCGGAAGTCTGCAAGGTCGGTGCTTTCTTTTCCGGTGTTAATATGTATCGTTCTGACACCCGCTTTCTTGCCTGCCTTTACATCTCTCTCGGCATCACCAATCATATACGAATTAGTTATGTCAATGTTATATTTAGCTATTGCTTTTTCAAGCATGAGCGAGTCAGGCTTACGTAAAAGCGACTCGGATGAGTATTTCGGATGATGTTTGCAGAAATAAATGTCGTCAATTACGCCACCGCATTGGCTTTGTAGAAAATGGTGGCAGTTTAATACGTCTTCCTGTGTGTAAAGCCCTTTTGCAATGCCTGCCTGATTTGTAATAACAATGAGTAAATACCCTGCATTTTTCAATAAATTCAGGCCGTCAACCACACCATCAGGAATGATATAATCTTCTATTTTATAAACGTAATCAGGCCGGTCTTCATTGAGTACTCCGTCACGGTCAAGGAAAATGCACTTTTGCATATTATATAATTAGGTTAGTATAATGTGTGAATATTTAATATTACAAATTAAAGAAAAAATATAATAAATTGTAGCTAAAAATTGACAAAAAATTTATTTTTACCTAAATTTTGTTAGTCATTTTTTATAGCTAATAACCCCATTTTAAATAAACTCTTTATGGAACAAATTGTTGAATATTTCAGAAATATTCCCTCCACCCACAGAAGTATTATTCTGGCTGGTGGAATAGCCCTCTTCTGGATAATTGAAAGTGCGGTTCCGTTGTTTAATTTCAAATATAATAAAATTAAGCATGCGGGCGTGAATATCTTTTTTACCCTTACAACAGTGGTTATTAATTTTGTGTTGGCATTTCTGCTCTTGCGGGCATCGCAATGGGCAGTAGATACCCATTTTGGTATATTACAGTGGCTACCCCAAATGCCTCTCTGGTTATTTGCTGTTGTTGGTTTGTTACTGCTCGACCTCATAGGTGCATGGCTTGTGCATTGGGCCGAGCATAAAGTAAAATGGATGTGGCGTTTTCATCTTGTGCATCATACCGATACGTATGTCGATACCACCTCGGCTAACAGGCACCACCCCGGCGAAAGTGTTTTTCGGTTTGTGTTTACTACGGCAGGCGTAGTGCTTGCAGGGGCACCTATGTGGCTGGTATTTATGTATCAATCAATATCGGTATTGCTTTCACAATTTAATCATGCCAATATTGTTATTCCGAAATGGCTCGATAGTGCCATGAGTTGGGTGTTAGTTTCGCCTGATATGCACAAGGTGCACCACCATTACGTGCAACCTTATACTGACTCAAATTATGGCAATATTTTTTCTGTCTGGGATAGGCTATTTGGTACGTTTATGACTATTGACCGAGATAAATTAATTTATGGTATTGATACCCACATGAAACCAGAAGAAAATGCAAATCTGGGTAACTTATTGAAAATTCCGTTTCAGAAGTATCGGCCACCAGTAGGAGCCAAATTCAATGAAGAAAAAGTTGAAAACTAAGCCACAAAAAAATCCCGCTTCTTTCGAGGCGGGATTTTTTTGTAAGTATTTATTAAGTTAAATCTTAGTTAAAGATATAACGAAGACCTAACTGCATTTGCCATACGTCATCCACAGTTTTTGATTTAACGAATGAATCACGAAGCAAGATAGTTTCAGTAGTAGTTTTGCCGTCAGCACCTACGTTTGAAATAACCTGAGTATTCATACGATAAACCGGATTCCCAGAAGCATCAACACTGGCTAATACTAGTGGGTTGAATGAAGTTGCAGAGTTACCTACACCCCAAGAGTTTTTAATCAGGTTACCGAAGTTATAAATATCAGCTCTTACGCGGATGATGTTTTTCTTGTTAGCTTTACCAACTTTCACGAAGAAATCTTGTTCAACTGATAAGTCGAAACGAGTTAACCATGGGTAATAACCTGCGTTACGTTCTGCATATTGACCACGACGAGTTGACAAGTATGGGTTTTTGCTGATATACGCATCTAATGCTGTTGCTTGCTCTTGTGCTGTAAACGTTTTACCACCAGTAGTTAAAGTAGTAAATTTCAAGTCAGAAGCACTGTTTGGCACAAAGATAAGGTCGTTAATCTGACCATCACCGTTCATGTCATTTGAGTAAGTGTAAGAGATTTTACCACCACTTTGTGAAGTACCACCTAGTGTAATCATAGTAGAACCACCTAATTTACCACCATATTCGATACGGTAACTTGCAAAACCTACAAAACGATGACGTAGGTCGTTATCAGCATAAGCTAAAGTGTTGTAGTTAACACCACCTATTGCCGGAATATTAGCATTTACAGTACTGTTAGCTTCTGAAAGGTTTCTGGCAATACCATAAGTATAACCCAACATAGCACCAAAGCCTTTAGTAATTGGTTTCTCTAATTTGAAAGTTAAAGAAGAAGCATTACCCAAGTTAGTGTTACTTAAGATATAAGCACTATTGATGGCAGCATTATAGAAACGGGCAGCAGTTGCAGCACTTCCTGATAAACCAGAAGCAGGGTAACGGTCACGGTTATCTGGGCCAGCAAATTTACCACTTGGTGTTTTCAAGTTAGCATCAAAGTAGTAAGTAGCATTACGGTTTTTGTTGTAGATAAACTCAGCCGTGAAGATTAAACCAGCAAATGGTAGTTTTTGGTCAATCGCGATGTTAGTTTTCCAGATTTGAGGGAATTTCAAATTCTCGTCAGAAGCATTTACGTTATAACCTGTAATTTTCGACAAGTCTGTTGTAGCAGGTGTATATTTGGTTGGGTCAAGTGTGAATGGGTAATTCAATGCAGTATTACCTGTTACGTTCACTAAACCAATGTTTACACCATTGTTACCTAACTGGTTAGATATCAATACATAAGGCATTCTTGATAAGAAAAGACCAGTACCACCACGGATTTGAGTAGTTTTATTACCGTTAACATCCCAGTTAAAACCAATACGTGGAGACGCATATAGTCTTGATTTAGGCATATTAGCCGTATTAACTTTATAAGTACTTAAATCAGGAGTTTTGAAGCTCAAAGCCGAAACAATTTTATTGTCGTAATCTACTGCTGTTGGGGCAATAGCAATGTAGTCAGCTCTTAAACCATAAGTTACTTTGAAATTGTTTGTAACCTGATAATCATCCTGAGCATACAAACTTGTAGTACCTACTTTTAATGTTTGCCATGGTTTTTGGCCGTTTGGCAATAAAGTATAACGGTAGTTAAATCTGTTGATATCTACCGGAGAAGTAGTCAGGTTTGGATTCGCTAAATAAGCCAGAGCCGCTTTCTTGAAATCATCAATTGAGTTGAATGTCCAGACACCATTCGATGCGTAGAAGAACAAGTTATTTGAAGTAAAGTGTTCGTAAGCAGCACCGGCAGTAATTGTATGTTTACCTGCAAAAATGGTAAAGTTATCTGTGATATTCAACGTAGAATAATCAAGTTTGTTATCAGGCGTGAATGGGTCAAAACCAACAGTGGTATAAGTAGAACCATCTTTCAGGATATCAATCGTTGGGAATACCTGCGTACGGTAAGAACGGTTTTCGATTTGTTTGTTGTAAGTAGCAATAAAGTTGTTAGCAAATTTGCTTTTGAAAGTTGAGTTCAACTCTGCTACGATTGAGCGCGTATTATCCTGAATTTTATAACCTGAGTTCTGCGTTGAAATAGCAGTAGACAAGTTATTACGGCTACCATTACCTGCTGTGTTCGAGCTATTACTGTTACTGATGATAGCGTCTGACTCTGAGTTATGGTGTGAATAACGAATAGTTAATTTGTTGTTATCGTTGATGTTATAATCAATACGAGTCAAGAATTTCTTAGAGTTAACTTCGTTGTTATAACCATCAATAGCACCCATATCGAAATTGAAGTTAGTCTTCATGAACGATGCAAGGTCTTGTAAGTCAGCGGCTGTTGTACGAGAAATATTACCCGTAGCACCGTTACGGTTAGCTACCCAATCCAGAGCCGGACGAGCACCGTTTACCATTTCAGCGTTTACAAAGAAGAACAATTTATTTTTAAGAATAGGGCCACCAATACGGAAACCATAAGTGTTTTCTTTGAAAGTAAGTGCAGGAATTTTATTTCCGGCAGCTGTTTTACCTACTAGGTCCTGGCTTTTCATGAATGTATAAGCCGAACCTGAGAAATCGTTAGTTCCTGAACGTGTTACGGCGTTGATACCTGCACCTGCAAAACCTGACTGACGCACATCAAAAGGAGCAATGTTAATTTGAACCTCATCAATCGCATCTAGCGAAATAGCAGTAGTACCTGTACGGCCACCAGCTTGTGCTTGGTTACCTAAACCGAAACCATTATTGAACACAGAACCGTCAATAGTGAAGTTGTTATAACGGCTATCCTGACCACCGAATGAACGACCATTGCTATAAGCATTATATTTTGTAATGTCGTTAATGTTACGTCCTAGTGTTGGTAGACGAACAATATTTTCGCGGCTAAGAGTAGTAGCAGCACCTGTACGCTCAGAACTGAAAATGTCACTTCTGGCAGCAGTTACTTGTACTTCCTGAAGTACAGCACCTTCTTCACTTAATTTAATGTCAACGTTAGACGTTGTACCCAAGCTGGTAATGATGCCCTCTTTGGCAGCCTCTTTAAAACCAACAAAAGAAGCAGTAACTTTGAATGGGCCTCCGATACGCACGGCAGGTAATACAAAACGACCTGTTGCGTTAGTAACTGTACCATACTTAGTTCCTGACGGTTCATGGATAGCAACAACCGTTGCTCCGGGTAGTGCTTCGCCTTTATTATCTGTTACGACCCCGCTAATCGACGAGGTTGTAACCTGAGCAAAGCCTTGAAAAGCAAAGAAAATCCCTACAAGGAGTGTAAAAGCTCCTCGCAAAAAAGTAAATTTTTGCATCATGTTTTTTTTGGAGTTAGAAATGTTTGAAGTAAAATTCATCAAGCAGATTATATTGCCTTTGCAAAGGTCTTAAAAATTTTTCCTAAAAAAAACAAGCACCCATGTGTTTTGTGCACATAAATGCTTGGTTTCTAGTAATTTGTAGAATATTTAATGAAAAATATTGATTAAGTGCTATTTTTATATATTAAGAAATTGTTATGCAAGCCTAATATTTTAGGCTCCCAGTATTTTATGCCCCATTTTGTCTCGCTTGGTCTGTAAATATTTTTCGTTATAAGGGTTTGATGAAATCTCGATCGGGATAGTATCAACTATTTCCAGACCATACCCGATTAACCCCGCTCTTTTTCTGGGGTTATTCGAAATCAGTTTTATTTTTTTGATACCGAGGTCTCTTAAAATCTGCGCACCCACCCCGTAATCTCTTTCATCCATCTTGAAACCTAATTCCAGATTAGCCTCAACGGTATCGCGGCCCATTTCCTGAAGTTTGTAGGATTTCAGTTTATTGAGTAGCCCAATGCCACGCCCTTCTTGATTCATATATAATACTACTCCCTTTTCGTTCTTTTGTACCATTTCCATGGCAGCATGTAGTTGTGGGCCACAGTCACAACGGCATGAACCAAAAATATCGCCCGTTACACACGACGAATGCACGCGCACCATCACAGGTTCGTCAGGTTCCCATGTTCCTTTAATAAGGGCCAGATGCAACTGGTCGTTATCTAATTGCCGATAGGCTATCATATCAAAATAGCCATGCTCAGTAGGCATTTGAACGCCAATTTCTCTTTTAATTAACGATTCCTTTTTCAGACGATACTCAATCAGGTCTTTTATACTAATAAGTTTGAGGTTAAACTTATCAGCAATTTCGCGTAGTTGTGGCAAACGCGCCATTGTTCCATCTTCGTTCAGAATCTCAATTAATACACCTGCGGGCTGTAAGCCTGCCAGTGTGGCTAAATCAATAGTGGCCTCGGTATGCCCTGCACGTCTGATAACCCCTCCGTCAACGGCTTTTAGCGGGAATATATGCCCCGGACGACCAAAATCTTCAGGTTTTGTGTTGGGGTCAACCAATGCTTGAATTGTTTTGGCACGGTCGCTGGCCGAAATACCGGTAGTACAGCCATTACCCAATAAATCAATCGAAATGGTAAATGCAGTTTCATGCTGGGCTGTATTTTTACCCACCATCATACTTAACTGTAATTCCTCGCATCGTTTCGATGTTATCGGAGTACACATTAAGCCACGCCCTTCTTTTATCATGAAATTCACCATTTCTGGTGTAATTTTTTCGGCAGCACACACAAAATCACCTTCGTTTTCACGGTCTTCGTCATCCACGACAATGATTATCTTTCCATTGCGAATATCTTCAATCGCATCTTCTATACGGTCTAACTTCATTCTATTAATAGCTATGTAATTGTACTGTTTTGTATCTAAAACACTTTGCTTCTCGAAAACGTTTGTAAAGGTAGTGGTTTTCAACAAAAGAGTATTAATATTGCTAGTATGCCCCTTGAATTTTAACCAAATAAGTGCCTGATAATGACAGATAACCTGCATATACGTTTTCTTGAAGCGAAAGATTTTGATAAACTACTGGCGTATCTTACGTGTTTAAGTGCCGAAACCCGCAGCAGATTTGCACCACATACTTTTGATATGCCCACCATTGAGCAGTTTTATCAGCCTGAAAACAACCAATCAGGGTTTATTATTGAAAATTTATCGGAGCATACAATTGTTGCCTATGCCATTATCAAGAAAGGGTACGTGCCTAAAGATAAAGCACGGTTGCAAAAATATGGGTTGTCTTTATTTCCGTTAACCGATTGCACGTTTGCACCATCAGTAGCAGATGCGTGGCAGGGCAAAGGTTTGGGTAATACTCTTTTCGGCTATATCAGGCATCAACTACAAATGCAAGGTTTAAAAAGAATGATTCTTTGGGGAGGCGTGCAAGCACAAAATGTAAGAGCAGTAAATTTTTATCTGAAACAGGGGTTCCTGAAAATAGGTGATTTTGAAAACAACGGGATTGCTAATTATGACATGATTCTTGAAATTTAAGCGGTATTTAAAAATAAACTTTCAAAAATTCTTGGAAGTTTATTTTTAGTTATTATATATTTGTATTATGAATATAGAGGAAATCAGACAGCAGTTTGTTCAGGCTTGGGGAGTGCTAGGCACATCGTGGGGCATAAGTCGCTCAATGGCTCAGGTGCATGCTTTGCTTTTATTAAGCAAAAACGAAATGAGCACCGAAGAAATAATGGAAGACCTTAAACTGTCGAGAGGTAACGTAAACATGGTGTTAAGAGAACTAATAAGCTGGAATTTGCTCTATAAACAAACTAAACCGGGCGATAGGAAAGAATATTTTATAGCAGAGCATGATATTTGGCAAATAGCTGTCAGGATTATTACCGAACGAAAAAAACGTGAAATTATGCCTGCCCGCCAAACGGTAAAAGTTTTACTGGCTAATGCCTCCGATGCTAATGATGCTGAACAGAAGCATATTAAGCAAATGCTTGGAGACTTGAACAGTTTTATTGAGCAAATGGATACGCTCAGCGAATTATTGCTCAAAGCAGAGAAAAATGCTTTGTTGAAAAATGTATTAAAACTCATGAGTTAATTTTTTTTACTTAAACTTTCACAAATTATTGAAACTATGAGAACTTTAACCGATAATAAATTATTACTGGATGCCGATTGCCCCATGTGTAGGTTATATGCAAAAGGATTTGAAAAAGCAGGTTGGGTCGATGAAGCCACTTATTGCCCATACCAGAGTTTTGATGGGCTAGCTAACGAAAATCTTGATCTGGACAGGGCCAGAAACGAAATTGCTTTGGTAGATACCCAAAGTAATACAGTAAAATACGGCATTGATGCCTTCAGGCATATTATTACCAATAGATTCCCTTTTTTAAATGGCTTCCTTAAAAGCCGCCCTGTTGATTTTTGCTTACGGAAATTGTATCGGTTTATTTCTTTTAACCGAAAAGTGATAGCCCCTAGCGAGAAAAAAGAATACACAAGAGAATGTGTACCTGATATGAATGTCAGATACCGCTTGGCTTATATGGTGTTTGTGATAGTTTGCTCGTCAGTAGTGCTTTATAATTTTACACGTCCAATTAATTCTTTCATGGGGTGGCAAAATTATTTGGGAAGAGAGTTACTCATTTGCGCTGGACAAATTTTATGGCAGGTAACTTTTTTATGGAAACTTCTTAACAAAAAACTACTTGAATACCTCGGAAATATGATGACCGTCTCGATGATAGGCACGTTGCTTTTATTGCCCATGCTTTTATTTACTGGCTTGCCTGTGGCATTCAGGTTGTTTTATTTTGTTTTCGTTGTTGGCTTCATGCTATGGGAGCACTTGAGAAGATGTAAAATATTGAAAATCGGGTATCTTCCCACCATCTCATGGCTGGTTTATCGGTTGGTAGCGTTGGCTATAATTGTTATGATGAGTTAAATATTAATGGCAGAAAGATGAAAATTATTATTGCCGGCGGAACAGGCTTTTTAGGAAAAGTACTTCAAAAATACTTTACTGAAAAAGGCGATGAAGTATGGATATTGACCCGAACACCCAAAAAGATAAATGAAATTTATTGGGATGCCACCAATACCGGAAGTTGGATAAGCACTTTGGAAGGAGCAGAGGTAGTTATTAATCTGACTGGTAAATCGGTCGATTGTAGGTATAATGCAAACAATAAAAAGATTATTCTGGAATCGAGAGTAAAAAGTACGGAAGCCTTACAGAAGGCTATCGGATTGTGTGAAAATCCACCAAAAATATGGCTGAATGCCAGTAGTGCTACTATTTATATCCATGCCGAGACGCAGTTGATGGATGAAGAAAACGGAATTATAGGAGATGATTTTTCGATGAACATCTGTAAAAGTTGGGAGAAGGTATTTTTTGCCGATACCAGTTTGCCAGTTAGGAAAATAGCTTTGAGAACAACTATCGTCTTAGGAAACAAAGGTGGGGCATTTCCTAAAATGAAAACCATTACCAGATTAGGTCTGGGTGGTAAACAAGGCAATGGCAAACAATGGGTAAGCTGGATTCATGAACAAGATTTTTGCAGAGCGGTGGCATTTATAATTGCCCACGAGCAACTGACTGGCAAAATAAATGTATGCGCGCCTAACCCGGTAAGAAATGAAGATTTTATGAAATATCTGCGGAAATCTTTGGGTGTACCTGTGGGCATTAATAGCCCGGTTACGCTTTTAGAGTGTGCTTCTGTTTTTATCGGAACCGAGACAGAACTATTGTTGAAAAGTAGAAATGTATATCCTAAGAGATTATTAGACACTGGATTCCGTTTTGAATTTCCTGAAATTACGCAGGCTTTTGCTGAATTAAACTAAAAAAAATGGAGCCGTTAAGCTCCATTTTTTTGAACATTTATCTTATTTTTTTTCAAAATCTCTATGATTCGACTCTTCATATAAGCGTTCTTTCGGAAGGCTTCTGAAATAATCATAAGTAATGGCTAAACCTTCTGCGCGGCTTACCTTAGGTTCCCATCCTAATATTTCCTTAGCTTTGGTAATGTCGGGCTGGCGTTGCTTAGGGTCATCTTTCGGCAGAGGTTTGTAAACTATTTTCTGGTCAGTGCCTGTTAGTTTGATGATTTCCTCTGCAAATTGCTTAATAGTAATTTCGGCAGGGTTACCAATATTTACCGGATAGGCATAATCAGATAATAGCAAACGATAAATACCTTCTACGAGGTCGTCAACATAGCAGAAAGAACGTGTCTGAGAGCCATCACCAAAAATTGTGAGGTCTTCGCCGCGTAAAGCCTGACCAATAAAAGCAGGTAAAACACGGCCGTCGTTCAGGCGCATACGCGGGCCATAAGTATTGAAAATACGAACAATTCTTGTTTCAAGCCCATGATAAGTATGGTAAGCCATAGTCATGGCTTCCTGAAAACGTTTGGCTTCATCATATACACCACGTGGCCCGACAGGGTTCACATGCCCCCAGTATTCTTCGTTTTGTGGATGCACAAGAGGGTCGCCATAAACTTCAGAAGTAGAAGCAATAATAACACGTGCTTTTTTCACACGGGCAAGCCCCAGACAGTTGTGGATACCTAACGAACCCACTTTCAGGGTCTGGATAGGTATTTTCAGATAATCAATCGGGCTGGCAGGTGAGGCAAAATGTAGAATATAGTCTAATTCGCCAGGCACATGAATAAACTTGCTAACATCATGATGGTAAAACTCAAAGTTCGGATGCTTGAACAAGTGTTCTATATTGCGTAAATCTCCTGTAATGAGATTATCCATGGCAATAACGTAGTATCCTTCTTTAATAAATCTATCACAAAGATGTGAGCCTAAGAAACCGGCACCGCCTGTAATAAGAACTCTTTTCATAGAAATAAATATGATATATCCCCTGATATATTACCTGAATTATATAATGAAAGGGAAAGCTAAACAGGATAGGGGAGGTTATTGCCTAATTGCTTCCCATAATGAATTTAAGCACTTACGGTTTCTCTACCGATACTGAAATAAGTATAGCCTAGTTCCTTCATATCTTTCAATTCATAAAGGTTACGGCCATCAAATATAACTTTATTTTTTAAGGTACCTTCCATTTTTTCAAAATCAGGTGTACGGAACTCAGGCCATTCGGTCATAATCATGAGTGCATCTGCACCTTCAAGTGCTTCATAAGGGTTTTTCGCATATTTCACTTTTTTGCCTACAACCTCGCGTACATTATCCATGGCTTCAGGGTCATAAACTACTACTTTAGCACCTGCTTTTCTAAGGTCTTTAATGTTATATAAAGCCGGAGCTTCACGAATATCGTCGGTATGAGGTTTAAATGCCAAGCCCCACAAAGCAATTGTTTTGCCTTTCAGGTCACCGTTGAAATATTTTTTCAACTGAGGCATTAACTTGGTTTTTTGCTTTTCGTTTACCTTCATTACTGATTTCAGAATCTTGAAATCATAGTCAAATTCATTGGCAGTTTTTTCTAATGCCTGTACGTCTTTCGGAAAACAGCTACCACCATAACCAATACCTGCAAACAAGAAACGTTTTCCGATACGGCTATCGGTACCAATTCCTCTACGAATATCGTCTACGTTTGCATTGGCTTTTTCGCAAAGGTTTGCAATTTCGTTCATGAAAGTAATTTTCATAGCCAGAAAAGCATTAGCTGCGTATTTGGTCATTTCGGCCGAACGCTCATCCATAAAAATAATAGGATTTCCTTGACGTACCAAAGGTGCGTAAAGTTTCTCCATTACTTTTTTTGCTTTTTCTGATTTCGTACCAATCACAACACGGTCAGGCTTCATGAAATCTTCAACAGCTACCCCTTCTCTTAAAAACTCAGGGTTTGAAACCACGTCAAATTCTACTTTGGCGTTTTTAGCAATGCGCTCATGCACTTTTTCGGCAGTACCTACCGGAACCGTACTTTTATCAATAATAACAGTATAGTTTTCTAGCAAAGGACCTAAGTCACTTGCAACACCCAGAATATATTTTAAATCTGCCGAGCCATCTTCTCCCGGAGGGGTAGGTAAGGCAAGAAATATCACTTGTGCTTCCTTGATACCCTCTGCAAGATTGGTAGTGAACTTTAAACGGCCCTCTTTAGTATTACGCTCAAAAATAACATCCAGACCCGGCTCATAGATAGTTAATTTACCTTTATTTAATTTATCTACTTTACGACTGTCAATGTCAACACAAGTTACCTGATTACCTGTTTCTGCAAAACAAGTTCCGGTAACTAAGCCTACATAACCTGTTCCGACAACTGCGATTTTCATAAGATATATGTTTCAGAATTTAACAAATTTATTTTCTATTTTTCATATCAAAAAATATGCCGTAAAATTAGATTATTTTTTGATAAGACCTGCAAGCATGAAGAATAAAAAATGAAAATTTTTTATTGAAATCATAGACTTAATGGCTCGTGTAGTCTATTAAGTCTATATTTTTAACATCAATAAGTGTAGTTTTGACAATAACATATTAAGCCTTATAATGGGAAAAAAGCAAGATTTTTTCATGTTTCATTTACATTACGCCGTATGGCCTGCCTGATTAAAAATTACTAAGTATATTTGCCACATATACTTTAAGCAGCGTTTTTAGCGTTTTTAATTGAATTTTCATGGAGGCAAATTTGCATAGACAGGTTTTTCTTGCGTAATTTCACCACCTAAAATAATTTAGCAACCCTTAAATTTATACTACGACATTGAATAGAAGAGATGCCATGCAAAGAGTCGCCTTCCTGATGGGAGGAGCTTTGTCTGCCCCTACAATGATTGCTATGTTGGAAGGTTGTAAATCCAATACTGCAACTGAAGCAACCACTTCAGGCTTTTCTCTCTCTCCTGATTACAAAAATCTAGTTTCTGAAATTGCAGAGATAATTATTCCTAAAACGTCTACTCCGGGTGCTAAAGATGCCGGTGTTGGGCCTTTCATTGAGGTAATGCTGAAAGATTGCTACACGCCTGCACAGCAGGAACACTTCACGAAAGGATTAGATGCTTTGGAAGAGGCTTCTAAAAAGGAAAACGGAGGGAAGAAGTTTCTGGAAAGCACACCTGAACAACAAGTTGCGCTTCTGAAAAAATTTGAACAAATGGCTAACGATGAGGCGAAACAGAACGAGACTTCGAAAAAGATAGTTGATAACGAAACCGGCCTTGTGAAAGACCCGAAAGACCCAAAAACCTTGAAAACCAAAACAGAGGTTCCGCCAGTGCCATTCTTCAAGTTAATGAAAGAGTTAACGCTTTTAGGTTATTTTACTTCAGAAGCAGGTGCTAAAAATGCGTTGGCTTATGTTGAAGTACCTGGCCGCTACGATGGCTGTGTAAAAATGACACCCGGCCAGAAAGTTTGGGCATTATAATTAATTTTAAGAGAAATTCAACCGTAACTATCAAATGAATATTCAAGGAAAAGCAAAAGAGCAGGCAACTTATGACGCTATCGTTGTAGGTTCTGGTATATCAGGTGGTTGGGCTGCAAAAGAATTGTGTGAAAAAGGACTTAAGGTTTTGATGCTTGAGCGCGGACGCGACATTAAGCACGTAACAGGGTATACAACAGCTACCAAAAATCCGTGGGAGTTCCCACACCGTGGCAGGGTCGACAACATGGCTAAAGAAGAATACTGGGCAAACGTTCGCACAGGGTATACAGCCAATGAAGAACACCGCCACCATTTTGAAAACGATAAAGAAAACCCATATCTGGAAAAACGTGGTTTTGACTGGATTCGTGGATACCATGTTGGCGGGCGTTCACTTATGTGGGGCCGCCAGAGTTATCGTTGGAATGAAAAAGACTTTACCGCTAATCTAGAAGACGGCCACGGTGTTGACTGGCCTATCCGTTATAAAGACTTAGCTCCGTGGTATAGCTACGTTGAAACCTTCATTGGGGTAAGTGGCTATAAAGAAGGGCTTGATGTATTGCCTGACGGAAATTTTCAGCCCGGTATGGAAATGAATTGCGTAGAAAAAGAAGTGCGTAATTCGATTCAGAAAAAATTTAATGGCCGCCATGTAACTATTGGTCGTACGGCACACTTAACGGCTCCTACCCAGATACAAACTGAATTAGGCCGTGCCTCGTGCCAGTACCGCAATGCCTGTATGCGTGGTTGCCCTTATGGAGCTTATTTTAGTACACAATCGGCTACCTTGCCCGCAGCTAACAAAACGGGTAATCTTACTTTGATGGCCGATAAAATAGTGTACGAAGTAATTTTTGATGACGAAAAAGGCAAAGCTGTGGGCGTGCGTACCATAGACCAGAATACAAAAGAACATCTGGATTTTTATTCAAAAATTATATTCCTGAATGCTTCGGCTATTAATTCTGCTTGGATATTGATGCAATCAAAATCTAAAACTCATCCTAATGGTTTAGGAAATGAGTCGGACCAGTTAGGCAGAAACATCATGGACCACCACCTGAGTGTAGGGGCATCGGGCACTTTCGAAGGCATGGAAGATATGTACTACTATGGCCGCCGTGCCAATGGTGTTTATATTCCGCGTTTTACCAACTGGGGCAGAGATACAAAAAGAGACTTTGTAAGAGGTTTTGGGTATCAGGGAGGTGCAAGCCGCGAAGGTTGGGGCCGTGGAAATTACAAAGATGGCTTCGGAGCCGAATTCAAAGAGTCATTAACTACGCCTGGGCCGTGGACTTTCGGTATTGGGGGCTTTGGCGAAACTCTGCCTGACCCTAACAACCGTTTTACACTTTCTGACCAGAAAGATAAATGGGGCTTGCCAGTAGTAGAATTCGATGCCGCATGGGGCGACAACGCGCTCAAAATGCGTATTGCAATGATGAACGAAGCTGCCGAAATGCTTGAAGCCGCAGGTTTGAAAAATATTAACGCCTATAACAATATGGCTCCAAATCCGGGTATTGGTATCCATGAAATGGGTACAGCCCGTATGGGAAGAGACAAGAAAACCTCTGTTCTGAATGGTAACAATCAGGTTTGGGGTGCGCCAAACGTATTTGTAACTGATGGTGCTGCTATGGTGTCTGCATCATGCGTGAACCCATCGTTAACTTATATGGCCTTAACAGCCCGCGCTGCTGATTTCGCCGTGAAAGAAATGAAGAAATTGAATTTGTAAAATAGGCTTCATTAAAAATAGCTGCCAGCACTACTGGCAGCTATTTTTGTTTATAGCGTATTAATTTTCTGGAGTACCTCCTGTATCTCTGTTTCGCTTATTTCGCCAGTTCCGCTCCATACGCGTTTACCCTTTTTTATGATTACGTAAGTGGGGGTTTCTTCTACTTTAAAAACAGACGAAATAATATCGTTCTTTTCGGAATCAACTTTGAGTAACTTTATTTTTTTGTTCTCGTCAGCAACTTTGTTAAGTAGGGGCGTTACTTTCTTGCATACCTCACACCAATCGGTATAAAAATGAATCAATACAATTTCATTTGAACGAACAATTTCGTCCAGATTAGGCAGGGTTAATGCGGCAATTGGTCTGGTGTTCGTAGCGCTCGATACATAAGGCTTGCTCGAAGCTGTCCATTGGGCAAAGCCACCGCTCAGGTCGTATACTTCTTTGAAACCTAACCCTCTTAAAAACACAGCGGCATCGGTGCTGCGTTTCCCTGAAAAACAATAAACAAAAACGGGCTTGGTTTTATCAAGAGTTTTTTTTGCTGCTTCCTCAAAATCGTCGTCAGTAAAGTTAATATTCATGGCTCTTTTAATGTGGCCATTGGCGTATTCGGCAGGCGTACGGACATCAACCAACTGTGCGGTTTCTGCTTTTGATTTCAGTTTGGTGTCAAAATCAGCAACCGATAACAAAAACGGGTCTTTATTTTGTGAATAACCAGATAAACAAACGAAAATCAGGACAATCGGGAGTATAAATTTCATTACTTGTATTTGAGTTGCATTGTAAAATAATGATAGAATAAAAAGTACTGAACAAAGCACAATTTTTAAACCAAACAGCTAAACCAATAGCTAAAATTTTTAACGAATCTGTTGGCAGATTATTGAATGTCCAAGCTAAAACAATACTTGCGGCATTGGCAATTAAAAGACAGCACAAGAGAAATTACTTATTACCTGCTTGCAAGAAGCCTTGTAGGGGGGAGTTGGTATTGGCAGAAAGAATATTTTCGAGGTCAATTTCATCAAAAACCAAATCGTCAGGCACTTTGTCTTCGGCACTATGATTCACAATCATGTGATAATATTTGAAGCTATCAACCGGAACCGATAAACGATACACTACACCTTTATCAATGTTTTTGTTTTCCATTTTCCAGACAGCCAGTTTGGTGTGTTCATCCAGAATTTTTATCGTAAACTTAACTCCCTGAAAACACTCAATTACAATGGCACTGCTATGGTTCTGAATTGACTTTATAAAGTAGGTGTCAGGCCCTAAGCCTTGGCTTACCATAACAGTAGAATCCGTAAGGGTAAAAAAGTAATGGTTTTTAAAAACTTTAGGGCAAAAAACATAAGGTTTACCGTTTAACTCCTGTGCTTCAAACCATTTTTTAGGAAGTTGACTTAATAAGGGGTCATTTTTAAAAGACCATAATTCCTTTAATTTTTTTGAAGCCTTGAAATCACGGCAAGCCCGCTGTATTAGCGATTCGTGGTAGTCGTCAAACTCCATTTTTTCAATCAGATTTCTGGCAAAAACTGAGTTTTTCGTAGTATCAATAAATACCCCATACCTTTTCTTTATCACCTTGTCGGGGTTGTCAGGGTGAATAGTAATGGTCTGATTATAAAAGCTACGATAAACGGTTTCAGAGGGTGTCTGTGTACTTTGCGCAAAAAGAGTAAAGGTAAAAAGACATAGTAATCCACCAATAGTAATTGTCTTCATAGTAGCACGAGTATCGATTCATCTGTTTTGTTATTAAGCGGTACAAAAATCATGCTAGAAAATTTTTTTCCGATAAATATATATTTCAATATATAATGTGTTGTAAATCAGGTAGATACAAAGCGGAAAGGAGAGTTTTGTTAGCTAAAAATATCTTTGGAATAATTGTTGGTAGCCCCGCTTAATCATTCTTAAGACCAAAGCCAGAAAGCAAACAAAAACACCAGCCGACACAATATAGGATGGGTAAGTACTACAAAAAAAGCCTGTTTAAAATTATAGTTCAGGCTATAAATTCAAACAGACTTTAAATTTTATGGTAGTTTCTTTTAATACACAAATTCGCCAAACTCGCTTTTAATAGTGAGTTTTTTGGTATCAGATTTTTCAACCCGCCCAATAATCTGTGCATCAATATTAAACGATTGGGCTATTTCAATAATTCGTTGAGCGTATTGTTCATCAAGGTATATTTCTAACCTATGCCCCATATTAAACACTTTGTACATTTCCTGCCAGCTAGTGCCACTTTGTTCATGAATGAGTTTAAACAATGGTGGAATAGGGAAGAGATTATCTTTTATGATATGGAGGTTATCAACAAAATGTAATACTTTCGTTTGCGCACCGCCACTGCAATGGACCATTCCATGAATGTGTGGGCGCAATTCGTCCAGAAATACTTTAGCTACCGGTGCGTATGTACGGGTAGGAGAGAGAATTAACTTACCTGCATCGGGTAGCTTATTTAGCGTTTCGCTGTCGAGCGTAGCATTATATGGCTCAATTGCCACAGAATCGGTTAATAGTTTTTTACCGCTATAAACCAGCGAAAAGTCAATGTCTCCATCGAAACTTTCAGGATATTTTTCGGCATAAACTTTATCCAGCACATCGTGTCTGGCTGATGTTAACCCGTTGCTACCCATGCCACCGTTATACGCCGTTTCATAACTGGCTTGGCCATAAGAAGCAAGCCCCACTATTACATCGCCCACTTGTATTTTATCGTTCGATATAACATCGGCTCTTTTCATGCGGGCAATAACAGTACTGTTTACTGCAATTGTTCTCACCAAATCGCCTACATCGGCGGTTTCGCCGCCTGTGCTGTGTATTTCTATGCCGTGGCTACGAAGCATGGCAAGGCATTCTTCCGTACCATTAATAATTTCGGCAATAACTTCACCCGGAATTTTATTTTTGTTCCTGTCGATACTTGATGATATAAGCATAGGGCCTGTGGCGCCTACACAAATGAGGTCATCGGTATTCATCACAATCGAATCCTGTGCAATACCTCTCCATACCGAAATATCGCCGGTTTCTTTCCAGTATAAATAAGCCAGCGAGGTCTTGGTTCCTGCTCCGTCGGCGTGCATAATGTTGCAATAGTCATAGTCACCCCCTAAGGTATCAGGCGAAATTTTGCAGAAAGCCTTCGGAAATAAGCCTTTGTCGAGCTTTTCGATAGCCTTGTGTACATCTTCTTTTGCGGCAGAAACCCCGCGTTGCATATAACGGTCGGTACTCATCAGAAATTCAATTTTTGGGCAAAGGTAAGAAAAATGTCTGTTGCATTCCGAAAGTTTAGTGTATTACTTTACGCGTTTCTTTTTTTTCAGATCGAACTTCTCGCCTTTTTCCAATAAAATAAACTTCATTTCACGGGTATTTTTGAGGGCCTCAAAAACCATTACCTGACTTTCGCCCATTACTTCGGCTAAACGATTGTTTTCTATATATAAAGCTGTATTTTCGTCGATACCTACACCCAATAAGTCAGGGTTCTGAAATATCAGGCCAATTAATCTGTTTTGCCTCTGGCGTTTAATAAAATGCTGGTCAACAATTACGTTTGTCAGTAAGCCCAAGCCCTTTTTAACTTCAACCTTTGAGCCATCTATTACTTTAAAATCGCCTTCGCCGGTAATCATTTTCTGGCTCATAATGGCTGTTCCTGCGCTTGTTCCGGCAAATACTACCTGTTTTTTGTATTGATTTTGCAGGGCAAGCAGTAGTTCTTCGTCCTGTAAAACGGCCATAATGCGGGTTTGGTCGCCGCCTGTAAAAAATACCCCTGTGGCTGTTGATAGTTGTTGCAAAAAAACTGCTTTGGTGTCAGGTGTAAGCGGAGACACCGCCGCCTTTTCAACCTTAATGCCCGAAAGGGCTGCAATATCTTTACTGAACGCTTCAAAACTTTCGTCCTGCTCGCCACTTGCCCACGGAATCACCAGAATTTTGCCTTTGTCTTTTCCGCTCAGTTCTATCAACTTATTGAGTGCGTCGGTTGGCCTTTTGCCGCCACCAATTAAAATCAAACGTTCTTGCGCCAGCAAGGGAGTAATATTCAGTAAACAGATAAGAAAGATTAATAGCCTCATTTTTTTAATTTTTATTCAGATTGTCTCTATATTTGAAAGAAGGATTGTGATATAAATACAATCCTGATAAATAGCTCAATTACTTACCTAAATAAGTGCAACAGAAAATACAAATCTATGAAAAAATACCTTTTTATTCTTTCTATTATTGCCTGCGCCTGCGAAAATAAAACCCAAGAAGACTGGCAACTTATTCCTTTTGTAAAACAAGACGCCAGCAACCCGATTTTACTACCGAACGATACCACTACATTTGATGACCCTATTCTGCAAAAAAGTATTAACTGGGAGGCAAAAGATGTTTATAACCCCTCGGCTGTAGTACGCGACGGTAAAGTTTTTTTGTTGTATCGGGCAGAAGATACCTTAAAGGTGGTAGACGGAACCTCACGCCTGGGGCTGGCTATAAGCGAAGATGGTATTCATTTTAACAGACAACCCAAGCCAGTGTTTTATCCGTCGAACGATTTTATGAAGAAATACGAGTATCCGGGTGGCTGTGAAGACCCTCGTCTGGTAGAATCGCCTGATGGCAAATATATACTCACTTACACGGCCTATGACGGTAAAACGGCCCGATTATGCGTGGCTTCGTCGCCTGATTTACAATCATGGACCAAAAACGGGTTAGCTTTTAAAGATGCTAAATACGAAAACCTCTGGTCGAAATCTGGAGCAATTATCTGTGAAAAAATAAATGAACGGTTTGTAGCTAAAAAAATCAATGGTAAATACTGGATGTATTTTGGTGATACCAATCTTTTTCTGGCGAGTTCGGAAAACCTGACAGACTGGACGATTCTGGAAGATGAAAGTGGTAAACCTAAACCAATTGTAAAGCCACGTGACGATAACTTTGATAGCTGGCTGGTAGAGTCAGGGCCGGCAGCTTTTATTACTGATAAAGGTATTCTGCTCATCTACAACAGTGCTAACAAGGGTTTTCAGAATAAAGCTACCGACACTAAAAATGCTTATAGAGCCGGACAGGTATTACTGGACCCGAACGACCCCTCGAAGATTCTTGACCGTTCAAAAACATTTTTCTTTGAGCCCGATAAACCCTATGAGTTAACAGGGCAGGTAAACAATGTAGTTTTTGTTGAGGGTCTTGTGCATTTTAAAAATCGCTGGTTTTTGTATTATGGAACAGCCGATTCAAAAATTGCAGTAGCTGTTAGCGATAAAAAATAGAGAACAACATTATTACAACCATCCGCGTAAAAAATAAGTCAGTCCTGATAAAATTAATTTTATGACGAGACTTACTTTACTCGGATGGTTTTTATTTGGTGCTTTAGCCGTTGCTGCACAAGAAAAAATTACAAATTTTGACAATATTACTACCAAAAGCATTACTACAACTTCTTATCTGGACACCCTCAATAACAAGTTATTATTTTTTGCTTACAGCCCAGAACATGGTACAAACTTATGGGTGTCAGATGGCACATTGGCTAATACAAAACAACTAAAAGATAGCAGTGGTACTGCTCCTCAATATTATTATGCCTTGAGGTCTCCAATAAAAAAGTACGGTTATACTTATGTTTACCAGCAATACCTCTGGAAAACCGATAGTGAAAAACTGATAAAAATCCTTCCAAACGCAGATTCTCTGGCCGACTTTCAGGTATTTGCTAATAAATTGCTGCTGTTTTTTTCTCATTACAAGTACCTGCCTGACGGTACATCAACTCCTAGTACTTCTTTTGCTTGGCTCGATTCAACAGACCGGATAACATCTTGGGAAAAAGACATAAACAGGTACATGATTCTTGACGGTACGCTACACTACATGAAATATAACAGAATTACCCAACTATATGAAATACACAAAATTAAGCCAGACAACACCCATATTGTAAATGTTATTGACTCAGAAAACATGACCATATATGATTTCAGGTATTTGTCGAGAAATAACCATGACTATTACGTTTTCTGGACTAATGCCGGACAAAAGATATATCATAAGTTGCCCGATGATGAAAGAAACGCCGTTTTAGAACCTTGGGATTCGGATAGTGGGTTTGATAACTGGCTCAGTTTCTGGATAAAAGATACGGCTGATAATATTTATCTGATAAAATTTCTGAATGGGCTAAAAATCTACACTTTCAACGCAGCAAACGAGCCTCAGGTTAAATGGGAGCTTCCGGCTGATGCTTTCAGGGGTAATAAAGATATGCCTTACGCGCTTACTAACTTGGTGGGTAATATGTCTATTATAGGTGATAAACTTATGTATATCAATGCGTACGTGGGCGAAGGTATCTATGCTTTTTACCTGAATCGCCTTGACCTGAACACCGCTGCCCATAAAAGAAGTAAAAGCCTGCAATATACCTCTGGTTTTGCTTATACCAATAACCTCACAATTACTCAGGTAAATACTGATACTTATATTCTGGATGATAAATACGGTAAAAAACTCACCTATAATTTCAAGCTCGATTCGGTACTGAGTATAACAAGTTATAAGCCCAAAGATGCCCCCGATAGTATACTTGTAATTAATAAACAGAAATTGTTACTTTCAGATAATCTCTACAATATTACTACTACAAAAACACCACTGATTCCGACAAGGAACATATTCCGGCCAGATGGAGGGGAATTATTTTCTTATAGAGTACTGAAAGATAAAATACTTTTCTGGCGGTGGAATCCAGTTATACAGAAATCACAACTTTGGGTGAGTAACGGAGAAAAAAACAGTGCCGAGTTCTTAATGGATGTTGGTAGCTATTTCGATTATGGCAACGGCTTTACTGGAAATCTGGTAACAGAGTTAAACGGTAAAGTCTATTTTGTGTATCCTGAAAACACTTCCACAAGTTTTATTTATGAAACAGATGGCACTCGGGCAGGTACAAAAAAAATAGGGCAGACAGACCCCATCGTTTCTATTAAAAGTAATCAGAAATATATTGTGTTCACAACCAGCAAAAACGAACTTTATGTAATTGAAAATGGGCAGGGGTATCTGATAAAGAACATTCCGCCAACTATATATGGCTTCGATGTATACGTGCCAGACAACCATATATATGTGCTTACTTATTCGGCAACCCCCGATAATTGGTCATATTATGAACTTTTTACCATCGAAAACGGAAAAGTAGTATATCTGGATAATTACATTGGGTATGTGTTTGCCTACAAAGATCATTTCTTTTATACAAAAAGAATGAGCAACAAAGACTATACCGTATTTAACCTTTATAATGTAGGCGAAGGAGGCAAAATAACCGAAGTCGGAAAAGATGTAGGTTCGGCATTTTCGCAGGGAAGTAAACTTATTTACCATCAAGGTAGTACAGATAATAAATCGCCTAAAACGGTTATCATTAATATGCTTACCAGTAAAACGGATATAGTAGTTGATAACCTGTATGTTAGTTTTTTTGAAAGTTATAATACTGCTTTCGGAGAAGTTTTACTGTTAAGAGCCGAATCGAAAACGGTATTAATTAAAGACAATAAAAGAATTGATTTTAATACACTCACCCTACCTAACGGATTCGCTAATTTTGGTAAAGGTCTTTTTGTGTCGAGAGTTGTAGATACTGACAAAAATAATTTTCCGGTATTTGAATGTAATTATATTGACCTCGAAACCGAACAGTTGTATCCGGTTGCTCAGGCTAATGAGGTAATTATTGAGCCAACTACCGGACTCGTATTATTAGGAACCCGAATAGATATGAATACAAGTGCATGGAAGTATTGGGGAATGACCGAAAAAAAATTAATTGATACAGGCGAAAAAGGGCGATTTTTTGACTCTGGGCCTTCGTACGTTTTTTCGAGAGATACCGAGCGAAATACTTATTATTGGGATTTTGACGGGGTTAGGCTAACAAAAAAATATAAAGTAAATTATCAGGGCAATCTGTTGCAAACGGCTATTGGTAACTATATGGTAGATTATACACCTGCTACCGGAGCGGAGCTTGTACGTTTAGGTATTGATAATATAATACCCTATCCTGAAATTGTGGAAGGCCCTGAGGGAATCAGCCTTCGTAGTATATTCATTTTTAATAATCAGGTTTACGTTTACGCTTTTACCTATACGCATGGCTGGCAGGTATGGAAAATGAGTAAAACTGATTCTTCGGGCATATTATCAACAGAAGAAAATGCAGCACTAAAGTTTAACGTTTATCCGAACCCCGTTCGGAGTATTTTAAATATTGATACTGAACAGGTATTTAACTATCGGATTGTAGACGTAACAGGGAGAGAACTAATGCGGGGGAAACTTGACACTCAAAAACAATTAAATCTGGAAGCCTTAGAAAAAGGACTTTATATTATTCAGGTATATGATGAGAAAACAAAATATGCTACAAAACTGATAAAAGAATAGGTAACTCTGGCTGTGAACGTTTAAGTAAAACAGCCAGAGTTAAAATAGGATTATTCCCAGTTTAAAAGTTTTTCCAGAGCGGTGTCAACTTTGTCAAATTCAAAGCCTTTGATTACTTCGTTCATCATGCGCACAATTTGGTCATTACATAAATTGCCGATACTTCCTTCCAATGTATGATTCAATTCGCGCGAGGCTTCATACGTGCCTCCAAAAACCTCATCCTTTACTTGCAGATACGCATCTCTGAAAGGCAAGCCCTCCATTACTAGTTCGTTAACTCTTTCAACCGAGAAAATAGGGTCATATTTCTGGTCGGCCAGTAAGTCCGCTTTTACCTGAATATTAGGCAACATCAAAGCCGTAATATCGAGGCATTCGTTGAGTTGAGTAAAGGCAGGCATTAAAATCTCTTTCAAAATCTGCATATCCCGATGGTATCCACTCGGCAGATTACTTGTAACAAAAGCCAGCTCCGTTGGCAAGCCTTTTAATCGGTTGGTTTTGGCTCTGAGTAGTTCTGCTACGTCGGGGTTTTTCTTGTGAGGCATAATGCTACTTCCGGTTGTAAAGGCATCCGGCAGCACCAAGAAACCAAAATTCTGTGAGTTATACAGGCAAATATCCATGGCCATTCTTGAAAGGGTAGTGGCCAGTGAAGTTAAAGCAGATAGCACTGTATATTCAGTTTTGCCACGTGTCATCTGGGCATATACTACATTATAATTAAGGTCATCGAAACCTAGTAGCTGCGTTGTTAACGTTCTGTCGAGCGGAAACGAACTCCCATAGCCTGCACCTGAGCCTAGCGGGTTTTTGTTCACAACTTTATAGGCTCCCTGTAATATCTGTACATCATCTACCAGACTTTCGGCATAGGCTCCAAACCAAAGCCCGAACGACGAAGGCATAGCTATTTGCAAATGCGTATAACCGGGTAACAAATGCCCTTTAGTAGCTTCGCTTTGTTCGATTAATTTCTGAAAAACAAGCTCAATTTTCTGAACAACAATTCGTACCTGATGGCGCATAAATAATTTCAGGTCAACAAGCACCTGGTCATTACGCGAACGGCCGCTATGGATTTTCTTGCCAGTGTCTCCGAGAGCCTGAGTCAAGAGCCATTCTACCTGCGAATGCACATCCTCAATGTTTTTCTCGATTAAAAATTTGCCATTTAAAATATCATTGTATATCTTTCGACACTCTTTCAGGAGATTGCCTAACTCATCGGTTTTGAGTAAGCCAATTTTTTCTAACATGATGGCATGTGCCATTGAGCCGAGTACATCAAATTCGGCCAGATACATATCCATCTCGCGGTCATTACCAACCGTAAAATTTTCAATGATACTTTCTGTTTGTTCAGAAATATTTCTACTGCTTTCCTTTTGCCAGAGTTTCACATTAACTGCGTTTGATTGAAGTACAAATATAAAGATGAAATATGAGAATAAAGGTTTTTGTCAGTTTTTTCATCAGTGCGCTTACGTATAATAAATTTTAGCACGATTTTTGCACTATTTGTATATGTATCAACTATAAGAAACGCTTCTGAAAAGGTATTCTTCGGTAAAGAAGGTCAATTTTCAGGGTTTTTTGTATATTGCAGAAATAAAACAAAGGAATATATACTTTGGCATGGATTTGGCTAATTATGCCATTTTTATATCTCAAATACTATGCCATGCTATGTTTTTTTATTGTTTTATTTCAAATAAAAAGTAAAGAATAATAATTGCTTATTGGTGAATTGCTTTGTGTGACGTCTCACAATTATTATCGTCTTAACATCAAAAAAAAAGAATACCTAATTTATATTAGTTGAATTCCGAATACATTTTTACTATTGAGTGAACCTTTACTAATTTTAACACGATGAGGGAAGTTTCCCTTTAGCTGGTAAATGCACAGCATTTTCTTTCGCTTTTGGCTCTTACCCGTTCTTGCTACGATAGCCCGTAGGGTATCGGCTGTAAAAGAGTAGGCCCTTTCAGGTGCTGGTGTTAATGTTAAAGTTTCTTCACAATCAGCCTCTCTGGCCTGTTGTTCTCAAAGTAAATATGTTCGTAATCTGACTCAGGTAAGCAACCCTTACAGGTATCTTGAATGATATTATTGCATAGTGCAAATGAACCTATTGAGGTAGCACTTGTAAAAACGATTGAGTGAATTTTTGAGATATAATTTGGTCTGGAATGAAAAATAAGTTTTTATCACCATTTATACGACAAGTTACCCTTGCTATCTGTATGGTAGTAAGTGGTATTGCGGTTTATGCAAATGATAGAAATGAAACTTCACGAGAAAAACCGGAAAAAGGAATGAGTGCTGACGTGCCGGTTAAGTGGAGTAGAATGACATTGAAAATACTGAAAGAAACCCCGGGTGGCTCACCAACTTATGGGTCACGTTCGTTGGGATATATGGGCTTAACCATGTATGAAAGTGTTGTACACGGTAAAGCCACCTACAAATCGTTATCAGGGCAGTTAAATGGATTAAAACAGTTACCTCAACCTGAGCCGAAACAAAAATACAACTGGGCTTTAGCATTAAATGCAGGGCAAGCCTATATGCTTAAACATCTGTACGAGCAAACTTCTTCAAATAATATAGCCAGTATCGACTCGCTCGAAAACGCTATCTACAAAACAGAATCTAACAAAGAAATAGCTGAACGTTCAGCTAGCTACGGTCAGGAGATAGCCAGAGCTATTTTTGAATGGTCAAAAACAGACGGTGGTTATCAGGGTTACAAGCGTAATTTTGATAGTACTTACAATGTACCTACCGGTAATGGTTACTGGCAAGCACCAGCCAAAGGACAGTCGCCGGTTGCTTTACCGTTACATCCGTACTGGGGTAAAAACCGCACTTTTGTGGTAGCAAACGCTGAGCTTGAAATTCCTGCAAAAATTCCTTACAGTTTCAGAAAAGATTCAGACTATTATCAGCAGATGTATGAAGTATATCAGATGAGAGGTAAGCTGACGCAAGAGCAAAAAGAAATTGCTAACTGGTGGGGCGACGACCCCTCGCAGACCTTCTCACCCCCCGGTCATTCATACAATATTGCTACTATTACTATTCTTACGGCCAAAGCCGATTTCTTTAAGGCCACTCAGACCTACGCAAGAGTAGGCATGGCAGTAGCAGATGCCTTTATTAATTGCTGGAAATGTAAATACGTTTACCATGCCCAACGGCCATGGTCATTTATTTTTTATAATATTGCTACACTCTGGAATCTTTATTGGCCAGAACCTCCGTTTCCGGCCTTTTACTCAGGACACGCAGCACAGGCAGCAGCGGCAGCCATCGTATTGACAGATATGTATGGAAGCCCTTTTGAATTTACTGACAATTCGCACGTGGGTAGAGAAATGGATAACGAGCGAGTAGTAGAATACAAAGCCAGACATTTTTATTCATTCTGGCATGCAGCCAGAGAAACGGCTGACTCACGGATGTATGGTGGAATTCATACCTGCCACGACAACGAAGTGGGGCTGTCAGAAGGAACCAAAATTGCTAAAAATATCAATGCTTTAGCTTGGCAAGGCTAAAGCTGTTTGAAGTGAATAAATCCGACCCACAAGGTCTTTTTATATTATAAATTACTATTGAGTGTAACAATTAATACCATGAGAAATTCTACATCCTGGTTTACAGGTATTAGCAGAACTTTTGTAACTCGAAAAGCGAACTTTTTGCTGAATACGCTATTCCACCACTTACTTCCTGAAAAGTCGGTAAGTCTGGTTGAGCAGGCAGATTTAATGCCTGTGTCAGACGAGGCTCATCGATTCCAGAAAGCACAGGCGTCTTATCTGAAAAGATTCCTTCCGGCTGTTATGGCTGTGCTATTCTCCTGGTTTAATATTTCTGTATCAGAGGCACAGAATGCCCCTCTAAACTGTGATAAATATTACATGTTGGTAGGTGAGCTAATCTATGCCAATAATACCAATACTGCCCGTACAGATGTGTACCAGTTTGGGTCAAACAACGCAATTACAAGTTGTAAGTTCGATACCGGTGGAGGTGGAGAAGGGATGTGCGTTGACCCCGAAAAAAACATAGCTTATATAGCTACCTGTTGTAATCAGGGGCAGATACGTGTATACGATTACAATACGGCTTCATTTAAATCACCTATAAATATTTCAGGCGAAGACTTACTTGATGTTACACTCTCTAAAGACTACGCCTATCTATATGTTACTACTTATAATAAAGTATATAGAATAAGCACTGCTACCAACTCAATAGTTTCGACTTTCTCTAAAACCAATGCCAATAACTCTCAAGCGAAAGAGTTCTGGGGGGTAGCTGTTCATCCAACTAGTGGAAAAGTATACTTCACTACTAACTGGCAATTCGGTAATGGTACCAGTACCATCGAAATGCTTAATGCTGACCTATCGGGTACAAGCACACGTATTGCTACTGCTCCGACAGGATTTTATTACAGAGGTATTACCTTCAATACAGACGGAACACTGTGGGCTGTAATGGCTAATAACAACAATCAGGCCGACCGTCTGGTTAAATATAATTCTAGCAATGGAAGTGTTTTGGGTACATATTATTTCCCGAAACCAAGCGTACATAATGGCGATGCCGCAGAGGGCGACGTAAATCCGTTCGATATTGCTTTTGGTCCGGGTGGAGATATCTACGTTACTACCTTTGCCGGAGACTGCGTAACCAAAATTGATTATAGTGCTTTGAGTAATGGTACAAATCAGGGTTTCTTTACCTACCTTCAATATCAAGCAGGAGTTTCGGGTAAGTCTATCTCATTTGTATGCGGCAACTTTAAATGTATCTGTAATGCACCCGTTATCAATTCTTCGGATATTTCGGTGAGTGGTGGCACGTGTAATGGCTCATCACCAAAAAACAATGGTTCAGCCACTATCTCAAATCTTGATTACAGTTCTTCTTCACCAGTAAAGGCCGATATAAACGAAGGAACCAGCTACGGAACTACTCCTATTTATGGAGCAGGTTCAAACATTACCTTAGGGGCTAATATGTCTTCTATTACCTTTACAGGTTTAAAACCAAATACAAGTTATACTGTTCGGGTATGGAATGGCAAAGATGCGTGTTTTACAGATGTTACTTTCAAAACACCATCGACAAACTGTTGTACCAACTGTTTATCGAATTCGTTTGTTTCAAATGGTAATTTCCAGAGCAATAACAGAAACGGATGGACACTTAACCCATCTAATACCGAGTTTGGTATTTCGCTTAGTGGCACTAATTATTATGCTATCCTGAATAACAGTGATGGCACGGGCGACAGATACATCTATCAGGATATTACTGATGGCATAGTAGCAGGAAGAGAGTATACATTATATGCCGATGCTGCTACACACGACAAACCCGGAAAAAAAGCTCAGATTTATCTGGAGTTCTACAATGGTACTTCTTGGCTGGCCACTTCTGATAAATATGATGTAGCCAACGATATGGGTACTTATGGTTTGCTACCTATTGGGCCTATTAAATATACTGCCCCAGCCAATACCACAAAAATCAGAATAGTAGGCTATTGTAATGGTAGAGCATTGAAATTTGACAACGTAGTGCTTTCTACTTGTTATGACCCAGTAACTTTAGCAGTTGATAGTAAGGCTGACCCTGTATGTAACCAGAATTCTGGAACAATAACAGTAGCTGCCAGCGGAGGAAGTGGTGAGTTTGAATACAGCAAAGATAATACTAACTGGCAGTCGTCTAATACCTTTATCGGATTAGGCGCTGGCACATATACTATATATGTAAGAGACGTAAACACTAGTTCGAGCCTTTGTAAAAAGAGCGTTCAGGTAACACTCACCTGTGTGCCATGTGTGTGCGTGTCTGACAACTTTATACAAAACAGTGGTTTTAATACTGACCTAAGTAGCTGGAGTCCACAAAATGGTGGTTTCGAACTATCGTCGGGTTCTTCTACTGGTAATTTTGCCATTCTCAATAACGCCGATAATACCACTTCTAATGGTTATAAGGTTTATCAGGTAATTACGAATGGTGTTGCAGTAGGTAAAACCTACACATTAACGGCAGTAGCAGCAACGCACGATAAATCAGCACCAGCAACGGCTGAGATATACTTCGAGTTCCTGAATGCCAGTGATGCAGTTGTTGGAACATCTGGTAAAGCAATCATTACCAATCCTTATAACGGAACACTGGTAGCTATAACGCCTTTGTCGATGCAGGCCCCTGCCAATGCAACTAAAGTAAGATTCGTAGCTTATTGTAATGGTAGAGCATTGAAATTTGACAATGTTAAAATCACTACTTGCTATGAAGCAGTTGATGGATCTCTTTCAATTACACAATTAACTTGCGGACAGACTGATGGAAAAATAACTGTAACGGCGTCAGGAGGTAGTGGTAACTATGAATATAGTAAAGACAACACTAACTGGCAGACATCTAATATATTCAGCAATTTAGCGGCAGGTAACTATACTATATATATAAGAGATAAAAATGCAACAACTTGTATTAAATCGCTTACTGCTAAAATTGATGATAAGCCCAAACCAACCATTACTGTCAACTCACAAATTATTTGTTTAGGCGAAAGCACAACGCTAACGGCAAGTACTTGTACAGGAACAGTAACTTGGAATACCGGTGCAACGGGGTCTACTCTGGCAGTTACACCAAGTGCAGCAGGAACAACAACCTATACGGCAACTTGTACTAACAGTGCCAATTGTACTGCCTCTGCACAGGGTACTATAATCGTTAATTCACTTCCAACTATCAATGTAGCTGATTTAACTATCTGTAAAAATACCACAGGTACTTTAGTAGCGACAGGCTGTACTGGCACTGTAACATGGAACACAGGGGCAACAGGTAGCACCTTGACAGTTGGCACAGCAGGTACTTACACAGCAACTTGTAAAGTAACAACCAACGGCAAAGAGTGTTCAGCGACGGATTCAGGAGTATTGACAGTGAATCCAGAGGTGACTATCAATGTAGACGATTTAACTATTTGTAAAAATACGACAGGTACTTTAGTAGCGACAGGTTGCACAGGCACTGTAACATGGAACACAGGGGCCACAGGTAGCACCTTGACAATCGGTACAGCGGGCAACTACACGGCAACTTGTAAAGTAACGACCAATGGCAAAGAATGTTCAGCGACGGATTCAGGAGTATTGACAGTGAATCCAGAGGTGACCATCAATGTAGCTGATTTAACTATTTGTAAAAATACGACAGGTACTTTAGTAGCGACAGGTTGTACAGGAACTGTAACATGGAACACAGGAGCGACAGGCAGCACCTTGACAATCGGCACAGCAGGCACCTACACAGCAACTTGTAAAGTAACGGCCAATGGCAAAGAATGTTCAGCGACGGATTCAGGTATACTAACAGTGAATCCAGAAGTGACCATCAATGTAGACGACTTAACTATTTGTAAAAATACCACAGGTACTTTAGTAGCGACAGGTTGTAGCGGCACTGTAACATGGAACACAGGAGCAACAGGTAGCACGTTAACCATTGGCACAGCAGGTATCTACACAGCAACCTGTAAAGTAACAACCAACGGGAAAGAGTGTTCAGCGACGGATTCAGGAGTATTGACAGTGAATCCAGAAGTGACCATCAACGTAGATGATTTAACCATCTGTAAAAATACCACAGGTACCTTAGTAGCGACAGGCTGTACAGGCACTGTGACATGGAACACAGGAGCAACAGGCAGCACGTTAACCATTGGCACAGCAGGTACTTACACAGCGACTTGTAAAGTAACAACCAACGGGAAAGAGTGTTCAGCGACGGATTCAGGAGTATTGACAGTGAATCCAGAGGTGACCATCAACGTAGACGATTTAACTATTTGTAAAAATACGACAGGTACTTTAGTAGCGACAGGTTGCACAGGCACTGTGACATGGAACACAGGAGCAACAGGTAGCACCTTGACAATCGGTACAGCAGGCACTTACACAGCGACTTGTAAAGTAACAACCAACGGGAAAGAGTGTTCAGCGACGGATTCAGGAGTATTGACAGTGAATCCAGAGGTGACCATCAACGTAGACGACTTAACTATTTGTAAAAATACGACAGGTACTTTAGTAGCGACAGGTTGCACAGGCACTGTAACATGGAACACAGGAGCAACAGGCAGCACCTTGACAATCGGTACAGCAGGCACTTACACAGCGACTTGTAAAGTAACAGCCAACGGCAAAGAATGTTCAGCGACGGATTCAGGAGTATTAACAGTGAATCCAGAGGTGACCATCAATGTAGACGACTTAACTATTTGTAAAAATACCACAGGTACTTTAGTAGCGACAGGTTGCACAGGCACTGTAACATGGAACACAGGAGCAACAGGTAGCACCTTGACAATCGGTACAGCGGGTACCTACACAGCGACTTGTAAAGTAACGACCAACGGCAAAGAATGTTCAGCGACGGATTCAGGAGTACTAACAGTGAATCCAGAGGTGACCATCAATGTAGCTGATTTAACTATTTGTAAAAATACGACAGGTACT
>NZ_JBBAYI010000010.1:0-251912 GCF_037153985.1 Emticicia sp. 17c
GTCATAGCAGGATTGACCAATCGAAGAGCAAAAGAAGCCGCACTTTACTTTACGCCACTATAACTAAGAACTATCAAATGAAAGACAATAAACAAGAATGGTGGCTATTAGGGGCCTTTGTGGTATACAGTACCATCCTGAGCCTGTTTTTTTATCACAGAGGTCATCGCGCCTGTGAAGCCACCCACCAACACAAAATAGAAATTAACCAGCAAATCTTAGAGACACATGAAAAAATTATGGATAGCGTCCGTCATGAGCCTGATGCTGATGCTTATCGCAGGTTCAAACAGAACTTTGGCACAGAGTAGTTACCAGATTGGTATGAGTGAAATCAGGAAAGCAAACAAAACCAAAGCGCGACTGGATTCTGCCCTTGCATCAGGATTTTTGTTGCAAGTGCAGTTAAAGGCGTACAAGGATTCAACTAGGCTATTAAAAACAATAGCCTATAAAGAAATAAAACGCAAAAAAAGATGGCGTAAAATAGCTATTGTTTCAATATTCTTAAATGTAGTAGAAAATATTTCTTTATTCCGTAAATAACTCAAAAATGAAAAAGAAAATAGGCATCGTATTCTTAATAGGGTCAATAGGATATTTAATCTATAAACTCTTACAAACAAAGGATGAGATACCATCAAGTCAAATTGCTGGGTCGAACACCGCATCAACTTCTATTACGAACACAACTAACAATTTGTATCCAGTACTTGTAAATGTGCCGACAACATACGCAAACCTACAAGATGGGGACGAGTATGTAATTCCGAGTGGGTCAATTCAGTACACTTGGAAGATACTCAACGGAACTGCAAAAGTAAATGGGGTAGAGTATCAAGAAGGTATTTTTGATGACCAGCCTTACCAACAAGGTCTTTCATACGCTTCAATTGCCTTTACTGAGGTAACTGGAGAAGTTATTATCTCTTACAAAAAACCTGCAACAATATGAGTTTCGGATTAGAACAAATAGTAGAACAAGGCGATCAATTGTTTGTTAGAAGAAATACCGGCCTAAAAAGAATTGTGGAGGTTGATGAATTAACTCCGCTTATACCTAGAATCACAACAGCAGAGCTAAGGGCATTGAATGCTGATTCACCCAAAGCCGAAGCCTATATCCTGACCGATGACGGAAAGGAGGGTACATATTGGAAAAAAAGAGGTGTCGGGCTAGCCAATGAAGATAATCGGGGTACTGTACTGGTGACAACTGATTTAGTTGTCTATGAACACAAGTTTACTGATGGTGTCATCAATCCAAAATGGTTTGGTGCTTTAGCCGACGGCATTTCTGATGATTCTATTCCGGTGAAAACCGCACTGGCAATGGTGAATAATGGAGTGAAAAAAGTTGTTTTTCCATCTGGCACATATAAAGTTGGACAAGGTGTACAATGTACAATTTCCAATAAAGATAATTTCAGTATTATAATGGATGATGATGCAACATTCTTGAATACTGACTATACAGATTATTTGCTGGCAGATGCAACTTTTTCTGGTAATATCGCAACGATAACGACAAGTATTGCACATGGTTACAGTACAGGCGATTTAATCGCTATGAAAGATTTTAGCGATTTAGCTTACAATGCAGCTACAACAATTACAGTAGCATCGCCTAATACATTTACATATACGCTTCAAAGAGTACCAAGCGGAAACTCTTCAGGAAAAGTTAGACGGGGTGATATAACAAGGTGCTTAATCACTCTAAATAATTGCAAAAATGTAAATGTAAAAATTAGCTTTAAAGGAACTGTGCAAATGAGTGCGGTTCAGAGTCGTTTAGGATGGGTGCTGCTAAAACTACAAAATAGCTGCTCTAGTATCAATGCTCACATAAAAGCTCAAGGCTGTGCATACGGCGTGTGGAGTGGTAATTTTGAGGCAGATGAAGGCAATCTTACATTGGCAAATATCAAAGTTGAGGGTCATGATATTGGATATCCAGTAGCATTATGGAAGTCCGGTGATAATTCTGTTTTCGATGTTTGTGCGGAAAGCGTACATAGAGGTGTCTATGCAACTGGTGTCAAAAACAGTACTTTCAATTTGCTGCTTAAAAACTATGATATTACAGGTATCCTTGTTGCTCATCATTACATAGGCACAACTATGTACGGGTGTGAAAATCTAACTATTAATGCGAAGGACTATGGGTCAGATATAACCGTTCCAGTGCCAAGAGCATCATATCTTGTAGGCTTTGGTGGGTACTACGTTGATAGTCCAGCAGAAATTAGGAACATTGACATCAACATACAATTAAACAATGCAAAGTGCGTAACCCCAATTTATATGCGCACTTTAAGTTCACAACATAAAATATCTAATATAAACATAAAAGGATTAGTTGATAGAAGAACTCTTCTTGATACTGAGATTGTGAACGAATTTGTCATTGGTGGAGAGGATGAAACAGGGAAGTCAGGAACTTACTCCGGCATTAATTTTATTTCTTGGCGGGTACTGAATCCTGACGGAGGCACAACAAAACCTCTAAGCATAAAACTGGTATCATTATTAGACGATATTAATTTTGTTGATTTTAAATCAAGTTCACCTCGTTCTATAACATTACCAGCAGGCAGACGGATTTCTTTTCCAATTCGCAAAATTGAAGGTACCGACGGTGACCCCAATGGATTATACACTGCCCCCAAAGGAGATTTTTACGTAAATACATCAATTAATAACCTAGACCGGACAATATACTTAAAGACAAACTCATCTGGAAATTTAGGTTGGTATGCTCTACAACCTATTTCATTTGGCCCCACGTCTAGTCGCCCTTCTTTAAGTGGTCTGACCAGAGGCTTCATGTACTTCGATACAGATCTCGGTAAACCTATTTGGTGGTCAGGTGTGAGTTGGAAGGATGCCAATGGAAGTACTGTGTAACAACACGAATGGTGTTGCTTGAGAAAAAAAAAAAATTTAAATTTTATGATATGGCATTAGGTGTAAAAACAAAAAAAAGCCTTGAACAAGGCGATATAATCGAAGCACAAGCAAGTATCCTAATTTACGAGAAAGTAAGTGACTCCGAAACTAAAAATTATGATACAGCAATTCTGGGTGATAGAATTGGATATGCTACGGGAAAAACCGTTAAAATTGGTAGTCAAAATTATATTGAGTTTGTCCAAATAAATATGGTTTTAACAAGCCAAGCTCCTGATTTTTCAAGACCAAAGTTTTATGTGTTGAGCACTGCTCCAATTGCCGTCAAAGCAAATCCTGATTACAATTACTTGTCTGGATACACTACTGAAAGTAATAGTGGAAAATTTTGGGGACAGTTGGGAAATATATTGTCAAGCGTACTAACAATATTTGGTGGCGCAAAAACTACCAATACAGGCCCAACTGCTAATGATTCTACTTACCCAACTACAACCAATAATAATACTCCAGCACCTGAGCAACAGCAAACATGGTTGCAAAAAAATGGTCTATTGGTAGGGTCAGTTGTAGTTATAATCATCACAGGTGGAATCATATTCGCAGTAACGAAGAAAAAAACTCCATAAATGGCGTTAATGCCAGGGTGTGAAATGTCGATTGTGACGAAGCTCAGCTTTTTCACAATCAATATTTCACATTGTCGCACAAAAGTTAAATCGGATTTCCAGTTATCTGAAGCAACGCCACCGACAGCGTTAATTCCGGCAAAAAAAATAACTATGGCAAAAGGTATAAAATATTTTAAAACAGTTGAAAAAGGTGATATTCTCACAGCCGAGGAAACTACAAAAATCTACGAACTGCAAGAAAATGGCAGTTTGAAGGTAATTGATACAGCGTTTAAAGGTGATTTAATAGGGTTTTATACAGGAGGTATGTATAAACTCAATGGCATACAGTATTTAGAAATACTTACAATTGATTCTGTTAATACAGATGGCTCAATTAATTTTGAACGCATTCCTCTATATTTTAAATGGGATTATAGCAATGTGACTTATACACCAAATCCTAATTATAATTATCCAGATAAGCCAGAAGTTACACAGCAAGTAGGTGTAATCACATGGGTAGCCGACAATAGTGCAAAATTATGGATTCTAATAGGAGGCATTGCAATTGCAGTAATTGCTTATATAGCAGGTAAAAAAATACGAAAATGATAAATGTAGGTATAATTGATTTAACGGGTCGTATTTCTTATACAGAAATGCAAAGGGCCATTAATGCTTTTCAAAAGCAAGTAAACCTACATTTATTCCCTCGCTATGGAGTAGAAGCTACAATTAATCACTATTTTTTAGAAACAGATGCCCCCTCAGGCACTTGGTTTACTTGGATTGTAGATGAAATGGATACTCAAGGCTTAAACGGGTATCACTTCATCGACAATATAGCAGGTAGTATAGTAGGAACAGGTGCAAAAGGTTATGCAGTTGGTACAGCTTCCGGTAATCCATTCGGACTCGTAAAATATAGTCCGAACTGGACAATAACTTGTTCCCATGAAATAATAGAGAAACTAGTAAACCCATATATTGACCGACAAGTAAAAACTGATGTCGATAATGATGGGGTAGTCAACGAAGACCTGTTGATGGAAATTGCAGACCCTGTACAGGCGAATGCTTACGAAATAGACGGTATAATGGTTACTAATTTTGTGTGGCCTGAATATTATACTGATTTGTTGCCCATATCTGGCCGTAAATATGACCAAATGGGGGTTATCAGCAAACCTAATGAACTTGCAGAAGGTGGATATTTTTCATTTAAAAGAGCAGGGCAATGGTGGCAAGGATTTAAAAGTTTAAATAGGGTTGTGTATAAAAAATTATCCGATAATCAACCATTGACTTCGAGTGAAGGAAGCTACATTTTAAAAGTCGCTTTATATACAGTTTTGGGTATATTGGTAATATTGGCCTTAACTAAGGCAGTTAAACGTAAAAAAAATGGCTAATTATAAAAAAGGTGACCCTGTGTATCCAAAAGAAGGGGCAAATGCAAATATCTATATCCCTGCTATACAGAAAGATGTGCAAAATGGTGGGTTCTATGCAAGTGCCATAAGTATGGGTGGTTATTCTGATAATATAGCTGCATCCACAACCGAGGGTGAAATGATTAAGTATTATCAGGTGAAAAATAGGTTAGATAAGCCTGATTACAATAACCCAGATATTTCGTTCGGAACTTTCACTGGAATAACTCGTGAATTTCAGGGGGTATTGTACCATAATATCAACTGGAATCATGAATGGTTTACACATGGTTTTTTAGGTTTTAATCCAGAACTAAACACTGAAACTATCACAAATGCTTATGTAAAAGATGGCGATGTGCAATCAATTTCAAAAACACAAAAAGACGCTGATAAAAAAACAACTGATGACAAGGAATTTCAGAAATATCTGGATGACCTTGTAAATAATAATAATGATAAGAAAACAACTGGATCAAATACCGGAATAGTAAGCAGCACTACAAATGTTTTATTAGGATTAGTCATTGTAACAGTGGTTTCACTTATATCTTTTGGGATTTATAAAAAACTAAAAAATAAGAAAAAGTAATGGAAATCGTATCAAGCATTCTCGCTGCAATAGGGGCCATTGCTGACCCAATCGCGAAAATTTTTGTCTCAAAAGATAATGTCAAAATAGCAAACATTACAACTGAGCAACTAAAACAACAACTAGCAATTGCTCAGGAAGAAAAAGATGTGCAAAAAATTGCATTGGCCTCTAAAGCCATAGAGCTTAAAGAAACAGAAACCAAACAATTAACGAATCAGAAAGCCCTGCAAGGCCTTTTGGTTGTAGCTGGTTTGGGCCTTGTAGGCTTTATAGCTTATCTACTTTTTGGAGAGAAAAAAAAGAAAGAAACAAAGTCAACTGCTAAAATATGACTAAGTATAATACAGGCGAATCTATTACTATTCCTGTAAAAGATACAGCTCAAACTGCTGAATTTATTGCACATTTTCTAATACCAAGATGGTCTGAACAAGACAATGCTTTGAAGCATATAAAAGGTCAGAGCCTTATAAAACTTTCAGAAAATATTTACAATTTCTGTCGTAAAAATTTTAGATATGCCCCTGATCCTAACGGACTAGAATTAATTAGAAGTCCGATGAAATCATGGGAAGATAGAAAGAGAGGGATAGATTGTGAGGATTTTGCAATATTAATTTCTACGATTCTACTACAAAAAGGTTTTAATCCCTATATCAGAATTGTAGATTATGGTCAGGACTGGCAGCATATCTATGTTTATGTGAAAGATAAAAATAAACTGATTTTTATCGACCCTGTGGCAAAGAAATTTAACAAAGAAGTACCTTTTATGAAACATAAAGATTTTAAAGTTTCTACGGCAGAAAAATGTACAAAATGCACAAAATACAAAAAGTGCAATAACGAAATGTGGCGTGTCCATAGAAATAATGGTTTAGGCCGGATAGGTATTGACCCGATAGAAGCACGTAAGAATAAATGCTTTGTAGATGGTGGAAATAAGTATTGCAGACAAGAAGTGTTAAAAGATATAATTAAAGGTAAAGATTGTAAAATATCATTCAGCTTTGATGTGGTGGTGGATGGTTATTTTGCCATTATTCCAGCAGCTTTATTGCAGCCTTCACATTTAGGAAATATAGAAAACCCTTTACATTTTATACCAGAAGCGCAACCTAGAAACCGAAGTCTTTCCGAAAGTGGTGCCACTACGCCAGTTCGTATTGCCGAAAACTTACGGCCTGCTGAAATCAGCGAGGGTAGTACAGCATACACAGGTACCCCAATTGTTAATGCCCGTGGTGAAACTATTCAAGGCAATGGCCGGGGTTATACAATGAAATACTATTGGGATAACTTTGAGAATGACCCTAAAGGCTACATTGATTATCTGATTGAGGAAAAAAACAATTTTGGTTTGCCGAAGAAAATCAGCAATAGAGGCCACAACCGGATACTGCTTGAATCAAGTAGTTTCGGACAAAAGGATATAGTTATATACGATCCTGTATTAGTAAGGGTAATAAGTGTTTCCGACATTGAAGCGATTAAATTAGGCCAGTATAAACAATCCGATTTAGAAGCTTTATCAACCAAAACCAACGAAATTAAAAGCCGTGTGAACCTGATTAATGAACAAAAACTTTCACGTGTTTTAGATAATGTTTTTGCTCAAAGCAACCCGGATGATAGTTTGGGCGAAATAATCAGAAGCACAAACTTACTAACTCAATTAATTAAGTTAGGGGCCATTCGCACAGACCAGTTAGAAGAGTTTGAGCGTAATGGTGTAATTAATGCTCGTGGGGTACAATACGTAAGTGATATTCTTTTGACACTCATTTTCAAAGGTTCAGATACTAATACACCTGAGATATTTGCACAACTTCCAGTTAAAATACAGAATGCAATTGTGAAAGCAACTCCTTATTTGCTCAGGGCATCGGACGAAAAAAGTATCAGAAAAGAAGTCAGTAAAGCTATTTTGGCAACACGTGATTTCCTTAGCTCTGGAACAAGTCGCATAATAGCTTGGGAAAAGCAAACTTCTATGTTTGGCGGTTCGCCTAAAGAACAATTCTCTGATTTTGAACGTCGGTTAGTTGAAATATTTACTACTTCCCAGACACAAAGGGAAATTGTAGAATACTTTGAAAAATATCAGAACGCCATCACCGACCAACCTGCTGACTTGGTTTCTCCTGCACGCTTCGGGTTGAATAAAAATAAGGCAATAGAACTCATCTTTCAGGTTAAATTAAATCAATCAGGAAAGGGCCAAATAAGTAACTACGCTTTTGTAAAGGCTAAAGCAAAGTTGAAACTTCTCTCTTTGAAGTTCTGAAAACACTGGAGTAACTTCATAAATGACGTGAATTGTCGCCTATAATTAAAATGATATTTTTCACAACCGATTACGGAAATGTTCAATAAAGATTTTTATCCAACTCCACCAGAAATTATTGCTTACATGTTGAATAATGTAGCAATAAAAAATAAAATCTGCTTTGAACCATCGGCAGGGAATGGAAACATTGTTGATTATCTGAATCAACATGGTGCTAGGAAAATTTATACCTGTGAGATTGAACCTGAGTTTGCTAAACTTCTATCAACAAAAAGTACATTCCTTAAGGCTGATTTCCTGAAAGTAACAGCAGAAGAAATTTCAGCCGTCGACCTGATCGTAATGAATCCGCCATTCTCGGCAGATGAGAAACATATTCAGCACGCTTTTGAAATTATGCCGCAAGGTTGTCAATTGATAGCCTTATGTAATTGGCAAACTTTAAATAATACTTATACTTCCTACCGCAAAACGTTAAAATCAATCATCGAAAGATTTGGCTATTCTGAGAACTTAGGGAGTGTTTTTAAAAATGCACAACGAATTACTAATGTAGATATCGGTCTGATAAATATTACCAAACCCAAAGGCAACACCGAAGATGAATTTGAAGGATATTTTGATTTAACCGATGATGCTGATTACTCGCCGAATGAAGGGGTTATCAGGTATGACGAAATTCAGGATTGTGTCAGTAGATATGTAGGGGCAGTAAAACTGTATGATTCAGCCTTATCTACGGGCGTTCAGATGGACAAACTGATAAGCAAGTTTAGTAATTATCTGAAATATGATACAAACTTAGTTTTTACACTAAAAATTGGAGAAAGGGAAAAGAAAAGAGAAGATTTTAAAATAGAACTACAAAAGGCTGCATGGAAGTATATTTTTTCATTAATGAAAATGGAAAAGTACTTGACTACTCAGACCAAAGCGGATATAAACTCTTTTATTGAAAAACAACAGAAAATCCCCTTTACAGTCCGAAATATTTACAAAATGCTAGAAATTCTGGTCGGTACTCGTTCAAGTAGAATGGATAAGGCCATAATCGAAGTATTTGATAAATTTACCCAATACGATAAGGAAAATCAATATCAGTTGAAAGGTTGGAAAACTAATTCTAATTATTTGCTGAACCGGAAGATGATTATTCCTAGCGTTTTTAAAAAGGGATGGCAAGGCGAAGTATCTACTAATTGGAGTGGTAACCTTGATAAATTAACGGATTTTACGAAAGTATTGTGTTTTCTTACAGGTATCGATTACGACCAAATAGGTTCACTTGACGACAGGGTTACTCAAACACCATACGTTAAAAATACCGAAACTTTTGTTTCTCCCAAAACTGGTTATCTAGTAGAATTTACTGCTGCTCGAACCAAGCATGACTTATTGAATCAATCATCTTATGGTTATAAAAAAGAATTATTAGCGTTTAACACCGTCTACCAATGGGGCTTCTTTGAGTTCAGAGCCTTTCAAAAAGGTACTATTCATTTGACTTTTATCGACCCCAACGTCTGGGCTATTTTTAATCGTGAAGTAGCTAGGATAAAAGGTTACGTTATTCCCTCAGAATTTAGAGAGAGTTACCAACCTAAAAATTATACTCAGGCTGAGAGAGAGAAAGCTAAAACCGAAAAGAAAACTACTTATCAATCTAAGCAAGGTTCTAAAGCAAATCCGACTAATCTAAAGATTGAAGTAGATATTCTGCACAATACCAGAAACAAATCAATTGAGTTGAAGTTTAAAACGGCTCCTGATGAATCAATCAAAGATTTTCTGGAATCAGAGGATTTTAATTACATGGCTTCCCGTCAGCTTTGGTATTCCTATTATACGGCCAATAAATTCCAAACCATTAAGCAGTATTTCAGTAAATCAGGGTTAAGTGGAATACCACAAATAAAACCTTATAAAAATCAATTAATGAGACTTAAACGCAAAATGTAATCATGGCAGAAGATAAATTCAGAGGAGCGAAGTATAATTCTAAATTGTCTTCCTCAGAAATAGCAAAACTTGTAAAATCCGAGATACAGAAAAAATACCCCTATATGATTGTATCAGTAATTAGTAAAACCTTTTCGGGTGGGTCATCTGTTGATGTTGAAATTAAAGATATTGGGTTTAATCCTTATACAAAAGAGTTTCAAAAGCATATTAATTCTGGTGGTGGTTGGGATGATTGGCGTTCAAATCATTTCTCTAAGAGAAATGATTATTTGACGGCAGATGCACAGGCTGTAAAGAGTGAATGTGAAAGTATTTTGCAATCCTACAACCGTGATAACTCCGATGCTCAGGTAGATTATTTTGATGTAAATTTCTATGGTCATACCAATTTTGATAATGATAGTCATTTTGTATTATACCTACCAGATAGTGAAGCTGCTAGGGAAATAGAGGAAAGAAAACAACGATACAAAACCCATGAAGAAAAACGCAAAGTTTCCAAAGCTGTACAAGTAAAGAATATTGTCTTTAAATATGGTGATGTAGTGCTTTTTAAGGTCAATTGGCGTGGCGGAAAAGAAACCGAAGAATTAGGCATTATCATGAAGGCCCCTAATGGAGAAGCAAGATTTGGAAATACATACGATATATACTCATTGAAGGAAATAACCGATAAAGAAAAAGAAAAACAACTGCTTGAATCAGAAAAGGCAGACAATGAAAGGTACTTCAAGGGTAAGCGAAATAAACCAATCTACGTAGTTTATGTGGATGGTAAGCCCTATCAAAAAGAAAGGTACTTCGATAATAGGTTTCAGGGTACAATTCAGCATTTTAATGGCCGTTGGTCACATTGGTTCAAAACTGAAACAGAAGCGAAAAACAAGCCAAAAACCTCTAAATCGGAAAAGGTTAGTGCTGCTAAAACTCCTGTGAGTGATATAGTGAAAGAACCGAAGCAATTACCAGTTTCAAGTAAGACCGTGGAAGTTGCCCTGAACGAAAAACAGAATGGCATTGAAGTAAAATTCGACGGTATTCCATCTCAGGAAGATCGTACGTTTCTAAAAGAAAATGGCTTCAAATGGGGTAGTTTCAACAAGCTCTGGTATGCAGCATTTAGCCAAAGCAGATATGAAAAAATTACCAAAAGATTTGTTGAAACACCTAACAAGATGTTGATGGCAAAAGCCAAACTGAAATTATTAAGTCTTAAATTTTAAATCGCAATATTATGAAACTCACAATTGCAAACTATCCGCTGCAAATTCAAAATTTTGACTGGAATAAATTACCACCTATTCAGAAAGAAGTTTTTCAGACCATGAAAGATGGTTCAGGTAACTTTATGTATTGGGATGAATGGGCTTCTGATTTTGATGTTAAGCCTGTCTTGTTGAGACACATTGAAATAATTAATAATATTGCCAACAAGCCGGGGGGGATTGAAAAAAAAGTCGTTACAAAAACTACTAAAAAAACTGCAATAGGGCCTCCCAAAAAGATGGTAGTTCCTTTAGCGGTTAAACACAAAAAAACTCCTAAAAAAACGGAACAGCAAAAGCTGGATGAATTAAGAAAAGAAGTGGAAACCCTTCGACTCTTAGTAATATCAAATGCAAAATTTAAAAATAAGCTAGGTGATGAAGTAAAGGCTTATCTACAAAGTAAAGGCCTAAATACTCGAGTTGGCTTAGGTAGTACTTCAGATGCAATTAAAATTTTAAAAGAAAAGAAAAAGTTTTATTCCTTTCTTTTAAATGGTGATACAACAGATTTTAAGGTAATTGCAAGGCGTTTAGGTATTTTATATCGTTCTACAACTATAAAGAAAAAATAAGGTGTCAATTTTTGAGTTTATAAAAGGGTTTAATAGAGAGGTTGCCAAGGAAATTGGCAAACACACGATAAAATTTGCTGTTAAAAAGATGGCCGAGCCACATCAAGGCAAGAAATACAAAGCATACATCTTCAACAAAGATGGTGAGGTCGAGTGTGAATTGCTAATTACTCCTAAAACTAACAACTATGTTGCTGCATTAGGTAACTTGGTAAAAGAAAGAGTTGAATTTCAATCAGGGAAAGTTAAAATTGATATTCAGTTAATACCCGATTGTGAATAGCCGGTAATAATTGTAACCGGTATTTTCGCATTTCGTGAACTAACTGTTGTGAATTACCCGGACTTTTTCACACCAGTTAGCTCACAGTGAATTGGCCTATACTGAAAATAAATATAATATCACACTTTGCTTGAGCAACGCCATTTATGGTGTTATTTTCCGGAAAGTAAAAAGCAATCGATTCCTTTAAGAATGGCGTTAATGGCCATGGATAACTGCAGACACGCAATTTACGGCGTTGAGAGCTGTACATTAAAAAAGGGGCAAGGCCCCTTTTTTAATTAATCAACTCTTAAACCCCTAACTTTACGTTTTGATTTTATATAATCCTTAGTTTCATTGGCTGAAACTAGTAGTCTTGCATCCTTTCCCTCAACTATATCATAGGCGTGGTCATCGTATACTATTTTTATTTGACCTTCAAATTTATATTCACCATAATGCTGGCGGTAAAACATTATTTTTTTCTTTTCAGCATCTCCTTCCTCAAATTGTATCGCTATTGTACCTTGCTCAGTACTAGTGCAAATTCCGGCAAGTTTTGAACCAGCAATTGATTTGAAAGAAATAGTCTCTCGTATGTAAGTGCTATTTCTTGAAATACTTCCTTGCTCTAATCCATTTGTATTTGTTTTTGCATTTCTCTTCAACAAAAAGTTTTTGTCAGAATAGAATTGAATCTTTTTAATATCTACTCCATTTTCTTGAAGACTTTGTCTTAAGTCTTCTGTAAATGGAATATATCTAGTGCATGAACTCGTAAAAGCAGCTGCAATTAAGCAAATTAATATTTTTTTCATATCACAGTTTTTAAAATTAATAATTAGATACAAATGTAAAATAATTGTTCGTTATTATCGCTTCAATAAATGCTCAGATTGTCTAATCATTGTACTATCTTCAATAACTGAATATTTTAGCTCAGTAATACTTTGCTGGGTGTGCCCAAAAACTTTAGAAGAAACTATCTTTAAGTCTACACCATTATTTATGTAATAGGACCCACCAGATTTTCTTATCTGTTTCAAACTCATTCGTTTGTAATCCTTGACTCCAATTCGACTACAAAGATTCTTATAGACCCTTAATACTGTATTATAAGAGTATATTGGGAAATATTTTGGATATTTTACAAATAATATCTCATGCAAAATGTTATTTATAGGTATAGTAACAATTTCAGGTTCTTCTGATTTCTTCATCTTGAATCTTATTTTCTGAACAACCTTAACACCATCAATTTCAATAATATGTTTATTCTGCTCAAAATCATATAAATCACAAAAATCAAATGCAGTGTAGAATAGAAAAGTAGTAATATCCGCTACGAATCTTTCAGTAAGTGTAAGGTTCTCTAACCGATAAATTTCTAATTGTTGTTTCTCCGTAACAATAGTTTTGTTTGACTTATTGTTTTTTACTTTTGGGTCAACCTCTGATAAAGGATTAGTATCAATAAGCCCTTTAGCAAAAGCATATTCCATACTTCCTATTACATACAACAGATAACGTTTTGCTGTACTAGCCCCTATTTTTTTATCTTTCTTCTGTACATTATCCAGAGATTTGATGAATTCAAAAAATTGAAATCCAAAATATGGAGTTATTTCATTTAGCAGAAAATCTTTCCTAGATTTTGTCCTAATAAAACTCACTAAATGGTCTCTAGTTTTATAGTACTTAGCTATTGTCTTTACTGCTAAGTCTTCATCAATTTTAGACTTGACATATAAATCGAAATTCTTTAATAGAGTGGGTATGATTGGTTTATCCAAACCCTTATTCCATACACGTTCAAACTCAGCTTTTAAGGTTTGGGCTGTAATTAGTTTTCCAAGTGCATTCAGTGAAGTAAAACAATTGTTAATAGTTGTAGTAATCTGAATTAGAATGGCATTTTTTGACTGTGCTAATTCTTTGTAATCTTCTTTTGTATGTTCAATATATTGTGCCTTCTGCAACCATCGAAGGCCATCGGTGATTCTTACACCAGTTGAAAATTTTGGGGCTTTCTGCCCATACAGACTAATGTAGCATTGTAAAATAGGTTTTTGATTAGAAATTGTACGAGGACGAAATTTAATTGAAGGGATTGACATTTTTTTTTCATTTTAATAACAGCGTTTTAGTTAGAACTAATAGCTGTCAAAAAGTGGGCTACTTTCTAAAAAAATGGGTTACTATTTGAGAGATTTTATCAAATAGTTTTTTTAGGGTAGAAGAAGAATGAAAGGCCCTAAAAAAACAAAAAAGCAAGATTTTGAATCTTGCTTTCACGTTATACACTTAAATGTGTTTTCAATTTAGAGCCCCCAGCCGGGATCAAACCAGCGACCTACTGATTACAAGTCAGTTGCTCTATCAGCTGAGCTATGGAGGCTTTTATTTTAATTTCAAAACTTCGTGTGTTCCGTTGTTCTGAAATCGTGGTGCAAAATTAAGGTTTTCAGATATATCACGCAAGTGTTTTTTTGAAAAAATTTTAAATAATTTCTTAACTGGTTGAAGAACAACCAGTTAAGAAATTATTCTTTTAATTTGCTGCTACAATAATTTTAAGTTTTTGTTTAAGCTCTGCTAATTCTTTTTCAGCACCCTGAATCTTTATTTCATATTCAGCACGAACAGCGTTCGCGTTTTTAGAGCGAGCAAAAAACTCAATATTGTTTTGCCATAGGCTAATATCGTCTTCAAGTTTTTTCATCTTACGACGAATATCATTCTCTTTTTTATCTAATTCTTTCGAGTTGCCTTTGTCGTTTTTCAGCGTTACATCAACTTCATTCTGTAAAAGCATTTTTTCTTTCTCTGAACCACTCACACCTGAGCTAGCTTTTACATACGTATTAATGGCATCAACAAAACGGCGTTGTATCGATTGCATTTCTTTGCGCGGAACAAAACCTATTTCATTGTAACGTGCCTTAAAGCTTGGTAATTTACTAAGGTCTGCTTCACCTGCTTTGGCTGCATTTTCAATTTCTTCGCAAAGAGCAACTTTTTGTTTCAGATTAGCTTCGTATTCTTTCTCAACCTCGTTTCCTTTGGCTCTTTTGCCATTAAAGAAGGCATCACAAGCCTTTTTGAAACGGTCATAGATTTTATCTTTGTATTTCTCAGGAACATGGCCAATGGTTTTCCATGTTTTTTGTAGCTCAACTACTTTATCAGTATTAGCCGGAGAGAAATCACCTGATTCTAATAAAACCTCTACTTGTTCACACAGAGAAGTTTTAGCTTTTAAATTACTTTCTCTTTCTGCTTCAAGTTTGTTGAAAAACTCGCCTTTGTTTCGGAAAAAAGTTTTTAGTAAAGACCAGAACTCGCGGCTTATTTCTTTGCCTTTATCTTTAGGCATAGCCCCTTTAATGTTATTCCATTGATCCTGAACAGCCAGAACTTCTTTAGTTTTGGCGTTCCACTCATTAATACTATCGGTATTAAATGTAATATAAGGTTTCAGGTTCTCAACCAAACGAGATTTGGCGTTGAAAATTTCTTCCTGTAACTGATTGGCCTGTGACGATTGTTCGCGACGTTTATTATGAATAATATCAAAGGCTGTTTTCAGGCGTTTCCACAGTTCTTCCTGTGCTTCACGCTGAGCAGGGCCAATGTGTTTATATTCTTCCAGTAAATCGTTAGCTTGGCGTAAAGTCGAATTACTTAAGGCGCTATCCTCTAAAGTTTTGGCAATAGCCTCAATACGTTCTACTATTTCGGTTTTGGCAGTAAGATTTTTCTTACGGTCAAGGTCTTTCAGTTCATTCTGGATATGACGGATACTGAAATAACGGTCAACCAAAGCATTATAAGCCGACCACAACGAAGTGTTGTGTGGAGAATTTACATTCCCTGCCGCTTTCCAGTCTTCCTGTATTTTTTTAAACTCCTGCCAGTTGTTTTTTGAACCTCCTTGCTCTTCAGACTCTACCACTTCGCGCAGGCGTTGTAACAGATTAGTTTTACGCTCGAAATAATCTTCTTTCTGGCGTTCTATTTTCTGGAAGAAACTATTTTTTGCATCACGGATTTGGGCATTCAATGATTCAAAACGTAATACGTAATTATCGTTCTTGAATTCAAAACCTTCATTATTACCGTTTTCTGCAATATATTTTTTTAGTGCCTCTGCTTTTTCACGCGTTCTCAGGTCATCAAACAAAGGTTTGATTTCGCGCATAACGTTATCGGCATTTTTTACATCTGATACACTTACACCCTCAGCTTTGATAGATGCCAGTAATTTTTCTCCTAAATCGACGAAATCCTTTTTCGAGAAGTTGCTATAATCAACATCACCTGCTGGTGCGTGTGGGTCTTCATCAATAAGGTCAAACGATTGAGGTAAATCTTCCTCTGCTACTTCAGTTGTTTCAATAGGCTTAGGCGAAACTTCAACCATAACAGTTGGGTCTGAGCTCACGACAATTTCTTCCAGTGGGCTTTCGTCTGCACCTAGTACTGCTTGCGTTTCTTCCGCAACAGGCTCTGTACTAACGGTAACAGCCTCAACCGGAGCCTCCGAATCAGTCTTCGAAGTTTCATTTTCAGTCGTAACAGCTTCGGGTTGTTCCGATGCGGCAGCATCAGAGGTTTCTACGCTACTTTCAGTAACAGTTGCTTCATCCTTCACATCTTGTGTGATTTCATCAGCCGAGGAATCATTCAGTTCGTTCATAATTTCTTTAGAGTCTACTTTAGTATTGGCCAAAGCCTCTGCTTCAGGTACAGACGAATCCTTCGCTTTCGCAGCATCGGTAACGGGTTCAATAAAATCTAATTCTTTATTCGTCATTTGTCAATATTACTGTTCGCGTATCGTGGATGTTTTCATTAGATTTGCAAATGTAATAAATATACAAATACATTTGGCATTCAATCCACTAAGGTTTTGAAATATAATAACGTTCTATATAATAATATACGTAAAAAAGACCTAAAACGTTGCAAAAAATGAATAAAAAAACAGACCTGGCATCGCTCCGGCTTAATTATTTACTCAACGAATTAGTTGAAGAAAATGTTTCAGAAAATCCTTTTAAACAATTTGAAAAGTGGTTTAACGAGGCCCTTGAGGCTCAGATTCTTGAGCCTAATGCTATGCACCTGGCTACTATATCTAACGGAAAGCCACATGGCAGAATTGTATTATTGAAAGGATTTGACGAAAATGGTTTTGTTTTTTATACTAATTATGAAAGTAATAAAGGCAAACAAATAGCAGAAGTCCCCTTTGCTTCTCTGACCTTCTTCTGGGGTGATTTAGAACGGCAAGTAAGAATTGAAGGGGAAATTGTAAAAACTTCTTCCGAAGAATCGGATGAATACTTTCAGGTAAGGCCAAGAGGTAGCCAGATAGGAGCATGGGTTTCGAGGCAGTCGAGTGTTATTAGTAAGGCCGAGCTTGAAAACAGACAGCAAGAGCTTGAAAAATATTATGCTGATAAAACTATCCCTCGGCCACCTTACTGGGGAGGGTACAGACTTATACCTGAAAAAGTTGAGTTCTGGCAGGGAAGACCAAGCCGTTTACATGACCGTATCCTGTTTACAAAAAACGGCAATACATGGAAGATAGAACGCCTGAGTCCGTAATTATCTGCAATTAATTGTAATGTAAAAAATGGTTTGTTTGTCAGTATAATTTAGATGATATTAGTGGAAGAAAACAGCTAACACCAGTAGTGATTTTTATTGGAGTACAAATTGCTGCTTTGGTTAGCTGTTCCCTGAAAAAATACCTAAACATATTTAACCCAATGACTTACGACTACATCATAATTGGTGCTGGCTCGGCGGGCTGCGTTCTTGCTAACCGCTTATCAGAAAATCCGGCCAATCAGGTATTGCTGATAGAAGCAGGCGGGCCAGATAAAAAAATGGAAATCCATATTCCGGCCGGATACGCCAAACTACACAGAAGTGAGGTTGACTGGGGTTTTTTTACTGAACCTCAAGAACATGTTCTGAACCGGCGGATTTACCTGCCAAGAGGTAAAACTTTAGGAGGAAGTAGCTCAACTAACGCCATGGCCTATGTTCGTGGTAATAAAGAAGATTATAATGATTGGGCAAAAGCAGGAAATGATGGCTGGGCTTATCAGGATATTTTACCTTATTTCAAAAAGTCAGAGTATAATGAGCAGATTCATAATGAGTTTCACGGTCAAAAAGGTTTACTGAATGTTACGTTTGCCAAGCATTTTAAAACACCTTTTTCTGATGCCTTCGTGAAAGCCTGCATCAAGAACGGATTCGCCGATAATCAGGATTATAATGGAGCGCAACAAGAGGGTGTTTCATTGTTACAATTTACTATTAAAGATGCCAAAAGGCATAGCGCAGCTACGGCTTTTTTGAAACCAGCTTTAAAAAGACCAAACCTAAAAGTGTTGACACACACATTGGTTAAGCAACTATTAATTGAAAAAGATAAGGCCGTAGGAGTAGAGGTACTAACGGGTAAAAATACGGCCCAACAAATAAAAGCCAGTAAAGAAGTAATTCTCTCAGCAGGGTCGTTTCAGTCACCACAATTGCTGATGCTCTCAGGTATTGGCGATAAAGATGAACTTAAGCAATTAAATATAACCTGTAAGCAACATTTGCCCGGAGTAGGTAAAAATCTGCAAGACCACCTGTTTATGGGAGTAAGTGCTTTGTCGTACCAGCAAGAAGGGCAAAACCATCACTTAACCAAATGGAACCAGTTAAAGGCGTTAGGGCAGTACTTATTTAGTAAGAAAGGGGTTTTAACTATTGGCCCACTCGAGGCTACGGCTTTTGGTATGACCGACGATAGCCCAGACAGAGTAAATTATCAGTTTCATTATGCTTCTTTGCATATTGGTAACGACTACTCGGTGAATATGTATGATATTAATACCTTTCCGCTTACAGACGGATTCATTATTTTACCTACGCTTTTGCGCCCCGAGAGTAGGGGATATGTTACCCTGAAAAGCTCTGACCCCACAGATGCCCCATTGATTCAACCTAATTTTTTGTCGAAAGAGCAAGACTTGATTACACTTTTAAAAGCAACCAAAAAAGCAATAGAAGTAATACAGTCGGAACCGTTTGACCCTTACAGAAAATCGTTATTGACTCCACCTGACCTGAGTTCAGACGAAGCCATTATTCTTCATATAAAAAAGCAGGTCGAAACGGTGTATCATCCGGTAGGTACCTGTAAAATGGGTAATGATAGTATGGCTGTGGTAGATGCACAACTAAGAGTCAAAAATATTGAAGGTTTGCGTGTAATTGATGCCTCAATTATGCCAACAATTGTTTCAGGCAATACAAATGCCCCCGTCTATATGATTGCAGAGAAAGGGGCAGATATGATACTGGCCTGACTTTATTGTTTCAGATACCTGTTCCTCAATAATTGCATCATATATACGTTTATTCCCCACTGGTCGGCCAAAGGTTGTTTGGTATAGGGCAGTGTGGGCAAATAATTAGGTGGGCCAAATTCGGTTAATATAGTAAGGGTATCGCCACTTTTTACCTTATATTCTGCCACTTTGTCCCACCATGCCAGATGCGCTTTTACTACGTTTTCCCACTCAGGTGCGCGTGGGTCGTTTACCTGCGGCCCTTCCTGATGCCCAATTCTTGAGTGAATATGGTCTACTCTTTGCAAGGCTGCCTGCACAGCTTCTGTTTGGTCTTCTAACAAAGACTCATGCACATTGCACCAATGTGAGATGTCCAGCGTTAGCCGTAATGATGGGTTTTTCTCAATAAAATTATGAGCAATATGGGCTGCAAAAAGCATCCGGCCGCGGTGGGTTTCATGTAATACTTTAATGCCGCTTTTCTGTGATGCTTCGGTAGTTGCATCAATAAAGAGTTTGTTTTGGTCGTAAGTGAAGTAATCGCGCCCGCTGTGGCAATTAATATAAAGAGGTTTATGCGCAGACATGATGGCAGCATGAAGAGCTTTCTTGAAAGTATCAAGGTGTTCTTTCGCGTCTTTCTGATAACCACCGCATAAAAAGCCAACTTCTAACTGATGTTTATCTAAGGCTGTGAATAACTCCTGTTGGTCTTTTTTTTCGTTAGGCCACCATACTTCAATGCCATCATATCCTTCTTTTTTAGCCGCAGCACAAAATGCGTCGGTATTTCCGGCAAACCCCCAGTTTGTAGCTAGTACCTTTAATTTTAACGCTGCGCTTGACTTCGGACTAAACTGTTTTTTTTCTGCAACTGTCTGAATAGCATTAAGCATAATGCCGCTACCTGTTGAGGCACCTAAAAAATCTCTGCGGTTCATAGTTTTGTTAAGGAGATAGAGATGAAAATCAGCCATGAAATTAGTAAAAACTTTTGCTTTATAAAATCAGTAAAGCTGCAATACTTATGCGTGCCTCATGAAAATACAAGTTATTTAACGGAGGCATATACTCCCAGAAAGTAGCGTGTAAGTGTTGATAAATATTGGCATAGTTAAGCACATAAATTACCAAAGTACTTGTTTTTTTTACCACTTATCGGAATAGCCTGCCATGTTAGCTCGTTTTTCTACCACTTACCGGAATTTGGTGCCATTTAGCCCCCTTTTTCTGCCATTTACCGATAAAATCTACCACTTTACCTGTATATCTTACCACTTACCGAAAATAATCATCCATTTATCTGTAATAAGCTACCACTTGTCTGTTTTCTTAAGCCGTTTATCTATAAAATTATTCCAAAAAAACTTTATTTCTGGCAATTCGTCGAAAATCAGATTCAAATTCGTCTGGCTGATATAACTTTGTAGCATCAAACAAAAAGGAAAAATAATTGAATTAAAAATTCTACTCTCATGAAAAAGTTTATCACAATCGCTCTTGTATCAGTTTTATCAACTACTGCTGCTTTTGCCAATGATGATACCAACAAACAAGCTTCTAAAGAAGAAACAAAAGTGGTAAAAACTAAAGAGAGTATTAAGTTAATCAAGAAAGAAAATAAAAAAGCAAACAGACTTTTAAGAGAAAAAAATCTATTTTGCTAATCAGATAAGAACAGCGGTATAACAGGAAAGAGTTAAATCGAGCAACAAGTAAAGAAGGGGGCCGGACGGCAAAGAAACAAAAAAGCGAAGCATTAAGAAATACTTCGCTCACTAAAACAAAACCTAAAACTCAATTTAATCATCAATACTTGACAATATACCTTTTCCAAATTGGTTATCAGGAAATACTTCTCGGCCGTTTTTATTGATAAAACCATTTCTACCAAAAAGACTGATACGCGCCATTCCTTCTGAGAAATTGTAAGCGTCGTCATAAATCAGTGGAATTATCTCCTGACCGTTTTTATCCAAATACCCATATTTACCGTTATTAATAGCTCTTGCATATCCTTCTGAATATCCCCAGATATTGTCATATTTCAAAGGAACAATTTCTTTACCTGTTTTGTCGATTACACCAAATTTTTTGTTGGCATACACAATAATCATCCCTTCTGAAACACCCTGAATAAAATCATAAGTATTTGCTACCAAATCTTCGCCTGTTTTGCCAATTACTTTCCATTTGTCTTTATTACGCACTACGGCCAGTCCTTCTGAGAAATTATCGGCTTCGTCGTACAAGGCTGCTACCTGCATCGTATTATTAGCATCGATGTAACCCCATTTTTTAGCTTCATTTTTTACAGCGGCCCTTCCCTCAACAAAACTCTTGGCTCCTTTATAAACCATCGGAATCACTTCTTTGCCTTTTGTATCAATAAAACCGTATTTACCTGCTACTGCAACACAAGCAAGCCCTTCTGAAAAACTTTCAACTTTATCAAACTGAGGTTTTACTATGAAGTTATTTTTTAAATCAATCAAACCCCATTTTCCATCTTTTTTCACAAAGGCCAGGTTTTCTTTGAAACTTAACACTTTGTCATAATCGAAGTCAACTTTCTTTTTCCCTTTTTTATCAATAAAGCCCCATTTTTCACCTAATTTAACAGCGGCTACCGAACCCGAAAAATTTTGTACTTCATCGTATTGAAATGGAATAACTTCTTTACCTTGTTTGTTCATGTAACCCCATTTCCCATCCTTACGGATAGCCGCCATATCTTCGCTCATGTCATAAGCGTTTTCGTATTGCATGGGTGCTACTTCCTTGCCTTGTTTATCAAGGAACCCTACTTTGTTATCTTTTTCAACTCTTACAAGGCCAGACTGGAAGTCAGTAAAACTAACGTCAGAAGGAAGAGATTTTTTTTCAGTTTGTCCGAATGTAACTTGTGCAGCTAATAAAGACAAGCCTAAAAAAAGGTTTCTAGCAGATTTATTATAAGTTCTCAAAGCCATTGTATAATTGAGTTTAATCTCTGGATATTCACTGAATACTAACGTAATACCCTATTGCCAAACTTATGCCAAGTAGGGCATTTAGGGAATAATCTTACCAAACGGATACATTTTTCTGTTTTCCGTTTTTAACAATAGAATGGCACGAGATAAAAAGCAGGCTGTATTACACAGATTTACTATGTACAAACTAAATGCCAAGGTACTTTTACCTAAAGTAAACTTATCAAAAGGATACAAAATGTTTTTTTGCCCTGAGCCTTTGGTTGTCTGAGGTCATAAACATCATTAAACACAAGGCTAATTTTGTGTGGCTAATACAAAAGAAACAATGCAGAAAATAGAGCTAGAACTTTGTAAGATGTATACTAACCATAATACAGGCGATTTTATTCATCTGTAAATACTTTTTACGCTTAAATTTCTATCTTTGCGAAAGTTTTTTAAGACCCACCCAAAGTGTGGTCTGTTCACTAAGAATTATTTTTTGCATGAAAATTTCGTACAATTGGTTAAAGAGTCTGATAGAAATTAAGGAGTCGCCAGAGGAAATCGGAAAATTGCTGACCGGCACAGGTTTGGAAGTAGAAGGCATTGAAGAGATAGAATCAGTAAAAGGTGGGTTAAAAGGATTTGTGATAGGAGAGGTACTTACTTGTGAGCCCTTTACAGTAAAAGAAAAACAATTAAGCCTGACAACCGTTGATATTGGTGCCGAAACCCCCTCAAGCATAGTTTGTGGTGCTTCCAATGTACGAGCTGGGCAAAAAGTGGTTGTGGCTACGCTGGGCACTACCATTTATTTTGCCGACGGAAAATCATTTGTTATCGAAAAACGTAAAGTATACGGGCATCCGTCTGAAGGCATGATTTGTGCCGAAGACGAAATTGGCATAGGTACCTCACACGAGGGAATTCTGGTTTTAGACACCGACTTGCCTAACGGCACACCAGCCGCCAGATATTTTAGTCTGGAGCCTGATTTCCAGATTGAAATAGGGCTTACGCCTAACCGTGCCGACGCTGCTTCTCATTTTGGTGTGGCAAGAGACCTGAAGGCTGTTCTGGGGCGTGAAATTACTTTGCCTTCGGTTGAGAAATTTGCTCCTTCTACCCAAAAAACTTCTTTTGAGGTAGTTCTTGAAAACACCGAAGCCTGCCCACGTTTCTGTGGTCTGGAAATACAAGGGGTAAAAGTTCAGGAATCGCCCGACTGGTTAAAAAAATCCTTGCAGGCAATAGGTCTGAACCCTATCAATAATATAGTTGATATTACTAACTATATATGTCATACTTTAGGGCAGCCTATGCACGCCTTTGATGCCGACGAAATCAAGGGTGAAAAAATTGTTGTGCGTGTACCTGAAAAAGGTACAAAGTTTATTACGCTTGATGGCACAGAAAGAACCCTTTCGGGCAACGACCTGATGGTTTGTAATCTGGAAGAACCAATGGCAATTGCTGGCGTATTTGGTGGGCAGAAATCAGGCATTAAGACCAGTACCACGAGAGTATTTCTGGAAGTAGCTTATTTCAGCCCTGTGTGGGTGCGCCGTACGGCTACTTTCCACGGATTAAAAACGGATGCTTCTTTCAGATACGAACGCGGTACAGACCCTAATATGCCTCCTTATGCTATCAGGCTGGCGGCTTTATTGATTCAGGAATTGGCCGGAGGAGAAATACTGGATGGCGTAATTGATAATTATCCGTCGCCTATCCCGAATGCCGAAATTATTGTCAAGCATAAAAATATTAATCGCCTGATTGGTAAAAATCTGGAAGATGAACTCATTCATCGTATTCTCGAAAGCCTTGATATAAAAGTAATAAGCGACGATGCGTATGAAATGAAAGTGAGTGTGCCTCCGTATAGAGTAGATGTAACACGAGAAGCCGATGTAATTGAAGAGATTCTAAGAATATACGGTTTTGATAATATCGAGCTTTCGGAACACTTGCAAGCCGATTTTCTGGCGAGTTTCCCTGATAAAGATGCTGACAAACTACAAATGAGGTTAATTGAATTGCTGGCAGCGAACGGATTCAACGAAATTCAGACGCTTTCTATTACCAAGCCGGCTTACAATGCAGCCCTTAAGAGTATTGCAAAAGGAGGGGAGGTGCCTTTGCTGAACCCATTGAGCGAAGAGTTGTCAGTCATGCGCCAAAGCCTTTTATTAACAGGAATGGAGTCGGTTGCATACAACGTGAACCGTCGCCAGAAAGACCTGAAATTATTTGAATTTGGCCGTGCTTACTTTACCAAAGAAGAACAAGGCCAAGAGAAAAAATATAAAGAAAGTAAACATCTGGCTTTGTGGCTTACGGGTAACCAGCAAAACGAAACATGGTCGGCAGCCAGCACGCTGGTTACTTTTTATGATTTGGCACTTGCTGTACAAAAAGTATTGAAAGCCATGAAGGTGTCAAAGTTTGATACGCAGGATGCCAACGCAGAAGTATTTCAGTATGGGCTTACGTATGTGCTTAATAAAAAGCCTTTGGTAAGTCTCGGCTTAGTAAAACCACAATTAGCCAAACTGGCCGATGTAAAGCAAGCCGTTTTTTATGCTGATTTTGATTGGGATTTTCTACTGAAACAATACTCAGAGAAAGTAGAATATGTAGAGATTCCGAAATTTCCAGAAGTACGCCGCGATTTATCAGTTGTTATTGATTCGACAGTTACTTTTGAACAGATTCAGGCTTTGGCGTATCGTACAGAACGAAACCTGTTAAAGGCAGTAAATGTGTTTGATGTATATGAAGGCGAAAAGCTGGGCGAGGGTAAAAAATCATATTCAGTGAGTTATATTCTTCTTGATAAAGAAAAAACACTGACCGACGAAACAATCGACAAAACTATGCAAAGATTAATAGCCTCTTACGAAAAAGAGTTAGGTGCTATTATCAGAAAATAGTTTTATACAAATAAAAGTACAAGGAGTTTCATCAGGCAAAATCTGAAGAAACTCCTTGTTTTTTGCATAGTGTATCGTTCATTAAATCTTTCTTTCCTGACACAGCTCAACCAAAACGCCGTTACTGCTTTTAGGATGCAAGAAACACACGAGTTTGTTGTCGGCCCCTATTTTGGGTTCTGTGTTTAACAAAATAAACCCTTCGCTTTCCAGTCGTTTCATTTCTGCGTAAATATCCTCTACCTCAAACGCAATATGATGTATTCCTTCGCCTTTCTTTTCAATAAACCGAGCAATGGCACTATCGGGGCTAGTGGCCTCAAGTAATTCAATTTTGGTAGCATTTACCTTAAAAAATGAAGTTGTTACTCCTTCGCTCTCTACTTGTTCCGATTTGTATGGCGCTACATTCAGTAGTTTACTGAATAATTCATTAGAGGCTGTTATATCCTTTACGGCAATGCCAATATGTTCAACGTTTGTAAGCATATACTTGTTAGTTTAATGCCACCAAATTAGATATTATTTTATAAATAAAGTAAGGTGCTTTACTAAAACTCAACAGGCAACACCTCTAAATCTATTGTTTCAATAGTGGCAAATGATGATTTCGGTAGAAGACCCATTGATAAATGCTCAGGAAAAGAAAATGAATCAAGCAAAAATACAGCATAAAAGAAAGTAGACCGAGTTGGCGGGAATTTGGTTTTATGATAAAAACAGGCTTATATATCTGCTAATGGAGAGCTAAAAATAAAGAAAAAATAAAAATAGGATTGAATAAAAAAAATCTACCGTTTAATCAGAAAAAACGGTATAGTATTTGTCCTATTAATAGAACATAACTGCTGAAAAACACTGTAAAAGAGCCTTTTTACAGAATTTTAAGCAAAGTATAATTAATACACGATGAAATTACCCGATTGACACTACGGTTCTGGCGTCAGATTTAGAATGACAAAGACCATGCCAATCTGAAAAGAGTACCACACAGCCATTCATTTAGAAGTTACCAAAAGTAAAAAATTATTTTACCCTTGTAGTATTTTATTAAAAGCCGGCAAATCTGTATTTAATTTACTTAAATGCAGACTCATTAATTATTTAATAAGGCATTACCTGGTGTAATAAGCTCAATAATATTCTACTTCTGTTGCTTCCAATTGAATTTTATAAAACGGCCATCCTATTTTGATTAAGGTAAATTATAAGACCAACCCATTCCTTTAAAGTGCTTTCATTCAATGAAGCAATAATGATACGTATGTATTATTATTCTTTACAGTAATTATAACTTAAATTCTTTATTACTGAAGAGTATGAAAAATGTTATGGATGCCGAAAGTTACCATCAATTGCTGACTGAGTTGATTAATAAGCATTTACCTCCTAACTATGTAAAACAAAAATTCATGTCAGGCTTCCTGAAGTCGGTCAATGAACTATGTTTCACCTTTGAAAATGAAAAAGAACAGCTAAAAGCCTTAGTTCGCCCTAGTGAAAGAAAATATGCAGAAATCAACCGAAAATTGCAAGAAGAAATTGAACAGAGACGAGAATCTGTTCACAAGCTAATCGAGGGGATTAGTAAACTTGATTTGCCAAAAAATTACAGGTTACCCGACTTCGACGAAGACAACCTGTTCGAGCTGGCAGTATTTATCAAGAAGTTACTGATTTATCAGCAGGGAATCGAAATTCAGTTAAGAAAAGCAAAAGAAGAAGCTATTAGGGCTTCTAATGCCAAAACTGAGTTCCTTTCAATGATGAGCCATGAAATCAGGACACCTCTCAACGGAATTGTAGCCATGACTTACCTAATGCAACAAGAAAATCATAGCCCCGAAATGGCTGAGAATTTCAAGATTTTACAGTTTTCTACTGAAAATCTTTATGTACTCATTAATGATATTCTTGATTTTAATAAAATTGAAGCAGGCAAAGTTGAACTCGAAAGTATTGATTTTAATATCAAAGATTTGGTAACCAACATCAAGAAATCGATTCAGGTGCATGCCGCTTCAAAAGAAATAGAAATTCATCTGAATTATGATGAGGATATTCCTGAACAACTGATTGGTGACCCCCTCAGGTTGAGTCAGATTCTGAATAACCTTGTGAACAATGCAGTGAAGTTTACCGACGAAGGCAGCATAACTATTGAATTGTTTCTGAATAGTTATACCGACCAAGAAGTAACCATTGATGTATCTGTGAAAGACACAGGCATTGGTATTGCGAAGGAGAACCTTTCGTCGATATTTGAGAAGTTTACACAGGCCGATAAACACATCAGCCGCCGTTTTGGTGGAACTGGCCTAGGTTTAGGCATCACCAAAAAACTGCTTGAACTACATGGTAGTAAAATCAATGTAGACAGCGAAATAGGTAAAGGGTCGAATTTCTATTTTAGTATTAAACTGAAAACTGCAACGCAGAAAAACAAAGTTTGTGGTACTGAAGAAGTGCTTGACGAACACATCCTGAAAGGTACGAAGGTGCTACTTGTAGAAGATTACCCTATTAATGTAAAAATTGCAACCAGATTTCTGGAAAAATGGGGTATGCACTACGATACAGCCCCCAATGGCCGTGTAGCCGTTGAAAAGCTGGCTAAAAATGATTATCAAATAGTTTTAATGGACCTTTTAATGCCCGAAATGGATGGTTATACAGCTACTGAAAATATAAGAAAATTCGACAAAAAAACACCTATTATTGCCCTTACGGCCTCTGTGCTTAATACTCAGGATAGAGTCTATCAGGTTGGTATGAATGGCTTCGTAACCAAACCTTTCAACCCGAAAGAGTTATTCCAGAAAATTAATAAATATGCCTTGAGAGCATAAGCATGGTAATCGTATTTATTAAATAATTGTATCCTTTCAATCAATCCTATTCCTATCCCTTTTCCTCTAATAACTAGCAGTTTACACAGAGGAGAAGGGTTTAGGCAATGGACTACGCTTACTTTGTAAATACTAATTTGTTGGTTCCTCTCTTGGCTTCCCTCAATAAAAATGTGTAACTTTGGTGATTTAGGAAATAAATTACGTTTAAAGTGGCACGTCCGTCTAAAGAAGAATTAATCAAGCAAGTAAAAGAGACTCCTCTCAACCGCCAATATAACCAGATTAAGGCTAAGTATCCCGGAGCAATGCTTTTGTTCAGGGTAGGAGATTTTTATGAAACTTTTGGCGAAGATGCCATTCGTGCCTCAAAAATTCTTGGTATTGTATTAACACGCCGTAACAATGGCGGCGCGCAGGAAGAACTAGCGGGATTCCCGCATCATTCGCTGGATAGTTATTTGCCTAAACTTGTAAGAGCAGGAGAGCGCGTAGCTATTTGTGACCAGCTTGAAGACCCCGCCACCGCTAAAGGTATCGTAAAACGTGGCGTAACCGAACTGGTTACCCCCGGAGTATCGTTCAACGATAACGTGCTTAACACCAAACAGAACAATTATCTGGCTTCGATTCATTTTAGCAAACCTGATTATTTCGGAGTAGCTTTTCTGGATGTGTCGACTGGTGAGTTCCTCACAACCGAAGGAAATACTGCTTATATTGATAAATTGCTCCAGAGTTTTGCACCGTCAGAAGTGCTTTACTGTAAAAAATATCGTACTGAATTTCATACATTATTTGGTGACAAATTCAATGAGTTTACCTTTGAAGATTGGGCCTATAAATATGATTTTGCCTATACACTCCTGACAACTCATTTCAGAACAGCTTCTCTGAAAGGGTTCGGGGTTGAAAACCTGACAGAAGGAATTATAGCCGCGGGGGTTATATTAAGGTATTTATCTGATACCGAGCATAAAGAAGTAGGGCATATTTCGCGCCTGACACGCCTCGATGAAGATAAATACGTATGGCTCGACCGATTTACGATTCGTAATCTGGAGTTGGTTTTTGCTCAGCATGAAGGTGGGGTTCCGCTTATTCAGGTTCTTGACCAGACCGTTACACCAATGGGTGCGCGCCTGCTAAGAAAATGGCTCGTTTTGCCATTAAAAGAAAAAACGCTCATTCAGGAACGCCTCGATACAGTTGATTTCTTTGTGAAAAATGATGAAATAGCCGAAAACCTCGGGCTATTACTCAAACCTATCGGTGATTTGGAAAGGCTTATCTCAAAGGTGGCTGTCAGAAGAATTAACCCGCGCGAGATGGTTCAACTTAAAAGAGCTTTGAGCCAGATAATACCTATCAAGAAACTACTCGAGCTAGGAGGTAAGCAATTTCCAATTTTACAGAAATATGTAAACCAGCTTACAGATTGTGACTATCTGATCAATAAAATAGAGCGCGAACTTCGGGATGAACCGCCAGTTGTGATAAATCAGGGAAACATGATAAAGTCAGGCGTTGATGCCGAGCTTGACGAGCTTCACAAGATTGCTTTTTCTGGAAAGGATTTTCTGATTGAAATCCAGAATCGCGAGTCGCAACGTACGGGAATACCTTCGCTTAAAATCTCTTACAATAAGGTATTTGGGTATTACCTTGAGGTGTCAAATGCGCACAAAAGTAAAGTACCCAGCGACTGGATTCGCAAGCAAACTCTCGTAAATGCCGAAAGGTATATTACGGAAGAATTAAAGATTTATGAGGATAAAATCCTGACGGCTGAAACCAAGATTTTTGAAATAGAACAACGAATGTTCAGCGATTTGGTCCTAGCCGCTGGTGAGTTTGTAGGCCAGATTCAACAAAATGCAAGAATCATTTCGGTACTTGATGCGCTTGCTTCTTTTGCAACAATAGCCCGAAAAAACAACTACTGTAAACCACAGATTGTTGATAATAAAGTAATTAATATAAAAGAAGGCCGCCATGCGGTAATAGAGCAACAACTACCGTTGGGCGAAAGCTACGTGCCTAATGACTTGTTTCTGGACGACCAGTCGCAGCAGATAATTATCATTACTGGCCCAAACATGGCAGGAAAATCAGCCTTGTTGCGCCAAACAGCCCTCATAGTATTAATGGCTCAGGTAGGTTCGTTTGTACCCGCTCAGAGTGCAGAACTAGGGCTTGTTGATAAAATATTTACAAGAGTAGGTGCTAGCGACAACCTATCTCGTGGGGAGTCTACCTTTATGGTTGAAATGACAGAAACAGCCAGTATCCTGAATAACCTGAGTGATAGAAGCCTGATAATAATGGATGAAATTGGCCGTGGAACAAGTACTTATGACGGTGTTAGTATTGCCTGGAGTATTGCCGAATACTTGCATAACCATCCGAAAAATAAACCCTGGACACTCTTTGCTACACACTATCATGAGCTGAATCAGCTGGCTGAAGATTTCCCCCGAATTAAAAATTTTAACGTAGCTGTGAAAGAAGTAGACAAAAAAATGGTATTTTTAAGGAAATTAAAAGAAGGAGGGAGCGAACACAGCTTTGGTATCCATGTGGCGCAAATGGCCGGAATGCCCCAGTCGGTGGTGTTGAGAGCCAACGAAATCCTGCATCATCTGGAACAGGACCACATCAAGGAAGACAATAAAGAAAAGATTCAGCAAGCTCCAAAAAATAATATTCAATTGAGCTTTTTCGAGCCTCAGGACCCCAAACTGGAGGAACTCAAAAATAAATTAAAAGCAATTGATGTCAATACTTTGTCTCCAATCGAGGCGTTATTGAAATTAAATGACTTGGTAAAATTGTTATAGAGGTAATTATAAGAAATTAAGCAGGCTTGCTTTCCTTTACTCAAACTGGCTCCGTTCTGAACGGCTCGGAGCACTTATGCAGTTGTATAAAGTAAAGCGATGCCTGCCATTTTTATTCATAATTTCCACTGCTTTTGGTGGACTAAAACCCCAATCAAACTATGGCCTCATCATTTAATATTGATTATCCGGGCACTTCTAATCAGTTTGTAATTAGTGCAACAAGTGCCATCACAGAGAAAGGCGGCGTATTCAACGGAGATAGCACAAAAGGTATCTTTAGTATTGATACACCCATTGGCGATGTAAAAGGCAGTTATTTGGTTTTGTCTAAACCTGATGACCCAGAGTCAAAAATAGAAGTAACTATTACTGACAAACCTTTTCTAGTGCCGATACGTAGAATTGAAAGCGTGATAGCTTCTTTCCTTATGAAGTAATTTTACTCTGCTACTATCCTGTCATCAACGTTGTCTTTTTTGATTTCAAGTACAGGCGCGGTCATGACGGATTTTAACAAAAAACTCTAAAAAAAGAAACGGTATTGGGTGCGCCCAATACCGTTTCTTTTAAATTATTGTAAACCTATATTATTAGCTAATTTTTAGTTTCTGGCCTGTTTTTACGCTATTTGAGCGTAAGCCATTCATTTTTTTAAGTTTTTCGATAGAAATCCCACCATAGCGTTGAGATATTTTCCATAGCGTATCTCCCTTCTGAACTACATGGTATTTAGGTTTTGTACGCTCAATTTCTTTCCTCGATTTTCTTTCATCTTTAATGGTGCGTTCTACTTCTGCTACTTCTTCGTTGTCATCATCGAGTATCACCAGTTTTTGGCCAACCATAATTTTCGAAGATTTCATTTTGTTCCAGACTTTGATGTCATACACATCTACATCAAACTTATCAGCAATTTTATTAAGTATATCGCCCCGTCTAACGGTATAAACTCTTTTCTTGACTTTCCTTATTTTTTTAACTTCGTCGTCAACACGCACAGGTTTTTCATAACTTTCTTTCTCGTCACCCTCTCCATCATCATTGATAGAGGGCTGTTTGCCTCCGATAACAATTACCCCCGGTTCATTACTGGCAAGCATAGCTGGCCCGTGGTCTTTAGCAGCCGAATCGAGAATCATCTGGCGATTTGCTTCAAAAAAAGCTAAACTTTCGGCGGGGATTCTAAGTTCTAACCCACGGTTCCAAGCAGGCACATAGCCTTTGAGTAATTGCGGATTCAATAATTGAATATCATCAATACTAATACCACTGGCATTACAGAAAGCCTCTACATCCACATATCCATCGATGGTTACAGTCTGGAACTCTCTGGGAGTAAGTGTTAATGAGTCTTCCGCAGCAATTCCATATTCATCGGCATGGTGCATCATATACATGATGGCCGTAAATTGTGGTACGTAAGTACGGGTATCTTTATGTAAATAAGGGTGAAGCTGCCAATAGTTAGTAATATTTCCGGCACGGCGAATCGCTCTTCTTAAATTACCCGGCCCAGTGTTATAAGAAGCCAGAACTAGTTCCCAGTCGCCAAATATGCGGTATAATTGTCTGAAATACCGACAAGCAGCATCCGTAGACTTCTCAATGTCCATTCTTTCATCAACATATTCGTCGATGCGTAAACCATGTTCTTTTCCGGTGGGTTTCATAAATTGCCACAGACCTACGGCTTTTGCTCTTGAAATGGCTTTAGGATTAAGCCCTGACTCAATTAGTGATAGATACTTTAGTTCGTCAGGCATTTCGTACTTGGCCAGGTATTTCTCGAAAATCGGGAAATAAAAATTTTTCCTTTCAAGCATACGCTTGGTAAAGCTCGGTTTTTTGTAGATGAAATAATCTACAAAACTGTGTACCGTGGCATTGTACTCTAAAGGAATGGTTTTTTGCATTTTCTGAAAACCTTCGCGTACTCTGCTGATATCTGCTGAAGGAATGAAGGCTTCAACTGCGGGAAGTTTTTCAGCGAGAGTGTCTTCCGATGAAACTGTGATAGCTTCTTGAGGGATTACGGACTGGGCTTGCGAGGCAAAACTGGCACAACCAATTAGGCTCGATAGGACGAGAAACTTCTTCAATAATGTCATAATTAAAATCTCTTTTACTAAGAAACCTTAGCTTTTGTTATGGATGTAGGAAAGCAATCTTTTCCAAAAGTAAACCATAACCTCTTGTTTGTCAAGTAATTGTAAGTTTTTTTTGATATTTTCAAATTTTTCTGAAAAAATAATAAAACCTTTTTGAGCATTTTGATTTGATTTTTTTGCTTCAAAATGGATGTTTTATCTTTTCCTATAATGAAGAAAAGAAAGCATTTTGAACCAAATCTGTAAATCATTCAATAGCCTTTGGGCTTATTATTACTGCAATAATTTTGCAAAAGCGAGTAGTTCACTTTCTTCAAAATTCTTGCCAAGCACTTGTATTCCGATTGGTAAACCGTCGGTACTCTGACCATTCGGAATCGAAATACACGGATTTCCAATCACGTTCGCTTGCACTGTAAAAATATCAGCTAAGAACATTTGCAACTGATCCTCCGATTTTTCTCCAATCTTAAAAGGTGGTGTAGGAGTAGTAGGCGAAATTAAAAAATCATAAGATGATAATATCTTATCTGTCGATTCTTTTATTAAACGACGAACCCTCTGTGCTTTCGTATAATAAGCATCATAATAATCTGCACTTAATACAAAAGTGCCTAAAATAATGCGCCTTCTGACTTCGGCACCGAAGCCTTCAGCACGGGTTTTTTTATACAAATTCTCAAGATTTTTTATCTTATCTCCGCTGGCTCTGTGGCCATAACGAACGCCATCAAAACGGGAAAGATTCGAGCTCGCCTCCGCAGTTGTAAGTATATAATAAGTAGGAAGTAGATATTTCAGCAATGGGTAGTCAACAGCTTCAACTATGTGTCCCTGACTTTTAAGCCAGTTTATTTTCTCGAAAGTTTGTTGTTTCACATCTTCGTCGAGTCCCTCACTTTCGAGGGCTTCACGCATATAAGCAACCCTATAATGTGTTTTTGGTGCAAGATTTTTAGAAAACTCAGGTACTGGCAGGGTCGAAACTGTGCTGTCGTACTCGTCAGCACCGGCAATAATTTCAAGTAGCAGGGCTGCATCGTCGATGTCTCGTGTAATGGGGCCTACACAGTCGAATGAGGAAGCGTAGGCTATGAGCCCCCACCGCGACACCCGCGAATAAGTAGGTTTTACGCCTATAACACCACAAAAAGCAGCAGGCTGGCGAACCGAACCACCGGTATCGGAACCTAACGAGGCCAAGCACATATCGGCTTGAACAGCCACAGCCGAAGCACCCGATGACCCCCCCGGTACGCGTGTAGGGTCGGCATAGTTGCGCACAGGCCCGAAAGCCGAATTTTCATTCGATGAACCCATGGCAAATTCATCACAATTCTGGCGGCCTATTATAATTACATCTTCGTCTATTACTCTTTGCACAGCCGTAGCTGTAAACTGTGACTCGAATTTATCTAATATTTTGCTAGCTGCCTGTAAGCCATGATTCTGATAAGCCAGCACATCTTTGATGCCTATAACCATACCCGCCAGCCGACCGGCAGTATTATTTTTAATTTTATCATCAACCTCTTCTGCTTTCTTCAGAGCTTCGTCGGCATATACTTCCAAAAAAACATTAAGATTTTTATTTTCCTCAATTCGTTGCAAATAGTATTTTACCAATTCTACGCAAGATGTCTCTTGTTTGCTGATTGCCTCCTGAATTTCTCTTAATGAATTGTATTTCGCCATTTTGGTGGTTTTTTTTGCTCTTTCTTTAGAAAACTAGTGTGTTTCCCACAAAAGAAGGCTTCTGTAAGCGCACTTAAGTGGGGTAGGGCTGGTTTAAAAAGCCGTTTGAAACTGCAATTTCTTAAAAAACTTTCAAAATTGAAATTAATAAACCAGAAGAATAGAGAAACAGACAACGAAAAAGTAGCTGGATTGTTGCAGTTTAGCCGCCAGAATTGGTAAAAACTGCCGGAGTATTGTTCATAAAAATACACCGTTGAATTAAGCAGATGTTTGGTTAATATCAGTTAAAAGAATGCCTGAATTCTAAGGGAGATAGTTTCGTTTTGGTTTTGAATAATTTACTGAATGACTGCGGATGCTCAAAGCCTAAATCGTAGGCTATTTCACTTACTGACAAATCGGTGGTTGATAGTTTTTCTTTGGCTTTTTCAATCAGTTTGTCATGAATATGTTGTTGAGTACTTTGGCCAGTTAATACCTTAAGTAAGCTACGCAGATAATTGGGCGATATGTGTAAGGTATCAGAAATGAACTGAACCGTGGGCAGACCATTTTTTAGTAAGTCTTCGCTTTCAAAATAATCGTTCAGGAGTTTTTCCAAACGGTCAAGCACCTGATGATTTGCTTTCTTACGGGTAATAAACTGGCGATGATAAAACCTTTCGGAATAATTCAGAAGGGTTTCAATTTGAGAAATGATAATCTGCTGGCTAAACTTGTCGATATTAGATTGGTATTCGTGTTGAATATTCTGGATGAGATTATTCATAACGGCTTCTTCTTTCTCAGAAAGAAACAGGGCCTCATGAACCGAATAGCCAAAATATTCATAATTCTTGATGGTTTTTGCCAGAGACGTATTCCACAGGAAATCAGGATGAATGAGGAACATCCATCCTGACCGCTGAGAAATAACATTGACATCAACGCTTATGCCAAATACCTGACCGGGAGCCATGAAGAACATAACACCTTCGTCGAAATCATACTCCTGCTGGCCATATCTTATTTTAGTAGCAGAATTTCGTTTTAATGAGATAGAATAAAAATCCAGAATCAGGTTGTAGCTTTCCTGCGTTGATAAATGTTTTATCTGGCTGTAATCCAGTACACTTATAAGCGGATGCTCCGGTTTAGGTAAACCCCGTAACTGGTGAAATTCGCTTATGGTTTTGATTCGGTATGTTTTTGTATTTGCCAAAGTTTATAAATAATTTATGCCTGTTGATACGCCAATGCAAATTGTCTGGCAAAATCTTTTAATTTAATTTTTCTAAGCAAAGGTTTGTTTCGCTTATAATCATCATACAATCCACTGTGCCTGCTTGCGTTCATTTCGGTATAACCTCGGGCAGTTTGCGGGTTCATGCCAATGGCTATTAATCCATTCATAAACTGTTCGTCCGAAACAGCCATCCATTTTAACTCTGGTTTTCCAATGGCTTGGCCTAATGCTTGGGCTACTTCGTTGGGTGATACTTCATCACTGGCTATGTAACGAATTTCACGGCCGTTGAAAGGTTGCTCTATTTCTTCGGCAATTACCTCAGCAATGTCTTCTGGTGCTACCCACGGTTCTTTCTCGTCACCTCCATAGTTCGAGATAATAAGCCCCTGTGTTTTTATGGTAGGTATAAACGCATACATATTGTAATAAAACCCAACCGGACGCATAAATTTGATTGAAACATCGGCCGGCAACTGATTCAGGTTTTTTTCAACGGCATAATGGAAAGCCAGTATTCCGTTCCCGCTTTCCAGATGCGCACCAATGCTGCTCAAATGAATTACTTTTTTTACACCCGATTCCTGCAAGGCTTGCCGATAACTGTTGCCAATTTGGGTCAAAGCTGCAACAAAATCAAGGTTTTGGTCAAAGAAACTATTTGGCCCCAGTGTTTCCATTGCATACACAATATCATTACCTCGAAAAGTTTCTGCTAAAAAAGCAGGGTCTTCCATTCGCCCGATGGCAGCTTTTGCTCCTAATAATTCAATTTCTTTTTGCCGTTCGGGTTTGCTACTGATAACAGTAACCAAATGCCCTTTTTGTACTAACGCCTGTGTTAATGGCTTACTGATGTGTCCTAACGAACCTGTAACTACTATTTTCATTGTCTGATTTTTTAATGATGCAAAATTCAGGAAACGGATTTGCATGGGTGTAGCCAAAACGCCTTTTGTTGTAGCCAAAAAAATCGGATATGGCTTTAGCAATTAAATAATACGATTGGACTACTCTGGAAACTTTAGGCAGACTATTAGGTGTTATCTGATAAATTAAATTAACTTGCCATTGGTTACAAAATACTGCTTTAATGGTTTTTACTATTAAACCATTGGTAATTAATTTAGCCAGTTCATTACAACAAAATTAAAAAATATGAAAGTCGAATTAGTCAGAGTTGACGATGCCTTCCATTTTGAAGCGAAAGGTGCATCGGGTGTTGCTAATCACATAGATGCCAACGTTGATATAGGCGGGCATAATCTTGGAGCCAGACCCATGGAACTACTATTAATGGGCTTGGGCGGTTGCACAGCCATTGATGTGATACTGGTTTTGAAAAAGCAACGTCAGATAATTGAAGATTTGAAAATAACGGTAGAAGGAGAGCGCGTGCAGGTTGAAGGTACAGAAATGAAGCCATTCAGAAAAATAAATGTACATTTTGCTTTTAAAGGCACTATTGACCCTGAAAGAATAGAAAGAGCAATAAAACTTTCGATGGAAAAATATTGCTCTGCTACGGCGCAGTTGTCGCCTTCGGCCGAAATCACGCATTCATACTCTCTAAATGTTGAATAGGCGGAGCATTTTTTACCTGAGGCATTTGGCATAGTGTTTGTAATTACATTGTAAAAACGTGTTTTTAATTATAAACATCATCATTATTTATGAAAACCTCAATGTTTCGTCGTATTCTAGCTTTAGCATTTTTAGCTGTTTTTGTGGGTTCAACTGTTAATGCCTTCGATTGGGGTAAAAACAAACGAAAGAAACAAAAACAGGAAATGAAATGCTGCAATAAGGCTATGGAGAAAGAATGTGCCAAAGAAATGAAAGAAGAGTGCAAGAAAGAGGGTAAAGCGTGTTGTGATAAAAAAGCACATTAATAGGGCTTATATAACCCGAAAATTGCCTGATATAGATATTTTTTCTGGTTTTTATTATTAGTAAAGTGGTCCCCGATATACACGAGGACCACTTTTTGTTTTTAGATTCAATAAATCGAGTTAATAGAATATTCAGCCGCTTATAACGTTGCTTTCATAATTAATTTTCTATATTTACCATTATCAATTAACACAACCTTAGCATTTAATTTCATGGAGAAAACAAAACTGAAGGCATTTCTGCCTCTTTTCTATCTGGTTTGGTCTGACGACCTGCTAACCTACAAAGAACTAACAGCCTTAAGAGAATTTATAGATAACCAACCGTGGCTTACAGAAGAAGAACAAAGCGAATTACTGGCCAATATTAATGTGGCCAATCCGCCTTCAAGAGAGCAACTGTCTAAATGGAAAACCGAAATAGAAGAAGCAATACAGGCTTTGCCAGAAGCAAAAGATATATTTGATATTTCGGTGTGGTTGTCAAAAAACAATAAAACCATTATTGATTTAGAACCAGTTTTTAGCAATCTTGAATTGACACTAGGGCTTTCTGGCGAAGAGGCCTTGAGCCAGTTTAAGACCTTTGGAAATACCTTTACGTCGGTTCATCATACAGCCAGTAGTTTTGATACACAAAAACTGACCGAAATACTGGACGGCCCCTACGCGCCTATCATTAAAAAGGTAAAAAGTGTAATCAGCCGCCCTGAATTTGCCTATGAGACATCGACTGAAATTGAGGTTTATCGTGAAAAAGTGTATCAGTGGTGCAAGATACTGGCTGACGAAAATTTCGGTAATATGGCTTATCCTAAAGCCTATGGCGGTGGCGAGAACATAGCCGATTATTTTGCTATTATGGAAACGCTGAGTTATCATGACCTGAGTCTGGTAATAAAATTTGGCGTGCAGTTTGGGTTATGGGGCATGAGTGTGATGTTTTTAGGAACAGAGAAACACTATAAAGAATACCTGAAAGATATTGGGTCGTTGAAACTACCCGGATGCTTTGCCATGACTGAAACCAATCATGGGTCGAACGTAAAAGGAATAGAAACTACGGCTACTTATAACCACGATACCAGAACATTTACAGTTCATACACCACATTTGTATGCTCAGAAAGAATATATAGGAAATGCTGCCCGCCACGGCCAAATGGCAACGGTTTTTGCCAAATTAATAATTGATGGCAAAGACTACGGCGTAAATGCTTTTGTTGTGCCTATCCGAGACAAAAATGGAAATGTACTCAATGGTGTTACCATCAGCGATTGTGGGCATAAAATGGGGCTTAACGGAGTAGATAACGGCAAAATTTCTTTTAATAACGTATCGATACCTAAGGATAATATGCTCGACCGCTTTGCTTCTGTAAACGAAGCCGGCGAATTTGAAAGTCCTATTCCGAGCGATAACCGCCGCTTTTTTACCATGTTAGGTACTTTGGTCGGTGGCCGAATCGGAATACCCCGTTCGGCACTTTCTGCGGCTAAGTCGGGGCTTACCATTGCTATTACCTATGGCGACCAACGTCGGCAATTCGGGCCAGAGGGTGGCTCGGAGGTGCCTATTTTGAACTACCGTATGCACCAACGCCGACTTATTCCGTTATTGGCCAAGACTTATGCCATGCACTTTGGTTTGCAATACCTTACGAATCGGTTTTTGCAGCGCACCGAAGAGGAAATGCAGGAAATTGAGGCTCTAGCTGCGGGCATGAAATCTTATGTAACTTGGAGTACGCGTGATATTTTGCAGGAGTGCCGCGAAGCCTGCGGAGGTAAGGGGTATTTGTCTGAAAACCGTATTGATGCCCTCAAAAATGATACAGAAATTTATACTACGTTTGAAGGCGACAATACTGTATTAATGCAGTTGGTAGCAAAAAGCCGTCTGGCTGAATTCAGAAAAACGTTTGAAAAAATGGATAGCCTCGGTATGCTAAATTACGTCTACGAACAAACCAAGACCGTAATTATGCAGAAAAACCCGATGGCAACCCGAAAAACCGACGAAGCGCATCTGCTTGATGATACTTTTCATAAAAACGCCTTTGAGTACCGCGAGAAAGTAATTCTGGCTTCGGCTGCCAAGCGTCTGAAAAAACTTATTGATGGTGGGCTTGATGCTTATGATGCTTTTAATGTGGCCCAACACCAGATGCTCGACGTAGCTCAGGCTTATCTGGACCGACTGATGCTTGAGCAGTTTCAATCAGCTGTAAACCTTATTGAAGACGAAAGCGTGAAGGTGATTCTTGGTAAACTAAAGCAATTATTTGCTTTGTCTCAAATAGAAAAAAATAAAGGCTGGTATTTGGAAGAAGGCTACATGGAGCCAGTAAAAACAAAAGCTATCAGAAAACTGGTTAATCAGCTTTGTTGGGAGATAAGAACTGACGCTGTCCCACTTGTTGAATCGTTTGATATTCCAGATTCATGTTTGGCTGCACCTATTGCTTTCCTGTAAAAACTTTTCTGAAAGATTTGGAAGGCTTAATAAACCCAGATAAAATTTGTGGTGGCAACATAACATCTTGTCACTACAAATTTGCGGGGATGTAATAACAAAATATCCTTTAACCATTATCAACAGATTTACTACCTTTGCAAAATAATCCTAAATAGGCAAAACCTCCCATGAAACAATATCAGGACCTACTACGTCATATTCTTGAAAACGGAACACAAAAAACAGACCGCACAGGCACAGGAACAATCAGCGTTTTTGGTTATCAGATGCGGTTTAATCTTCAGGATGGCTTCCCGCTTGTTACTACCAAGAAAGTACACACCAAATCTATTATTCATGAGCTTTTATGGTTTATTAAAGGAGAAACCAACATTGCTTATCTGAAAGAAAATAATGTGTCAATCTGGGACGAATGGGCTGATGCCGAGGGTAATCTTGGGCCTGTATATGGCAAACAATGGCGCAGTTGGGCAACACCCGATGGCCGTAGTATTGACCAACTCAAAGAAGTAATTAATACATTGAAGAAATCGCCTGATTCACGCCGGATTATTGTTTCTGCATGGAATGTAGGTGAGCTTTCTGAAATGGCACTTATGCCTTGCCACGCGCTTTTTCAGTTCTATGTAGCCGATAATAAATTATCTTGCCAGTTATACCAGCGTAGTGCCGATGTGTTTCTGGGCGTTCCGTTCAACATTGCCTCTTATGCTTTATTAACTATGATGATTGCGCAGGAATGCGGCCTTGAACCCTACGAGTTTATCTGGACAGGCGGCGATACCCACATTTACCTGAACCACCTTGAACAAGTAGAATTGCAGTTGTCAAGAGAACCCCGTAAACTTCCTAAAATGTGGATTAACCCCGAGATAAAAAGTATTTTTGACTTCAAATATGAAGATTTCAAGTTAGAAGATTACGACCCATATCCGGCCATCAAAGCCCCTGTTGCAGTCTAAAGCATTGCTTCAGCACCAATATTTCTTTTCCTGATAGTAATAGTATACCTTCAGGAAAAGAAATATTCTGTTAATGGTTCTTATTTTAAAATAATTTCCAACGTCTTATCTTCCTTTAGCCAGAATAGACTCTCATTAAAATCAGGCGGGCCTAAAACAGCCTTTACATTATTCGACATCCCCCAACCTTCTTTCGGAATTCCAAACATACCAGTATCCAGTTTTTTATTGTCATTCTCATCATGAAATACCCTTACTGAGTACTGCCCCGTATTTAAGTCGTTAATCTCAATCAATACTTGTTTATTGGTAATAGGGTAGACCAGACGTTTAACAGGCTTTTTTTGTGGCGTAAGCACCTCTAGCATGAGGTTCCCTTTGTTATTCTCAAAACCTTTGATAGTAATTTTTAACACCGGATTCTGCGCCATTGCAGTTACAGAAATTAGTACAAAAAACAGTATCTTTCTCATAATTTATTGCTTATTTTGAATTTGAATAGTCAGACATATTTTCAATAAACATATACACATGGTTACTAATTCCTATATAGTAGAAACACTCGAAATTACTGCAAAGTTAATGGAATTGCACGATGCAGACGAATTTAGAATAAGAGCTTATACCAATGCAGTTTTTTATCTGGATAAATATACGGGAGAACTTTCTTCTTTAGATTTCGGGCAGCTTACACAAATTCAGGGCGTAGGTAAGATGATGGCAGGAAAAATAGTAGAAATTGTGAGTACTGGCACCTTGAAAGAATTACAGGAATTGCTGGCCAATACGCCTGAGGGAGTAATTGATATGTTTAAAATTAAAGGCATTGGTGTAAAGAAAATAAAAATACTCTGGAAAGAATTAGGTATTGATAATATCAACGACTTACAGATTGCCTGCGAAAACGGCACCATAGCTAAAGTAAAAGGTTTTGGGGGTAAAACACAGGAATCAATTTTACAATCAATTGCTTTTGTACAAAGTCAGGCCGGAAAGCTACGCATGGACAAAGCACAAGCATTGGCAGAGGTAATTCTGGAAGAACTCAAAAAATATTATACACGAGTTGAGATTTCGGGTCAGGTAAGGCGTAAAAATGAAATCGTTGATTCACTTTTATTTCTGGTAAGCAATACAGACCCGACGCCTGACGGCTTTTTCAGAAACTTGCCTGAAAGTTTTGTGGAAGATGTAAAAACATCATCACCTTTTACATGGCGGGGCCGTTACCTCGACAACAAAATTGTTCTGGAACTCAAATGGGTAGCCAGTAGCCAGTTTGTGCATAAGCAATTTGTTTATTCGGCCGATGTGAACCATCTCAAACGAAAAAACGAACACGGGCAAACCTTGCTTAAAATCAGTAAAGCAGAAAACCTCAGTAGCGAAGAAGAGATTTATAGCAAATACGGGATTCCTTACATTGTGCCGGAAATGCGTGAAGGTGATTTTGAGTTTGACTGGATTCAAAAACATAAGAACGAAGATTTAGTAACATGGCAAAGCCTGAAAGGAATTTTGCATAACCATTCTACATATTCAGACGGGCGGCATTCGCTCGAGCAAATGGCCACTTATTGTCAGGAACTAGGTTTTGAGTATCTGGGCATTGCAGACCACTCACAATCAGCGCAATACGCCTCAGGCTTGCTTATTACCAAAGTACAACAACAACACGCCGAGATAGAACAACTCAATAAAAAACTAAATGCTGCTGGTGGGAAACCCTTTAAAATTTTGAAAGGGATTGAGTCAGATATTCTGGGCGATGGTTCGTTGGATTACCCCGACGAAGTACTGGCTAGTTTCGATTATATTGTGGCATCTGTGCATTCAAACCTGAGTATGAATGAGGCACGCGCCACCGAAAGGCTCATAAGAGCCATTGAGAATCCTTATACGACCATACTTGGTCATCCGACTGGGCGTTTGCTATTGTCTCGCCAAGGGTATCCGGTCGACTACAAGGCAGTTATTGATTGTTGTGCCGAAAACGGTGTTGTAATAGAAATTAATGCCAGCCCATACCGTCTGGATTTAGACTGGCGATGGATTCAGTACACTGTTGAAAAAGGAGTAATGCTCAGTATTAATCCTGATGCCCACGAAATGGAAGGCTACCACGATATGCACTATGGTGTAGCTGTGGCAAGAAAAGGCGGTTTAACGGCCGATATGACCCTTAATGCCCTAAGCCTTGCTGAGATGGAAGCATATCTGGCAAAGAGAAAAGGAAGGAATTCTTATTAATTTACAAGGATGAAAACCTGAGAAAGCAATATTAAGGTATTGGGAGAGTAAACTTCAAAGGATAACACCTACCCAATAAACTAATTCATCAACTTTTCATGTGTGCAGCCATAATAGAAATATAAGGGTTTTTTACCCGTCTTTAATTGTTTTAATCTTTGCAATTAGTCCGATATATTTTTGTTTTAGTATAAACAAAACAAAACACCCCCCGAAATATACACAAGTTTGGCCTATTTGGGGTGTGTTGTGTTATATAGTAACTCGAAAGAGTTTTATCAGTTGCCCCAAATTTCAGGTTTTCTTCTCCATTTTTTTAAAGACTCCAACGATTCAACAGAAATATAACTCTGCTTAATAGCCTCGTCAATCAGGGCGTTATAATTACTTAGTGTTACCAGTTTTAGCCCTTTATCGGCAAAGTTTTTGTCGGCCACTTTAAAACCATAAGTGAAAATCGCTACCATGCCTACTACTTCAATGCCAGCTTCGCGAAGTGCATCAACAGCTTTTAACGAACTGCCTCCGGTCGAGATTAAATCTTCTATTACTACAACTTTTTGTCCTTTTTCAATACGACCTTCTATTTGATTCCCCATGCCATGTTCTTTTGGTTTCGGACGTACATACGCAAAGGGTAGGTTTAAGGCTTCGGCTACCAAAGCACCTTGTGGAATACCCGCTGTTGCTACGCCGGCAATAAGTTCAGCCTCTGGGAAATGCTTTTTGATGGCCTTCGCCAACGATTTTTTTATAAACGTGCGTGCTTCCGGGTAAGATAATGTTACGCGGTTGTCACAATAAATAGGTGAGTTCCAACCCGAACTCCATTTAAAAGGTTTATCAGGACTTAATTTTACAGCTTTAGTTGATAATAAAAACGAAGCAATTTTGTGGGAAGTATTCATTGATTAAGTGCTATGTTTAAAATAATTTTTTCTTAAAACTGGCTATACCCTCATATTCATGTGCGAGTGTTAAAAAAATAAAATCAGTAGGTATTTTTATAAGTAATCCCTCCTAATCATGACAATAGGGAGGGATTACCAGTTCAATTACTTTTATTGTTCATCCTGAGGAATTTTCATGACCAGAATCTTATCGATACGATTTTTATCCATATCAATGATTTCAAATTCATAGTCACCCCATTCAAATTTATCGCCAGTATCGGGTATTTCTTTCAGAATATTTAAGGCAAACCCGCCTAAGGTATCAAAGCCGGTATATTCTTTTCTGTTGTTAATCTGGATGTCAAAATGCGCCAGAAAATCGTCGAAAGGTAAAGAGGCATCAACCAGAAAACTTCCATCTTCACGCTCATGAATTTCATAACTAAATTCATTATCTACTGAAATGTCTCCTACGAGGGCATCGAGTATGTCGTTCAGTGTAATAATACCCAATACGCTGCCATATTCATCTATAATAATCCCTATATGAATACGTTCCTCGCGGAATTTCTCCAATGCCTGATACGCATGGTTATTTTCAGGAATAAAAAGAGGCTCTTTCAGTAAGGCATCTACATTCTGAAGCTCCATTTCTAGGTCTTTTCCTAGCAGGTCTTTAATATAAAGTAAGCCTATGATATTATCGACTCCATCTTTGCAAACCGGATACACAGAGTGCTTGTACTCCATTACTTTTGCTTTGTTTTCCTGCACAGAGTCGTCAACGTCAAGCATAGTAATTTCATTCCGGCTTGTCATGAGGGTTGTAATTTTTCTGTCGCCCAAATGAAATACGTTCTGTACAATTTCCTGCTCTATTTCTTCGATAGCTCCGCCGGTTGCCCCTTCCTGAATCATAGATTTGATTTCTTCTTCTGTTACGGAGTTTTCAGTCATCTGAATACCCAGAATCTTAAAAATCAAGTCACTGCACTTAGTAAGTAACCAGATAAACGGCGAGGTGATTTTCGATAAAATGTTCATGGGTGCAGCCATTACTTTCGCAATAGCTTCGGGGTTCGCCATGCCTATACGTTTAGGTACTAGCTCACCTAAAACCAATTGAACAAAGCCGATAATCAATACAACTAACCCAACCGCAATTTCATCGGCATAACGTTCGGCCAGCCCCCATTCCATTAAATAGGTTCTTAAGTGGCTGGTCAGGCTATCACCCGAAAAAATACCTGTTAAGATACTAATAAGGGTAATTCCGATTTGAACAGTTGATAAAAAACGATTAGGTGAATTTGCTAAGTCAAGGGCCGCTTGGGCTCTTTTATCGCCATTTTTGCTTAAAATTTCAAGTTTTGTTTTGCGGGAAGACACCAAGGCTATCTCCGACATGGAGAAAATACCATTGAGTATCACTAAAAAAAGGATAATTAGAATTTCCATTTAAAATTTTTGACCCAAAAGTTTTGTGGGCCATATGGTGATTAGATTGCAAAATAATATGTTTTATAGATATTCTAAACGAAATCTGTATTATAATTTTTTTATGGCTTCTTTTACTTCCAAAAAATTTACGAACTTTGTTGCCTGAATCAAATCTGCCTGAACAAAAAAAATGGTTATCTTCATCGACGACAAACCTGTAAAAGTAATAAGTAATAAAAAATTTCATAACCTGCACGGTGGCGATTTTGACACCATTCTGGATGCACGTCTGGAACCATTGAACGAAAAAAAACTCAAAGGCCATGTGATTGTCCTGAATGCTTCGGCAAGTACTATTGAGAAGTTTTTTCGCCTCATAGGTACAGTTAAAGGGCTCGAATACCAGTCGGTAGTGTTTGTTGTTGAAGATAAACTTGCTATTGAAGACCAGATAAAAAGTTATTATAAAGTTGTAAAAGCTGCCGGAGGAGTAGTATTTAATAAAGAAAATAAAATACTGATGATGTACAGGCTAGGCAAGTGGGATTTACCCAAAGGCAAGCGTGACGATGATGAGAAGTCGAAGGAAACGGCTGTACGTGAAGTAGAAGAAGAATGTAGCATAACTGTAACTTTAGGCGAAAAAATATGTACAACTTGGCATACCTATGCCATGGGTGGTAATAAAATATTAAAACGTACCAAATGGTATAGAATGGAATGTACCGACGATTCGAAAATGAAGCCGCAGCTAGAAGAAGGCATTGAAGAGTTACGCTGGATGGACGAAAAACAAATTCAACAATCTTTATTAAACTCTTATAGTTCTATTCGTTTTGTTTTTGATGAATTAAAAAAACAATAGTTTCTGGTTGCTATATATCAAACACGCCGACAGCCCTATTATGTATCTACTAAAATACTTACATAGCTTTGTGGATACAATTCTTCCACGTACGAAAGCCTTCTGCAATCAGCTTTTTGTATTGATGGTAGAAAGAAAGTTTATAAGTAGAAAGTTCTATGGCAGTTTGGCAGTAGTACCTGATAGTGCTGTAACAGGAAGCCAGTTGATAAAGCAACGTAGCATTTGGGTCTGCTTGCTATTTTTTATATTCTTTTTTGGAGGAAGATTTCAGTCTTATAGCCAATCTTGTGGGCCTGTCACTTTTCAACTAAACCCTACTGCACAGAACAAAACTATCGAATGGCAGAAATTCCCAGAATTCACCCTGCCTTTTCAGGTTGTTTATGGTGGGCCTCGCTTTGGTGATACGCAAAGATTACCCCTTAAGCATGGGTTCAGCCATCTGGCTACTTTTGAAGCGGCCGATGCCAGTCTTCCTAAAAATCAGCGGGCCTTAGTGTGGTATGGTGTGGCTTATACAGGCACAGGACAACCGTGGGAGAGTGTGCGTAGCCCATGGAACAACGATATAGGCTTGTATAAAGCTAAATGGCAACACGAACTTTCAACCATGCCTGAAATTGATTTACTAGTGCCCGACATTGAGCGTCAAATAAAATCTAATGATTCTATTCTTCTCCTGAAAACTCACCCAGCTACCCCTCTGGCATATCGCAATTTTGATAATAATACATTTATTACACAATATAAGCGAGACTTACAGGCTTTATACGCCGAAGCATTCGGGTTTACAAAAGCTAATAAATCGTCTCGGATAGGAGGTTATTCAGATACGCCTATACTAAATACTTATATCAATATTCCGGGTAATTCATGGCAAAAATGGACTACCGACCCCACCTTGCTCAACTATCTGTTTTATGATTTTTCAGCCAATAAAATAGGGGGAGAGGTACTTAACCGCCAAGATTTTTTAAGCCCATCGGCTTATTATTATTATGATTACCCACATCCATTAGCACCTGATTATCTGGCTTATCTGCTGTTTCAGATTGAAGCAAATAAAGCATGGGTGCCTGATAAACCCCTAATACCGTTTGTGTGGCTTCGATACAGTTACGTAACCGATGCCGCCCGCAAGTTTGTAAAGCCATTTATGGCTGAAGCCACGGCTATTTTTCCGTTTTTTTCAGGAGCAACTGGCCTCTGGTTGTGGGACGACCCCGCTTTGTTTACCAATAATGAGAACTTTGCCGCATACGAGTATTTCGTAAATGGGTTGTATAGGCTTTCTTTATACAAGGAAATGTTTACGGGTGATTATCAGTTAGTTATTCCTCAACCTGCTCATAGTTATGTCGATAGCCGTAAACCTATCTGGCGGGGAGTGGCTAAAGGAACTGATTTTCTGGTTGCAGCGCATAACCCTTATGCCAAAGACGAAAACGAAGTGGTAGTAGTTGAAGCCACTTATAACAACTGGAAAGTAAACATCACCCTTAAAGGGTACGAAGTTTTTCTTTGTAAATTTGATATGACACTACTCAGCAATGAGCCGTTGTTGCCGGTGTCTTCCTTTATTATTTATCCTAACCCATCTCAGGATAACCTCCAGATTGCTATAAACAGCATAAAGGCGCAAGCCAGCCAACTCGAAATTCTTGATGCTCAGGGAAGGCTGCTAAGCAAAGAAACCATCACACTGGTACAAGGAGAAAACATTAAAAACGTGTCAATCAATCATCTACCGGGCGGCCTTTATTTTGTCAAGGTGCTTAATCAGTCGAAGAAATTTATAAAACAGTAGCCAAAAATAATTCTTCTGGTTTTCAGAAACTAGGTATTTAAGCATAGTTGTATGCCATAGTATAGAAAACCACTAACAAATTAATACCACAATCGAACAACTTCAACGTTTCCGATGTTTCTAACATCAAAACCAATCCTCTTGATATATGCCCAATCAATTAATTCACGAAACGAGTCCATACCTGTTGCAGCACGCGCATAACCCTGTTGACTGGTATCCGTGGGGCGAAGCAGCCTTGCAAAAAGCCAAAGCCGAAAACAAGCCTATATTGGTAAGCATTGGCTATTCGGCTTGTCATTGGTGCCACGTAATGGAACGTGAATCATTTGAGAATAAGCAAATAGCCGATTTAATGAATGAAAATCTGGTATGTATAAAGGTAGACCGCGAAGAACGCCCCGATGTTGATGCTATTTATATGGAATCGTTGCAAGCTATGGGTGTTCGTGGAGGGTGGCCGCTCAATGTATTCCTGATGCCTAATGCCCAGCCTTTCTATGGTGGTACGTATTTCCCGCCGCAAAACTGGGCTAATCTGGTGGCAAGTATAAAGAGGGCTTTCGATGAAAACTATGATAAATTGCAGGAGTCGGCGCAGGGCTTCACGCAAAATATGCTTTTTAAAGAATCGGAGAAATATCAGTTGCAGGCTGAAGACGAACTCGTATTTAGTGAAGACGAACTGGTAGTTATTTTTAATCGCCTTCGTCGTGACTTTGACTATGAAAAGGGAGGCATGAACCGCGCACCAAAATTCCCGATGCCAAGTATCTGGAAATTCCTGTTGCGCTATTATGCTATTACGAAGGATGAACGTGCGTTGGCTCAACTGAATTTAACGCTCGACCGCGTGGCTCTGGGAGGTATCTATGATGTTTTAGGTGGAGGATGGACGCGTTACTCGACAGATGAAGATTGGAAAGTGCCTCATTTTGAAAAAATGCTGTATGATAACGGCCAACTGGTTTCACTTTATGCCGAAGCGTATGCTTTAACCAAAGACCACCTCTATAAAGAGCGTGTAGCACAAACTATTAATTGGCTTAGCAAAGAAATGACCAGCGAGGAAGGTGGGTTTTACTCGGCACTAGATGCAGACAGCGAGGGAGAAGAAGGTAAATATTATGTTTGGTCGAAAGAAGAAATTGATTACCTCTTGGCCGAGCAGTCGGAAGAATTTAATCAAATATTTGCTATAAGTGAAGAGGGAAACTGGGAACACGGTCATAATATTTTGCATCTGGAAGAACGTCTGTGGGGTGTAGACAACAAAAAATGGGATAAACTGTTTACTCAATTATTAGAATACCGGAATACACGAGTAAGGCCGGGCCTCGACGACAAAATTCTGTGTTCGTGGAATGGCCTTATGCTTAAAGGGTTGGTTGATGCCTATAAGTATATAAACGAACCTCAGTTTTTAGAACTTGCCTTGAAAAATGCCCATTTCCTGAAAGAAAAAATGACTTCCAAAGTGATGACAGAAGAAGGAAAAGAAGGGCGCGGGCTATGGCATAACTATAAAAATGGTAAGGCTACCATAATAGCCTATCTGGAAGATTACGCAAGCATAATTGAGGCTTACACAGCTTTGTATCAGGTTACCTTTGATGAACAATGGTTAAAAGAGGCTGAAATGCTGGCCGATTATGCCATAGCTAATTTTTATGATGCCGAAGATGAGTTTTTCTATTTTACCGATAGCCAGGGTGAAGAACTGATTGCACGTAAAAAAGAATTATTTGATAACGTAGTGCCTGCCTCAAATTCTATTATGGCTACTGGTTTGTATAATTTAGGGCTTATTCTTGACCGTCAGGATTTCATTGACATAAGCAAATTGATGTTAAGCAAAATGAAAAAACTGGTCTTGACAGAAGTACAATGGTTAACAAACTGGGCCACATTGGCTACCCAACTAGTAAAACCAACGGCTGAAGTGGCTATTGTAGGAGAAGCCTTGACACACGTAAGAGCCATACTGGATGAAACTTATATACCTAATAAAGTATATATAGGTACGCAAGTTGCTTCAAGCCTGCCGTTATTACAAGGCCGTACAGCGAAAGACAACAGCACTATGATATACGTCTGTTATTATAAAACCTGCCAGTTACCAACGTCAGATATTACCAAAGCCTTAGAACTAATGAACCCATAAATTAGCAATTAACACTTGTTGCCACCTTACAAAATATTTGCTTTGAGCGATTCTGCCACCACGATTGATTTTGGTGCTGTGATTGATATAAACATTAATACACTGGTGGCACAACTCTGCAATTATATTAATAAAAACCCTTTTCATGGGTTTATTGAGGTAGTACCTGCCTATGCTTCATTAACTGTATTCTACGATGTGATACAAGTAAAAAAGGATTTTAAATCAGCAAATACAGCTTACGAAATTGTAGAAAACTATTTAAGTGAGGCATTAAAAAATATTGAGTTAACAGAAAAAGCTCAGCCTACACTTATTGAAATTCCTGTTGTATACGATGGCGAAGACCTGCCTTTTGTAGCTGCGCATAATCAACTTAGCATTGAGGATGTAATAAAAATACACAGCCAGCCTACTTACCGTGTATATATGATGGGGTTTTTGCCCGGCTTTGCTTATTTGGGGGGGCTTGATGAACGAATAGCTACACCCAGAAAACAAACACCACGAGTTAAAGTGCCAGCCGGAAGTGTAGGAATTGCAGGAAAACAAACAGGTATTTACCCCCTCGAAAGTCCGGGAGGGTGGCAACTCATCGGACATACAACAACCTCCTTATTTAGCGTAGGTGAACGTAATACTACGCTTCTGAAAGCGGGCGATTGGGTTAAATTCATACCCATTTTGTAAAGAAGCCTCTTCATTGGGAGAGGCTTCTTTACAAAATGCTTTATTAATTTGCTCAATTATAAATTTTTCTGGACGGAATACGCATCAGTAGCAAAAAGCCCACAACAAAAAGTACCAGAATAACTAATACCGAATTACGCATATTACCGGTTATCTGCTCTACAAAACCAAAAAGTAAAGTGCCTAAACCAATGGCTATTTTTTCTACAATATCATAAAAACCAAAATAGGAGGCTGTATCTTCTGTGTTTTCAGGAATTAATTTGGCATAAGTAGAGCGCGAAAGCGACTGTATACCACCCATTACCAAGCCTACAACAGCGGCAATTATGTAAAACTCCTTATCGGTAGTTGTAAAATAAGCAGCTAGCGGAATAAACGCCCAGATTAGTACTTCAATTAGTAAGGCTTTGGTGTTACCTAATTTACTAGACAGCCAAGAAGCCAGAAATGACCCCGGAATAGCAATAAGCTGAATAAGCAGAAGTGTGATAATCAAGCCTTGTTTTTCAATATGCAATTCTTTATCTGCAAAAATAGTAGCTACATAAATAACAGTCATTACACCCATGTCATAAAACAAAAATGCTGTTAAGAATTTAGTCAGTAGTTTATTATTTCTTACCTCTTTCAATACTTTACCTAATTCATGAAGGCTACTGCTCAGCCAGTTTCCTGCCAGCGGTTTTACTTGGTCTTTAGGTAAATAATAGAACGGAATCTGGGCAAATAAAGCCCACCAGATGCCCACTGTCAGAAACGATACCCGTGCCGTAAAGCCCGAGTCACTATCGGCTTGGGTCAACCCGAAAAACTCAGGTTTCATTATCATAAGCAAATTGAAAATCAATAGTAAAACACTACCTACATAGCCCAGCATAAAACCACGCGCACTCAGGTTATCGAAGCGGTCTTCTGTTGCAATTTCCGGCAAAAATGAGTTGTAAAAAACGATACTGCCACCCCAGCCCATAATTGAAAGCCCAAAAGCTACCACTATCCATGAAATATTGTCACGCGTAAAAAAATAAAAATACGCACAACTGGCTGCCCCCAGATAACAGAATATTTTCATAAAAAACTTTCGTCGTCCGCTTGAGTCTGCCAAAGGGGTAAGAATCGGGTTTAGCAATACCAGCAATAGCGTAGCCACAGAAATAGTGTAGGAGTACAGAACAGAGTTTTTTACATGAAAGCCGAAGAAATTGACTATATCGTTAGTGATGTTTCCCAATGCGTCTTTTTCAGAGGTGGTTGCAGTAAAATACATGGGAAAAATAGCAGTAATAATAACAAGGTTATGTACTGAGTTAGCCCAATCGTACATACACCAGGCATTCAGTACTTTCTTCTGATTCTTTTGAAACATCTTTAGGGTAAGTATTTAGCAATGAATAATTAAGGACGAATTAGCAAATAAATCTTTATATTTTCAGGGTTTCAGGGTTAATTTTTCAAATAGCTTTCACCAGTAGTTGTTCAGTTTTTATTTTTTGGCTAAGTATCTGTGCAAAAGCCAGTGCATGGGGGCCGTCACCATGTATGCAAATAGTATCAGCTTTAATAGGTACTACCCGACGATCCGTCGAAATAACGTGTTTTTCTTTAACCATTCTTATAACCTGAGCTACGGCTGTATCAGTATCTGTAATCAAGGCGTTGGTTTCAGAACGCGGCGTAAGACTTCCATCGTTCTGATACGTTCGGTCTGCAAATACCTCTGAGGCAGTAGTTAATCCGGCATTTTCAGCTTCACTAATCAGAAAACTGCCTGATAACCCGTACAGAACTAAATCTGGCTGGCTGTCTTTTGTGGCTTGTGCAATGGCCTGAGCCAGTTTTTTGTCTTTAGCAGCCATATTATACAAAGCACCATGTGGTTTTACATGATGTAGTTTTGCTCCTAGTGCCTTTACTATATTTAACATAGCTCCTATCTGATACAAACATATATCGTACACTTCTTCTGCATTGAGTTGCATATTACGTCTGCCAAAACCCTGTAAATCAGGGAGGCCGGGGTGCGCACCCACGGCTACTCCTTTTTGTAAGGCTAGGGCAGCAGTCTTACGCATAACGGAGGCATCACCCGCATGGAACCCACAGGCAATATTAGCCGAAGAAATATAATCCATAAGAGCTATATCGTTGCCGATTGTCCAGACCCCGAACGATTCGCCCATATCACAATTCAAATCTATGCTTGGCATATTCAGTAGTGTAAGATACAAGCACAAAGAACGAAACTTTTCTTCTTTTCTCCTATATGTGAAGCCCACTTCATGCTGTTTTTAAAGCCCTGCTTAATTGATTGAAAATAAAATAATTCTTTAAATTTTTCGAGAAGCAAATTGTACTTCTATCAGAATTATTTTACTAATTTTAAGCATGAACAGACGACATTTTATAGGTACAGCCATAACTGGTAGTATTTTTGCAAAAAATAATATTGTTTTTGCAAAACCAGCCGATGAAGCCAAAATCAACGTATTTTCAAAAACACTTCATTGGATTCCCGACTACAATAAATTAGCCGAAACCGTTGCAGAAATAGGTTTCGATGGTATTGACTTGACTGTCCGGCCTGATGGACATGTAATTCCTGAGCGCGTAGAAGAAGACCTGCCCAAAGTAGTAGAAGCCTGTAAAAAAGCCAATATAGGTGTACCTATGATAGTAACTAATATTCTGGAAGCTAACCCCCTGACCGAGCATGTTTTACGAACGGCTTCCCGCTTAGGTATCAAACATTACCGCATGGGATGGTATGGATTCGATATGAAAAAAGATATTCTGACACAAGTAGCTGCTTTTGAAGAGAAAATGAAAGGCGTAGCACAACTAAATAAGAAATATAATATTTCAGGAGAATACCAGAACCACGCCGGCTTGTTTCTGGGAGCAACTATATGGGATTTTCAGCCTATTCTGAAAAAAATTAATTCGCCATTACTGGGCTGCCAGTATGATGTTCACCATGCCACACACGAAAGCGAGACTTCTTGGGAAGTAGGTTTCAGAATTATAGAGCCTTATATAAAATCGATTGCTATCAAAGATTTCAGAAGAGTGGTTAAAGATGGAAAAGTACAGAAAGAAGGCTGTCCATTGGGGCAAGGCGTAGTTAACTATGGTAAGTATCTGTCATTATTAAAGCAATACAATATTTCGGTGCCTATAACCATGCACTTTGAGTATAGCCTCGGAGGGGCCGAAAACGGTGCTAAAACCATAAGTATAGACCCTAAATTGGTTACATCGGCCATGAAAAAAGACCTGACCGTTTTTAAAGGCTGGTTAAAAGATAATGGTCTATAAAATTACGCGCCATTCATGAGTTTTGCTTTATCGTGGTAAGCAAATCAGAAAATGGCTTTATGAAATTCAACCCTAAAAACATCCTGTTATGAATAAACTATTTTATTCTGTCTTACTTCTTATTGCAGCAATCAGCCCTTTAATGGCTCAAAAAAACAAGTGGCTTTTCCCCGAAAAGCCGGGTATGGTATCGTATACCTATCGCAAAAGTCTGGCAAAAGATGCAGCTGCTACTTTAGATACTATTAAAAACCACGGTATTACAGACATGGAGTTTTCGAACTTGTTCGGAAAAACTGCGCAGGAAATGCGTCAGTTGTTAGATGCCCGCGGTATTAAATGTTCATCGTATGGTGTAGGGTACGATGATTTAAAAAATAAAATGGCCGAAGTTGCCCAGAATGCCAAAACACTTGGTGCTTCTTTTGTACGGGTAGCTTGGATTCCGCATCAAGGAGATTTCACCCTCGCCATGGCACAAAAAACTGTTGAGGATTTTAACCACTTTGGTCAAATACTTAAAGACACTTACGGGCTTACGTTTTGTTACCATAACCACGGCTATGAATTTCAACCCTACGAAAACGGTACTTTATTCGATTATATCGTACAACATACAGACCCTAAGTATGTAAGTTTTGAAATGGATATTCTCTGGACGTTCTTCCCCGGACAAGACCCTGCCGCTTTGCTTAACAAATATGGAAACCGCTTTAAGCTCATGCACCTGAAAGATTTAAAAAAAGGTGTAAAGGGTGATATGTCGGGTGGTACTTCTCCTGAAAACGATGTAGCACTCGGAACAGGGCAGATAAATATACCTGCAATTCTGGTGGCAGCCAGAAAAGCAGGCGTTGAGCATTATTACATTGAAGATGAAAGTTCAAATATTGCCACACAGGTGCCCCAAACTATTGCTTATTTAAAAAGTCTGAAAAAATAAAATCCATCGCTAATGATTCATATTAATTACCACCTTAACCCTTCCGATTTAGCTGATAAACTTAAAAGATTCTGGCAGTTTTCGGGCGAAAAAATTATTTCTATTGAAGAAAATTATGATGTAGCTAAAGGGTCGCCCGTTTTTACGGCTGCTGGTAAGTATACTACCCGTGGCTGGACAGAATGGACACAGGGCTTTCAGTTTGGTTCTGCTATTTTACAGTTCGATGCCACTGGCGATACCCGTTTTCTGGAAATGGGGCGTCGTAAAACCGTAGAGGTAATGGCCCCACATATTAGCCATATAGGCGTACACGACCACGGTTTTAACAATGTAAGCACTTATGGTAACCTGCTTAGACTCATGCAAGAGGGCAGAATTGAGCTTAATACTTGGGAAAAGAATTTTTATGAGTTAGCACTCAAAATATCGGGAGCCGTACAAGCTAGCCGCTGGACATCAATTAAGAATGGAGGCTTTATTCATTCGTTTAACGGGCCTCATTCACTTTTTGTTGATACCATTCGTTCATGTCGTGCTTTGATGCTCAGTCACAAAATGGGGCATATTTTTCAGGCCGAAGGCGATGCTAAAATCAGTTTGCTCGAAAGGGCCTTGTTGCACATAAAAGCCACCGCCGACTATTCGGTGTTTTATGGCGAAGGTCGTGATTCTTACGACATCTGGGGGCGTACTGCACACGAGAGTATTTTTAATACAAAAGATGGTAATTTTCGTTGTCCGAATTCACAACAAGGCTATACCGGATTCAGTACTTGGACTCGCGGCCTTGCGTGGGCCATTTGTGGTTTTGCCGAAGAGTTAGAGTTTTTAAATATACTAAATGATGATGAACTAACTCCTTATGGAGGCAGAACAGTTATTGAAAACTATATGTTAAGAGCCGCCCGTGCTACTGCTGATTTCTATATCGAGCATACACCTATTGATGGCATTCCTTATTGGGATACAGGCGCGCCAAACTTACATAAACTAGGCGATTACCTTAGCCAGCCTGCTAACCCCTTTAATGATTATGAACCTGTTGATAGTTCGGCGGCGGCCATTGCTGCTCAAGGCTTGTTACGGCTAGGCAAATATTTAACAACCAAAGGCGAAGCCGAAGCGGGTGAAAAATATTGGCAGGCAGGCTTAACTGTATTAAATACACTGCTTGATGAACCTTACCTGAGTACAAATCCGGCACATCAGGGTATTTTATTGCATTCTATTTACCACCAGCCTAACGGCTGGGACTACGTGCCAGAGGGAAGTAAAATTGCCTATGGAGAATCGAGTATGTGGGGAGATTACCATGCGCGCGAACTAGCTTTGTATGTACAAAGACTAATCGATAACGGCACTTATTATACTTTTTATAACTGTTTAAACAGCTAAAATTTACGATTTAACTCATGAGTACCAAGTCCAAACCTAAATATACAAGAGTAGCACAATTAAAAACAGCCGCCGATTTAAGGAAATATCTTGAGGATGGACAGGTTGATTTGGCATTTGACGATGAACTGGTTGATGCCGCGGAGTCGCCGTTTGCTGAGCCTTTAACATTGAAATCAGGTAAACTGATTGGCAATCGGTTCTGCATACTTCCTATGGAGGGCTGGGATGGCACCGAAGACGGCAAACCTAGCGAATATACCAAACGCCGTTGGGAGAATTTTGCTGTAAGCGGAGCTAAATTATTATGGGGCTGTGAGGCTGTTGCTGTCAGGCATGATGGGCGTGCAAATCCGAATCAGTTGTGCATTAGTGAAGAAAACTTGCCAGCTTTTGAAGACCTCTACCAACTGGTTATGAACAAACACGCTGAAAAATTTGGTAATACAGATGACCTGCTGGTAGGCTTGCAACTGACACATTCGGGTAGGTTCTGCAAACCTAACAGTCATAAAAAATTTGAGGCAAAAATACTGTATCACCACCCGATACTCGACAAAAAATATCATCTGGAAGATGATTACCCACTCATGGCCGATGAGGAAATTGACGCTTTGGTAGAAGATTTTGTAAAAGCGGCTGTGCTGGCACAAAAAGCTGGCTTTCATTTTGTTGACTTGAAACATTGCCATGGGTATCTGGGGCATGAGTTTCTGAGTTCTTTTAATCGGGAAGGTAAATACGGGGGTAGCTTTGAAAACCGTACCCGTTTTTTGCGAAACATCGTGGAGGGCATTAAAAGAGCAGCCCCTGGTTTAGAAATGGGTATACGCCTGAGCGCGTTTGATTGGGTGCCTTTCAAAAAAGATAATGATGGGCACGGTGAGCCTGATTACTCGGCAGGAGAAAAATACCAATTTGCCTTCGGAGGAACAGGTGCCGGCACAACCATTGATTTAGAAGAACCTAAAGCATTTCTGGCTTTGGCGCAGTCGTTGGGTATTCAACTGATTTGTATTACAGTAGGCAGCCCATATTATAACCCGCATCTGATGCGTCCGGCTACGTTTCCGCCTTCTGATGGATACTTACCACCCGAAGAGCCTTTTCTAGGAGTAGCCCGACAAATTAATGTAACCAACGAACTGAAACAGGCATTTCCTGAAATGGTAATAGTAGGGTCGGCTTATTCGTACCTGCAAGAGTGGCTACCAAATGTTGGGCAATATGTGTTGCGTAACAACATGGCCGATTTTGTTGGCTTGGGGCGTATGGTGCTTTCTTACCCCACCTTGCCAGACGATGTATTGAACAACAGGCCGCTTCAACGGAAACAGATTTGCCGTACATTCTCAGACTGTACCACGGCCCCTCGTAATGGTTTAATTTCGGGCTGTTTCCCGCTTGACCCATTGTATAAAAATCTGGACATAGCCGAAAAACTGAAACAATTCAAAGAGCAGCAGTGAAAAAAGTAGCATTTATCACCGGAGGAAGCAGAGGTATTGGTTTAGGAATAGCCGAACATCTGGCAAAAGCAGGTTTTAATCTGGCTATTAACGGTATGCGCCCCGAAGAACAAGTAACAGAAGTTCTAGAAGGCTTGAAAGAGCAGGGGGTTGAGGTTATTTATTGTCGGGGTGATATAGCTTCATCCGAAGACCGACACACAATGCTCAATAAAATAAAGGCCCATTTTGGTTGTTTGCACGTATTAGTAAATAACGCTGGCGTAGCTCCTAAAGAACGTAATGATATTTTACAGGCCACGGAAGAAAGTTTTGATTATGTGATTTCGACGAATCTGAAAGGTACATATTTTCTGACACAGGCCGTTGCCAACTGGCTGATAGAACAAAAAACCGATAGCAATTTATTTAGTAGTTGTATTATTAATGTTTCCTCTATTTCGGCTACCGTGGCTTCGGTTAATCGTGGAGAATATTGTTTATCAAAAGCAGGGCTGAGCATGGCTACACAATTATTTGCAGTCCGGCTGGGCGAATTTAATATTCCTGTGTTTGAAGTGAGGCCGGGTGTAATTAAAACCGACATGACCGCCGGTGTAACAGCCAAATATGACCAGTTAATAGAAGGAGGTCTATGTGTGCAAAAGCGTTGGGGGCTCCCCGACGATGTCGGAAGGGCAGTAGCTGCACTGGCTAAAGGTGATTTCCCATATTCGACAGGGCAGGTAATAATGGTAGACGGGGGACTGACACTAGCCAGACTTTAAAATAGAATTTCAACCTTTTAACTATTATATACTATGAAAAAATTCACCAGACGCGATGTCCTGAAAACCGCTCTTCCCGGTTCTTTGGCTGTCATGTCTATTCCAACCATTATTCCGTCTACGGCTTTTGGAGCAAACGATAGGCTTCGGGTGGCTGTAATAGGCGTTAACGGCCGAGGCAAAGACCACATTTCAGGCTTGATGAAGCAAGATAACGTTGAAGTAACTACCCTTTGCGATGTTGACAAGGTAGTGCTTCAGGAACGAGCAAATGATTTTGAAAAGAAATATTCAAAAAAAGTAAAAACCGAGCAAGACCTCAGAAAAGTATATGATGACAAAACCATTGATGCCGTAAGCATTGCTACCCCTAACCACTGGCATGCGCTGGCAGCAATATGGGCTTGTCAGGCCGGAAAAGATGTATATGTAGAAAAGCCTGCCTGTCATAACCTTTTTGAAGGGCGTAAACTGGTAGAAGCAGCCAATAAATACAACCGCATTGTTCAGCATGGAGTGCAATTAAGAAGCTCTGAGGCCATTCAGGAAGCTATCAAACATTTACGCGATGGTCTTATTGGTAAAGTCTATATGGCTCGCGGAACCGTATATAAATGGCGGCCTGATATTGGAAATATGGGTAACTCTCCTGTGCCAGAGGGTCTAGACTGGGATTTATGGCAAGGCCCTGCCCAAGCCCGCGAATTCAGCAAAAACTATGTGCATTATAACTGGCACTGGTTCTGGGACTACGGCAATGGAGACATCGGCAATCAGGGTGTACATGAAACAGACCTTTGTATGTGGGGGCTGGATGTTGGCTTACCCGAAGTAATTACTTCGTCGGGTGGGAAATATCTCTGGAACGACTGCAAAGAAACACCGGAGGTTTTAACATCGGTATATCAATATCCGAAAGAAGGTAAAATAATAGAATTTGAAGTACGCCCGTGGATGACCAATAAAGAAGATGGGGTGGAAGTAGGAAATATATTCTACGGTGATAAAGGCTATATGGTAATAAACGGTTATAACGATTACAAAACGTATCTGGGTAAAAACCGTGAACCTGGCCCTGCCAGAAATGCCGGTGGTGACCATTACAAAAACTTTGTTGAAGCCGTAAGAGCCAGAAACAAGGCTTTATTGAATGGCCCTATCGAAACAGGGCATCTTTCTGCCAGTCTGGCACATTTAGGGAATATTTCATATCGTTTAGGACGAACACTCAAATTCGACCCTAAAACAGAAACTTTCCCGAACGATAAAGAAGCCAATGCAATGCTGACGCGTAAATATCGCGCACCTTATACAGTCCCTAATAAGGTGTAATCTTTAATTTCATGGCCTTGGCTGCTTTCGATGATAATTAATCAAAAAAGCAACTAAGGCCAGTTTCAACCCTATAAAGAACCTGTTCATGAGCAATACTACGACTAACCAGCAAAATATCCTCAAACAACTCTTACAATTACCCGTACTGGTAGCTGCTTTGGGCTATCTGGTAGATATGTACGACCTCTTTCTTTTTAATATAGTAAGAGTACCCAGTTTAAAAGCGCTTGGCCTCGAAGGAAATCAGCTTTTTGAACAAGGGGCTGATTTATTAAATATCCAGATGGCCGGAATGCTTCTGGGTGGTATTGTATGGGGAGTAATGGGCGACAAAAGAGGTCGTTTATCTGTCCTTTTTGGGTCAATTATTATTTATTCTGTGGCAAATATTGCCAACGGGTTTGTAGATAGCATTCCGCAATATGCTCTTTGCCGTTTTATTGCCGGAGTAGGGTTGGCCGGAGAACTAGGTGCAGGCGTGACGTTAGTAACTGAAATCTTGCCTCGTCAGATACGTGGCTATGGTACAACTATTGTAGCAACTTTAGGGCTATTGGGGGCTATTGCATCTTACTTTGTGGCAGAACTTTTTGAATGGCGTATTTCGTATTATGTAGGTGGCGGTATGGGTTTGTTACTGCTAATTCTGCGTATAAATATTTTTGAATCAAAGATATTTGTAGAAGCTAAAAATAAACATGTTTCGAGAGGAAACCTGCTTATGCTTGTAAACAATAAGAAACGGTTTGTTAAATACCTGATGTCGATTCTGGTTGGTTTGCCTATCTGGTTTGTAGTGGGTGTGCTGATTACTTTTTCGAAAGAATTTGCCGAAGCAGCCGGAATTGTTGAGCCTATCAACGCAGGTAAAGCCGTTATGCTTACTTTTACAGGGCAGGTATTCGGCGACATTGTGAGTGGATTTCTGAGCCAGTATATGCAAAGCCGTAAAAAAGTAATTCTGATTTTTATTTTACTATCATTAAGTTTTGTATTGGTTTATCTACTGGCACCTATCAACAGTAGCTATACTTTTTATATAATATGTGCCTTTTTAGGGTTCTGTAATGGTTACTGGACATTGTTTATTACTATTGCGGCCGAATTATTCGGAACAAATCTTCGAGCAACGGTAGCTACAACAGTACCCAATTTTGTACGTGGAGCTACTATTCCGTTACTGGCAATTTTTAAGTTTCTGAAACCTGATATGGGCATCATGTATGCTGCACTAATAATAGGGGTGTTTACAACCGCTATTGCGTTGATAGCCCTCTGGAATATTGACGAAACCTTCCATAAAGAAATGGATTACATTGAGTAAAGTAATGACCTGTTTTTAACAAGCCTTTTAAATCTCCTGATATAAACATGTATATTCAGGAGATTTTTATTAATAGAAATGCTGAAAACAGTCGGTACTGTTACCTTCTGCTTATAGTCAGTGAGGTTTTTAATTTCATTAATTCGGTTTCTTGGGCTATTAATAATTCTTCTGCCTCGGCCTGAGTAATAAACTTAAAACAAATAAAGTCTTTGGGGCCGCATTGTGCTAACAATGGCAAATCAACAGTAATTACATTAGCAATACGCGGATACCCGCCCGTCGTTTGGTGGTCGGCCATCAGGATAATGAGTTGTCCGTCAGGGAGTAACTGGATAGTGCCGAAATCAACGGCTGATGAAATGAGTTCTGTTTTTTCTTTAAGGTGCAGGGCTTGACCTGATAGCCTGAAACCCATTCGGTTTGATTGCTGACTGATACCGAAAGACTGATTTTCTAATGCGGTTTTACTCTCGTCTTTCAAAAAAAAATATTCATTGCCTTTAATAAGCCTGATAACTGGTGTTGGTGTATATAATGGGCGTAGCGATAAGCCTAAATAGGGATAAAAATCTGGTTCTGCCTGAGCAGATACAGCCAGATAATGACCTGATTTGATGTCGTTAAAGCCAAGTAAAGTATTGGTACTTTTACTGCCCAGCCATTCGCTTACTTTAAAACCTCCTTTTACGGCCAAATAAGTCCGTTGCCCCGAAATACGCTTGCTGAATTTTAGTGTACTGCCAGCCTTTACCCAAGTACATTGCCAGTTATTAATATGCTGAATAGAATGGTTTTTATGAAATAAATAAGGCGAGAAATCTGCGCCACCAATGGCTATAAGCGTATCATGGTCAAAAAATATTTCAGGGGCAGGGAAATGTATTTCGATGGCTGCTTCGTTTTCTGAGTTTTGTAAGAGCATATTCAACAAACGAAGGGCCATTTTATCCATAGCTCCATTGGGGTTGACACCCATATAACGATACTTATGCCTGCCTGTATCCTGAAAAGTGCTTAATAAGCCCGTTTTAATAAAATTCATAAGCGCACTATTTTGTGTTGGCTACTTAAATGCTAAGCTATGTTTAATGGCCATTATGCCGAAGATTTATTCAAAAAGCTATTAAAAAACAAAAGAGTATCCACAATATGTTCTTGCCAGTAGGGCCACTCATGCGCCCCAGAGTATTCTTCATAATGATGCAGTATATTATTCTCCATTAAAGCTTGATGTAGTGTTCGGTTAGCTTCAATCTGTATATCATCTTGGCCACAATCGAAACGAAATAAGGGTAAATTTTCCTTATTTGCCAGTATACAATCCAAAGTGTTTTCCTCGGTGTTTACGTGTTGTTTTAGAGTAGAATCGTCAGCGTTTTCTAAAAACTGTCTCAATTGTGAAAACTCGGTAATAGAAGAAAGACCCGAAAATGAGGTAAAAACCTGCGGATATTTCGCTCCCAGTCGCATAGCACCATAACCACCCATTGATAACCCTGTGATAAACACCGGTAAGTCTTGCGGAAGCCCCGTCTGGACTTCATAAATGAGATTTCGGAGGTCGTTCACAATCCATTGTTCATAGTTTTCTGTTTGATGCGGCAAATACCCACTTCCATCGCCAAATAAGCCATCCGATGGCATTATTAAAAGCATAGGAGCTATTTTATTTTCATCAATCAATTGTTGAGTAGTTTTATGTACACCACCCTTGAGAGACCAAGCCCAATGTGACCCATAAACGCCATGTAGCAATATTACGATACCCTTGATAGATTCGGCTGGCACTCCCTTTGGTTTGAAAACGCTTACGTCGGCTCTTTTGTTGAGCGCTTTGCTTTTAACGGTTATCCAACGTAGGTTATCCCATTCGTAAGACGGGTCAGATACTTCGATTGTAAAAAATGATGACATTTTAAAATTAACAAGCTTTATGCTTTCGGATAAACTTAAAAGATTGAAACAATTAAAATACAACTACCCCTTTGGCATTTAACCCTTGATGCATATCTGAAAAGGCCCTTTGTAGTTCATCTATGGCGTAGGTTTGTGTAACCATTTTATCCAGAATGAGGTCACCTTTTTGGTAGAGTTCCAACAAAATTGGGAAATCAATTTGCGGGCGGGCTTTTCCATAAAGAGGGTTAATATAGACTTTATCCCACTCGAATAAATTCATGTCGATATTAATTTCCTGCTCAATGCCACTTACCTGCACGGCTACGCCAGCGTTTCGTACCATTGCCAGAGGGGCTGCACCCAATGCCGGAATCGCCGTGCATTCAAAAGCATAGTCGGCTCCGCGTTGCGTAAGATTTTTTACCTTTTTGGCGGCTTCTGAAAGGCCAATATCATCTTTTGTGGCCAGAATGGTATGAGTAGCACCATATTCAAGCGCCATTTTTAATCGGGAAGGGTTTATGTCAATAGCAATAATTTTACTGGCTCCGGCAATTCTGGCTCCCTGAATCACATTTAGTCCTACTCCTCCGGTTCCGAGTACAACCACCGATGAGCCCGCCTTTACTTTTGCGGCATTAATGACAGACCCGTAGCCTGTCATGACACCACAACTGACAATAGCTGCCGAAGTAAAAGGAATATCTATATCAATTTTTACACATGCTGCTTCCCGAACCAACGTGTATTCAGACATAGTCCCCAAGCTGAATGAGCGTTCTATGGGAACATTGTTTAATGTAGTAGCATTCAAACGTGCATGGCCACCTGCAACTTTGTTACCTGCCGTTACGGGCGAGTTTACTTCGCAGATATGCTGGTTGCCTTCCTGACATTGAAAACATTCATAACAGGGTATAGCCCAGTTAAGAATCACTTTGTCGCCGGTTTTGAGGTGTTTTACCTTAGAGCCTGTTTTCTCTACAATTCCGGCTCCTTCGTGGCCCATCACTAAAGGTTTACCCCACGATTGTGAGTCCCAGTCGGTATGGCATATACCTGCGGCTTTCAGCCTTACCAGTACTTCATCATCCGAAGGGTTATTATCTACTGTAATTGTCTGAATGGTAAAATGGCCTTTTCCATCGGCAATGGCGGCTTTAGCTTGTATCATAGGTTGTAAGTTTATGTAAATAGGGTTGTCTGTTTCAAATATATATGATTTTTTAGCTTAATAAGAAAACAGAAAGGGAATTTATCTCTACTGCTAACTAACTATTCTGATTATTTTTCATTAAAAACTATGCCACATAAACTTACTATTGAATAATTAAGGTTCTGATAACCTTTAATTATAACTAGCCTTATTATAGCAAAAATGTCTGCTCTTTTTGTTATTTTTGCCATTGCGTATGAAAATGAATCTATAATTAGCTTATGTTGGTTGAGGTATGACTGAAATCAACTAAAGGTAATAAGATTTTGGGCATACATTTTGTGTTGATTTGTTTCGGAATCACATCTGTTATTACCATCGACAAACCATTGAAAAGGGTCTGCTGCTGTTTAAAATCAGGCAACCTAAGAAGACAAAAAATGATACACCAGTTGTATCATTACCATTACCAATATTTTATTTTTACCTAATTTGAATAAAATGTAGGAGAATTGTGTGTAAGATTTTGTTTTCCCGGATTCTTTTCATCCTACATACTTGATCGTTTTTTTATGAGAGTCCTTTTCGACCATCAATCTTTTTCTGGTGCAAAATATGGCGGTGTAGCAAGGTATTTTTATGACCTGATGCACAATCTGAAGTTTCATCAGGGGGTAGAGGTAAACTTATCCTTATTGTTTTCAAACAACGAGTATCTGAAAAATGCCGATGTAAAAAAAGTTTTTCCATTTAGTTATTTTCTTGGGTACGGCCTTACCAATGCAGTTTTTTCACATGTCAATCGTGCCAATAGTGCCATGCACATTGGTTTACACAGATACGATATATTTCATCCGACCTATTTCAACGATTACTTCCTGACTTTTCTTGGCAAGAAACCATTCGTGATTACCCATCATGATGTCATTCCTGAAAAGTTCTCGACCAAATATGCCGAACTGGATGGTTTTGATAAAGCCCATAAACAAAGAGTGCTCGATAAGGCTTCAAAAATTATTGCCGTATCAGAAAATACCAGAAATGACCTCCTCGAAATTTTTCATATAGCCCCCGAAAAAATAGAAGTAGTACATCATTCGACGCATTTTGCTACCTATAAGCCTGACGAAAACTTTGATATTGTTACGCCCGAAAGATACTTGCTTTATGTAGGCAATAGGGAAAACTACAAAAATTTCGATGTTTTTATCAGAGCAATTACGCCAATTCTGAAAAAACAGCCCGATTTGCATCTGATGTGTGCAGGGAGTAACAAATTTACTGAAACCGAACATAAACTATTTCATGAGTTAGGCATCAGTAAGCAAGTGATGCACCAGGAAATACCCACCGATGAAGTTTTGTACAGGGTGTATCAGCGGGCCATTGCTTTTGTGTATCCGTCATTATATGAAGGATTCGGGATTCCTATACTGGAGGCATTTGCCTGTGGTTGCCCGGTTGTATTGAGCGACCGCTCGTGTTTTCCTGAGGTGGCACAGAATGCGGCCACTTATTTTAATCCGGATAACCCCGAGCATATTGCTTTTGAAGTAGAAAGGTTAATTGATGATGCCGAATTAAGGCTGAGTCTGGTTAAAAGGGGGTATCAGCGTCTTAAAGATTTTTCTCCTGAAAATACTGCTAAAAAAACCCTCAACGTTTACAGAAATGTACTAGGCAAATAGGTACACATTTCTGTTTGTATAGTATAAGTTTTAGCTGTTTTATTTTTGAATGTAGCTGCTTTTGATAGTAGTTGGTTTTATTACTAATCCGTTTTTTTCAACAGACTAATTATGCGAGTAATTATTTGCGATATATATGTGAAACTAGTAGGGCATAATTTAGGGCATATTCAGAATATTTTAAGATACTTAGAGCAAAACCCTAATGATACAGAGTACATATTTTTGTTGAATCCTGAAGCCAAAACAATTCCTTCCATTCGTAGTTCTGCAAAAAACGTACAGATTATTTTCTTTACTGATGAGGAATTTGCCCCGCAACTTTCAGGAATGAGCCTTATCAAATCAACGCAATTGCTCTGGAAGTCTGTCACAAAATACATGAACGACTGGAAAGCCGACAGGCTTATTCTGATGATGGTAGATATGTTTCAACATACTATCGGAAGCAGTCGGTCATCGTGCGAAATCACGGGTATTATGTTTAACCCTTATCCGAGGGTGATTCCTGCGGCTAATACCTTGCGTGCAAAACAGCAAACAGCTATTACAAAAGCCCGTAAATTATTTACTTCGTGGTGGATGCTTCGGAATAAAAATTTAAAAAAGGTTTTTATTTTTAATGACAGGCAAACAGTTCAGTCCATGAACGAAACCTTAGGAACCAAAATATTTACCTATTTGCCTGACCCTGTTTATAATTACCCTTCCAGACAAGGCTTGTTTATCCGGCAGAAATATAAAATTAATGACGACCGGAAAATTCTGCTAGCTTTTGGTATGATTGATAGTAAGAAAAACGTAGTGAATCTTTTAAAAGGGCTGCAACAATTATCGGCCGAGGATGCCGCCAAAACCTGCTTGCTGATAGTAGGGAAAATCAGACCTGAATATGAAGCACCGTTGGCCGAAGCCATAAAAGAAGCTAAAAGTTTGCATCCGTCTTTACAGGTAGAACTCGAAAGCCGATTTGTAGATGATGATGAAATGGAGTGTTTTGTTGGGCAAAGCGATGTAATATCGCTGGCATACGTGAATTTCTATTCTTCGAGCGGAGTTATAGGGCTAGCTTGTCGACATAATAAACCTATTATAGCAACAAAATTTGGAGTAGTAGGAGACCAGACCCGTGAATATCAGCTAGGCATTACTGTTGATGGGCATAGTCCGGAAGAAATCAAAGAAGCATTTCAATATTTTTTGCATACTGCGGCACCTGAGTATCCTAAAAGAGCCAAAGACTTTGTGCAGGCTCATACCAGCGAAGCATTTATTAAAACATTACTGGAGTTATAAGCCCCATTCTGTCAATATAAGCAACGGCACAGAACTATTCATCTGTGGGTTGTTACGCCTACCTGTTCGCAGAATTGCAATACTGGGCAGGTTGAGCATTTGGGTAAGGTGCCAGTACAGATATGTTTGCCAAATGGCATCAATAGCCGGTTTATATCAACCCAATAGTTAACGGGAACTTTCGCTTCAAGTAGTTTCAGGGTCTTTTCAGGGGTGTTAGCTTGTATAAATCCCCAGCGATTTACTACTCTATGTACATGTATATCTACACTAATGGCAGCTAGTCCGGTGGCAACTCCTAAAGCCAGATTGGCACATTTAGGGCCAACCCCTTTCATTTCAATAAGTTTATCGAAGTCGGCGGGTAATTCGCCGTTATATTTTTGTATCGCCGTTTGTGCAATGCCTAACATGGTATAGGCTTTTTGTTCTGGGTAGGTGCTTCCATAAAGTAACTCACTCAGTTTTTGTGGGCTTAGTTGTAATAATGCTTCGGGTGTACGTGCTACTTTGAAAAGCTTTAAAGAGACTGGAATAGTGGTTTCGTCGAAAGTACGAATGGAAATGATACAGGAAATTAACTGCTCAAACAAAGAGTTATAGCCACGTTCGGCAAGCTCAAACATAGCTGCTTTCGGAAAATCTTTTGTTGCTTGTTCAATACGGGCAAGAATTATTGAAAGGTCGAAGTCTGGTTTCATGATAAATAAAAGATGACAACTTATGAAATAAAAAGCTGTGCCAGACCTGAAAACCGATATATAAAAAAAGATGACCAAGAATTTAATCTGGCCATCTTCTTACAGGAAATTTGTCTATGCAATTACACCAATTCTGCTACTTCGTTTTCTTTGGTAGCTTGTTCTGCAATCCATTTATATGTTTTGGTGATACCTTCTTTCAATGATTGAGACGGAGACCAGCCTAGTTTTTCCTGAATGAGGGCGTTGTCAGAGTTGCGTCCGCGTACACCTTGTGGGCCAGGAATATTATTGATGCTGATATTCTTGCCTGATATTTCGATAATCATTTTTGCGAAATCATTGATTGAAATCATTTCTTCTGAACCAATATTTACAGGGCCAGTAAAGTCAGACTCCATCAAACGGCGTACACCTTCAACGCATTCATCAACATATAAGAATGAGCGGGTTTGTTTTCCATCACCCCAGATTTCGATAGAACCTCCATCTTCGGCTTCAATTACTTTACGGCAAATAGCAGCCGGAGCTTTTTCTCTGCCTCCTTTCCATGTACCTTGTGGGCCAAATATGTTATGGAAGCGCGCTACTTTAACTGTAATACCTAAATTACGTTGGTAGGTAAGGTATAGGCGTTCGCTGAATAGTTTTTCCCAGCCATATTCGCTATCGGGTGCAGCCGGATAAGCCGACTCTTCAGAGCATTTAGGGTTTTCGGGGTCAAGCTGGTTGTATTCAGGATACATACATGCCGACGACGAATAGAAGATTTTCTTTACACCTGCCTGTTGTGCAGCGTGTAACATATTAAGGTTACACAAAGCAGAGTTGTGCATAACGGCTGCATCGTTTTCACCTGTAAAGATATATCCTGCACCACCCATATCGGCTGCTAGCTGATATACCTCGTCAAAGCCACCTTCAAGTACCTGACGACAAATTACGGGGTCTGTTAAATCACCGATTATAAAATCATCGGCATTTCCGTTACCGTACTCATTATATTTTAAATCTACTCCTCTCACCCAATAACCTTCACTCTTTAAGCGATTAACCAAATGGCCTCCAATAAAACCACCTGCTCCACATACCAGTGCTCTTTTCATATGAAATAATTTATGGTATTAAGTTAAATAATAAACATCTAAATAAAGTACAAATTTAATGAACTCTACCTTACAAAAAAAATATTATAGTTTCTGATTTACGGCATCGAGCCAAATCTGCTTTCCTTCGCAGTTCCAATGGGTGTCTCCTATATCATACAGCATTTTTTTTGAAGAGCTAAGAGGCGTGTAAATATCCAAGATTGGCATGCGCAAGGCTGGATTTTTCTGAATCCGTTCAATCAGGTGGTTATATTCACCTAAATCAGTTCCTAAAACAGCACTCTTGTTAGGAGCAATTGTCAGGTATACTTCATCGAATCCGTTCTTTCTGTAAAAATCGTATGTACGATTGACATTTTCTACTAAAAGTGAAATTTCTTTCTCAGAAATTTTATCGAACGATGATGTAATGCCACTTGGGCGTGCATCCAGTTCATAAAAAATATTTTTTTTGTCGGGCGATAACACCACATTCTTGTCTGTTCTATCGAATAAATACTCATTCAGTGTAGCTTTCCATTCCTTGATAGTTAAGAAGAAATCAGATGAGAACAAAACAGATGTATGCCGTTCGGTATCATACCAGAACTCCGACTTAGCATTTTTTGCCAGATTAGCCACAGCTTGAGTAGGAGTAGGCTCGCCCACTGTCAGGTTTTGGTAAGGTGTTGCAAAACGCTCTCTGAAATGCCGTTCAACTGTTTCTATTACCAGAATGTTTTTCTTAGTTTTGTCTAATTTAACAAAAGGGTGCTGGCCAATAAAGAATCGGTAAAAAGCACCGCTTACAAAGTCAGTTGCTGCTACTCTGCCTTCTTCTGTGAAGCTATCACCAATCAGATATAAACTAGTATTGGGCTTTGTTACCTCCATTTTATCAGGTTTACAAACTTCTTTTAATACCCTGAATTGTGGTAAGTTCGAAAACCTGTATAGGTCGCCGTATCGGTAATCATCTTTCGTGAACCCTATCTGATAAAGCCATTTGGATACTTCAGGAGAGAATCCTGTAAGCCATAATGCCGAAAAAATGACGAGGGCAGTGTATTTGAGTATTTTGTTAGTCATGGAAACTGCTTTTCATTCTTTTTAAAAACTCATTAAAGTTTTCAAAAGAAGTTTTGAGGATAAAACGCCTACATTCTTAAACCTCTCTGCAAATATAGCTTGTGGTTATTCAGTGTATTGTGATATTTCTCACAATGAACTGAAATTAGGTTTAAAACTGAAAATAAATAAACTGATTTGACTCGAATACGCCGAAGAAATAACAGGCTATGAGTAAAACAATAAATAGCGCGTAAAATCTTTTGGTATTACTGGTGTCAATTATTTTATAAAACTTCTCTTTCAGTAGTAATCCTGCAATCAGCAACCAGCAGAACCACATTTCAGTATTATTCAAAGGCGAATGAATGGTATTGCCATAGCTACCGAAAGAAAATATCTTTTGTAGGATAATCTTCGCATTTGTAAGCCCTTTTGCCCGAAAAAACACCCATGTGAGCATTACCAACGCAAACGTAAATAAAAGGTTAAATGGCTTGTTCAGAAAGGCTGGAATGACATTGGTTTTTAGTTTGAAATATTTATCGCGTATTTGGGCCATAACCAAATAAAGGCCATGCAATGCGCCCCAGATAACAAAAGTCCAGGCAGCACCGTGCCATAAGCCGCTCATCATAAAAACAAAAAAACGATTGAAATACATACGCCCTTGCCCAACCCTGTTACCACCCATAGGAATATAGAGGTAATCACGGAACCATGCCGACAACGAAATATGCCAACGACGCCAGAACTCTGAAATGGAAGTCGAAAAATAAGGCGTATCGAAGTTTTCCATCAGTTTAAAACCCATTACGCGAGCAGTACCAATGGCAATGTCGGAATAACCCGAAAAATCGCAATATATCTGAAAGGTAAAGAAAATAGTACCTATCAAAAGGGTAAGCCCGTTATGGTCTTGTGGGTTGTCGTAGCAATAATCAACTACGAGTGCGAGGCGGTCGGCAATAACAACTTTTTTGAACATTCCCCACGCTATACGCATAAGGCCGTTTTTCAGGTTAGCAAAGTCATATTTAAAATAGCTATGGAATTGCCATAGCAAGTTTTGCGGACGTTCAATAGGGCCTGCTACGAGTTGCGGATAAAACATCACATAGAGCGCATAGATGATAAAATCTTTTTCGGCTTTCTGGTTTCCTCTGTACACTTCAATGGTATAGCTCATAGCCTGAAACGTATGGAAAGATAAACCAATAGGTAGAGCAAAATCAAGAAAGGGGAAAGGAGTTGGAGTATCGAATTTTGATAGAATAACAGCCAGATTCGTATTCAGAAAATTATAATATTTAAAATAGGCCAGAAATCCAACATTAGTGATGAGGCTGAGAACCAATAGCCATTTTCGTTTTTTGCCAGAAGCCTGTGCAATCCAGATGCCTGCAAAATAATCGACAACTATCGTTACAAACAAGATAAGTATATAAATGGGCTTGAAAACCGCATAAAAATAACAGCTTGCCAAAAGTAGCAACCAGATGCGGCCTCGATGGGGTAAACTGAAATAAGCTAGTGTAACAACAATAAAAAAGAATACGAATTGTAACGAATTAAATAGCATTCAGGCGTTTTGTTGAGTTCAGAAATCAAGTTTCAAAGTTCTGAGATATTATTAAAGTTTCAAAGGTATTTTTTTATAGAATATTTTTTTAGGGAAATTTCTACATGGATTTTTTTTAATACGAATTTTGTAACATAAAAGGAAACCACTATATTTGCACCACAATTCGGAAAAATGTCCGAAAACGGATCCGTAGCTCAGCTGGATAGAGCAACAGATTTCTAATCTGTGGGTCGCAGGTTCGAATCCTGCCGGGTTCACAATTTCCTCTTAAATCGCATTAACCGCTACCTCTGTGGCGGTTTTTTTGTTTAAACATCGTTTAAACATTCCTTACTATCTCCTTATAATAGTAATATTTTCAGGATGTTTTAACAACGTTTCAACATGATTTTCTCCTACAAACTGAAAATTAATAGTTAGCGTGTCAGAAAAGACGACACAGCTGTACTTTATTTTCAGGTAATAGTTAATAGAAAAATTATTACTGTGCCGTTCGAATCCTGCCGGGTTCACGAGAGAATTTAAAGTCGTCGTTTGGCGACTTTTTTATTTTCGTAGATTTCTGCAACAATCATTCAATTACCTTGCAAAATCTCATCAAGTCGGGCTTTGTAAATTCTTCCAATAGGTAATTCTTCATTATTGACTCGAATATAAGATGCAGCGATAGCCTGAACATGGTGGAGAGATACAATGAATGATTTATGAATCCTTACAAATTTGTTAGGCGGGAGTTTCTCTTCCAGATAACTGATGCGTAAATAAGATACCAACGAGCCTGAAATGGTGTGAATACGCACATAGTCTTTAAGGCTTTCAATCCATAAAATATCATCTAGGTCTATTTTTATCATTTCTTTGTCAACCTTGAAATATTGGTACTCCTTGGCTGGTCTGGTGGTTTCCGCAACTTCTGGCTGAGGTGAAGAATTGGGTAAAAAACGATAAATTTTTCCGACCGATTGAAGAAAACGCTCGAATGAAATAGGCTTAACCAAAAAATCTACTACATCGAACTCGTAACTATCAAGTGCGTATTCGCGAAAGGCCGTAGTAAAAATAACCTTTGGCCTGTTATTGAGTGGCCTAAGTAAATCGAAACCTGTTAGTCGAGGCATCTGAATATCCAGAAACAGTATATCAACAGCGTTTTGTTGAAGAAATAGTAAGGCTTGTGTCGGGCTGTTCGATACCCCCACTAATTGTAAATCAGGCAGGCGACTAATATATTCTTTGAGCAAGTCAGTTGCCAGAGGTTCATCATCTAAAACAAAACAACGAATAGCCATCAAAGTAAAATTAATGTTTAAAAACTGTATGCTCGCTAATACTTACGCTAGATATACCTCTTTTCGCTGTGTATATTCTGGCATTGAATTAATTGCCATAGATTCTGGTATAAACTTCAATACCGCTAAAAATTGTCCATCTTCAAGTAGTGTTACCAGTTCATAATTTTCAGGAAACAAAATATCTAACCTTTTTTTTAGGTTTGCCAGACCCAAGCCTGACTTAGCTAAAGAGTTTTTTTCTTCAGGAACAGAGTTTTCGGCCGAAAAAATAAGCCGATTGCCACTTTTACTTAAATGTAACTGAATCCAACATTTGTTCTCCGACTGCGCAGCACCGTGCTTGAACGCATTTTCTACAAAGGGTAACAAAAGCATTGGTGGAATCATTAAATCATTCAGGCTGCCTAATTCGCTAAAATTTGTCTGCACATCTAGCCTGTTGCCGTAGCGTATCTTTTCCAGAGCGATATAATCAATCAGGTATTCAATTTCTTTTTTTACTTTAACTGTGGCACGATGGCTTTCATGAATCTGATAACTCAGTAAACCTGCCAGCCGTTGCATTAATACAGGCATTTGTGCAGGTTGATTAATAGAAACAGATGTAAGGTTGTTAAGGGTATTAAACAAAAAATGTGGCTGTACCTGTGACTGCAACAATTGGTACTCGGCCGCTAATTTTTCTCTTTTATAAACTTCATTTAGCCGTTGTTGCGATAAAGCATGGCGCACCAACTCAAAGGCTATAAATAGCATAATAGCCAAATGTAATTGCATAATTGCTCCGGGGCCGAATAACCTGCGCCAGTAGGAGAGTGGTTTGGTAAATGCGTTAAGATAATACAGAGGCGAATGCCATTCTGATATTAAGGCTCTTTGAATGATACCAAACGCAATAATGCCACCTATTAAACTCAAGACGAAACCTAGAATATTGCTTTTTAATAGAAAATACCTGACTGTAACCTCCAGATGCCAGTAACTGGCTAAAATGTAAACAGGAAATGTCTTGATGATACTAAGAAAACTATATTCATAATCATGTGTGAAAAGTGCCAGATTGAGCCACGAGAATAAAAAATAGCAAAGCCAGAAAAGGATTTGAGGCCCAACTTTATAGATGAATTTGTACTGGCGGATAGCTTTCATTTTTTTTGACTTTATACACATTATAGAGCCGAATTTAGTAATTCTGATACTAAAAAAACAGTTTATTTGCCTAACAGTATGGAATCAGACGAAAACAACAGCAATTTTAGCCGAACGACAAATTTCCTCGACAAACTACAATTTTGCCTTTCAGAAAGCTGTGTGGCAAGCCAAATAAGTAGTTGGGCTAAAATAAAAATTCTGATTTATTTTTTGTATTTGTTTTGTTGCCGAAAGATAATCAGGTTTAAGTTGAACAATACGTCAGAAGCCTGCTAATTGCCAGATAGATATTGACTGAAATGATGGTGCAGACAGTAATGGGAATAAACAAATATAGATACAATTTATGGTAGAAATAAATTGTAGTTAGTGCAAAAAGTCTCTTGGTTTTAGAGACTTTTTCTTGTGTTTTATACCATTTTTAGACTGGTTTATCACATTTCTTAAAATGCACTAACTGACTTAATACTTTTATGAAAAATAGTATCTGTAAACATTTATATTAATCAGACCATGCTCGGAAACTACATTAAAACATCTAAACGCAACTTGTGGCGCAACAAGATGTTCTCGTTTATTAACATTGCGGGCCTTGCCATTAGTATGTCGGTAGGTTTATTACTCATTGCGTTTGTGCTTGATATGCGCACTTATGACAGATTCCATAAAAATGGTGACAGAATTTACCGTATCACCAACGTACTGACCGAAAACAATAAACAGAGCGGCAAGTTTGCAACTACTTCAATAAAGACAGGTAAACTTATCAGGCAAAAAGTAACTGGTATAGAAGAAGTAGCTATTCTGCGTAATGGCTTTGCTCAGGATGCTAAAGTTGGCGACAATATTCTGCCGATTAAAGGTTTATGGGCCGATGCTTCAATATTCAAGATTTTTACATTTCCGATGTTGGCAGGTAATCCAGAAAATGCGCTCAAAAACCCTTATTCTATTGTGCTTACACAAACTACTGCCCAAAAACTATTCGGTACCGAAAACGTACTGGGTAAGGTAATCCGGTTTGATACACTTAGCTATCAGGTCACTGGCGTAATGAAAGATATTCCTTTTTTCTCGCATATCAACTTTGAGGCCTTAGTGTCACTATCGACGGCTGAACAACTCAATAAAAGTAATAACAACTTCGATAAATGGACAGATATGTCATCGAACTATGTTTATTTGTTATTGCCACAAGAGGCCAATATAAGTGTGGTGCAAACTCAGCTTGATGCCATTGCCAAGCAAGAGAACCTTGCCGAAGATAACACAAAGATTCAGCTCGAACTTTTACCTTTATATAATATTGTAGTGGGAGAAAAATTCCGCCAGTCGGAAGGGGCGGGTGGTTCATCAGGCCCTCACATGTCTCCTGTGGTGCTCTGGATACTGAGTGGCCTTGCACTAGTAGTAATATTATCGGCCTGTTTCAATTATACGAATCTTTCAATAGCGCGTGCCATGCGTCGCTTCAAAGAAATAGGCATTCGTAAAGCTATTGGTGCGGGCAAAAGTCAGGTATGGCAACAGTTTCTGACCGAATCGGTTATGATTTCTCTGGCAGCCCTTTTGCTGTCATTTTTGATTTTTTTATTATTACGCCCACAGTTAATCAATTTGGCTCCCGAAATGCAACGCACCGTCAGGCTTGAGCTTACTTTTTCAATGGTTGTAACCTTTATTGTTTTCTCTCTGGTTGTAGGTGTTATTGCAGGTTTTTTACCCGCTTTATTCTTTTCAAAAGTCAATGCAATTAATGCTCTCAGAAATGCTTCCTCAGTAAAAGGCTTCAAGTTTGTGACATTCAGGCGCGTACTGGTGGTAGTTCAATATACACTCACCTTAATTTTTATTACTACTACTACTATTGGTTATGTGCAGTATAAAGATATTCTGGCGTTCGACTTGGGCTTTAACACAGAAAATATCCTGAATATTAATATGCAAGGTAATAAACCAGATTCTTTCATGAAAGAATTGAGCGAAATACCCGAGGTAAAGACTGTATCTAAATCTTTAATCATTACGAGCGTTGGAAATGCTTGGGGCGGCTTTATGAAATACAAAGACACGCGCGATTCGGCACTTGTATTAACCAATAATATTGATGAAAACTATCTGCCCCTGCATGAGTATAAACTTATAGCCGGAAGTAATTTTAGGACGAGGCCAGCAACAAGCGAAGCCGCCACAGAAATAATTGTTAATCAGAAATTTTTGAAACGATTTAATATCGGAGACCCTCAGCAGGCAATTGGTCAGGAGATTACATTCAGTAACTTTAATATACATCAACGTAAAGTGACTATTGTTGGTGTCATAAAAGATTTCCACTATGGCAAAGTAGATAACCTGATTGTGCCAGTAGCTTTTATGTTCTGGACACCCGGCGACAGGGCTGTTATTAATGCTAAAATTCAAAGCAATGACCTACCAGCAACGATGGAAAAAATAGAGTCTTTATGGAAAAAAACAGACCGTGTTCATTTGTTCGATGCTAAATTTTATGACGAAGAAATAGAAGAAGCATACAGCGAATTTTCAATGATGATTAAAATTATAGGTTTTCTTTCGTTGCTGGCTATTTCAATTTCTTCAATGGGTTTATTCGGAATGGTCGCATTCACAACAGAAACCAGACTGAAAGAAATAGGTATCCGAAAAGTAATGGGGGCCAGCTCGGCTAATTTGGTCTATTTACTAAGTCGTGGCTTCCTGATAATGTTATCAGTATCAGCCTTCATTGCATTACCAATAACCTATATTTTCTTTGAAAAATTTGTGCTTACTAATTTTCCTTATCATACACCCGTGCAAGTTGCAGAGTTATTTGCTGGTTTACTGGCAGTTTTACTCATTGCTTGTCTGATGATTGGCTCGCAGACAATGAAAGCAGCAAGGGCTAACCCCGTAGAAGTTCTCAAGAATGAATAAAATTTACTGTAATATTCGATGCAGTAATATTTTTTAGCAAGGTTGTCAGATTTCTCAGGCAACCTTTTTATGTTAAATAACTCATAATTGCCCAATACCTGCACTTAAAATTTGCCTGATTATAGCGTAAAAATGTTTATTTTCATCGGATTAAACTTTTAGAGAATCTAAATAGAGAGTTAATGTTTCAGTTCTCCTCATTTTGATTACAAAAACCCTCAATTTGGCTACAAGTATCAATATGCACTTAAAGACCTTTGTTGTGTACTTAATTTAACAATAAACTTATGTCACAGCAACAAGAAAATTCAGGCAGTATTTCAACATCTGGTGCGGATAAATCTGCTAAAGTTTGGTTTATTACAGGAGCATCAAGAGGGTTCGGACATGTTTGGGCTGAGGCCGCGCTTGAACGAGGCGATAAGGTAGCCGCTACGGCACGTAACCCTGAAAGTATAGCCGGATTAAAAGAAAAATATGGCGATAATGTGTTAACGTTGGCACTTGATGTAACTAACTCAACACAAGTAAAGGCGGCTGTTGAGCAGGCTTATGCATATTTCGGAAGACTCGACATCGTTTTCAATAATGCGGGTTACTCGCTTGTAGGTACTATTGAAGAAGCTAGTGCAGAAGATATCCGGCACTCTACGAAACGAACATTATTGGGCCGGTTAGTGTTATTCAGGCAGCCCTGCCATTGCTCCGACAACAAGGTGGAGGCCATATAATAGGAACCTCAAGCAATCTGGGGCATGTTACTCTTCCGGTTATCGGTTATTATTGTTCGTCCAAATGGGCATTTGAGGCTATTCATGAAAGCCTAGCCGAAGAGGTAAAGGCTTTTGGTATAAAAGTAACTATCATAGAACCAGGTGCTTATGCCACAGAGTTTGGTAGCCAGCAGTCTTTAAAATTTGCACAAGGGCTTGATATTTATACTGATTTCAAAGCACAGTTTTTTGGTAATTTGCAAAATTTTGAAAGGGGTAATCCTGATGCTACTCCAGAAGCAGTTTTTGCAATTGTTGATGCAGAAAATCCACCCTTACGTTTCTTTTTAGGTAGCCATTGTTTGCCGTGGGTGCGTGTTGCTTATCAGGAACGTCTGGCAACATGGGAAGCATGGGAAGAAGTCTCAAATGCCGCACAAGGTTGATTTATAAGCAGAAACAAAGGTACTGGGCTGCGTTCAAGCAAATACCGCCCAGTATTTTAATAAATCCAGATTATGAAGAAAGAAGAACACAGCCCGTTAAAAATAATGACTCTGGCAGAGGGGCATAGGCTTTTTAATTTGCCCAAGCCCCAGCATCCGTTAATTAGTTTGATTAACGGAACACAGGTCAGGATTGAAATTGATAAACTTAGCCCAAGCCATGTATTAGGCTTTTATAAAATAGCTTACAAACCTAAACTAACAGGTAGGCTGAAATACGGGCAGAGCTATTATGACTTTGATGAAGGTGGTTTATTGTTTGCCTCACCCGGCCAGATTATAGGTAATAATGATAACGACGCCAGCGTGTGTTCGGAGTATACGTTGCTTATTCATCCTGATTTCTTTTTGGGTCATGCGCTTTCCCGAAAGATTAAACAGTATGGTTTTTTCTCTTATGCAACTAATGAAACCCTGCATTTATCAGAAGAAGAGAAAAAAACAATTATCGGGATTTTTATGATGATAGAAAATGAACTGAATAGCCGTATAGATGACTTTAGCCAAGATGTAATTATATCTCAGATTGAGTTGTTATTAAACTATGCGAATCGGTTTTACAAGCGTCAGTTTATTACCCGTAAACCATTAAATAATGACCTTTTGCTGCGGCTGGAAGAAATACTCGATAGCTATTTCGCAGATGAAGTATCCTTGAGCCAGGGAATACCCACCGTACATTATCTTTCAGAAAAACTCAATATTTCGGCAAGTTATCTAAGTGATGTGTTGCGTTCGCTCACTGGCCAGAACACCCAACAGCACATACACCAGAAACTGATCGAAAAAGCCAAAGAGAAATTATCTACAACCAGTTTGTCGGTTAGTGAAATCGCATACGAGCTTGGCTTTGAACACCCGCAATCGTTCAGTAAATTATTTAAAACAAAAACCAATTTGTCTCCATTAGAATTCAAGCGTTCTTTTAATTAGCACATACTTTGTTTGCAGGTGTTTTATGATAAAATATATACAGAGTATTCGGCTCATTATCAGGCAAAAACGGTTGTTTTTTATATATTTGTAAAAACCAACTAAACTCTAATGTCATGATAAAAAAATGCCTGCTTTTTGTGCTACTGATTTGTAGTGCAGTATGGATAAGTAGTTGCCAGAATACCTCATCAACACAGGGGCCAACCTTAAGCGAGTACTTTAAAGACACTACCTCAGGAGCTAAAACCGGAGGTGTAAAAGTCATAACCATCAATACTCCTAAAGGAAAATTTAATGTCTGGACTAAAAAACTTGGTAATAATCCTCGTATAAAGTTATTGTTGCTTAATGGCGGGCCGGGTGGAACGCACGAGTATTTTGAGTGTATGGAAAGTTTTCTTCCTGCCGAAGGTATTGAAATTATCTATTACGACCAACTAGGTTGTGGTAACTCTGATAACCCGAAAGATACTACTTTCTGGCAATTACCACGCTTTGTTGAGGAAGTAGAGCAAGTACGGCAGGCCCTCAAGCTCGACAGTAGTAATTTTTATTTGTTGGGCCATTCATGGGGTGGAATACTGGCTATGGAATACGCGCTTAAATATCAGCAGCATATAAAAGGGTTGATTATATCAAACATGATGAGTAGCTGCCCTGATTATGGTAAATATGCCGATAGTGTATTGGCCCCACAGTTTGACCCTAAAGTACTTGCACGTATTCGCGAAATAGAAGCCAAAAAAGATTTTCAAAACCCTGAATATATGCAATTGTTGATGCCTAATTTTTATGCAAAGCATATTTGCCGCTTGCCTCTAGACCAATGGCCCGAACCTGTCAATCGTTCGTTCAGTAAAATGAATAATTCGTTATATGTTACTATGCAGGGGCCGAGTGAGTTTGGCATTGGTGGGAATCTTATTAACTGGGACCGTAAAGCCGAATTGAAAAACATTACTGTTCCAACGCTGGTTATTGGTGCTAAATACGATACCATGGACCCCACACACATGCAATGGATGAGTACGCAGGTACAAAACGGAAGCTATCTTTATTGCCCTAACGGTAGCCACATGGCCATGTATGACGACCAACAGACCTATATGAATGGGCTTATTAAATTCCTGAAAGGAACAAACGACGGACAAAAGAAAGTATCTTTATAATATTTGTAATGAAATTAGTACCTACATAAATACTAGGTTGCTAGCCTCTGATAAAAGTCGTTAATATCAAATTAGCGACTTTTATTCATTTAAGCGGTACTACTTTTAATTTTATGCTACTAGTTTATTACCTAAAAATGATTGAGCGAAATATAAAAAAAAACAGCCTTCATGTAGAAGGCCGTTTCAGTCATTTATTTAAACTTCAAAAATTAAGCTAAATCAAATCTATCAAGATTCATAACTTTTGTCCATGCCGCTACGAAGTCTTTTACAAATTTACTTTGTGCGTCAGAACTTCCATAGACTTCGGCAATAGCTCTTAATTCTGAGTTAGAACCAAACACAAGGTCGGCGCGGGTTCCTGTCCATTTTACATTACCAGTGGCACGGTCGCTACCTTCGTAGATTTCTCTTTCAGGTGATGTGGCTTTCCATGCAGTATTCATATCAAGCAGATTTACAAAGAAATCGTTACTAAGTACACCCGGACGCTCGGTGAAAACACCATGTTTAGAACCATCAAAGTTGGTATTTAATACACGCATACCACCCACTAAAACAGTTAATTCTGGAGCTGTAAGTGTCAGTAACTGAGCTTTGTCAATCAATAGTTCTTCTGTCGAAACCGAGAATCTTGCTTTGCGGTAATTACGGAAACCATCGGCAACAGGTTCTAGATGACCTACCGACTCAACGTCTGTCTGTTCTTGGGAAGCATCCATACGACCCGGAGTAAACGGAACACTAATGTCGTGTCCGGCATCTTTGGCGGCTTTTTCAATTCCAGCACCACCCGCCAATACAATAAGGTCGGCTATTGAAACTTTCTTGCCACCTGTTTGTGCGACATTAAATTCTTTCTGAATACCTTCCAATACACTTAATACTTTTTGTAATTGTGCAGGGTTGTTCACTTGCCAGTATCTTTGTGGTGCCAGACGAATACGTGCACCATTGGCACCGCCACGTTTGTCAGAACCACGGAAAGTAGAAGCCGATGCCCATGCTGTTGATACCAGTTCAGACACGCTCAAGCCTGATTCCAGTACTTTCGCTTTTAGCGTTGCAATATCACTTTCATTAATTAATTCGTGGTCAACTGCCGGAATCGGGTCTTGCCAGATTAGTTCTTCTGCCGGAACATCCGGGCCAAGGTAACGGGCGCGTGGACCCATATCACGGTGGGTTAGTTTAAACCACGCACGAGCAAACGCATCAGCAAAGGCATCAGGGTTTTCAAGGAAGTGTCGTGAGATTTTTTCATACGCAGGGTCAAATCTCAACGAAAGGTCAGTCGTAAGCATACGCGGTGCATGTTTTTTTGAGCTATCAAAAGCATCAGGAATGATACCTTCTGCATTTTTAGCTACCCATTGATGCGCACCCGCGGGGCTTTTGGTTAGTTCCCATTCAAACCCAAACAGGTTTTCAAAGAAATTGTTGCTCCATTGAGTAGGAGTGCTTGTCCAGATTACCTCCAGCCCACTCGTAATTGCATCGGCACCAACACCTGAGCCATAACTACTTTTCCAGCCTAATCCTTGCATTTCAAGGTCAGAAGCCTCAGGTTCTTTGCCAACATGCGTGGCCGGAGCGGCTCCGTGTGTTTTACCGAACGAGTGCCCACCAGCAATTAAAGCCACAGTTTCTTCATCGTTCATTGCCATACGGCCAAAAGTATCACGAATATCTTTCGCTGCTGCAATTGGGTCGGGGTTTCCGTCAGGTCCTTCAGGGTTTACATAAATTAAGCCCATTTGTACCGCAGCTAGTGGGTTTTCCAGATTGCGGGTATGAATTTTGCCATCAGCGTTATCGTCTGACGATACCACTCCATGCGCTTTAGCTACACCCTCAGAGCCACTCGCATAGCGTAGGTCTCCACCTAACCATGTTGTTTCCGAACCCCAGTATACATCTTCATCTGGCTCCCATACATCTTCGCGTCCGCCTGCAAAGCCAAATGTTTTAAAACCCATCGATTCCAATGCTACGTTTCCGGTAAGAATCATCAAATCGGCCCATGAAATTTTGCGGCCATATTTTTGTTTAATCGGCCAAAGTAATCTGCGAGCTTTGTCAAGGCTCACGTTGTCGGGCCAGCTATTTAATGGGGCAAAACGTTGTTGACCTGAGCCTGCACCACCACGGCCATCACCTACACGATACGTACCAGCACTATGCCATGCCATACGAATAAACAAAGGGCCATAATGCCCAAAATCGGCTGGCCACCAGTCTTGCGAGTCAGTCATTAAGGCATGAAGGTCTTTTTTTACGGCCTCAAGGTCAAGGCTTTTAAATTCCTCAGCATAATTGAAATCATTATCCATTGGGTTGGATAATGTAGAGTGTTGGCGCAAAATATTTAATTTTAACTGATTCGGCCACCAGTCACGGTTTCTGGTACCACCACCGCCAACATTATTTTTCATAGTGCCATTATGGAAAGGGCATTTGCTAATATCTCCGGCTTCTTTTTCCATTTTTTTCAGGTTTTAGATTTAAAGAATAATGTTTAATGTATCTGAATTTATGCGATATATATAAAATTAACAGGCTCTGCCATAAATAGGCATTATTACAATATTAATCTTATTAATCGGTATTGTATATGATGATTATTAGAGTTTTTCTTGATTGTTATCTTTTTATTTTTGCAAAGGAATTGGTAAAAAATTTATAATAATCGGGTTATTAATCAATTGGCTTCTGTCTGTTAGGAACTTCGGACAATTGTATGTTTATCTGACCGTAAAATTATGGGATTGATGAGTATAATCAAAATCGATAAATTCTATATTTTAATAGATATTATCTATTATGTACTTTCCTTCTCTTGATGCTGCTTATCAAAGTAAATAAATAGCTATTTAATTGGCTTAATCATAGCTTATTTAACTATTTCAGGGTTAACAGTTTGATTTAGAGGAAGTAAGTTAGTTGATTAAAAGCTATCTGTGAAAATGGTTTTTCGATATTTAGAAATTTTTTCAAGATTTTGCTTTGAAAATAAAAGTACTTTTATTTAACTTTGTATTACAAAGTACTTTTTGAATAGGTAGTAAGAAACTTTTAACATAAACAATGAAGTGAAAAATATGAAAAAGCATTACCCGATATTAAACAACGCCAATAGCCAGCATAGAAAAATAACCGAAAGGCGGGTATTAGTATAAACGTAACAAAAACTTTAATATACAATTTTAAACTTATCACTAATATGACAGAGAAAAACAATTTTACAACGCAGCCATTTAATACACCACTATTGATAAAACGCGTGTTGATTGGTGCAGCCATAGGTTTGGTTATAATTCTGAGTTTTGTATTAAGAGTAAAAACTCCACACCCTGATTGGGGACAATACTGGCTAATTCAGCCCTTGCTAGTGACACCAATGGCAGGCGCAGCCGCAGGTGTTTGCAATCATTTTCTGGACTTTCTTCGGAATGAGGGTAAGACCCAAAGAATAGTAGCTAATATACTGGCTGTGATTATCTATATTATAGGCTTGTGGATGGGGATTGTTCTGGGGCTACATGGCACAATGTGGAACTGATACCCACATTAAAATATATATATGCTACATACAAGAGACCTCTGAACCTGACTTTGAGGGGTCTCTTGGTGCTTTATGTTAGTTATCATCACGCCAGCCTTCTGGTTTTGTAGGCGTACGATTATTGGTTTTTAAGCAGAGAGCCGTAGGTACTCTTGGTGGCCCACCCCATATTTTTACCAATGCTTCACCTCTGGGGCCATCATAAGGTGGCGGAGGTTCAGGGTTCGGAATTCTACCTGTAAGAGCTTCAAATAAACCCGGTGGTATGGTGCCGCCTGTATCTTTCCGGTCAATCCATTGTCTTTTAGATGATACAGCCGAAGCCGAGAAATACCCAACTACTACTTCACGAGCATTGGCTACATTTTTTACATTGCCACGAAGGGCGGTAGGAGGGGTGTCGGCAATGCCGCCGCTGTTTTCGGTCTGTTGCTGAAATAGCTTATAATATTCGTACGCATCTTTGTTAAGAGATAATTGTCTGAGTTCGACCAGACACCCACCACGTTGATAAAAAGGAATTTTGGCTACTTTTCTATGTGTTATCTGACCGCCATTTGTGTAACTATCTTCAAAAAGATTAAGACTGTTATTGCGTATAACCTCCCAGCATTTGGTACGGCATTCATAGTCGTACGTCCAGTCAGTTCTATTTATAATGGGGGCTTCGGGGTTGTCGTATACAGGTTGAGGTGCGAAGCAGTCTTCAAATAGTTCAGTTCCTGAAACAAAATATTGCCTGAATAAATACTGCCCCGGAATTATTTTATACACAGCATAAACCCCTCTGAGGCAGCTTCGGCACCACGGTTGTTTTTCATAAAGCACCCATTCCCAGCTATAAAAGTTTTTTTCATCGGTGGGGTCTTTGGTATCAATATAAAGCTCATGAAACCCTTTAAATCCTATGGCTGTTTCTGCTTCTTCGTTTGCATTAAAGCGCACATCGATATTTTCCATAGCAGGTACCGACTGCATTTTTTCTATCGACGACTCATAAATGGTGCCATCAATTAGCTGAAAACGTAACTGGTATGTATTGCCAATAGCACCAATATAATTTTTGGGTAAATGGTAGTTGCCAAGTATGGTTGTATCTTCAACAAAAGCTACTTTCTGACTGCCGTTCACCACCAATTCCATTTTAGCACCCAATACAGGTGCTGAGCCGAAACGGCCAGTGATAGGGTCGGCTTTTGACCTGAACAACTTTACAATCTGTTCTTCTTCCAAGTTAGTGATACGGCCATCAACTACTATAATATCAACTTTTCCTGTAATGTTATATTCAATCTGGTCAACACAGCCAAGCATAGTCAGCAAAAAAACAGCTAGCAGGAGGGTTTTAGTACGCATATTGGCTTTTGTTTTCATTTTTATACAATTAGTCCCCTATCCAGCCTACGGGTTTTTCGGGGGTACTGGTTGCTGAATTTAAACAGGTGGCAGTGGGTACTCGTGGAGGGCCACCCCAGATAAGTATGTATGGTTTTTCAGGCGGAAGCGGTTCTTCCGATGGATTTCTTTCATTCATTCCTTCAAATAAACCAGGAGGTTCCAGTTTACCTGTGTCTTTACGGTCAAGCCAGTATCTGACCGACGAAACCGCCGAAACTGTAAAGAACCCCACAACATTTTCGCGGTCGTTGTTTATATTTCTGATATTACCTTTCAGGGCAGTAGGCGGGGTGTCTGCTATGCCACCGTTGTTTCGGGTTTGTTCCTGAAAAAAACGGTAAAACTGATAAGCATCTTTGGTTAGTGAGGCTTGTCTGATTTCTACTAATGCACCATTAAATTGATAATAAGGAAGTCGTGCTATTTTTCTTGACTGAATCTGCCCCCCGTTAATGTTTCTGTCATCGAACAGATTCATTTCCTCGTTATGAATAATCTCCCAACATTCAGTCCGGCATTTATAGTCATAATTCCACTTTTCATTCACAATGGCCGGAACCCCCAAACCTGTTGCGGTAGGCTGTGTGAAGCAATCTTCAAAGAGTTTGTCGCCCGAAACATAATATTGCGAAAACCGGTATTGACCGGGTAGAATCTCATTAACCACATATACCCCACTCTGGCACGTGCGGCACCATTTTTTCTTTTCGTAGGCTGTCCATTCCCAGCTATAAAAATTTTCCTGTTCAACGGGGTCTTTAGTGTCCAGATAAAAACTGTGTACGCCTTTAAAAGCACTTTTTGACGAAAAAGGCTCTTCGGCATTGAAACGTACAGATACCTTCTCGATGGCAGGTACTTTTGGCATAACCTGAATAGTAGACTCATACTGCCTGCCATCGGCTAGTTTTATGCGTAACTGATAAGCATCTCCGATGTTAGCTCTGAAACCCGCGGGTAAAATGTATTCTCCTGCCTGATTATTTTTTTCGGTGAAAGCAATAACCATCGAGTTATTTACTACGAGTTCAACCACGGCATTACTGATAGGTAGCGAACCAAAAAGCCCGTATTCGGCTTTTGAGCGGTTAATACGCACCACTTGTTCCTCGGCCAGATTTGTCAGCCGCCCATCCACTACAATAATATCAATATAAGCATTTATACCTGATTCTATCTGGTCAATGCAGCCAATCATTACTAATAAAAGTAGAGCTAAAGAGGCAATCTTTTTATTGAACGACAAGGGCATGATGAAACGTAATATTGGGTTATTTAAAATCAAAGTTATAAGATAATGACGGAATAGGTGCGGCAAAAATAGCTAATCTGTAAGGGTATAATTCGTATTGTTTAAAATAGATTGAATACGCATTTTTCCGCCCGTACAGGTTATAAATCGTGAATGTCCAGTGCCCTTGCCAACGCCTGTTTTTCAGGCTTGGATTGTAGATGTTCCATGCAAAATCGAGACGGTGATAATCTGGCAGGCGTTCCTGATTACGCTCATTATAATAAGGATAAACCCTGCCCCTATAAAACACTTGTCCTTCGGGGGCGGTATAAGGCCGCCCCGTACTATAGACAAAATTAAATGAAAAACTATGAGTTTTACCCTGATTAAGGTTAATACTCAGGTTCAGGCTATGCGGTCGGTCATAGTTAGCCCGATACCAGTCTCCATTATTAATTTGCTCTTTGAAATCTACTGTGGATAACACCTGATTAAGCGAGCGTGCATAGGTATAATTGAGCCATCCGGTTAGTTCTCCTTTCTTCTTACTAAACATTAGCTCCAATCCGTAGGCTTTTCCACGGGCCGGAACTAGCTGGGTTTCAGGATATGCCTGTAAGAGGAAATCGGCCCCGGGTTTATAGTCAAGGGTGTTTTTGGTGGTTCGCCAGTAGGCTTCTGCCGAAAACTCAAAGGTATTATCTTTCATGTTCTGAAACCAACCTACCGACACTAACTGGCTTACCTGTGGTTTAATGTTGGCATCGCTGGTTTTCCAACGGGCCGTTGGAAGTGGGGTAGTAGTATTAGTAATAATTTGAAGGTACTGGCGCATCATGTTATACCCAACTTTAATAGCAGTATTGGGGCCTAAAGTATACCTTACCCCCAAACGTGGTTCAAGCCCGCCATAATGGTTTGATACCTGCCAGTTTCCATAGCTGGTCGAATCAATGACACTTGTTTCACTAACAGATTCGCCCGGCGTATACCTTCTTACTACACCTGGCCCAAGACTCATAAAATAAGAATACCGTAAACCTGCCGAAACAGCCAGTCGATCGGTAAAGCTGGCTTCATGGTCAATATGAATAGCCGTTTCAAGTCCGTTTTCGTTAGGTGTTTTTTTATAATTTACATTGGGGCTTCCTCCGGGTGATAGCTCGCCCGGATTCAACTGGTAATGCGTGGCATTAATGCCTATTTCTGTTTTAGAATTGGAAGCCTGATAATTCAGGTTTGATTTAAACTGTCTTTGCAAAATCTCCTGCCGGAGCGTTACCTCTTTATTGGTTCCTGATTCAAGTGAAATAATATCAGGAACGTACTGCGCTACTACGGCCGTAGTCTGAAGATTCATTTTAGGTGAAATTGCGCTAAACCATTGTACCATCCCATTCATGGTTTGGTGGCGATACTGTGTACTAACCGAATTTATGCTGGCTAACCCGCCTACCAGATTAGTCCTGAACAAATCTTTACTGAAATACCCCATGGCCGTCATGGTATTTTTATTATTCATACGCCAGAAGAGTTTGGCAACCACATCGCCGAAATTAGCCTTGATGCTGTCAAGATTCTTGGAAACTAGCGGTAAAAGTGATGAATTAAAAGAGCCTCTTCCCGAAATTATAAGCCCTAATTTGTTTTTTACTATCGGAATGTCAGCCGTTAATTTATTCGACACGATGCTTATACCTCCTTTCATAGTAAACTGTTCCAGATTTGGGTTTTTCAGCGAAATATCAAGCACCGACGCCGCACGACCACCGTATCGGGCCGGAACATTACCTTTATAAAGGTCAAGCCCACGAACGGCATCTGCCGGAAATACCGAAAACAACCCGAACATGTGCGTAGGGTTAAAAATAGGCGTTTCGTCCATCAGGATGAGGCTCTGGTCTGTATTTCCACCCCTGATATTGATTCCATTGGCCGCTTCGCCCACACTGGTTACGCCGGGTAATAATTGTAAACTTCGCAGAATATCAATTTCGCCTAAAGCGGCGGGCATTCGCTCAATGGTTTTCATGTTAATGCGGCTTACACCTAGCAGAGGTTCCCGCACGGTTCGGTCATAGCCTTTGTCGGTAATAACTACTTCTTCTAACTGGCTCGAAACACTTTGCAGACGTATATCCAGATTCAGGTTTTGCCCTTTCCCATCAATCAAAAGCCGATAGGGTAAATAACCTATGTATCGTACTACAACTACATGAGGGCCTGGCGGAAGAGACAAACTGAACTCACCTTTGGCGTTCGTATAAGTTCCTTTTGAAATCTTTTCATAGTCCAGAATTACAGCAGCTTTGTTTAGCGGAGCGTTATCGATAGAGTCCCGTACGATTCCGGTTAAAAGCTGTGCTTTTGAGTACAAACTAGCCAAACTTAGCAGAGAAATAAAAAATAGAATTCGTTTCATAGGGTTTAATGGGTATTATTCCAGTTATTTGGCCCAGTTTGGCACAGGGGTTTTTTCATTAAAAAGCTCAGCAATATAGTAGTCTCTGCGTGCAGTTTTATTACAGGTAGTGCTACCATCAATCGGATAAATACAAGGTTCATAAGGGCCATTGTTACTGGTACTCATGATACTTGCTGCGGAGCCATCTGGTAGGTGGTCGTCACGGTGGAGGCGATTTAAAAAACAATGTCCTAATTCATGAAACACTAATGCTTCCCGATTCTGTTCGGGGGCATCTTTCCAGCAAGAAGCGCTTGGGTTAATGGTAATACTTCTTTGCCCTTTATTATCTTTTATATACTGGCCGCAAATCTCAATGGTGGTTGCACCAAATTTCATAATCAGATTTTCCTGCTTTACTTCAATATTTCGTTTTTTAGCTTCGGTCACAAATGAGTCAACATACGGTTTAAGAGCGGGGTCAATTTCGTATGTAGCCAATAGTACGTCAGTTTTCTGGCAAGAGAAACCTAATAAAAGTAGCAATATTAAAAGTTTGTTTTGCATAATTTTAGTATAACTCCAAAGGTAAAGATAAAAATCTAGATTATGATGCCATCAGCCGAAACTTGCTTTTGATATAGCCTAATTGGGCAAAAAGTAATATTTACACCCATAATCTTATGACAAAAACTATAAAAGATTAGCACTAAATACAACCAATTTGGCAGTTGGGATGTCAGAGCAGTAACGTTCAGAGAAATTATATGAAGAAAATTTTATTGCTGATTGCCTGTTTTGGTTTTCAGTTTGTATTTGCTCAGGAGAAGATAACTAACTTCGATAACTTAGCTGTTACTATTCCCGATAAAGCCCAACTTACAGATACCCTGCGAGGAAGGTTAGTTTTTCTGACACTCAACCCCGAAGAAGGTAGCACTATGATGTGGAGTACCGATGGTACACCCCAAAATACTATTCAACTGAAAGACCAATGGGGGCAAATGCCTTTGTATGGTACGAAAGTAAAGAAATATGGATATTTGTACCTGAAAGGAAGCTATTTCTGGCGAACAGACGGAACAACTGTGGAACGCTTGTTTCCTGATATTGACTCACTGCGGGTGGTTTATGATTTTAACCAGTATTTACTGTTCGGGTTCAATACGAATACTGCCTCAGCAACGGGCAAAAATATTCTTTATAGTTCGGTAGGGTGGTTAGATTCGCTCCACCACATAAATATCTGGGAGAAAGATATTATAAGTTGCCAGATGATAGATTCTACTTTCCATTTTCTCAAATTCAATACACAAACGCAATACTACGAATTGGGTAAAGTAAAAAAAGACGGCACCATCATAAAAAAAACGATTGAAGCTGATGGCATTACCATAGAAAACTTTAAATACGCTACTCGAAACAGCATTGAGTACTACTTTTTTTACACCAATAAAGACCGGCAGTTGCTAGCGCAAACAACTGATATTGATAAAAAAGTTGTGCTAAAAGATTGGGGGCCCGTTTCTCAGAGCTTCCCGATAATACTGAAAGATACCGCACAGAATGTTTATTTTACGCATCACTTCGGTGACCTCACCATATTTGCAATTTCGGATAGTAATCAGATTACTGAAAAATGGCGCGTATCAATGCAGTCACTTGTATTGATGAATGATGTATTAGATACCTATTCATTAAGAACTGACAATACCTTAATTGTTGGCAACAAATTGCTTTTCAATACAACAGTAGGTGGGGAGGGCATAAATAAGTATTATTTCAATGCTCTTAATCTGAACACAGGCGTTAACAGAAGAAGTAAAAACCTGATTGAATATTTTAGGTTCTATTATGGAATAATGGATATAACACCTGTTGACAGCAATACTTATATACTCGATAATAAGGTCGGACAAAAATACACTTATAGTTTTCTGAAAGATTCGGTTATTAATATCACTAATTACCCATTCAGTTGGTATGCAGATACAACTTTTATGCTTAATGGCAGAAAACTACTTGTGTCGGGGAATGTATATGATATTTCGAGGGCTGAAAAAATCCCGATGATTGCACCCCAACAAATATATACTACTCAACAAGACGCTACTTTTTACAACTACCAGTTAGGTGATAAACTTCTGTTTATCAAATACAACCCTATCGTCAGGCAGTATCAACTGTGGGTAAGCGATGGCGAAAGAGACCATACGCGTTTGTTAGTAAACCTCAGTGGAACGGTGTATGATGCTGCTATAAAAGAATTAAACGGAAAAATATATTTCTATACTGGTAATTATTCACCCATACTTGCTATTTATGAAACTGATGGAACAGTAGAGGGAACAAAGCAGGTGTTTAGGTATGAAGCAAAAGAAATGCTGAGGGTAGAATGGATAAAAAATAACAATCGGCAAATAATATGCTTGTTTTACAGGACTTCGGGCAAAGGCGAATTTGTAGTGGTTGAAGATGAAGAGGCGTATCTTGTAACAGATACCTCGCCCGAAACGTATGGGTTCGATATACAGATAAGCACAACCGATACATACCTAATCAAGAAAGTGAGGGTTAGTACTTATAAAAATTACCATGATTTTTTTAGAGTTGATAAAGGTCAGCTTAAGCTAATTGATACAAACGTGCTATTGGAAATGGTCTATAAAGACCGTGTAATTTATGGCAAGGTTGTTTCTGATAAGTCTAACGAATTAAAGTTATACTGGGCAGGTAAAGACGGCCTACCAAGCATATTATCAGATGAAAATATAAACGGTTATACAATTTATGGAGATAAGCTGCTTTATCAACAATATGTAGAGCAAACATCAACAAAAGTATTTAGTATTATTGACCTGACAACAAGCCAGACTGAAATTAGTAAGGTAAAAAATGAGGCGAATGTCTACAACATGGCAGTAGGAAATACCATTATTCTGACAAATTACCTGAAAGTATTGATAATAACAGGTAAGAACCTGAAAGAATATAAACTTGAATACAGAGCAGACAACGGTTTGATACCTTTTAGCAATGGTTTTCTGATTTGTGGCTCAAGAGACCTGACCTACTACGATTTATCGAATAATCAGGTGATACCTATTGTCAAAAACAAGCTTTATTCGATACCTGTATCTAACAGTAATAAGGCTACTTTGTTTATTACAATTACTAACGAAAACACGGATTACAGCCATAACTACTGGACATTGGCTAACAAAAAGCTGGTTCCTTTTGAAGTGGCCAGTTATTTTTCTGACCCTGACCTAACACAGGTTTTTTCTTCAACCCTCAATAATGATAATACAACAGTGTGGCGTTTTAGTGGTGGCGAATTAGTAAAATCATACCAGTTCCCTAATTATTTGGCATATAATGTCAAAATAGTAGGTAATAATTTTTATAGCTATTACACAGTGAGTGCTGAAAAAGGCAATGAGCTTATAGGCTTGGGGAGAGATAGCGTAACTTTTTATCCTGAAATTATAAAAGGCCCCGAAGGAATAATGCTCGGAACACTCTTTGAATTTAAACAGCAGTTATATGCTTATGCCTTCACAAGGTCGTATGGCTGGCAGGTCTGGAAAATGGCGAAGATAGAACCACTTATATTAGGCGAAGAGCCTGAAAAAACCTTTATGGTTTTTCCGAATCCGGCGCAAGACTATATAAATATTAATCTTGTGCAGCCTTATCAGTATCGGATTATTAACAGCACGGGTCAGCAGGTTATGGAAGGCAATTTTCTGCCCGATTGTCCTATTAATATTCAACCACTAGCCAAAGGTCTTTATATTATCAGGCTATACCATGGTGAGGACGTATATACAAGAAAAATAATCAAAGAGTAAAGGTTATTCCTTAGTTACCTCTATCTCCATTGCTAGAAGGGCATAACTTAGGGTTTTGCCGTGCGTATCAACAGCCAGCGAGGTAGTAACACCCCCTAGCAGAGCTTGTTGACAAACAAATAATAATGAATGAATATTGGGTAGCTCATAACGCACAACCTCGCCTGAAACTATTTCAGCCAAATGCTTTTGAACAGCCTCAGCAGTCACGACCGAACATAGCATCGGGTAATCAGTTTCCTGATAAGGAATTAAAGAAAGTGTAAGCGTATTGCCTTTATCACCTGCGCGGCTATGTGCTATTTCATAAAGTTTCATGAGCGTAAAATTATGATTCAAAAAAACTGACTATCGGTCGGATTTTATCTCGGTCAATGAGTGTAGAAACAATGCCTATAACTTCGTTGGTCATTTTTCTTACACCGCCACCCCCTGCGGGGCCATTGGTATACAGGGCTTCTAGTTCTTCGCCAACCAGTGCGGCGGCTGCCTCATTGCTGGCTTTGGCCGCTACCCTCAAACGGATTTCATAGGGGACAGACTCATGTCCGAAATTAGTACGATGAATGGCATTATTCCCCAGATAATCTATTCGGATGTCGGTATACAAATCTTTCAATCGGGTGTAGATAATCTCACCTGCTAATTGCGCTCTTTCAAGGGCTGAGGGGCCAGCATAGGCAATTTCACCTTCACCCAGATAAAAAGCCTTGTAACCAACACTCACTTTATAAGTTTGTGGCTTTACTTTGCCAGTACCTCCGGTTACTTTAACCTGATTATGGCCAATTTCTTTCAATTGTACGGTAGTGAAATCGGCTATTACATCGGGCGTGAAATATTCATGTGGGTTAATAACTTCATATAAAAGTTGTTCTTTTGCGGTTTGAAGATTAATAATACCACCAGTACCTGCTACCTTGCTGATAACAGCCGAACCGTCAGGAAAAACATCAGCAAACGGATGCCCCAGATGCGCCATATCATCTACGGGTTTTTTCACGGGGTCTGCAAAATACCCTCCGGTTATGTGTCCGGCACATTCCAGTAAATGACCTATAACTGTGCCTTTGCCTAATAAATCATAATTGTCGGTATGCCATCCGAAAGCATGAATCATAGGCGCAAGAAACAAAGAAGGATCAGCCACACGACCTGTAATAATAATGTCAACTTTGCGCTCTAATGCAGTTAATATGCCTTCAATGCCCATATAAGCGTTTGCAGAAACAAGCTCTCCACTTTGGCTTAGTGGTTTTCCTGTTTCCAACGCAGGGTCGTCAGGCGAAGTATTTATCAGAACATCGTCTCCTGTTACGGCTGCTACTTTTATTTTTATGCCTTGTTGCTGGGCAATACTAATAATTTTTCTGGCACCTTCAACAGGGTTAGCTGCACCCATATTAGTAATAAGGCAAACATTGTTTTTTACTAATGTCGGTAGCAGTAACCCAATTCTACGTTCCAGAAGCGGGTCATAGCCTTTGGAGGGGTCTTGCAGTTTACGCTTTTGTGCCAATGCAATGGTGCGTTCTGCAAGGCACTCTAGTACCAGATAATCAAGTTCTCCTTTTTCTGCCAATACAAGGGCTGGTTCCAGCCTATCGCCAGAAAACCCTGCTCCGCAGCCAATTCTTATTTTTTGTTTCATGTGCCAACAAAGTTAAATATGCAGTGAGCCAGTCAGTAAAGCTATTAATGTCATGACAAGGGTAGTGCCCCATGCCCATTTGAAAACGAATTTCTGATGTTCGCCCAACTCAACCTCAGACAGACCTATCAGTAAAAAGGTAGAGGCCGTTAATGGGCTAAGCGGAAACCCTACCGTCATTTGTCCGAGCAGGGCAGCACGACCAATTTCCAAAGAGTCGATACCAAATTGTGTAGCTGTGTGGCTCAGCACAGGCACAACCCCGAAATAATAGGCATCAGGTGTAAATAGCATACTGGCAGGCATACTGGTAATGGCTGTAAGTGTTGGGAGCCATCCGGCATGGTGTTGAGGAATAAGCGAAACCAACGCAGTAGCCATGGCGGGTATCATCTTGGAACCTGTAAGAATGCCAGAAAAAATACCTGCGGCAAATATCATGCTCGATACCATGAATATATTGGTGCCGTGGCTTTTGAGTACTTTTTGCTGGTCAGCTAATTTAAAATAATTAATCATCAGGGCTAGCATACTGCCTATGATAAATAAAACTGGTGTAGGAAGCCAACCTTTCATCAGGGTTATTATCAGCACTAAGGTTAGAATAGCATTTACCCATATCAGTTTAGGTCTGCGTAATTCCTTTTGGGTTTCTGTCAGGTTTTCATGATGCTGATACTGAAAATCAATAATACCTAGTCGTTTACGTTCTCTTTTTCCGAATATATAGGCTACAAATAAGACCCATGCAATTCCGCCGAGCATAGCCGGAATATTCGGATTAAAAATATGTACTGCATCAGATTTCAGCGTAGAAATGGCTCGCGCAGAAGTACCCGACCACGGTACCAGATGCAAAGGCCCAACACTGAGGGCTACAATACCGGATAATATCAGCCGATTGATTTTAAGTTGTTTGTAAATCGGTAAAAATGCCGACAGAACAATCATAAAAGTGGCTGTGCCGTCGCCGTCTAAATGTACAATCATGGTTAAAATGGCTGTTCCGATGATAACTTTCATGGGGTCTCCCTTCACAGAACGGATAACAAAAGCAATAACTGGGTCGAACAAACCTGCATCGAGCATTGTAGAAAAGTACAATACTGCAAATACCAGCATTATTCCGGTAGGGGCTACCTGCTTGATTCCATCTAGCATCATATCACCTAATTGCTTGGGGTTAAAACCAGCAATCAGACCAAAAACAATGGGTACAATTACCAAAGCTGTTACAACAGATAGGCGTTTGGTAATAATTAAAAACAGGAAAACAACAATGGTTGCAAATCCTAACAAAGCGAGCATAGCGGGTAGGGTGGTTAAATTATATCTAATTCAAAAAATAGCGTATTCTGCTTAAAGCCGTAACCGCCAACTTAGAATAAAGTTGTCAGGTTTTCTGCTTTTTTAATTTCCCTTTCAGCATCTTCTGGCAATAAGAGGCGTAGTTTAATCATTTTTTTAGCCACTTTTTTTACCAGTTTTACATAGTTATTATGTGATTTGTAGCGTTCTTCTAACGACAAACGATTATCATTATTAGCTAATCTTTCGGCTTTTGTTCGGGCAAAAGGTATAAACATTCCTTCTAGCACGGCAAGGTCTCCCTCGCCATAGCCGGCTTTTCGTAAGCTCCAACCTGTATAAGTACCAATAGGAACCTGCAAGGTAAGTGTGGCCAGACCTCCCTTTTCGTTGTTGTCGGCATCAACTTTAGGAACCAGAATAGTATAGGCTTTATCTTTTTTGATAACAGGCGACTCACTAATAATGCCCGACATCATTTTTTCATCGAAATGTGGCCCGAAGTCTCTTACCTGTAATTCGTTTACTAAACCTTTGAACGGAACATTATTCATCGGTTGCCAGCCTATGGCTGTACTTTTGGCAAGAGTTTTACCCTTAATAGTCGGATATATACTTTCAGGAGGTTTACGACCTGTTAGAACCCATTCTTCCAATGCTACCTGTAAGGCCCGCCATGAGTCTACATAAGAGTTTGAATTTCCCTGAAATCCTGTAATTTTATTAATATTCGGACTGAACGCTGGCGTGTGCTGTGTGCTTGAAAACAGGTAAATACGTACATTTTCAGGAATAACAAGGTCTTTTGTTCCATAAACATCTGTTGTGCGTAGCGACATCCTCGACTGCCAGTATTCAGTAGAACTAAGTGTATGCATAATTTTGGGCATAAAGCCTTGTTTCTGACAGGCATCGAGTATTCCGCCTTCAATTTCAGAGAGAGGGTCATAAGTGTTTGACCAAGTGAAAGGGGCTTCGTTACCCGGAAAAAGTATTTCTTCGTGTTGCATACCTCCACCGCCCGGGCGTCCGAAACGGACATTCAAGGTGATGCGTCGTGGGCCGATGTGTACATTCAGTCCTTCAAAAACAGGCTTGTTTTCTTCATCGACATTAAAGCCCAAATGCAAGAAACTACGCAGAAAATTTCCGCATTGTGAAACTCCCACACCAATAGCTGCGCTGGCCTGATTGGCCAACACATTGTCAGGTGTTTGAGCGTGCCTGAAAAATGAAACGATGTCGCGGGTTGCGGCAAAGCCTAAGCCTAATACCAAAGGATTCTTGGCTGTATAATTTAGTTCATAGATATAATTGGGGTCGAAACCTCCTTTTAATGAAATCTGAGTAGTACTTGGTTTACCCGGAAAAACCTCTTGAGTACAATCGGCAAAGGCCCAGTCAGTATTGGGAACTTTTATGGGTTCGTCTGCCGCATGAATGCGTTTGGTTAGTGTGGCGGTTGAATTATCTAATGAAACAGTTTCATAAGGTTTATGAAACTGCGCACTGAATGCCCCTGCACTCAGGTTTTGCGTAGGCTGTGTTTCTGAAACAATAAATTCAGTATGTAGGCTTCCGATAATCTCTTTGCCGTCTTGGGTGGCAACAGGTACTTTTATCTTTAATTTGTTATCTCCGAAAATATCACCTTGCCAACCTCCCCATAAATAAATATATCCTCTTTTCAAAAGTGAAGTATCGGCAGGAAACGCATTCCCCCGATTAGGCACATTATAAAATAAAAGATGATTGCTTTTATTTAAATCGGCAGGTTTTAATAAAATAAACTCCATTTCGTACTCTACCATTCCGCGGGCATTGCGTGGAGCTAATGCAATATCCTGAATAATGCTGTTGTGAACATCTGCTGGATTCACCTCGCCAAAGGCTCTTCCCGTAAGGCGTTGGTATTGCCCTGCGTTACCAAACTGCCTGCCATTGGCGTAAAGTTCAGTTTTGTCAATGACGATTCTTATAATCTTTGCTTCGCTTACAGATACCCAAAGGAATAGAAGAAAGAAAAATGATAGTGCTTTTTTCATGGTTACGGTCAGAAGGTTGTTTAATGCAAGGTTTTGCCAAAACTTTTAAAATTTTATTCAGCTACTAAGGTACTGATAGTAAATAACTCTCTGAGCATAGCACCAGAGAGTTATTTAAAAAGCGTTGGCGAAGTTATTCGCTGAACGCTAAAAAAGCAAAATATTAATTGTCGGATTCTACTCAGGTAGCCAGCAATTATATTTGATAAACAAGCGTATGAGACTCTAATTTATATTTACCTATGATAATACAAGATTATAAATCAGTGCATGAGAATCTCGGATGTACTCATACACTGATAAATGATTTATGGTTGCGCCACTAGTTCAAGTAATTCTTTATCGTGGTGATAACGAATAGTGCTGGTGTTGTCAAAGAACATGGTTGCGCCTTTTTCTACGGTGTAAGGTTCCCATTTAGGAAGACCGTTAGCGTTCGGATTTCCGGTTTTAGCAAAGTTTATCCATGCTTGGCTCACTTTATCAGCTAAGGCATAGGCTTCTTTTCCACCGCCTGTCATTTCTTCACAACGGGCAATGTTGTTAAATACGAATGGTAACTCCATACAGTGCATGGCTTTGTATTTGCCGTCAAGCACGGGTGACTGCCATGCAAAGAAGTACATATAAACTGGTGCGCCTCCTGCTGATGCTTTGGTTTTGGCTTGTGTAACAGCCCCCGGACGGAACATCATGTCAACATCAATTAAATCAGATGGTTTAGTATCGTTCGGGAATGCCTTTTTAACTGCGGCAGTGTAAGCGTCAGCTTTTGCGTTGTATCTTTTCTTAATAAAGTCGTTTATCTGCTCGGCTGTGCCATTCGATAAGCCACCAAACATCGAAGCCATAAATTCATTTTTTACTGTGCCAATCAGCAACGGAATATTTTTAGAAAGCTCCATTGCTTTTTCGTCAGTAAACTGGTAAGGTAAAAACTCGCCGTCACGGCTAGGGCCCCAACTTAAACCAAAACCACCTACGCCACGGCCTTCGGCCTTCATTTTGTCGGCTACAACTTTCAGTGCTTTGTTTCCGGCTGCAACTAAAGTGGCATAAGGAATTTTTTGCAGGCTATCTATCTGGCTAGGTTGTAGGTTAAGGGCTTTTAGTACTTCTGCACCAATTAGTTGGGTGTCAGCTTTTTCAAGTAATGTAGTACGGAAAGCACCGCTTTGGTTGACAGCTTTATGGAATAAACCCTTAGCCGACGGAGCCGCCATCAGGGTGTTTACTTTAGCACCACCACCCGACTGGCCGAAGATAGTTACGTTGTTAGGGTCACCACCAAAGTTTGTAATATTGGTTTTTACCCATTCAAGGGCAGTTACCATATCGATAATACTTAAATTAGCCGATTGTTTGAATTTTTCGCCATAGGCCGATAAATCCAGATAACCTAAGATATTCAGACGGTGGTTGATAGATACTACCACTACATCGCCTTTTTTAGCCAGATTTTCGCCATCATAAGAAGGCAATTCCTGCGAAGAGCCAGCAGTAAAGCCACCTCCGTGAATCCAGAATAGCACAGGGCGTTTTTTGCCATCGTTAATGCCCGGAGTCCAGACATTTACGCGCATACAGTCTTCGCTGGTATATCCCCAGTCATGATGAAACACAAACTCGCTTTCATCTTGTACGGTAGTAGTTGGCACCATTAAAGGAGCAACAGGGCCGTATGTCATTGAGCTACGTACGCCAGACCACGGTCTTGGTTTATGAGGGGCTTCAAAACGTTTAGCTTCTGCATACGGAATACCTTTATAGGTATAAATACCATTATGCACATAGCCACGAACTTTACCGGCATCGGTGCTGGTAACGGCTACGTTTTCGCCGGTTTTTAACTGTGCCGAGGCACCAGTAGCCAAGCAAATCGCCAAAAGCGACACAATAATTTTTTTCATTGATTAAGGAGAGATTAGAATATGTAATAATTAGCTGGGATAAACACAAGATTGCCTACTTGCCTGAATTTTTATTCAGGCAAGTAGATGTCTGTTAATTATTTATTGTTACCATAAGCCTTATCCAGAAACAGGTAGCGGGCATCGTCTTTCGCGTTTTCTGCCTTCGATTCTGTGTTCAGTATCATCACCGGTGGGGTGCTGTCACCAGCTTTGGCCGCAGGCCACTCAGGTAACTTAGCCCCATTTGGATTTCCGGTTTTGATAAAATTGGCAAAATAGTTCATCATAGTTTCTGATACTTTGTAGTCGTCGGCTGTCCAGGCATACTCTTTAATGAGGTGTAGGTTCCCCATGCAATATTCAATTTCGCAGGCATGAGGTGCGCCAACAGGTTCGGGCATTTTTGGTGTATTGTTGTCTTTTTTGACAGTACCACCAGCCAGACCCGCCGCAAGTGACTGGTCGACCAACGATGGGCGTAATTTGCTATATAAATAGCGGTAAACGGGCTGAGAACTGTTATTACGGTGTAAATCGAACCATTTCCATGTACTGTATGCAATAAAGCGGTCAGAAGCTAAAGCCGTTGCCGACAACTCAATTTCTTTTTCAGAGCCGTGTGGGTATAGTTTTAAAACTTCCTCATAATCGTTCGGATATTCTTTTTTCACACGGGCAACGTATGATTCTTCTTTGTAAGGCTGCCCGAACATAAAGGCTGCACCCGGAATTTCGGCCGAGTTCCAGCCCAATAACAGCGGTACTTGCGCTTGTTCTTTAGCACTAAAAATTTGTGGAATAGTTTTAGGATAAAAATAGCCGTCAATTACAGTCGGAAACCCAAATCTTTTCGATTCGTTATAAATCTCATAGATTTCACGGGTGCTTAAAGCTCTTAATTGTGCCAGCGATGTATATCCGGCATTTTTGGCAAACTCCACACCGGTTTTTTCGGCTTCTGCCAAAGGTACTGGCGACAACGTCGGGTTAATACCTGCACCACTTTCACCAATAGCTCCGGCAATTAAGCCTCTTGATAGAGGAGATGCCATTTGCGCACTTACAGAAATTGACCCTGCTGATTCGCCAGCAATAGTTACTTTTTTGGGGTCTCCACCAAAAGAAGCAATATTTTTTTGTACCCATTTCAAGGCAGCGGCTTGGTCTAACAAACCATAATTGCCTGATGCTTTGTAAGGAGCTTCAGCACTTAATTCGGGGTGAGCAAAGAACCCGAATATATTTAAACGATAATTTACTGTTACTACTACTATGCCTTTTTTTGCCATTGCTTCGCCATCATAACGCGGTTCAGAGGCATCGCCTGCTACAAAACCACCACCATAGAAATAAACCAGTACGGGTAAATCTTTGGTATTACGTTTGGCGGGTGTCCAGACATTCAGGTAAAGACAATCTTCGCTAACACCTTCTGACCGTGAATTCATATCGCCAAACACAACTGTTTGCATAGGTCTGGCCGAAAATTTTTTAGTTTCTTTTACACCTTTCCAGTTTTCAACAGGCTGAGGGGCTTTCCATCTTAAGTTGCCTACGGGTGGTTTGGCAAAAGGTATCCCGAAATAGGTCTGGATACCACTTTTAGTATCATAGTTTCCTTCTATTACACCGTTTGAAATGGTAGTTTGCACCGCAAAAGCATTGTTGCCTTGTGCGTGTGCTACTGCATTTGACAACAGGAGCAGGCTAAATAAATAGCATATTTTTTTCATTTTGTTTGATAAAATTTAGTTATTGTCTCAATTTGTGACAATAATAATTGGTTTTTTGAAATAATCATATTTATTTTTGAGAAATTTATATTTTTGCCTGTCAGAACGCTTTTAAGTTTAAACAATCAGATACGTGAAAGAGAAAGAATATTTGCCTCATATTGCATTCGATTCGGTTATTTTTGGATTTTCAGAAAACAAGCTGAAAATCCTGATTATGAAGTACCATAATACTGGATTATTTGCTTTACCCGGAGGCTTTGTAAGACGCGACGAAAACCTGAATGATGCCGTTAGGAGAGGGTTGAAAGAAAGAACAGGGCTGGATAATATCTATCTTGAACAGTTTTATACCTTTGGCGACCTGACACGTTTTAAGCCAGAAGTAATGAAAACTATTCTGGAAGCTAGTGGCTATGATGTGAACGAATACGATTGGATGCTCAACCGTTTTATCTCTATTTCGTACTATGCGCTTATCAATTATAAAAATAAAGACGTTGTGTTAAAGCCCGATGCACTGTCTGACTCATGCGATTGGTACGATGTGCAGGAACTTCCAGCCCTGATGCTCGACCACAAACAGATAGTAGAAAAAGCCTTGCAGACTTTGCGGGATAATCTGGAACGTAAATTGGTTGGCGTTAATTTATTACCTCCTTTATTTACAATGAATGATTTGCAGAAAGTATATGAAGCAATTTTAGGTGAAAAACTACGCCGCACAACGTTTCAGCGTAAAATACTTGGCTTAGGAATTTTACAGAGACACGAAAAACAATATTCAGGCAAAGCTCACAAAGCTCCGTTCTTATATAGTTTTAAAGCATAACAACAGTAAAATTAAAAATATCTGTGGCAGAAGAATGTTTGGCTTACTTCTCCACAGATACTCGGTATCCTCCTTTACTCATCCCAAAGATTATCAAGGGTGTAGTCGCTTCCTGCAAGGCACCAGAAATCACCCTTAATAAACCTGTAATGTTTATCAAGGGCGTTCATGGCAGCCATTTCAGTTTCAGAAAGTACTATATCTGCTGCGGCAAGGTTCTCTTTTAATCGGCTAGCATTCACCGACTTCGGAATAACAGAAGTTCCTCTGTTAATGGCCCAAGCCAGCATTACCTGCGCAGGTGTACACCCTTTTGTGGCTGCAATAGTCAGAATTGTAGCGTTCTCAAATAATTTAGGTTCATTGGGCGATATTCTACTGGCGGGGCGGTCGGCCGAACCAAGTGGGCAAAATCCTGTCAGGCAAATCCCTTTGTTTTGCGTGTAAGCTAACAAATCGTTTTGCTGGTGAAATGGCTGGAGTTCTACCTGAAGGGCTTCGGGTAATACGCCGGTTTCAGTTGTTAGCTGATTAATTTTTTTAATACTAAAGTTTGATACCCCTATGTGTCTGGCAAGCCCTTTGTTTTTCAGGGCAATCATTTCGTGCCATGTTTCACTTAATGGCAAATGTTCCAGACTTATTAAATCACCGGCATTCTGGGGATAGTTCACATCATAAATAAGAGCAACAGGCCAATGAATGAGGTATAAATCGAGGTATTCTAAATGTAAATCGCGTAGAGTGGTTTCAATTGCCGGATGTACGTCGTCACGGCGGTGGCGGTTATTCCATAGTTTTGACGTAATCCATAGGTTTTCACGGGTAACCTCATTGTTTTTAATGGCATCTGCAATAGCCAGCCCGATTTCATGCTCATTTCCATAAATATAGGCACAGTCAAAGTGTCTGTAACCAATTTCAAGGGCCGTTCGGATGGTCTTATAGATTTCGCCTTTTGCCGACTTCCAGGTTCCTAAACCCAGCGCAGGCATTTGGTCGCCATTACTAAATTGCAGATATTTCATCAGTGATAAATTGGATATGAGAATACCTGCGAAAATACAGAAAAAAGCATTTGTTGTTTTCTTGCAATGGAGTTTTAGACAAATATTTTATTAAGCGAGGGCAATTGTGGTGTTTCATTACCCGATGGTATCAGCCAGCTAATTAGCCCTTAAAGAAATATTTTTGGGTTGTAAATGATTTATTATAAGTTAGTTATGAGTTGTGTGTTAGTTTTTTTTATTTTTTTTGAATATTTACTGTAACCTTTCAGTATCGACAAGGTTTCCACTATGAATTTGATAAACAATAATACATCGTTAAACGTGTGAATACACAAGATAACCTACTCATGCTTCAGGTAAAGGCGGGCGACCTCGACAAAATGGGCTTGCTCTTTGAGCGATACCATCGCCCTTTGTTTGGCTTTTTGTATCACATGACAGGTGATAACCAGACAAGCGAAGACTTGGTGCAGAATGTATTTTATCGGATGCTTAAATACAGGCATACGTTTACGGCAGAAGGCGAGTTTCATACTTGGATGTATCATCTGGCACGTAATGTACTGAATGATTCTTACAAGAAAAACAGACATAACTCACAGCATTATGATGTAGACGCATTTGCTGAAAGAATAGGAGGGGGTGTAACAGCCGACGAAGAACTGGAAAAACAGCAGGATACAGAAATGTTACAAAGGGCCTTAGACAAACTAAGCCCCGAATATAAAGAGGTACTCATTATGAGTAGGTATCAGGATTTGAAGTATGATGAAATAGCAACTATTCTGAATACCTCTGAAGGAGCCATAAAAGTACGCGTACACCGCGCCATGAATGAATTAAAAAAACATTTTTTAAAAATTGAAAATGGAAACAAAGCTCATGAATTGTGAACATGCAAGTGAAATGATGGTAGACTGGTTGAATAACCAGATGCCGGAATCTGAAAGGGCAGCTTTTGAATTACATTTGAATACTTGCCCCGACTGCCAGAAAGAATTACAGGCTACCCGCCAACTGTGGGAGGTAATGGGCAATGTTAGCGTGCCTAAGCCAAGCGATAACCTGCCAATACAGTTTTATACTATGCTTGAGACTTTTAAAGCCGCTGAAACTAAAAAAGTAAAAAAGGTGTCGTTCTGGAATGAACTGAAACATAAAATTGAAGCCCTTCTGACACAGAAAAACCTTTTCAGGGTGTCGTATAGTATGTGTTTACTTTTTATTGGACTGGCAGGAGGCTATTGGCTCAACGAACGCCGGACACCAGATTATCAGGGTCAGATTCAGCAACTTTCAGATCAGGTGCAGGAAATGAACCAGAAAGTAATGCTTTCTTTACTCGAAAACTCATCGGCTACCGAACGCCTCAAGGCTGTAAGCTATACAAAAGAAATAAATCAGGTTGACGAGCAGGTAATAGAAGCCTTACTCAGTACTTTAAATAACGATTCAAACGTAAATGTCCGTCTAGTAACATTAGAAGCACTGGCACAGTTGGCCAACAATCCTAAAGTAAGAGAAGGGTTGGTGCAGTCAATCTTGAAGCAGGATACTCCGCTTGTACAGGCAGCTTTAGCCGACGTAATGGTAAAACTGGAAGAAAAACGTTCGATTAAACCCCTACAACGTTTGCTTGAAAAAGATGATGTCGATGTGATTGTAAAAACCAAAATCAAAGAGACCATCAAGGCTTTATCTTAAAAAAACATACATAAACATACAAAATTATGAAACAATTGGTTATCCTACTTTTGGCAGGAGTGGTGCTTGCTTGTGCCCCTGCTTCGGCGCAGAAGCTCGAATTTAAAGAACATATCAGCAAAGAGTTTACACTAAAAAAGCCAGCCAGCCAGACGGTTCTGGGTATTTATAACATTGATGGCTTTATTAAGGTAGAGACCTATGCAGGTACTAAAGTACTTGTGGAAATTGATAAAACAATTTCGGCTAAAACTCAGGATATTCTTGATGAAGGTAAAGAAGAATTTAAACTGGGTTTTGAAGAAAACGGCGATAGTGTACTGATATACATTGAAGCCCCTTATGATACCCGCCCGCATCAGGAAAGAAAAGGACGAAACTGGAACCGCAAAATAGAATATCGTAGCAACCTGAATTTTACCATAAAAGTACCCGCCGATATAAACCTTGATGTTTCGACAATCAATAATGGCGATATTACGGTAAAAGATGTTGTAGGTGCTATTAAAGCCAATAACATTAATGGTGCTATTTCATTGGCCAATGCGAAAGGAGCAACCAATGTGCATACAATTAACGGAGACGTAACAATTAATTATCTGGCAAGTCCGCCTGAAAAATCATCTTATTATACACTTAATGGAAATATCCGAATTACATATCCGGCTTCGTTTTCAGGCGATTTACAGTTTAAAAGTTTTAACGGAGAGTTCTTTACTGATTTCCCTAATACCGAAACACTGGCTCCCGAAGTTATTAAAAACATAGAACACAAAGGCGAAAAAACAGTCTATAAACTAGACAAACGGAGTTCAATCAGAATAGGCAATGGCGGTAAAAAATTCAACTTTGAAACATTCAACGGAAATATTTATATCAAAAAACAATCATAAAATGAAAAACAATAAAGTAATTATCGTACTCTTGGTGCTAATGGCTGTTATTAAAATCACCCCGATATTAGCGCAAAATGAAATCAAAGAACAATTGTTGGTGCCTCTGTCCGACCCTGCCAAATCAGGTTCTTTAAAAGTCGAATTAGTTCATGGTTCCATCAAAGTGGTTGGCTATGCTGGCAAAGAAGTCGTAATTGATGCAGAAACCAATGCTAACCCAAATAAAAAAGAAAAAAACGATGAATTAGCCAGCGGCATGAAACGCATATCGAACCGTGGAGGACTTGAACTATCAGCCGAGGAAAAAAATAATAAAGTGGTGGTTACATCTCATACCGTCAGACAACCCGTGAACCTGACAATTAAAGTGCCTCAACAGTTTTCGCTTAAGGTAAGTACTGTAAACAACGGAGATATAGTTATTGAAAACATTAACGGAGAGTTGGAAGTAAATAACGTTAACGGCGATATTACACTAACCAATGTGTCGGGTTCGGCAGTAGCTAACACGGTTAATGGGGTAATTAAAGCTAATTTTAAAAGTGTAACCGATGCCCCAATGGCTTTCACAACACTAAATGGCAATGTAGATGTAACTTTTCCGGTTACTACGAAAATGAATGTGAAGGTGAAGTCGGACCGTGGCGAAATATACAGCGACTTTGATATTGATGTTGACAAAACTACTCCGAAAGGTGTTCGTACCTCACAGAACGGTATGTATAAAGTAAGTGTCGACGACTGGATTCAAGGTAAAGTTAACGGCGGTGGAAGTGAAATAATGATGAAAAATATGCACGGAAATATCTATATCCGTAAGGCAAAATAACATATTGAGGGGTAAGTTAATTGAGCTTGCCCCTCAATTAAAAATTATGAAAAAGCTAAAATATTTTATTGGTTTATGTCTGCACAACTTATTTTTTCTTTTGCTGTAAAACTTCAATTTCTCTTTTAAAGCTGCCTTTTGCTGAGCCAATCTCTGATAAACACGCCTATATTCATATAAGTATAATAACTAGGGCTGAGTATTTTTTTTAAAATCGTGCAACATCTTCAAATCTTTTGTGTCTTTTGAAAGTTATTATCTCGCTTAAAAAATGTTAAAATACTCCTTTTAACATTTTTTAATAATTGTCTGTTTGCAAATCGCTATAACTTTGCGGCATTCAAATGCGTATGATTAAACTTTTATGAAAAAGCTATTTTTACTTACTTACCTTTTCACTTTTACGTGTTATTGTACTCTTTTTGCCCAGATTGTACCAAAAAAACTGGCTGCCAAACGTACCAGCAAATCGGTTATAATTGATGGAAGACTAAACGAGCCAGCTTGGCAGGATGCATCGTTACTCGACGATTTTACGGAGTTCCGCCCAGTAGCAGGACGCAAAGAAGAATATGAAAATCGAACGGAAGCCTTTTTAATGTATGACGACGCAGGTATTTACTTCGGTGGTACTTGTTATGAAAAAAGTCTCGACAGTATTTCGAAAGAACTCGTAGGACGAGACGGCTTCGGAGCCAATGATTACATCGGAATTATTTTTGACACCTATAACGACAAACTCAACGGCTTTGAATATTTTATTACTCCTTTAGGTGAGCAATGGGATGCTAAAATGACATCGAACACCAACAGTGACAACGGTGGAGAAGATTTTAGCTGGAATGCCGTTTGGAAAAGTGCCGTAGTGATACACGATAAAGGATGGTCGTTCGAGATTTTTCTGCCTTACTCAGCTATCAGGTTCAGTAAAGACAAAATTCAGGACTGGGGTTTGAATATTACCAGAAGAAGACGTAAAACCGAACGACAAAATACATGGAGTGCTATTAATCCTAACGTGAATGGTTTTCTGACGCAGGAAGGATTCTGGACGGGTATTTCAGACATTAAACCACCGATTCGTCTGCAATTGTCGCCTTATTTTTCAATTTATGCCAATCATTTTCCGGTCAATCAGCCAGACCAGAAAAACTGGACTAATCAGGTTTCTGGCGGCTTGGATTTGAAACTGGGGTTAAGTCAGGCTTTTACTTTAGATGCAACCCTGATTCCAGATTTTGGACAAGTGCAAAGTGATAACCGTGTGCTAAATCTTACCCCTTTTGAAGTAAAGTTCAACGAGAATCGTACTTTTTTTACCGAAGGAACTGAACTATTTAATAAAGGTAACCTTTTCTACTCAAGACGCATTGGTGGTGCGCCAATTAACTTTGATGCAGCCTATGACGGCCTGAAAGATAATGAAAGGGTAATTGCGAATCCGACGGAATCAAAATTAATTAATGCCTCAAAGGTATCGGGCCGCATGAAAGGAGGCTTGGGTATTGGCATTCTGAATGCCATTACGCGCCCGCAATATGCTGTTATTGAAAATACCGAAACAGGCGAGCGAAGAAAAGTTGAAACCGACCCAACCACTAATTATAACATTCTGGTACTAGACCAAACGCTTAAACACAATTCGAGTGTAAGTTTTATAAATACCAGTGTACTCAGAGGAAATAATAATTATAATGCTAATGTAAGTTCGGGGTTATTTAGTTTTTTTGATAAAAAAAATACTTATAACCTGACAGGAAGCGTAGCTATCAGCAGCCTCACATATAAAGTACCAGATAAGAAAAACACAATGGGTTATAGCCACTCCATAGGCTTTTCTAAAAATAGTGGCAGGTTTAATTTTAGCCTTTCACAACAACTGACCGACACCAGATATACCAGTAATGACTTAGGTTATTTTACTAATAACAATTTTATAAACCATGTTTTATACTTGGGGTATCGGTATACCGAGCCTAAAAAATGGTATAACAGGTTATTTTATAATTTTAATGCCTTTTACAGTTCGTTATACGCACCAATTGGAGACATAAAATCTAAATATCAACAATCTTACATTAATGCCAACTTCAGTGCGCAAATGAAAAAGCTACATTGGTTTGGTGCTTTTGCAGAGGTTTACCCTGCTCAGAACAACTTTTATGAGCCACGTGTGGTAGGGCAGGTATTCAGAAAAGGAGCTAACGCTAGTCTGACCTTATGGTTTGAAAGTAATTACACTAAAAAATACTCGGTTTCCACGCAGATTTCAGAAACTGTGTATACTAATTTTTATAACCTTAACGCTACGTGGTTTTATTTCTCGCATCAGTACCGTTTCAATAGTAAGTTTTCAATCAGGCATAGTGTTGAGTATTCGGCTAAGCCAACAGATTTGGGCTTTATGACTTTGCTTGATACCACCACGCCTTTATTTGCCCTTAGAAGTGTAAATTCCATTGACCACGTTTTGTTTCTGAAATATAATTTTACCAACAAAATGGGGCTTACTTTCAGAGCCAGACACTACGCAAGTGTAGTGAACCCAAGAACCTTTTTTACACTCAATACCAACGGAACACTTAGCCCCAGAGATGGCATTGCCGAGAATCTGAACCGAAATGTAAACTTCTTTAATATTGATATGGTATATACATGGCAGTTTGCTCCGGGTAGCTTCCTGAATGTTGTCTGGAAGGAAGCAAGTGTAACGGATTCTGATAGGGCGACTAATAATTATCTGGATAATTTACAGAATACCCTTCAGACACAGCAAAACAATAATTTTTCGTTGAAAATTATTTATTTTCTGGACTACCTTCAGTTAAAGAATCTGAAAAAAAGCATATAAACAGCAAGCAATTATGCAGGGCCGTAGTGAATACGGCTCTTTTTGATATTTTACGAAAATAGTACAAGGTTATTTTACAATTCCAACATCCATTCCGGCTTTGAATACTTTCTGAGGGGGCTTGGTTTTAATAAACTTGGGCATCTGAAAACCTACCTGAAAGCGTAAGGCAAACTTCTTTTTATCTTCTTTGGCCGATTCCTTTACCTCTTCTTCTACATTGGTAATAGACAACCTGAAACCAAAACCCAAAAAACTGGTCATTTCATTTTTGAGTTCTTCTTCGGTTTGTTTATTTTCTTTGACGCTTTTGTGGTCGTAGTCTATCTTTTCTGCTACAAAAAATTTCTTTTTTTGTTGTCCATAAACACTAAAAGAACCAACGAATAAGATTATTAATAAAGTGAGCTTTTTCATTATATCTGGACTTAGGAATGAAGGTTTCTTGTAGTGGAGCCAAGAAACAAATACTTCTGAATTTCTAACAAATTTAATTCTGTATAGGTCATATACCAAAAAAAGTCTGATGTTTTTGCAATAAAATAGTTCTTATTGAAGAAAATAACGCATTAACTGGCGAATAGAAAAACATTTTAGATTTAAAGTACTTCTTGTATTCTTTATTTGATGTGAAAGAAAATTTATTTGTCGGTATATTTTTTTCTCAATAATGTATGTTTTATGAAAAAAATTATTTAACTTTATTACTTGTAGCATATATTTGCAGCAAAACGTAAGATTTTGAGAAAAGCAATTGCCATATTACTTCTATTTTCGGTAATGGTTCGCCCTTTTACTCAGGCTTACTATTTGATAGATTATCAACTACGTCAGGATTTTATCGCTAAGGTATTCTGCATCAATAAAGAAAAACCACAATTACATTGCAACGGAAAATGTTATCTGGCCAAACGCCTGAAAGCCACAGAAGAAAAAGAAAATAAAACTCAGCGGAGTATCCTCGAAAAATACGAAATTCCAACCATAATTTGTGAGGAGGTAACAAGCCCACAGTTTAATTCTGTAATGCCTGATTATACCCTCATTGCTGATACTTACCAAAATCATTATACAGGCTTGTTTGCCTCTTATCTCTTTCATCCGCCTTGTCAGGCATAAGTACTTCATTATTAATTATCTGCGTTATTGAGGCTTTGTACAAAAGTGTGTAGCTTGGCTATACTGCTGGCAATAAAGCCCTCTGCTGATGATTTTATTTACCTTTCAGTTTCATATAAACCTATAATTACGGTTGAATTATTTAAGACAAATAGGAATATTGCTCTTATGTGGCTTGCTATTTTTGCGGGTCATGGTTGTTCCTGTGGTGTTTCTTGAATATGAGTTCAACAAAGAGTATATTATTGATAACTATTGTGTAAATAAAAATAAACCAGCGTTGCACTGTGACGGAAAATGTTACTTGGCCAAAAAAATTAAAACTGCCGAGCAAAACGAAGAACAACAAGCTAAAGCGAATATTTTTAAATTATTAGTCGAAGTATTCCATAGCCACACACCTAGCTATGAGATTCTTCATGGCTTTTGCTGGATAAAGCCACTTACACATCCCGCGTACAAAGATACTTACCATTATCTTATTCTTTTTTCAATATTGAAACCCCCTCAGTTGAGTTAAAATACCAGAATAATCTGGCAGTTAGGGCAAGCATAAATTGTGTTTTTATGTAAAAACTAAAGTTTGCTGCTATGTATTTGGTATAAACTCAGCTTACAAACCATTCATTACTCTGCAAAGGGTATTCAATATTGATTTAAAAATAACCGTAATGAAAAAATATTTAGTATTAATTATCTCTCTTATTATAAGCCAGTTTACTTGGGCGCAAAGCCTGATTAAAGGCAAAATATATGATGCTCATACCAAAGAGGCCGTTATTGGGGCAAGTGTTCGGGCGGGTGAGTCAGAAACAGGTACTACTACCGCCAATAATGGTAGTTTTACTTTAAAAACCGAAGCCAAAGAGATTACCGTCACTATGATAGGTTATCAGACACAAAAAATTGCAGTCGGAACTTCCAACGAATTACTAATTGCACTCGAAACGGCCGTCGAAGACCTACAAACGGTGGTTATAACTGGTAATCGTGAAGCTAGTTTGCGTACCGAAACCCCTATTGCTATTTCTAAACTTACCCCTAAGCAAATAGAAGAAGCAAAGCCGGTAGCCGTATATGAGGTTATTAATAAACTGCCGGGGGTAATGATGGTTAACCTTAATAACGAGCAACACATGATGGCCATACGCCAGCCCATTACTACAAATGCCTATTATCTGTATATGGAAGATGGTGTGCCTATTCGGCCAATGGGTGTATTTAACCATAACGCCTTGCTTGAAATGAATCAGTTTACGGTGAGTTCTATCGAAGTAGTAAAAGGCCCTGTTTCGTCTATCTATGGCCCTGAGGCAGTAGGAGGGGTAGTAAATTTTATAACACAACGCCCTACTTCACTACCAACGGCACGGGTAGGTGTTCAGTTTGACCAATGGGGGTACAGACGTATACAGTATGGAGCAGGTGCTACTTTAGGCAAACTTGGTATTTATCTCGGTGGATTAGTTGGTGAACAGAAAGATTCATGGATGGCTAGTTCTGACTATACCAAAAACGCGCAATATGCGCGCCTTGAATATAGTTTCTCGCCTAAAGCCCGTCTGATATACACTTTATCATATAGTAAATATAATTCACAAACCAGCGGAAGTGTTGACAGTATCGCATTTTATAGCCGCCAGTATGTAAGCACCAGTGATTTTACTTATCGTAAGGCTTATTCGTTAAGAACCCGTCTTACATTTGAGAAAGACTGGGCAAAAGGTTCACAATCTTTTATTACGGTTTTTGCTAGAGATAACAAACATGGGCAGAATCCGAGTTATGGTATCCGCTGGACCTCGGGCGCATCTACTGCCAGAGGTGAAATTAACTCTAATAATTTCAGAAGTTTAGGGGTTATTGCCCAACACACCCAACAATTTGGGTTTCTTAACTCCAAAGCAATTATTGGAGCCAGCCTTGATTTCTCACCAAACGATTACTGGTCGTATCAGGTTGATTTGAATGCCCAACTCAGACCTGACAAAAAATCAGTTGAAAAATATACAATTGCGAAAGAACGCCCAGATATTAAAATTGCAGACTATAACGCCGATATTCATAATTCAGCGGTATATCTGCAATATGATTTTGAACCTCTGAAAAACCTTCGTATTTCGGCGGGCCTTCGGTATGATAATATGGCCTTCGACTATGTAAATAATCTTGATATTGATAAAACAACCGGACAAGCCATTGGTGGGTCAAAGGTATATACTAAAACTACCCCTAAAATTGGTATCACCTATGATTTAGGTAAAGGAAAAGGCTTATATGCCAATTATTCAAAAGGCTTTGCTCCGTCGGGGCTTACGGCAATATTCCGCAAGAGGCCTACACCTGCTCCTAACGGCGACTTATTTTATTATAACCTCATTCCGGCTACTTTTATTAATACCGAAATTGGGGGGTGGGCTTCATTAGTAAAAAATAAAGTTTATGTCGATGTGTCGTTGTACCAGATGAATGGCCTTAACGAGTTACTCAATATACGTCAGCCCGATAATTCAACCGATTATCAGGCAGCCGGAAAAACACTTCATAAAGGTATAGAACTGGGCGTTACTTATAAGCCTAGTCAGCAATTATTTATGCGCTGGGGTGGTACTTATGCCATTCATCGTTTCGATGAGTTTATACTGAGCCAACGTGCTTCAGATGCCCTGAAAGATGTCAATGGCAAATATATGCCGCAGGCTCCTCGCTGGTTATGGAATGCCGAAGTCAGCTATTATCCTAAATGGGCTAAAGGCTTACGTAGTTCTGTTGAGTGGCAACACGTAAGTAAATGGTATCAGAATCAGGTTAATACCGTTACTTATGATGGCTATGACCTGCTTAATTTCAGAATTGGGTATCAATGGAAAGGTATTGAATTGTATACCAATGTTATGAACCTGACCGATGCGCTCTATGCAACCAATGTTACACGCGGTAATGCCACAACCGACCGTGCAACTTTTACACCAGCTGCACCACGCACTTTCGTTATGGGTTTACAATATAGTTTTGTTGGTAAAAAATGAATTTGCTTTTATAACACACTCTTTCTTGCGGAGGGGTATCAGGTTTTTAAAGTTACAAAAACATAACCAGCTTCATACTGGAGTGGTATATTATAAAATAAATCCTTATGAAAAAAATTATCATCTATTTTGCATTAGTTACTTTAATGGCTTTTCGTAAAGAAGACAAAGGCATTATTGTTTCAAATCCTGTTAATACTGCCGCTGTGCCTTCTTTTACCAGTACTGCCAAAGGTGAAGTAATACTTAGCTGGACAGAGAAAGATGCCTCTAATAAAGTATCTTTTTATTATAGCATATATAATGGCAAAGGATTTAATAGTCCGGTAAAAGTACCAATCGTTGATTCGGCAACAACTCATGCCGAGGGAATGCCTCGGCTGACTGTAAAAAAAGACGGTAGCATGATTGTAAGTTTTGAACTGAAGAAAGATAACCCCACCTCACGTTTTGGTTCTGACCTGCTTTATGTTTACTCGGCCGATGGCGTAAAGTGGTCTGAACCAATGTATGTACAAGCCGATAGGAATCCTAATAAGAGCCATTCATTTAGCCGACCTGTGCGGCTGGCTGATGGTGAAATCGGAATTATCTGGCTGGATGAAAAACTAACAGCCAAAGGGCGGAGTGTGAAATTTGCCAGAACATCACCCGGGAAAGGTTTCGGTGAAGAAAAAATAATTGATAATCAGGCTTGCGAGTGTTGCCGGATTGAAGCCGTAGTTGATGGAAAAGGTACGCTGCATATTTTTTATAGGGATATGTATGACGATGGTTCGAGAGATATGAGTTATATTTCGTCGAGCGATAACGGGCAAACATTCTCGCAACCCAGAAATGTATACCCCGATAAATGGCAGGTAAATGCGTGTCCGCACTCTGGTCCGTCGGCTACTGTTAGCCCTCAGGGAGTATTAATGACTTGGTATACAGGCAAAGAAAAGGCATCAGGCATAAAGGTGTGTGACGTAGCAACTGGTAAAATTGTAAATGCCGAAATTTCTGAAAAAGTACGGCAGCCACAGATTACTACAACCAAGTCGGGTAATACTTTTCTGACTTATGCCGAGTCAAAGATTCAGGGAGAAGATTACTATACTGCCATTGCTTTACGTAAAATCAATGGAAAAATAACAACAACGTATTTATCAGAACCACTAGCCGATTGCAGTTATCCAAGTATAACAACAACCATTGGAAACGATGTGCTGGTGGCTTATGAAAAAAGAATGGAAGGTAAAAAACAGACAATCGTTTGGGAAAAAGTACAATTTTAAAACAGTTTCTTATGAAAAAAATAATAATCATGTTGTTTTGTGCCTTATCGGTAGCACAGGCACAGAAAACAGGCTCTTTAAGTATTCAGTTTGATAACTATGTTGGCAGCGACCCGCTTGTGCTCAATGCTAAAAAGTATACCAATGCTAACGGGAATGAGTTTACAGTTTCATTGTTTCAGTATTATATAAGTAATGTTAAGCTTACTCGGCAAGATGGTTCAACTTTCACTGTTCCGCAAGACCAATCTTATTTCCTTATTCGTGAGAGCAAAAACGAAAGCAAGACTATTACCCTCACTGATATTCCTAAGGGCAAATATACGGGCATAAGTTTTACAATAGGTATTGATAGTGCCAGAAGCTCGGCCGATATAAGTAAAAGAAAAGGCTGCCTTGATGTGGCAGGGGAAGCGCAGGATATGTATTGGGCATGGAACTCAGGCTACATTTTTGTAAAAATGGAAGGTGCATCGCCACAGTCAGTCGAAAAGAATAATATCTTTATGTACCATATTGGGTTGTTCGGAGGTATAGGAAACAAGAAAACCCTTAATAATATTAAATACGCAACTATCAATTTTGGGGATGCAGTTTTTAGGGTTAAGTCTGATAAGAACACATCGGTTGTTCATATAAAGGCTGATGCCCTTAAACTTATGAATGGGCAAACCAACGTTGATATAGCCAAGAATCCTGCTGTGATGGGTGGCCCTTTTTCAGCCAGAATCGCAGAAAATTATCAAACTATGTTCTCATTTAGCGGAATTTCTCCGGCTTTCTCTGTTAATGCTGCCAATAAAGAGAAACTAGGTATGAATTAAAATGATGCCAGCAAAAAATAAAATCATGATATTATCAGGAATTGTTCTGATAATATCATTGTCATTTCGTAAAAAACAGGATATACCTCTATTTCCGGCTCCGGCAAATTTTCCGAAGCCCAGTTATAATTTTAGTGCAAATGCTCTTACCAACGAAGGCATCGAACTAGGCAAAACCTTGTTTTATGATGCCATTATTTCGAGCGATAACACCATTAGCTGTGGTAGTTGCCACCAGCAGTCGGCGGGCTTTACACAACACGGACACGCCCTTAGCCACGGAATTGATGATAAACTAACCAGACGAAACTCCATGCCTTTGTTTAATCTGGCGTGGTCTGAGAGTTTCGGCTGGGATGGCGGTGTACACGACCTTGATTTGTTTGCCATTTCGCCTATTACTAATCCTGCCGAAATGAATGAGTCAATGGCGCGAGTATTAGATAAACTGCGTAAAAGTCAGCAGTATCCGGCTTTATTTAAAAAGGCTTTTGGTTCTGAGGAAATAAACACAGAACGTTTTCTGAAAGCCTTGTCCCAATTTATGCTGACGATGGTTTCGGCCAACTCAAAATACGATAAATATATGCGCTATGAAGGCGTTGAGCTAAACGAAACCGAGCTGGCAGGTATGGCAATAGTTAAACAAAAGTGTGCTTCATGCCATGCGGGCGAACTTTTTACTGATTATTCGTTTAGAAATAATGGGTTAACACATTTACCCGTCGATGATAAAGGCCGTTTTGAAGTAAACCAGAACGAAAGTGATAGTTTTAAGTTTAAAGTGCCTAGTTTGCGGAATCTGGGTTTTACGGCTCCTTATATGCACGACGGCCGTTTTAAAACGCTGGAAGAAGTATTGGCGCATTATACCTCAACAGTAGAATCAACGCCATTTCTTGACCCTGTGTTAAATCAGAATGGTAAAACAGGTATTATGCTGTCTAAAGACGAGCAGCAAAAAATTGTCAGCTTCCTCAGAACCCTTGATGATGAGGACTTTATAAAAAATACCCGATTCGCTGAAAATACACTCACCGTAAGTATTCCTAAAAAAGATATTGATGCCGAAGTGGTGAATTTTAGGCCGGTTTCGGGTAAAGTAAAAGCAATATTCAATGAAAGTATTGATATTTATCTGAAAATAAAAGAAGCCATTAAAACACAGCAGACTGGTATTGCTGCCAAGCAGTCGGATAAATTACCGAAGGTACTTAAAAAACTTAATAGTCTGCCATTAGCAAATGCAGAAAAAGTGTTTTTTAATACCTATCTTGAGAAACTTTCTTTTGATTGTGAACATATTATTGAAGGTGAATATTCGACTGAACACCAGTCAGAACATTTTATTGAGCTTTCAAAAAACTTTTATGTGCTTATAGCCTCATTTAAGCCTGATTATTCTAAGCTGTATTACCACAGATGCGAAAATTCAGACTTAAACTGGTTGAGTGATAAAATAAATGAGGTATTTCCGAAAAATAATTGTGATAAAATTCAAACTAAAAAATTATGAAGTACATTTTTTTAAGTCTGTTTGTGAGTTTAAGTTATTTTGCAGACATCAATCAGGAACCTAAGTCATCAAAAAAAGCAGATAAAGAATTACATGACCCCGTTTGTGGTATGAAAGTCAAAAAAAATGCTGCATATAGTTCTACATATAAAGACAAAGAACACAAGTTTTGTAGTAAGATGTGCAAAGAGAAGTTTGACGCTGCTCCAGAGAAGTATATTAAAAAATAAAATAACTCTTCAGGACACATAGGCGAGCCATTACATGCTTCGCTGGTTAATAAATATCTGGGTAAAGTAGGGGTATCCATCTTTGCCTCTGACAACACCTATACCCGTAAGGTTATAATTGCCCTCTATATTTTTTCGATGGCCGGGGCTTTGAATCCATCGTTTTACCACTTCCTGTGCTGTAAACTTTCCGAAAGCAACGTTTTCGGCACAGGCATTGGCATTTTTTATCTGCCCCATAATTCTGTCCATCCGGTTGTCAAAACCGTCATGGCCAAAAGCAACCCTACCATTACCCATATTTTTACTATGCTTAATGGCTTCTTCTGTAATGAGCGGAAGTTCCTGTAAAGGTTTCAGATTTTTAGATGTTCTATATGTATTTACTTCTGCCAGTATAGCCTGTTGTAAGGTTGTGAAATCTTCTGAAGTTGAAGGGCTATTTTGCGCACATGAAGGCATGAAATGAATAGTAAGTAAAAATCCTATAAATTGAACAAATAGCATTCGTTGAATTTTCATTTTTTCCTGATTTTCTCTCATTAACGTTTCAGGCGGGGGCAAATATTGTTAAGTTACTCTATTGCTTTTGTAAACGCACCATTTCATTGCCGTTTTATAACACTAAAGGCTGCATTGTGTTTAAACAATACAGCCCTTTGGTATAAGATTATGACTTTACGAAAAGTTATTTAGTTTTTAATTTTTGCTCAAGCACTTTCATAAAATAGCCACCTACTACGCTTCTGGCCTGAAAACCAACCATATTGCCGTTTGTGGTTTCGTGCCAGTCGCTCAAAGGTACACGTGTTTTGGTCTGAGTGGCATATTTGTACATAGGCTCAACAAGGGCATCAAAATCTTGTTTTCTTGAAGCTAAAACCGATGTCCAGACTACCCAGTCTGACTTAGTATAGGTTTTACGGCTATCAAGAGGCAAGCCGTAGGCATTTTGTTTGGTCAGGTAATAGGCCACTTCTTTGTCGTAAACCTCTTTCGGGAATAAATTGAGTTTCAGAAGTTTATCCCACACCAGATTATATTTCTGGCTCCATGTACCTTTATCGTTGAAAGTTAAAGAGTAATGGTCGCCATCGGCAGCCATTTCAAGCCATTTTTTTACCATTTCTTTGGTTATAGCTTTGTATTTTTCAGCCGTTTGTTTTTCGCCTAGTTTTTCAGCCATTTGTGCATATCCGCCTAAGGCTACAATAGCCTTTAGCGAAAGATTGGCATTACGGGCTAAATGGCCTGCAAAATCATCGGTACATAGTTGTAAAGCGGGGTCAAGACCTTCTTTACTCAGGTAGTCGGCCCATACAGAAAGTGTTTTCCAATGCTTTTTTGCATACAACGTGTTGCCTTCTACTTTAGCAATAGCAGCCGTCAGGATAATCATATTGCCACATTCTTCAACAGGCATATCTTCACCGTAGGTCTGGCCATTGGCTAGCGGATACGTACCCAAGTCATGAGCAGCAAAGGGTTTCGTCCATTTACCGCTTTCGCTATAATAGAAAATGCCATTCAGCATGCCTTTCAGTAAGTCGGGGTTGTAAACCAAAAACAAAGGAGCCGACGGATAGGTAACATCAACGGTATTGATAGAACCATTACTGAAATTCTCTTTAGACAAGAAAAGTATTTCTCCTGACGGGCTCTTAACCAGTTTATGTGCTGCAATACTCTGGCGATAAGCAAGCTCGCAGAGGCGGGCATATTGTTCACCACCAATAAGGGCATCGTTATAAATTTTGCGGTTAATGGCTTCACAAGCCTGTATGATTGACCGATACCCTGTTAGGGCTGCTGCCAACTGGTTTTCGATAGTAGTTGTGTTTTTACGCCACCACGGTGCAAGGTTGGTCTGAAAATACTGTACTGACTGAATATCGTCATAGCCTAACAAGAAAACCTGTTCTTTGGTAGTGCTGCCCACTTTGCCTGTGTTTACCAAAGTGTTTAGTGTGAGGTGTTTTCCACCTAAATTTGTATTGGCCGAAGGCGTAAAAGCATTTGAAAGGTCATTCCCTTTTGTAATAGATTGCACAACACCTGCTACTTTAGGTACTGCTACATACATATAGCCCCAGTCGATACGTACATCATCACCTTTAAGTTTCAGTACGTTCTGGCTTGTAGTACCTGCTTTCAGAATAGCCAATCCTTTATCAGAGTACTGAGTGGCTTGCACTTCCTGCGCCGGAGTATTTACGGCAATATCGGTTGATGCTCCCAGATACAGGCGAACATCGTGCAATAAATTATCAGTAGCTTTCATTTTGGCACTGATATATGAAACCGGCCGTGATAAAACATCCAGATTATTAATCAGTAACGGAGACGTAAAGGTTAAAGTTAAGTCAACTTTGCCACAGCTAAAATTATACATAGTTTGAGTGGCGTTTACGGTCACTTTTTTCTGAACAGCCGTTTGTAGTTTCGGATTCGGTTTTTCTGTAACTTTTTCAACAATACCAGCATCCATAATAGCTCCGCCAACGTTATTAATTACATGAACAGCTAACAGGTTTTCGCCAGTTTTGAGCTTGCTTTTGGCCGCTTCTGGTATTGGTACGTAAATGTATTTGTTTGTCCAGCCTTTTACTTTGTATACAATTTCGCCATTCAGGTATACTTCAACGTCATCGTCATGGTTAAGTTTCAGATATAGAGCATCGGCGTTTAAATCTTTTAAAGTAAATTTCCTACGCATCCATATATCTTTGGTATTCCATGCTGTTTTCGCAATAGTCATGTTATTGCCAAACGGAGCCAAGCCTTTTTTCCACTGGCTATCGTCAAGGCTTGGGTTCATCCAGTTTTCACCCGGATTACTTTCAGTATAAAGAGCTTCGTAGTTAACTTCGTCGCCGGCGGGTATTATGGTTTCGTAATTATCTCCGCTTTTACCTAAAAAACGATAAATGATTCCGTCAACCTCAATCATACCAATTAATGAGTGGTCGGCACCTGTCCAGTGTTTGGTAGGGGAGGCCGTTAGCTCGTCAGTAGTAGACCAGATACTAAAATAAGGGTCATGGGTAATAAGGGGGTAAGCGGGTGCTTTGGTGCTTTGCCCAAAAACGAAATGGGCGTTTAAAAAAACAAGTACTCCTATAATAACAGTTTTCATGTTTTGGGGGTTAATAATAGACGATTGAGACAAGCCAGCAATTTATGAAAAATATGGGGTTCAGACCAAAATTAAAATTAGTATATTCATAAAAAGTGCAGCTATATTTATAAATCAAAATCTGTAATTGTATTTTCAGAATAGATATAAAAAGGAGTATATCCACATTTTTCATTGAAATGCTTGTAGGTGTATCTTTTTTTTGACTAATTTTGATTGTCTGTATCTGAGAATAAATTCAGCATAAAGCAAGTATTAAATCACACTATCCGCTTTCCATATCATAACTAACTCCGGCCTAGTCTGTCGGGTCAAACTGAAACCCTTAAAATAGCGTCATTCTGAAACGCAGTCAGGTATAATCCCTTTAATTTTTTAATTAGAAGACCTAATGTCTTTGGCTTAGGTATTTATTGAGTGAACTTTTCGAACTGCCTCTATAATGCTGAAAAATCTTTCAGTAAAAATTACACTGTGAAAAAAAGTAACCCCGCAAACCATTGTTTTACACCTAATTATAGCCCAATTTATGAAAAACATCTATTTACCACTTTACCAGAAAATCCTGATTTTTTGTGTGTTTTTTCTTGGTGGTCAATTAACTTTTGCACAAACATTACCAGACCCAACTGGGCTTACCTCAAGCCAGACAGTTTGCTATAATGAAAGCGTTACCCTGACAGGCACGTGTAGTTCAGGTGAGCTTCATTGGTTTGATGTTTTATCTAACGAAATAACAAGCCTTACCTTTAATGCCACCGAAACAGCCACGTATTTTGCTGTTTGCCAATCGGTATGTAGCTGTGAAATGAGTAATTCCGTACCGGTTATTATTACCGTAGACCGCCCTTTTGATATTACCAGAACTCAATCAATTTGTCTGGGAAGTGACATAACACTTAGTGCCAGTTGTCCAAGAGGAGCAGTAACTTGGTATAATGGGGCCGATACCATGGTGCCATTAATCAGCAATACAGTTTCGCCTACTACCGAAACCACCTATGTTGTACGTTGCGAAGATACCGTTAACGCTTGCGAGAGTTTATTCGAGTCAGTAACGATTCATGTATTTAGTAGCCCGAACAGTATACCTGTGCCTGTAAGTCCTGTTACTACCTGCGTCGGCGGAAACATTACCTTGTCAGCTACGTGTGATACTGGTGCCGATGCTTTCTTTTTTCTGGACGATGAAGTAACAGAAATAGAGCCAGTGGTTGAGAATGTTACCACAAACACTACTTATAAAGTCAGGTGCGAAAGCCTGACGGCTTGTCCTAGTAGTTTTGCAAGCATCAGTGTCGAAGTAAGTTCACCACCTTTCCCTACTGGTGTTACAAGTAGCCAGAGCGTATGTATAGGCGAGAGCGTGTTACTACTTGCTAATTGTGATGCAGATTCGGACCCCTATTGGTATCTTGATGATGAAACTACTCTGGTATTGAGTACGGATATAAAACCTACTAGCACCACTACTTATAAAGTTCGTTGCGAAAGCACGATTCATTCGGGATGTTATGGGCCTTTCGAGAGTACAACAATAACCACTTTGAGCGATATTACCACTCAGCCAACGTCCTTATTGGTTTGTTTAGGTAGTAGTGCTACTTTTAGTGTAGCAGCAAGCGGAACGCCAACCTTTCAATGGCAGAAAAAACAGGAGAATGGCCTTTATGTAAATATACCGCTAGCAACTGCAAGTACATTTACTATTGATAGTACTGTGCTGGCTAGCCGTGGATACTATCGCTGCCATGTAGTGGGCACTTGTGATTCTTATTCAGAAGAAGTGTTCTTGTCTTTCCCTCAGACCATTCTTGATAAAAATAAACTTGTTCCGCCTCAGGTAACTGCGCTTGATGAATTTGGTAATTCGGCTGCTATTTCCGACAGTCTGGCTGTTGTAGGGGCATGGTCTAAAAGTCATAATAAAGGTGCAGCATATATTCTTAAAATGAATCCGAATGGTAAATGGACTCAAATGGCTCAATTAGCACCTACTGACCTTCATGAAGAAGATGACTTTGGGGCATCGGTGGCTATTTCTGGTGATACTGTTTTTGTAAGTGCCCCCGGCCAAGACGGCGATAGAGGGGTTGTGTATATTTTCAGAAAGCAAACCAATAATACATGGACACAGCTAACCAAAATAACAGCCATTGGTGGAGCATCGGGTGATTATTTTGGTAGCTCAATTGCAGTAGCTAATAATTATCTGGCTATTGGAGCCACTGATTATGAAACCGTATATATTTATAAAAAAGACAATACAGGCAACTGGATATACGAAGATGAAGTGTTTGATGGAAGCATAGGAAGTTATTTTGGACAATCGGTGAGCCTCTCTGGTAATACATTGGTAGTAGGTGCTGTTGACGAAGCCGATGCAGGAGCCATTTTTGTTTATGAAAGAGATAATTCAGGAAACTGGGAACTGAAAGACCGACTGGCACCAAATAATTTAGACTTAGGTGCAGGTTTTGGATTTGCAACAGGTATAAGTGGCAATACTATTGTTGCCTCAGGGTTTGTTCTAATGAGTGGTAAAAGCGTGGTGCAGGTTTACGAAAAAGACCTTGCAGGGAATTGGTTAGAAAAAACCAGACTAACCAGCGAAGATTTAGCCGATGATGCAGGTTTGGGTTTCTCGGTTGCCATTCATAACAATACCATCGTGCTTGGTGGCCCGGGTAATGTAGTAGGCAAAGGGGCAGCAGTAATTTATGAAAAAAATATTGATGGAGACTGGATACAAAAAAGAGTAATAATACCAGCTGATTTAGCCTCTGGCGACCAGTTTGGTACATCTGTGGCTATCAGTAAAACGTCAATTGTTGTAGGAGCATCTTTTATACCATCTCTTTTGTCGATTAATTTCGGTACGGGTGGTGCTTATTTTTATAGCCAGTATACCTATCCGATTCCGGCCATTGCAACTGTAACACAAAATGCAGCGGTCTGCCCTGCGCAAAGTACAACCTTCACGCTCTCAGGTTTTCCAAGTACAGATACTTATAGCGTTACGTATAAAGTTGATTTGTCGGGGACTGAAAAAACAATAGTCGTTACACCTGATACTACCAGAAAAGCCTCGTTTTCAGAAACATTGGTTTGGGCAAACAATGCCAAAAATCTATATATTACCAAGATAAAAAATAATGCTACTAATTGCGAGCGAGCCTTAAATATTTCGTCTCCGGTAAGCGTAAAGGCTCCGACCGAAATTACAGGTAACCCTACAAGGCAAGTGGTTTGTGTAGGCGAAACTGCCGTTTTTATGGGTGAAGCAACCGGTGAAGGTATTCTTACCTATCAGTGGCAACGGCAGGCTCCGGTTGCTAATGGGGTAAATGCTCCTTTCAGTAATGATTTCTCTGACATAACCATTCTTTCGCTTCCAAACAGAACGCTGGCCGATAATGGTGCCAAATATAGAGTAAAAGTAACAGGCGAATGTGGTGTAGCCATTTCTGACGAAGCTCCTTTAACTGTTTGGGCAAAAGCTACTGCCGTTATGAGTGCTGGTGGGGCTGTCTGTCCGGGGTCTATCGGAACGCTTATGTTTACCGGAACACCCTTTGCACAAGTATATTATAAATATAATGGCTTTACTACGTCAGTTTTGTTAGATGCCAATGGAAGCGCAACAATGCAGACGGGTATACTTACAGAGGAAACAACTTTTACTTTGGTAAGTATTAACGTAGAAGGAAAGTGCAATCAGTTATTATCTGGCAGTGCAACCATAAGTGTATTGCCCTCAGGCGGGAGCATTCAAGCGCCTTTGGTTCTGACAAGCCCAACAAACGATGTACTGGCAAGTGGCGTTCAAAGCAATACAGCCCAAACCATTGAGGCTACGAATAAAATCAGTTCTGGTGGTAAAGCAACACATATTGGAAACAAATACGTATTAATAGGCCCGGGTTTTGAGGCTACTGCTGGCAGTGTATACTTGGCTAAAATTACAAGTGCCTGCCCATAATAGCTGGCTGAAACAAATATCTTTAATAATATAAGGCTTCTTACCGGAGCCTTATATTATTATGGAATCATGAGATTACTGTTATTTATCAGGTAATCTGGCAGATTGCTTGTAATTTAGATGGTTTTCATTAATCTTTGCTGACACAGCTCCGTTGCTGGTAATTTATTCACTTCTCAAAAAACCTTTAAATAACATTTAATATGAAGAAGCCTAGACTCTCCTTCTTACTCCTTTTTTGCTTTCTCGGCTATTTCAATGCTGTTCAGGCACAAATGACATCGGCTGAAATTGATAATCTGGTTGAGCGTACACTCAAAACATTTGATGTGCCAGGTATTGCCGTAGCTGTGGTGAAAGACGGAAAAGTGATTCATGCCAAAGGATATGGCGTGCGTTCGCTAAATACCAAGCAGAAAGTTGACGAGAATACCCTGTTTGGCATTGCTTCCAATAGTAAGGCTTTTACGGCTGCGGCTTTAGGAATGTTGGTTGACGAAAAAAAATTAAAGTGGGACGACAAAGTACGAGACTTCATACCTGAGTTTAAGATGTATGACCCTTTCGTTACAGAAGAATTTACAATCAAAGATTTACTTACGCATCGTAGTGGCTTGGGTTTGGGTGCTGGCGACCTCATGTTCTGGCCTGATTCCAATAATTTTTCAAAAAAAGATATCATCCATAATTTACGTTACCTGAAGCCTATTTCGAGTTTCAGAACTAAATATGACTATGATAACCTACTTTATATTGTTGCTGGAGAAGTAATTAAAAGAGCGTCGGGTATGGAGTGGGAAGACTTTATCGAGCAGCGTATTCTGCAACCTCTAAACATGACTCAGACTGCGGCCTCGTTCAAACGCCTGAAAAACAAATCGAATGTAATAGACCCACACGCACCTGTTGATGGTGTTGTAAAAGTGATTCGTAGAGACTGGAGCGAAGTGGCTAATTCGGCAGGAGGGCTTTATAGTAACATTACTGACATGAGTAAATGGATAATTATGCAGATGGATAACGGTAAATATGGGAACGGAAAACAACTTTTCAGCGAAAACGTACACGATGAAATGTGGACGCCACAAACCATTATTCCGGTTCGTGGAACTAATTCTTACAATACGCATTTTTCGAGCTATGGCTTAGGGTGGGGTTTAAGCGATGTAAAAGGGTATAAGCAGGCTACTCATACAGGAGGGCTGGCCGGAATTGTAACACAGGTAACATTACTGCCTGAACTGAAATTAGGTATTATTGTATTTACTAATCAGCAACAGGGTGCTGCATTTGTTTCTATCACGAATACCATTAAAGATAGTTATCTGGGTATTAAAGGCATTGATAGGGTAAAAGAAAACCAAGATAGGGTATTACAGGGGCTGGCAAAGGCTAAGGAAATTACTGATGGAATCTGGAAAGACATTGAAGCACAACAAAAGAATGCGCTTAAATTAGATAATAACCTGTTTACAGGTACTTATCATGACAAGTGGTTTGGTGACGTAGAAATCGGGATGAAAAACGGTAAGTTGTGGTTTACTTCTAAACGTTCGTATTTGCTGAATGGAGAAATGTTTCCGTATAAAGGAAATACGTTTATTGTGAAATGGGTTGACCGTAGCCTTGATGCCGATGCCTATGTAATGTTTGACCTTGATAGTGAAGGCAAAGGGGCCGGCTTTAAAATGAAAGCTATTTCGCCGCTAACAGACTTCAGTTTTGATTTTCAGGATTTGGATTTTTCAAGATAAAATTCATGCTAATAAATATTGTGGCGGGGTTCAGTTTATTGAACCCCGTTTTTGATTATTGTTCTTCAAGCAAAAGGGATTAAAATTATTTTCGTCCCAATTTTTACTATAAAGCACCTATATTGGGCATATCAAGAATAGGTTGTTATTTAAACGACTTATCGTTCATATCAGCCTTTAAGCCTTGTTAATCGCAGCTTAACGCAAATTAATCTCAATATTTTGGAATGAAGTCTATGAATTTCTACCTTTAAAACTTCCAAAGCAAATTGTAATAATTCAAACAAACTAAACATCTCCTCATGAAAAAATTACTACCTGTTATTGCCTTCTTCTTCGTCTCACTAGGGCTATTGGCTCAGGAAGAAAAAATTGACCTCGAAATGGTGAAAAAAATCCGTCAGGAAGGCTTAAACAACTCAAAAGTAATGGACATCGCTTTTAATCTTACAGATGTGAGTGGTCCAAGATTACAAGGCTCGCCGGGCTTTATGCGTGCAGCCAATTATGCAAAAGGCAAACTTACCGAATGGGGCTTAGCAGATGCCAAACTGGAAGCATGGGGCGAATTTGGTAAAGGCTGGGAGTTACAGAAAAGCTATCTTGCCATGAAAGCACCGTATTATCGTCCGTTGATTGCTTATCCTAAAACATGGACAGCCGGCACCAAAGGCAAACTGAAAGAAGCGGAAATCTTTTTGATTGATGAGACTGATACTACTGCCCTTGAAAACTACAAAGGCAAACTGAAAGACAAAATTATTCTCTTATATAAAAACGATAAAATTACGCCATCGTTCAAGGCTGATGCCAACCGTTATACCGATGAAGAACTCGAAAAAATGGCTAACGATGCACCTCAAACCCGTTCTCAACCTGATACCGCATTCAGATCAATGATGGCAGCTATGCGCAGAAGTACTTTACTTTCGACCAAAACCAAAGAAATGGCGAAAAAAGAAGGAGCATTGGCTTTATTGAGCATGAGCAACAGAGGTAAGGATGGTACCTTGTTTGTGTCGGGTGGGGGTTCTTATAAGGCTTCAGACCCTGAGAATTTGCTTGATATTATGTTGGCTGCCGAAGATTATCTTTCACTTTGCAGATTAGCTAAATCAGGTATTCCGGTGAAAATGGAAATTGATGTAAAAACAAAATTCTTTGCTCAAGATTTACAAGGGTACAACGTACTGGCTGAAATTAAAGGAACCGACCCTGCCTTGAAAGATGAAGTTGTGATGTTAGGCGCACACCTTGACTCTTGGCAAAGTGCTACCGGTGCAACCGATAACGCCGCAGGTTCTGCCGTAATGCTTGAAGCTGTCAGAATTCTGAAAGCCTTAAATGTACAACCACGCAGAACAATCCGTATTGCTTTATGGAGCGCAGAAGAAGAAGGTTTGCATGGTTCAAGAAACTATGTTAAAAACCATTTTACAGACCCTAATACTAAAAAAAGTAACGCCGAAGGCGACAAAGTAGCCGCTTATTTTAATGTTGATAACGGTACTGGCAAAATCAGAGGTATTTATTTGCAAGGAAACGATGCCTGTCGTCCGATTTTTACTAAATGGTTTGAGCCTTTCCATGATTTAGGTGCTAAAACAGTTACTATCCGTAACACTGGTGGTACCGATCACCTAGCATTTGTTGGTGTTGGTATTCCGGGTTTTCAGTTTATTCAGGATGAAATTGAATACAACACACGTACTCACCATACAAATATGGACTCGTATGACCACCTGCAACCAGATGATTTGAAACAGATATCAACAATTGTAGCATCATTTGTATACAATGCAGCCATGCGCGATGAAAAATTGCCAAGAAAAAAATAATTGACATACATATAAACGGAAATCCCTGTTGGTATTAGCAGCAGGGATTTTTTTATGTACTACTCATACTCCTATCACTTGTTTTTTGCCAGAATTTCCAACATCTATGAGGTCTAAGTCTGAACTATGGTATAAGTAATAGATACCGTTGCTGAAAATTTAAATATACGCTTAGGTTTACTTCACTTCAAAAGTATAGCTTCCGGCGGTTAATAAAAATATGATTGTTTTTGTACTACCGCCATCATGTTTGATAACAGTTCCTTTTATTTCTTTGCCATTTTCATATACCAATTGGTTGGTGCTAATATTTAAACGTAATGTGGCAGTGCTGCTGGCAGGAATACTGAAATTGTATGTAATGAGGTCTTCGTTTTTTTTCCAGACCGATGAAATTGTTCCATAAGGGCTATTGTGATGAGCCTCAAAACCTGACAGGTCTTTAACAAAATGAGGTTCCAGTAATATATTTTTGAAACCGGGTAGTTTTTCATCGGGTTTTATTCCTCCTAATGCCTTGTAGAGCCAAGCTCCAATCTCCCCAAACATTATATGGTTCATCGAAATATCTGACTTTGCATCAATTGGCCAGTTTTCATACAGCGTTGTTGCACCGTTTTTAATCCACCAACCCCACGAAGGGAAAGTTTCCTGCGAAGCCACAGTATAAGCTAAATCGGCATAACCATTTTCACTGAGGGCATTCAGTATGGCTTTAGTACCTAACAGGCCCACATCAATATGGTTATTATCGTTTTGTACTCTTTGCGCAAGATTACCCGCCACTTTAGCTTTCATATCATCGGGTACTATACCCCATTGTAGCGGTACACTTAATTCGGTCTGTAAACCGCTGCCATAAATTCCTTTTTCCTTGTTGAGATATTTCTGGTTGATAGCATCTTTTATTTTTTGAGCCAGATTGGTGTAATACTTAGCGTCAGACGTTTTTCCAAGTAGCAAGGCAGTTTTGGCTACAATTGAAGCATCTACGTAGTAATAAACCGAGGAAGTAAACTCAACAGGTGTTTTTGATTTTACTGGTACCCAATCGCCCAAACCCCATGTAGTAAGGTAGGCCGGTGCAATACCCTGAATGTAATCTACATACCGTTTCATGTTTTCGTAGTTGTCAGCCAGAATCTTGGTATCGCCATAAAACAGGTACACATTCCACGGAATAATAGCAATTGTACTTGTCCAGTCAGGGCCGTTACCCCACTCATATCCCCAGCCACTAGTCGGAATAATCGATGGTAGCACACCATTGGCTTGCTGCTCATCTCTGTGGTCGGCTAACCATTTTTCATATACCGTTATGCCGTCGAAATTATACAGACCTGTTTCGCTAGCTATATGCGCATCGCCTGTCCATCCGTTTTTCTCTCGTTGGGGGCAGTCGGTAGGATAGCCAAAAAGGTTCGATAAATAAGAGTTATTGGTAGCCCACCAGAGCTGATTCATGGTAGGGTTCGAGGTCTTGATTCGCCCAACAGGTTCAACATCGCTGTGCATAAAAAAGCCTGTCAGGTTTTCTTTTGCCAGTTCAAGCGGTTTTGTACAGGTTAGCTCCACATACTGAAAACCTTTGTAGTTGAAATGAGGCATGAAAGTTTCTTCGCCTTTGCCGCTTAGGGTGTAAATATCAACCTGAAAAGGGTCTTGGTTATCAGTTGGTCGGTAATGAATGTCAATGTTCGACATATCGGCAAAGCCAGTGGGCTGTAAACGCTCGGCATGTTTAAGTCTGACGACAGTACCCGCTTCTCCTTTAATTCTGAGGCGGCTAACGCCAGAAATATTACGGCCTAAATCGAATAAATAGGTAGTATCATTTAATTTTTTAAGACTTTGGGCAGGTATTTCTTCCACATTTCTCACAGGCACCATGACTTGTGCTACAATATTTTGCGAAGGCGATGTTCTGAAAATAACATCTTTCCAGTCTTTGTCATTATAATCAGGCGTATTCCAGCCCTCTTTTTCAAGTCGCGCGTCATGGTGTTCGGCTGTATAAATACTATTAAATATGACAGGACTAAGGGCAGTTTTCCAGCCTTTGCCACTAGTTATTACTTCCTGAGAGCCATCTTCATAGGTAATACGTAAATCGAGGCAGAAGGCAGGACGGTTTCGCCATGGAGCTTCATGAAAAAACCATACCGCTGTTGACTGATGATTATACCAGCCATTGCCCAATAATAGGCCTATGGCGTTGTTGCCTTCTTGCAAGGCATGGGTTACATCATAGGTAACATAGAGCGTGCGGCGGTCAAAACGTGTATACATGGGGTCAAGGCGGTGGTTGCCTATTTTTTGCCCGTTTATGTAAATTTCATAGAGCCCTCCAACAGCCACATAAGCTCTGGCCGATTTTATTTTTTTAGGTGCAGAAAAACTTTTTCTGAAATAGGGGGCCGGTTTCAGGTTTACATCACGGCTATCGCTTACCCATGCACCTTTCCAGTTTTTCATTTCCATCATTCCCATTTCAAAACTGCCTATGGGGTCTTGGGTAGCTTTAACGCCGTCTTTATCCCATACGGTTACTTTCCAGAAATATTTAGTAAAAGGTTGAAGGGCTTTACCTTTATAAACAACCAGACGATTGTCTGAAGTAACTTTACCTGTATTCCAGTCGTCAGCTATACCTTTTGCTACCTGCAATGAGTCGGAGCCTACTATTAACTGATAAGCCGTTTGTCTGGCTTCTCTTCTGCTGTCATTGATATGCCATGTAAAGCGTGGAGAAGGGTTGTCGATACCCAGCGGATTTTTAAGGTATTCACACTTTAAGCCGTCGGCCTGAATAGGTGAGGAGGCAAAACAACTGAGTGACGAAATAATTAAAACAAGAAACAGGCTGGTGAATCTGATAGGATACTTCATAAGGTTGATAAATGAGGGTATAGGTTGTAAAAATAAAGAATGTAAACCTTTATTCAGTATTTTTACACAGGAAATTCTCTGAAACTCACCTCTGAAATATCACCTGAAAATTAACCAGATGCTTATATGCTAGCTAAACGAAAGTAAAAGGTGCTTCCCATACCAATTTCACTTTCAACACCTATGATGCCATTCTGGGCATCAATAAACTCTTTGCTAATAGCCAGCCCAAGCCCTGTTCCGGTTTTTACGCTACCCGGAACCTGAAAATATTTGTCAAATATTTTGTCTTTATAACGTTTTTCAATGCCTTTACCCTGATCAGTTACCGAAAAATTTACTGTTCCAGCATTTTGTTTGATAGCAATGGTAATCTTGCTTTGTTCGGGCGAATAATTGATGGCATTTGTCAGAAAATTGATAAGTACCCAAGCGGTTTTCTCGGTGTCGGCTTTTACGGCAGGCAAATCAGGGTCTATTTCAGTTATTAATTCAATTTTCTTTTGTTCGGCTTGTGTCTTTACGGCCTCTATTGCAAATTTAAGAATCTGGTAGGGCATACTTTTCTGAATGTTTAATTGAATATTGCCCGTTTCAAGTTGTGAGAGGCTGAGTAGCTCGCTGGTTATTTTTAACAAACGTTGGCTATCATCTTTTATGCTGCTAATTAACTGTTTTTGTTCCTGATTGATATGGCCAGTTTGTTGGTTTTCGAGTAATTGTAAACTCATTTTGATGGATGAAATAGGGGTTTTGAGTTCGTGTGAGATAGTGGCAATAAAATTTGTTTTGGCAAAATCAAGTTCTTTAAAAGGCGTAATATTTTTTAATACTATCACATGGCCGATGTGTTGCTTTTCAGTTTCACCTGTGGGGACAATGGCAATATCAATCACTTCTTTGTCAAAATAACTTTCTTTGTTATTAGCAAAAATCTTGATAGGCTGTTTGCGTTCGTCGCCAGTGTTCTCCTGAGGCATAATTAAATCTTTCACCAAAGCTCGCATTAAATCATTAATGAGCGAAACATCCTGCGCTTGTTGGCCTATCAGTTGGGCTGCCTGTAATCCTGTAACTTTTAGGGCCTCATTATTAGCAAAAAGTATTTTTTTGTTTTCATCAAGCCCAATAACAGGGTCGTTCATGTTATTAATAAGGGTTTCAATGCGTTTTTTTTCAAATAGCAGTTGCGATAAATTACTGTTGTTGTATTCTTCCAGTTTTTCGGCCATTGTATTAAACGACTGCGCCAGTTCTCCGAATTCGCTGTGGTCTTCAAAATATACCCGTTGCGAGTAATCGTTGGCTGCAATCTGTTTAATACTTTGGGTAAGTTTTTTTATAGGATTGGCAATATTACTTGGCAAATTAATAAGCAGGGTAAAAGCTATTACAAAACAGAGCGTACCAGTGAGGGCTATCCAGATGGTTGAAGAAGCCGCAGTCTGTTTGGCAATATCGCTTTTTCGCTGAATAGCCTCCATATTTAATCGCATAATTTCGGCAATATCCTTTCTGATGAGCAAATGTGTGGTTCTGTCAAAATTATTAAGTTGCAATTGTGAAAAATGCTGCCTGAGTTGCTCGGTTGCTTCCCTTTCGCCTATTTCGGTAATATTTGCTTGCTGTTTATTGAGGTTTTCCTTGATTTTTTCGATAGCTGTGGTGTCGGTACTTAATTCATCAAGAGCCATGAGCATATTACGCGAATACTCAAGGGTGTTGTAATTAGCTACCAGAATATTCTCTGTATCATTTTTCAGGGCATTGATTGATTTTGCTCCTACGTAAGTAAGCAAGGTAATTAATATAAAGAGTAACCCTACACCCAGCGTTAATTTTGTTCTGATTTTCATTGCATTAGCTTAAAGAAAATTTTTAAGGCCTTTTTTGTTTTTCTATTCAGGATAATATTACTACATCAATATCAGCAAATGATAGCTTTTTTAGTAATTCATTGAATATGTTGGTTGATAATATGACATTGAAAAGGTTCAGATGTGGTTTACCGATACATAGGGTAGTAATTTGCCTTTGTTCGGCCACTTCCATGATACTTTTTGAAATATTGTTATTCTCAACCCTGATAATTTCTGCTCCTAGCTGCGTAGCTAATTTAAAGTTATTGATAAGATGCCTTTGTTTGTCGAGTGCAATTTTGTCGCTGCTTTCTCGGGGTGTTTGTACATATAAAACAAACCACTTGCTATTATAATAACTTGCTAACCGAGCAGTTTTTCGGATAACATTTCTGGCTGTTTTTTCATTACTGCTAATACATGCCAGAAATTTTTCATGCCTGATAGCCGTACTTTTAGGTATTTCGGTTTCTACCTTGCGCTCTACCTGACTGGCCACTTCCTTGAGTGCCAATTCTCTGAGTTGTAATATCTGTTCAGGCTTAAAGAAATTATTTAAAGCCATTTGTACTTTATCGGGCGTATAAATCTTTCCTTCTTTCAGCCTTGTAATGAGTTCGTCGGCTGTGAGGTCAATATTTACCACTTCGTCGGCAAGTCTCAGAATACTGTCAGGTATACGTTCTTTAACTTCAATACCAGTAATCTCTTTTATTTCTTCGTTAAGGCTTTCAATATGCTGGATATTAACAGCACTTATCACATTTATACCTGCCTCCAGTATTTCGAGTACATCCTGCCAGCGTTTCTCGTTTTTGCTGCCTTCTATGTTGGTATGTGCCAGTTCGTCGATGACCACAACTTCAGGACGTAAGTTTATAACGGCCTGCACGTCGAGTTCTTCTAGTTCTTTGCCCTTGTAGAAAATCTTTCGGCGAGGTACTATTGGTAGCCCTTCCAGTAAGTCGTGGGTTTCTTTTCGGAAATGTGTTTCAATATAACCTATTTTTACATCAATGCCATTCCGAAGTAAAGAATGTGCTTCTTGTAGCATCCGAAAAGTTTTGCCTACACCTGCGCTCATGCCTATATAGACTTTAAATTTTCCTTGCCTTGATTTCCTGATTAAATCCAGAAAATGTTGTACGTTTTCTTCTTTGTTCTCAATATCTGACATGATGTTGGTTTGTTATTGGTTTGTCAGGATACTAACAAAGTACCCTGACAAACTATTTACTAGAAACTAAAACACAAGGCACTTGTTAAATAGGAATTATGGTTTTTATCGGCAAATATTTTGTCTTTACTACGCAGGTATCGGCTCTCAATGCGCCATATAAGATTATTCACCACAGTATAATCAAGATTTAACGAGTAACCAAAAGTCTGAAACCCATTAACTGTGCCGGTAGTGATAATAACCCCGTTTTTATCCTGATAATATTCTGCACGGGCAGCTACCACTAGTTTGTCGTTGGCCGCATAACGCGCAATCAACACAGGTGTGAGCCATTTGTTATAGCTAGTGCTTTTGTAAGCCTTTTGTTCGATGCCGTAATCGAAACCAACTATTACGCCCAGTTTTTTATGAACCTGCCACTGTGTATATAAATTATTGAAATACCGCCAGCGTTGTAGGCTGTCGGGCTGCTCATTGCCTATATAAGAACTCCAGTTGATGGTAATTTCTGAATTAGGTTTGAATGTAAGTTGTGTGCCAAATGCAGGTGTCTGGTTGCCATGTACTCGTTGAATGCGTTGCCAGCCATTTAGAACCAATGCAGCCAGAAACCATTTCTCGTTACGTGAGGTGTAAGATAATCTGGCTCCTGATTCATAATAAGGCGAGTTTTCGGCTAATAAACTTCTGGTCAGATTCCATGCATCTTTGCCAATAGCACTTTCAAAACCAATATGAGAAGGCATAATGCCAGCATCAAACCAGAGATTATTCTTTTTAGAAATTTTAAACCCAATATTGGCTTCATAAATATTTTTCAGAAGCCCCTGTTCGCCTGCCAAGTTATACTGAGCATAAGTGCCTGCTATAATGCCAATATTAGCCCGAATTTTATCGGTATTATAACTGGCTTTCAGTAAACCCAGATTCAGGTTTAGTTCGTTATGTCGGTTATGATTATATAAAAACGCCGCCTTTTCATGATTGGCCGGATTACTGAAATCATAACTGTAATAGGTTTCTATGTAACCCGAAAATGTTAGTGGATTGCTTTGTTGGGCATTTGCTTGCATACTTATGCAAGCAAATGCCATTAAAAATAGTTTTTTCATTGAGTGATGCCTGTGCTAGGCTTTTTGTTGTACTTATAATTTGTATGGTAACAGGCCGTGGCTTGAAAAATACTTTGGTAGAGGATGTACCTACTTCATTTCGTCAAGCTCTACGTTTAAGGCTAATACATTAATGGTTTCAGGACCAAATAAACCCAGAATTGGTTTTTTAGTATGTGCGTTGATGAGTGCCAGAATTTTATCTGCTGAAATCCTTCTGGCTTCAGCAATGCGTTTTACCTGAATACGGGCTGAGGCAGGCGAAATGTCAGGGTCGAGACCACTACCCGAGGCAGTAACCATTTCGGCAGTAATGGCCGATTGTGGTATTTTAGGATTATGAACCCGAAAAGAATCAATCCGTGCCTGTACAGTAGCCAGATAGTCGGGGTTGCTTGGGGCTTTATTACTACCTGCCGACCCCGCGGCATTATAAGCTACTGCCGAAGGACGCCCCCAGAAGTATTTATCAGCCGTGAACGACTGCCCTAATTGCTTATAACCTACTGTTTTACCATTTACCTGTATAATTTCGCCTTTGCCTTTATTTGGGACTAACTGGGCAAAACCTGTAATAATAAGCGGATAAATTATTGCGAATAGCACCATACTTACCAATGTAAGTCTGATAGCCGAAAATAGATTTTTCATGATTTTACTAGATGAAAAGTGAAACAGCAAGGTCGATAATTTTGATGCCTATAAAAGGTACAATAATACCGCCCAAACCATAAATTAATAAATTACGACGAAGAATGGCACTTGCTCCGATAGGCTTGTAGGCAACGCCTTTTAAAGCCAGCGGAATTAATAAAGGAATAATAATGGCATTAAAAATAACTGCCGATAAAATAGCACTTTCAGGACTATGCAACCCCATGATATTAAGACCTTGTAAGGCAGGAATTGTAGCAATAAACAAAGCAGGTACAATAGCAAAATATTTGGCTACATCGTTAGCAATAGAAAAAGTAGTTAACGTGCCGCGTGTCATGAGTAACTGCTTGCCAATTTCTACAATTTCAATCAGTTTTGTAGGGTCGTTGTCTAAATCGACCATGTTACCTGCTTCTTTTGCTGCCTGAGTGCCGCTATTCATGGCTACTCCTACATCGGCTTGGGCTAGTGCAGGCGCATCATTAGTGCCATCGCCCATCATGGCAACTAGTTTGCCCGATTGCTGCTCCTTACGGATATACTGCATTTTATCTTCAGGTTTAGCTTCTGCAATGAAGTCGTCAACGCCGGCTTTGTCGGCAATGTATTTAGCCGTCAGAGGGTTGTCGCCTGTTACCATTACGGTTTTAACACCCATTTTACGTAAACGCTCGAAACGTTCCTGAATACCTGTTTTAATAATATCCTGTAATTCAATTACACCCAATACTTTTTCATTTTCGGCTACTACAAGCGGAGTTCCCCCGTTGCTTGAGATGGTTTTTACTCTTTCAGTAGTTTCGTTCGGAAATATATTTCCGGCATTTTCAACTAATTTCTTGATTGCATCGAAAGCTCCTTTTCTTATTCTTGTGCCTTCAAAGTCGATACCTGAGCTACGGGTTTCGGCCGTGAATTTAATAAAAGTAGGCTTGCTTATCGGGTAACTGTTGGCATTAACACCCGCTAACTCAATAATTGATTTACCCTCAGGAGTTTCGTCGGCCATTGAACTTAATACAGCCGCTCTGATAAAGGTTTGGCCATTAATACCTTTAACAGGATAAAAATGTGTGGCCTTCCGATTACCGATGGTGATAGTACCTGTTTTGTCAAGTAGTAACACATCAATGTCGCCCGCAGTTTCTACGGCTTTGCCTGACTTCGTGATAACGTTTGCACGCAAGGCTCTGTCCATTCCGGCAATACCAATTGCTGAAAGTAACCCTCCGATGGTGGTAGGAATCAGGCAGACAAAGAGAGAAATAAACGCCGCAATTGTAATGGGGGTTTGTGCGTAGTCGGCAAAAGGTTTTAGCGTTACGCATACAATGATAAAAATCAATGTAAAGGCAGCCAGTAGAATAGTTAAAGCAATTTCGTTGGGTGTTTTTTGTCGGCTGGCTCCCTCTACCAATGCAATCATTTTATCCAGAAAACTTTCGCCAGGTTGGGTGCTTACAATAACCTTAATTTTGTCTGATAATACCTTTGTGCCTCCGGTTACACTACTTTTATCTCCGCCTGCCTCACGAATCACAGGAGCCGACTCACCAGTAATCGCACTTTCATCAATAGTTGCTAGTCCTTCAATAATCTCACCATCGGTAGGAATAATATCTCCGGGTTCACAAATAAAAACATCGCCTTTTTTCAGTAAAGAAGACGGAATAACCTGTATTTCGTTCAGGTACATTTCGCCTACTGTCTGAACCAGTTTGGCGGGTGTCTCTTCGCGCGTTTTACGTAGGCTATTGGCTTGTGCTTTGCCTCTTGCTTCGGCGAGAGCCTCTGCAAAATTGGCAAATAATAAAGTAATAAAGAGTATTAAAAATACAATGATATTATAAGCAAGGCTACCTTGATTACTGGCCCCCAAAAAGATAGCAATGCATACAATGAGCATAATGAATGTTCCGATTTCGACTGTAAACATCACAGGATTCCGAAACATGATTCGAGGATTCAGTTTAATAAAAGACTGCCCGATGGCTTCCTTTACTAAAGTTTTGTCGAATAATGATATTTGATTATTTCTGTTCATGGAAGTAGCTTATTTAAATAAAGTAAAGTGTTCGGCGAAAGGCCCAAGAGCCAACGCCGGAAAAAATGACAAAGCCGCAATGATAGCTATTACAGCAAAGGTCATAATGCCAAAGGTTGGAGTGTCTGTTTGTAGTGTTCCGGCACTTTCAGGAATATACTTCTTGCTGGCTAATAATCCGGCAATGGCTATTGGCCCTATAATGGGTATAAATCTGCTTAATAGAAGTACAATGCCTGTACTGATATTCCAGAATGGGTTATTGTCGCCAAGCCCTTCAAATCCACTACCATTATTGGCTGCGCTTGAGGTGTATTCATAGAGCATTTCTGAAAATCCATGATACCCGGGGTTATTAAGCCAGCCTGTGGCCTTGCCGTTAAACCACCAACCCATAGAGGCATCATTTGCGGTCAGGTAAGCAGCAATGGCGGTTCCGCTTAAAATAAGTAAGGGGTGAAGAATAGCGATAATAGCTGCAATTTTTACTTCGCGTGCCTCAACCTTTTTGCCCAGAAACTCAGGCGTGCGGCCAACCATCAGCCCTGAGATGAACACACCCAATATAATAAAGATGTAGTAGTTGAGTATCCCAACGCCACAACCTCCATAAAAGGCGTTTATCATCATGGCTAGTAATTGCATGGCTCCTGACAAGGGCATACTGCTGTCGTGCATACTATTAACCGAACCAGTTGAGATAACCGTGGTTGCAATACTCCAGTAGGCAGAAGCGGCTGCGCCAAAACGTACTTCTTTGCCTTCCATGTTACCAGTGGTCTGGGTTATTCCCATCTGGCTGATAGCCGGATTCCCGTTTGTTTCGGCAATAATAGTAGGAATTGTAAGGGCTAGAAAACCGACTGTCATGACACCAAAAATAGACCATGCAAGTTTTTTACGTTTCAGGTAAAAACCAAGTGCGAAAATCATAGCAAACGGAATAAGCATCTGGGCTACCATCTCTACCATGTTAGTGAAGTAATTGGGGTTTTCGAGCGGGTGTGCCGAGTTGGCACCAAAAAAACCACCACCGTTGGTTCCGAGATGTTTAATAGCAATAAAAGCAGCGGCGGGCCCTCTTGATACCTGAATCGAATCGCCCTGTAAAGTTGTAATGTTGTCTTTGCCTTCAAAGGTCATAGGCGTGCCGTTCCATACCAGAATAATAGCAATGACAATAGACACCGGCAGCAATATGCGGGTACAGCTTTTTAAGAAATAATTGTAAAAGTTGCCCAGCCTCTCGGCTTGCCGCTCACGCATGGCATTAAATAGTACGGCACAAGCGGCCATACCCACAGCAGCCGAAACAAAATGCAGATACATAAGCCCCACTAACTGTGTCAGATACGAAACTCCGGTTTCGCCTGAGTAATGTTGCAGGTTGCAATTCACCATAAAGGATATAGCCGTATTGAATGCCAAATCAGGCGACATGGATGGATTACCGTCTGGATTAAGGGGTAACCAACCCTGATTCATTAAGATAAGCATACTCAGAAAGAACCAAACAACGTTGATGCCCAGTAAGGCTATCAGGTGTTGTTTCCAGTTCATTTCTGTGGTAGCATCAATACCGCTGAAACGATAGAAAAACTTTTCGATAGGGTTGAAAACAGGGTCTAGTAAAGTTTTTTCACCTGTGTAAACCCGGGCAATGTATTTCCCGAAGGGAATAGCCAACAGAAGCGTGGCCAAAAACATGGCAATTATGCCTGATATTTCGGTGTTCATAAGATTTAGAATTTTTCAGGTTTAAGTAATACATACACGAGGTATCCGAAAACCAGTATCGATAAAATGAATAAGGCTGTCATGATTTTTAGATTTTTTCAAAAAAGTGAATTGACTTGTAGCATATCCAGAAAAGGAGTCCGCCCAGAGTAATTAAAATGAATGTTGTCATTGGTTTAATAAATAGTTATGCTCAACTAATGCCAATGTTTATGCCTATTTTTGGGAAATAATGTTAAGTGTCTGTAAATGAATAATTTATAATTGATTGTAGAGGGAGGAGATATAAAAAAAGCCTATCAAAATGATAGGCTTTTCTCAAAATGAGGAAATCTAAAAAACAATATTTAAGGTAAAGTTTTATCGGTAATGGCTTAGTTACAAGCCATATTCTTCAATTTTTCTATATAGGGTGGCAATGCCAATTTCGAGTAATCGGGCGGTTTCGGCCTTGTTGCCTTTGGTATAATTGAGTACTTTCTGGATATGCAGTTTTTCGACACTTGCCATCGAAAATGCCGACAAAGTACCTTTAGGGTTTGGTTTAGGCTGCTGAATATCAAATGGTAATAAATCGGCTGTAAGCGTGTTGCTATCAGCCAGAATAACCGCTCTTTCAATAATATTTTTCAGTTCACGGATATTCCCGACCCAAGTATAGTTTTCCAGCTTTTCGAGACATTCAGCATCAATATTTATGATACGTTTATTTGTCTTATCTGAAAACTGTTGCATAAAATGCGTGGCCAGTAGTTCAATATCCTTCACCCGTTCCCGAAGCGGTGGCAGATGTATTTCAAAAACATTCAGCCGGAAATACAAGTCAGCGCGGAAATGATTTGCTTCATACTCCTGCTTTAAGTCTCGGTTAGTAGCTGCTATTAATCTGAAATTTGATTTAGTAGGTTTGGTATCACCCAACTTAATAAATTCGTTCGTTTCGAGTACCCTCAATAATTTGGCTTGAAGCTCCAATGGCATTTCTCCGATTTCGTCCAGTAGTAGTGTGCCTCCGTTGGCTTCCTCAATTAAGCCTTTTTTATCTTTGATAGCCCCCGTAAAAGCCCCTTGTTTATGCCCGAATAACTCGCTTTCCAGAATATCTTTACTAAATGTACTGCAATTGAGCATTACAAAAGTTTTACCAGCCCTTTGGCTGGCCTGATGTATTCCTTGTGCAAAAACTTCTTTACCCGTTCCGGTTTCGCCAGTCAGCAAAACTGTTGTATCAATCGGGGCTACCTTTTTGGCTAGTTCGATTGCCTGTTGAATAGCCTTTGACTTGCCAATAATAGCATCAAACGAAAACTTTTCACCTACGCGTTTTTCGAGGTCTTTTACTTTTTTCTGTAACTGTACTTTCTCAATAGCCCTATGTAGTAGCGGAATAATTTTTTCGTTGTCGTCGCCTTTCACGATGTAGTCAAAAGCACCGTTTTTCATGGCTCTTACACCATCGTTTATGTTTCCATAAGCTGTTAGTAAAATGACTTCTACTATTGGGCGCACCAATTTTATTTTGGGTAATAAATCAACCCCGTTGCCGTCAGGTAGCTTTACGTCTGACAGTACCACATCTATCTCATGTTGTTCTAATTTTTTTAAACCAGACCTGCAATCTCCTGCTTCTATTACCTCAAAACCTTCCGACTGAATAATGCGTGCCAGTAGCGTTCTGAGTTTTTCTTCATCATCTATAATTAATACTGTTTTCATTTGCTGGTTTGGTTAACACTCTTCAGGGCTTTTTTTTCGCCGCCCAGAAAATGGCATTCCTGAATAAAGTTTTGTAGGCTTCGTTATCAAATAACTCTGGCGAATGCCCCATGAATATATATACATTTCGTGCTTTTACTTTCTCGTTAGTCCATATTACAGGGTGGTCACCCATTTTTATCGGGGTATCAGGTGTGTAAGAGTTTTCATCGACACTTGCAATCACATGCACATTTGCCCGTGGACTTTTATTATAGGTATACCATTCTTCTTTATTTATCAGGAAAGGTGTTGGCACGCCACGCATGATGGGGTGGGTGCGGTCTTCAACGTTTACTTTTCCGGCCACAAATGTAGCAATGTAATTGGTATATCTGATGCCTCCCATAAAGCCAGAAAACCATTGCCACATCGGGAAACCGTCAAATTCGCCAAGTAAAGTAGCATGATGGAAACCAATCCAACCACCTTTACCTTCTTCAATATACTTAATAAATGCGCTGGCTGCTTTTTCTTTCCAGCCATAAGGTGGGTAGTCGAGTTGGATAAAGAGCTGATACTGGCTCAGAAAGTTTTCGCTGATTGCATCGGTGTTCTGTATATAATCAATAGAAAAACTACTATCGGCCGCTAACTGATTGAGCCACGCACTGGCTCGGGTAGAATACTGGATATGATGCCCGCCGCTTTCAGCCAGAGCTAAAACTTTAAATTTGTTTTGAGCATGACCACTCAGGTAAAACAGAAACAGAATATAAAATAAAAATGGGGTTTTCATGAAAGAATAGTATTTAGTGCCTGCCCATAAAACGGCATTGCATATAAATTGAACAAGCACCTGTAAGTGCTACAAAACAACATAATTTTAACAGATTGCCCATAGTTTTTTCTTTAAAATTAACTATTTTATAAAGGGGGATAAAATACTGTTATCTTATTTTTAAGGAATTATTAATAGGTATATCTTCGGAAATGTACCCAAAAATTAGTATTTTCGCTTTTACCACCAAAGATAAAACTTATGCGAAAAGAAAAAGAAAATGTTTTTCTGCGATTACCAAAAATTATTCTAAATCTATTTATCAGCTTTTTTGTCGATGATGAAACCAGAAGTAACGACCGTTCTAAGTACAAGTTTGCGAAAGAAGTACGTGAAGCCAAAGTTACAATAAAACGACTTTTTAAAGACTTCTTCCTGATTTCGCTAGGAGTATTGTCGGCAGGGTTCGGTCTGGATGGTTTCCTGTTGCCAAACGATTTCATCGATGGGGGTGCAACTGGCATCTCACTACTTATTACAGCCGTTACTGGTTATCCACTTTCTTTAATGCTCATCCTCATCAATATCCCTTTTATTATTATAGGGCTTACGGTTGTAGGCAAAGAATTTGCTATTAAAACAGCCATTGGTATTGTGGCACTCTCGTTGGCAGTAGCATTAATTCCATACCCCGAAATTACTCATGATAAACTACTTACCTCAGTGTTTGGTGGTTTCTTTTTAGGTTTGGGTATCGGAATGGCCATGAGAGGCGGTGGCGTTATTGATGGAACCGAGGTTTTGGCCATCACACTTAGCCGTAGAATGAGCCTTACCATTGGTGATGTAATTCTGGTGATAAACGTCATTATATTTTCGGTTGCTGCCTACGTGTTATCTATCGAGACAGCCCTTTATTCGATGCTTACTTATCTTTCTGCCTCTAAAACTGTCGATTTTGTCATTGAAGGGATTGAAGAATATACCGGCGTAACTATTATTTCACTTAAGCCCATGGAAATCAAGAAAATGATTATTGAAGAAATGGGGCGTGGGGTAACCGTTTATAAAGGCGAAAGAGGTTTTGGAAAAACAGGTTACACAGAAGGGGAAACAAAAATTGTTTATACTGTTATTACTCGTCTTGAAGTAAGTAAACTCAACCTTGAAATTGAGAAAATAGACCCTAACGCCTTCGTAATCATGACTAGTATTAAGGATACCAAAGGTGGAATGATAAAAAAACGCTCGGTTCCACATTAAATACTGTCAGACTAAATCCGAAGCAGGCAATTACTTTTTCAGAACAGTTATGTAGTTTTGTGCAAGTTTCTTAATAAGCATAAAACTACATAATTTCTTACAAATGGCTCTTATTTTACCAGTTAAAGGCATAAGCCCGACTTGGGGCGAAAATTGTTGGTTTTCTCCGAATGCCACTATCGTTGGCGATGTTACCATGGGGAAAGATTGCACGGTTTGGTTCAACGCAGTTATTCGTGGCGATGTAAACTCAATTATTATGGGTGATAGAGTGAATATTCAGGATGGTGCCGTCATTCATTGTACTTACCAGAAAACTAAAACAATTATTGGTAATAATGTAAGTATTGCACACAATGCCATTGTACATGGCTGTGTTATTGAAGATAAAGTATTAATTGGTATGGGGGCTATTATCATGGACGGCGCCGTCATAGGCACAGGCTCAATTATAGCGGCCGGAGCCATTATTACACAAAATACAGTGGTGCCGCCTAACTCGATTTATGCGGGTAATCCGGCTAAGTTTTTAAAGGCAGTTACACCCGAACTGGAAGAAGTATTTATGCGAACAGCAAATAATTATGTAATGTATGCCGAGTGGTTTAAAGAATAATTTATGTAATCGATTAACTATGCAAAATTTGACTTAAACTAATACAAAACGGTTGATATGCCTTAAAATTGGTGTATTTTTGACCGTTTTTTGTTTTTTTAAACCTATATTTGTGCCCAAAAAAGCTCAAAAGTGTGGAGTACGCAAGTTTAGGTGATGACATACTAGTCAAACTTATGAGTTTGGGAGATAAGGAGGCTTTTGGGGAGATTTATCGTCGGTACTGGCGTAAATTATTCCAGAAAGCCCAACGTAAAGTCTATGCAAAAGAAATAGTTGAAGAACTGGTGCAGGATATCTTCGTTACACTCTGGGAAAGACGCGCTACACAAAAAATACAGACGCTGGAGCCTTATCTTTTCACGGCTCTTAAGTATCAGATTATTACACACATCAAAAAACAGGTATTGGAAGAAAAATTCGTTACCTACACTACCACCGAAAGCTACGAAGAAGAAAATAGCCTTGAAGAAAAAATTGCTTACGACGATTTAACCCAATCGATTGAACAAGCTATTGAACAATTACCTGAAAAAACGCAACATATTTTTCGTCTTAACAGGTTAGAAGGAAAAACTACCAAAGAAATTGTTGCCATCCTGAATATTCCTGAAAGAACAGTTGAGTATCATATTTCTCAGTCGCTTCGTTTTATGCGCGAGCACCTCAAAGAGTTCATTACTTGGGGGTTACTGCTTTTTTTTTATCATAAATAATATGATATATGCACCGGATAATTCGAGCAAGTAAAATATTTTAGTTTGCTTATCATCTCATACTTTCTATTTTTTTGCCTTAGGTCAATCTTAAATCTCTTTCTTACAGGTATCGGCCACTTTTTCATCTTTTAATAATCAAGCCCTTTACTTAGAAAAAATCGTATTGTATTTTTTAAAGAAGTTTTTATAAAAAGTTGCTTTTTGTGGTATTATTTAAAGAATTTACAAAACTATTTGCGGTTTTTTATGGCAATAACATACATAGTTAATAGAAAGAAACGATATGCTATTTAATGAAAAGCCGTAAAGCATTTGGTAAACTCCTCCAGAAATATTTAGATGGGAAATGTAATGAGTCAGAAAAACATCTGGTTGAACAGTGGTACGAACTGATTGACGAAGAACCCCGACAAAACTATACAGAAACCGAATGGCAAGAGTTAGAATATAAATTATGGCGAAAAATTGAAAAAGATGCCTTTGAAACTGCTGATACCGAAGAAATATCAGGCTTTAGTTTCTGGCGTTCGTATCGTATCAGCATTGCTGCTTCGGTTACCCTTTTAATGGGTTTGGGCGTATGGTGGTATATCAGTATGCAAAACAGTAAGCCAACAATTGCAAATACAGAGCAAGTTAAAAATGAGATGAATCTCATGGATAATACTTCCGCTAAGCCTATCAGAATAGATTTGGAAGATGGAAGTACCGTAACACTAAGTCCACACAGCCAACTTCAGTATCCCAATCAATTTGCTGCGAACAAGAGAGAAGTACAACTAACGGGCGAAGCCCTTTTTGAAGTCAGTAAAAATCCTGAACGACCATTTTATGTTATTACAGACAAACTTGTTACCAAAGTGCTTGGAACCAGTTTTTATGTACGCACCGTAGCCGCTACACAAAACGTAGAGGTAGAAGTACTTACAGGCAAGGTGTCAGTTTATGAAAAGGAAAAAGTAAATAACCAGAATCCGGGTGTGGTACTTACGCCTAACCATAAGGTTACTTTCTTTGCGCTAGAGAAACATTTCATTACCGGTTTGGTTGAAAAACCATTGCCACAGATTAAATCGATTGGTAGCCAGCCAGATACTTTTGAATTTGATGATGCGCCTATCGGAGACGTAATCAGCAAATTAGAAAGGGTCTATGGCATTGATATTGAACTTGAAAGCGAAAAACTGAGTTCGTGCCCGTTAACAGCCGATATAACCCAGCAGCCTTTATATACCAAACTGGATATAATATGTGCAACAATTAATGGCAAATATGAAGTGAAAGGAACCACTATCCTGATTACAGGTAAAGGATGTGAGTAAGAAATGCCAAAACCAGAACAGTATCTATTCAACCTTAATAAAGCTAACCATCTATTCGCTCGGGAGTATGTTTACTTGTTGCAGTATAAAATACATAATAACAGGTAGGCATACTCCTCTATTAACCAGCATCTATTTAACCTTAACAAATATAACCTATACCAGAGTCTCTATTAAACGCTAACCCCATATAAAATATATGATTAAAAAATAACAGATGTTTGCCATATAATAAAAAAAAGCTGACAATGGTACCAGCATTGTCAGCCCTACATGCCCTAGTAATGTTTTCGCTGCTCGTGAAAATCAGGGCTTCTTTTGTCAAATTCTTACCTCTAACAAAATTGTTCAAATGTATGAAAAAAAGATTACAAACAAGTAAAATCTTGCTACTTGCTATGAAAATTTCTGCTGTTCAGCTTGTATTGGCAATGATTTTCGTTACTGTTTCGTACGCTTATGATTCAAAAGCACAAGAGTTTTTGAATAAGTCGGTGTCGTTAAAAGCCGAAAATCAGAGTCTTCGTATGGTATTGGGAATGATTGAAGAACAGACCGAAGTAAAATTTGTGTATAGCTCTAAAGCCATTCATGCCAACCGAAAAGTAAACTACACAGTTTCTGGACAAAAACTATCTGAAGTATTAGAGTCTCTATTGAAACCAATGCAAGTGAATTATCGCATTATTGGTGGGCAGATTATTCTGAATTGGGAAGATAAACAAGCCTTGATAGAGAATATTGAGCCTGCTGAAATGCTTGAAAAGGAAGCAAAAGAGGCAGTGGTAGACCAACCCATTAAAGGAAAAGTAACTGATAAAGATGGCGGCGGCGGTTTGCCAGGGGTAAGCGTAACCATAAAAGGAACAACACGCGGTGTAACTACTGATGCCAACGGTGAGTATTCAATTGTAGTACCTAACGATAAATCAGTTTTAGTATATAGTTTTTTGGGCTATGAAAAACAAGAGGTTACTGTTGGCAACCGTACTACTATTGATATTGTACTGGGTTCTGATATGAAATCATTAGACGAAGTGATAGTGGTAGGGTATGGCACTCAGAAGAAAGCCAATCTTACAGGAGCGGTATCGAGCATTGATGCGGCTGCTATCGAGAATCGTCCGGCGAGTAATCTGGCAACAGCCATGCAGGGCATGAGTCCGGGCTTGATTATTACCCGCACAAGTGGCCAGCCCGGTAGCGAAGATATAGGCATTCAGATTCGTGGGGCAACTACTGCCAATGGCTCAGTAAGCCCGCTGGTAGTGTTAGATGGGGTAGCTGTACCAAGCAATACCCTGCAAACCATGAACCCTAACGATGTTGAAAGTATCAGTGTATTGAAAGATGCTGCTGCCGCAGCCATTTATGGGGCGCAAGCTGCTGGTGGGGTTATTCTGGTAACGACCAAAAAAGGTAAAGCCGGAAAAATCACTTTCGATTATCTGGCACAACAAGGCACCGACTGGGCTATTAATGTGCCGGGTAGGATGTCTTTATTGGAAGAGGCAGAGTTTGCCAACCTTGCAAGAGCCAATTCGGGTAGTGGCCCAGAATATAACGCAGACGATATTCAACGTATTAAAGACGGAATCCCTTACGTAGTGAATCCGGTTGACACCAGTACGTATCTTTTTTACAATCAGGTTCCTTTAACAGACCAGATTCTCAGAAAATACTCATCGATGCGTACGCATAATTTAACTATGCGCGGAGGTACCGACAAACTCAACTTCCTGATTTCAGGAGGATACTATGGAAAAGATGGGGTCTTTAAGGTAGGGCCTGATAGCTATGACAGATACAATTTACGTATTAATCTGGGGGCGCAATTAACCAAGTTTTTTTCTTTAGATTCGCGTCTTTCTTATACCAACGATAAAACCGAGACGTCTTCGGCAGGTATAAACGGGCAAGGCTTGTTGTATCAGATTTATCGTTTGCGCACACGTACGCCATTCTTTACGCCAGAAGGCCGCTACAATGGTGCTGGTTCGGCCGCCACGGCTTATGCTTCAATGGAAGCAGGTGGTTTTAACGATTACAGACGTAATTATTTTGATGGAGTATTTACCTTGAAAGCCGCTGAGTTCGTAAAAGGCTTGAATCTAAGAGCTGTATTAGGTACGCAATACCGCCGTGGCGACAGAGAGGTATTTAACCGTACTGTGCCATTGTGGGGTAAATCCAGAATTCTGAGTTATCTGAATCAGGTAAACTCGTATAACTTAACAAACGAGCTTACGACCAATACCAATCTGCAATTACTGGCTAATTATGATAAACAATTTGCCGGAAAACACAATTTAGGTTTATTTGCTGGGTATCAGTGGGAGGCCTTCCGTTTCTCTTCTTTCTATACTGCTGCCTCAAACCTAGTAAGCAACGACCTGCCAACGCTGAATCTGGGTGACGATAAAACCAAAAGCAATAGCCAGAATATTTATGCCTATGCGTATCAATCAATATTTGGTAGAGTTAATTATAATTTTGATGATAGATACTTGCTGGAAGGAACTTTACGTTCCGACGAAAGTTCGCGTCTGGCTCCGGGGTTCCGTGTTAAAGTATTTCCTTCCGCGTCAGCAGGTTGGAATATCCACCGTGAAGCGTGGTTCGCCAATCAGTTAAGGTTCATTTCAGAATTCAAGTTAAGAGCCTCATGGGGGCGTTTAGGTGGTGCATTGGGTAATACGCTAGGATACTACGATTACCTCAATCAGCTAAGCCGTAGTGCTTCTTTAGTATTGGGCGATTCTCGAACTTCATACATTTATCAGAGCTCTATTCCGTCGGCACAATTATCATGGGAAACCATCGAGACTTCAAACTTTGGTGCTGATTTCGGATTCTTCCAGAATAAATTACAGGTAAGTGCCGACTATTACGTAAAATATAACCGTAATATGTTAACTCCTCAGCAATTGCCGGCCGTAATTGGTATCGGTACGCCTCGCAAAAACAATGGTGAACTAAAATCATGGGGTTGGGAGTTAGAAGCGCGTTACCGTGGTAATATCGGGCAGAGCTTCTCTTATAACATAGCAGCAAACGTATCTGACAACCAGAATAAACTTCTCAACTTCTCGGGCCGCAGAGTAATTAGTGCAGGCACAAACAGCATTATTGAAGGATACCCGCTTAATACTATCTGGGGGTATCAGACGGCAGGTTATTTTACTAGCACTGATGAAGTAAAAGCATGGGCATTTCAGGATAATCGCACTGGAGCAGGTGATGTAAAATATATTGACCAGAACGGCGACGGCAAATTAACCATCGGTAATGGTAATATTGATAACCATGGCGACTTGGTGTTATTAGGTACTACTCAGCCGCGTTATTTGTTTGGAGTAACCTTAGGGTTCCAATGGAAAAATATCGATTTCTCAGCCTTTGTGCAAGGTGTTGGTAAACGTAGTTACCGCCCTAATGCCGAAAATATCGCTCCGCTTCTGGTTACATGGAAACAGGCTTTAGCGGTACACAGAGACTACTGGACACCTGAAAACCCTGATGCTTTGTATCCGAGACCTTACGTAGGTGGTACACACAATTATCTGCCGTCAGACAAATGGGTACTAAATGCCAGCTACGCCCGTTTGAAAAACATTCAGGTTGGCTACACGCTTCCTGTTAAATGGACATCCAGAATTAATATTTCAAGAGCAAGATTTTTCTTCTCAGGCCAAGACCTCCTTACGGTGTCTGCTCTGGGTAAATTTAAAGGCTTGTTCGACCCTGAAAACCGCGATAACGTCGATAACGACTATCCGTTTTTTGCTACGGCATCGGTGGGTTTAAATCTTTCATTTTAATTAGGAAATATTACTTGAACTATCCAAATAGTATTTGAATATGAAATCATTCATAAAATATATATCATTAACCGTCGCTGTTTTGGTAGGTGTAACGGCTTGCGACGTAAACCGATTACCAGAAACCAGTATCAGCGATGCTACTTTCTGGCGTTCAGAGGCTGATTTAAAATCGGCGGCCAATTATCTGTACACTTTTTTGCCGGGTTTTAATAACGAAGATGTCTGGTCAGACGATGCCGTTGGTCTGGCTTCTAATAGCATCAGCGATGGTTCACGACTGGCACCTGCTACCGATGGTAATTATAACACACCCTATTCGTTAATAAGAGCAGCCAATAATATTATCGAGAAAGCTCCAAAAGCCACAGCAGCAGGCCAGGCAGCTATTGACCGATATACGGCAGAAGCACGTTTTTTCAGAGCATGGGCTTATTTTTCGTTGGTACAGAAATATGGCGATGTGCCTTTGATTCTTAAAACCCTTGACGACACCTCGCCTGAATTGACGGCTCCTGCTACTGCCCGCGCACAAATCTACGAGCAGATTTATCAGGACCTTGACTTTGCAGCCGGTAAGTTGCCAACACCAACAGCGTTGGGGTCGGCCGATTATGGTCGTATTTCTAATACCGCGGCACTTGCATTTAAGGCCAGAGTTGCACTTTTTGAAGGTACGCGCTCAAAATTTCATAACTACGGTAACCCTAACACCCATTTGTCGGCAGCAGTAGCAGCAGCAAAGGCTGTGATGGATAGCAAACAACACGATTTGTTTGCCAATTACTTTAACCTTTTTCAGTACGAAGGTGAGGGCCGTCAGAACCGTGAAAACATCATTGTAAGACAATACGGCGTTGCTGTTACCGACCGCGTAAGTACCCATGCTTATTATAGAGGCACACTTGAAAATGGTAACCTTAGCCCAACCAAAAGTCTGGTTGATTCTTATTTAATGAAAGATGGCTTGCCAATTTCACAATCGCCTTTATACAAAACACCTACTACTTCGCTAGAGGTTTTCGCTAACCGCGACGAACGCATGGGGGCTACTATCATGAAAAAGGGCGATTCTTACATGGGTACAAAACCTGTTTTTGATATTGCGCCTTTGGTATTTAATAAAACAGGATTCACTTTTCGTAAATACTCAAACCTTGACGACTGGGTTACGCAAGCATCTTTAATGGACCGTGTTATTTTACGTTATGCCGAGGTACTTCTTACTTATGCCGAAGCAAAATTTGAGTTAGAAGGGCAAATCAGCGATGCAGACCTGAATATATCGGTAAACTTACTCCGCGACAGGGCTAAGATTGCCAGATTGAGCAATGCCTTTGTAGGAGCTAATGGTTTAGATATGCGCGAAGAACTTCGCCGTGAACGCCGTGTTGAACTGGCACAGGAAAGTTTCCGCTACTGGGATATTATCCGTTGGAAAACCGCTGAAACAGAGCTTCCAAAACCAGTATTAGGCAACTATTTCTTCAAAGATGAGTTCGGAACTTCAGTTACCGTTAATCTTACAGCCGATAAATACATTTTAGTACAGAATGCCAGTTTCCGTAAGTTTGACCCCCAAAGAGACTACTTGTGGCCTTTGCCAATTAATGAAATCTCTCTGAATTCAAATCTGAAACAAAATCCTAAATGGTAATGTATTTTTAAATGAGCAGGCTAGAAGGCTATTAAAAATACTCATTAATTACTGTTTATTAAGTTTCCTTCTCTGGTCAAGAGAAGGAAACTATTTATCTGTAAACCCGATTCTGCTAAATCCCACACCATAAAACTCCTGTTATTTATTACTAACCTTTGAGCGTATTCTTAACAATGTACGTTGCTGGTTTTCGGCAATACTACCACACAATTTTATTTTACTCTGGATTCAAAACTATAAATCTATGGAAAAGAAATGTTTTGTTTTTTTGTTCATATTGCTTTGGGCATCTGCCTTGAAGGCTTCGGCGCAGTTGATGTATCTGAAAGAAGAAACAAAATTTTCGGCTCACCCTCGTTTGTTGCTTCTGCAAGATGAAGAAAAAGATATTTTGAAAAACATTGCTTCTGACCCAAACTGGGCAAAAATACATCAGGTAATTATCAATGAAAGTGACCGTCTGATAAACATACCTACGCTGGAGCGCATACAAATCGGGCGTCGTTTGCTCGATAAATCCAGAGAATGCCTTCGCAGGGTTTTCTATCTTTCTTATGCCTACCGAACTACCCATGATAAAAAATACCTGAATAGGGCCGAACAGGAGTTATTGAAAGTTTCACAGTTTAGTGACTGGAATCCAAGTCATTTTCTGGATGTAGCCGAAATGACAATGGGCGTAGCCATCGGCTATGACTGGTTGTTTAACGATTTACCACAAACCTCAAAAGAAATCATCAGAGAAGCTATTTTGAAAAAAGGAATCGAGCCTTCGCTAGATAATAAATATAATAGCTGGCTGAAAGCCTCTCATAACTGGAATCAGGTTTGTAATGCAGGAATGACTTACGGCGCATTGGCTATTTTTGAAGATAATCCGGCTTTGGCAAGGCAGATTATTGACCGCGCCATCGGCTCAATCAAGCTGCCAATGCAAGACTACAAACCTGAAGGGGCTTATCCTGAAGGTTATAGTTATTGGGGATATGGCACCAGTTTTAATGTGATGTTTCTGAGTGCTGTTCAGAAAGCCTTCAATACAGACTTTCAGTTATCTAATGCACAAGGGTTTCTGAAAACAGCAGGATATTTTCAGCACATGGTGGGCACTTCGGGTAAGAGTTTTAATTATTCAGATGCCGGCAATGGCTCTGATTTAAGTCCGGCCATGTTCTGGTTTGCCAATCGGAATAAAGATAATAGCTTGTTGTACACTGAAAAAAATTACCTGCAAGGTGGAAATAAAAATATAGGTCGCGACCGCCTGCTGCCGGCAGCCATGCTATGGGGTAAAGATATTTCGTTGGTAAATGCAGAGGCTCCTAAACAGTTGCTATGGGTAGGGCAGGGTAAAAATCCTGTGGCATTGATGCGTACTTCATGGACAGACCCAAATGCAATTTATGTGGGTTTCAAAACAGGGTCGCCGTCAGTGAACCATGGTCACATGGATGTTGGGTCTTTTGTGATGGATGCCAACGGTGAACGCTGGTCGATGGATTTTGGTATGCAAGAATATGAATCGCTCGAATCAAAAGGCGTAAAACTTTGGGGTATGGCTCAAAACTCTGAGCGTTGGCAGGTGTTCCGCTATAATAATCTGGCACATAGCACTTTGGTTTTCGACAATGAATTCCAGAATGTAGAGGGTTATGCTGCCATTAATCAGTCAACCAGCAATCCTCTGTTTCTAAGTGCCGTCAGCGACATTACGGCAGTTTACAAGAACAAAACCCGACAGGTGCAAAGGGGAGTAGCTATTATAAATAAAAAATATGTAGCCGTAAAAGACGAAGTCAAAACAGCCGAAATACCTGTGAATGTACGTTGGGCTATGCTTACGCCCGCCGAAGTAAGCATGGCTGAAAATGGCGAAGCTATTCTGATGCAGAAGGGTAAAAAATTACGGCTAAAAGTACTAGAACCTTCAAATGCCCTTATTAAAACATGGTCAACACAAGGGCCGCACGAGTATGATGCTTCTAATGCTGGTACTACGTTGGTGGGGTTTGAAATAAGCCTTCCGGCGAATACTAAAACCAATCTGACGGTCTTACTGATTCCTGAAGGGGTAAAGCCAGAAAAAAGTATTCCTGCTCTTAATGACTGGAACAAATAAGTGTCTATCAATCCTGAACCTGAATACAGTATGAAAAAACTTTTTTTATTGTTTTTATTAAGCCTGCCTATACTAAGTACAGCACAGGTAACACAGCGAAACATTTTAGGTAATAGATATTCGTTAGATGCCTATAAACAGAATATTATTCCTAAAAATCAATGGAAGCCATACCCAAAAAACCCAGACGAGTGGAAGGCGGCTTTACCAGATACTCTTTTACAATCGTTGATTAAAGCTGGCGAACTAGCTGTACGTAAAGAAATGCCGCAGTTATCGGCTACTTTGCTCATGGAATATGTGCGTTCGGGTGACCGCGAACAGCATTCAAAAATATCTTATGCACGCCGTAATAACCTGATTGATTTGATACTGGCCGAATCGGTAGAAGGTAAGGGCCGTTTTACGGAAGCAATCATGAATTACGTTTGGGCTATTTGTGAAGAAACCTACTGGGGTGTTCCGGCACATTTAGGTGTGCAAAAAGCTAAAAATGGGTTACCCGATGCCGAAGACCCGACAGTTGATTTATTTGCTGCCGAAACGGCTTCGGTATTGGCTTTGACAGATTACTTTACAGGCGAAAAACTGGATAAAATCTCGCCTCTCATTCGTAAACGAATTTACTATGAAGTAAATCGTAAAATTTTTGAACCTATCAAGCAAGTAGAACGATATGGTTATTTGAGCAAGAAAAATCCTGTCAATAACTGGAATCCATGGATAGTCTCGAACCTCTTGATTGCCGACTTGCTGTTAGAAACCGACGAAACCAAACGAGTAAGCTATGCCTACAACTACGCCGGCTTTTTAGATTCGTATCTTAACAGTTTGGGAGATGAAGGCGGCTGTGACGAAGGCCCCAGTTACTGGTTTGCCGCTGGTGCTTGCGTGTTCGATGCGCTTGAAACCCTTGCGAGTGCTACAAATGGTAAGGTCGATATTTACAATGAGCCGCTAATTCAGAAAATGGCTTCGTATGTGTATAAAATGCACATAGCCGATGACTATTTCGTGAATTTTGCCGATGCTGACCCTAAACTACGCCCTGACGGATTAATGCTCTATCGGTTTGGGCAAGCCTTAAATGACAATGCTCTTACTCAGTTTGGTTTATGGGCATTCCAGAAATTCCCGACTACGGCAATAGCAAATAGTAGTTTCCACCGAATGCGCCGAATAGCCAACTTCCTGGTTTTACTAAAGGTACCTACAACACCAACATCTTACAAACCCAATGGCGATGCTTGGTTTGGAGATATTCAGGTACTTACTACACGCTCGTCGAATGGCTTTTTTCTGGCTACTCATGCAGGGCATAACGCCGAAAGCCATAATCATAACGATGTTGGCGATTTCCTCTTATATGCAAACGGAGAACCTGTTATTATTGATGCAGGGCGTGGTAATTATACAGCCCGTACCTTTTCGTCTAAAAGATACGAGTTGTGGTTTACACAATCGCAATACCATAATTTGCCTATTGTGAATGGTAAAGGGCAATTGGCTGGCCGCCAATATGAAGGTATAAACATTAAAAGTACCTTGAACGACAAAGAAGCCTCTCTGGCTATGAACATAACACCAGCTTATGACAAATCGACCGGTATAGAGGTATGGAACAGGACTGTAAAGTTAAATAAAATCAAAAATCAGATCGAAATAACCGACGACTATACTTTAACCCAAAAACCTGTATCGCTTGAGCAAGTGTTCATGACTGTTTGTGATATTGATACCGCTTCGCCGGGTAAAATAAGCCTGACTACTGCAAACAAACAAAATATAACTTTGCTCTACGATGCCAAAAACTGGAGTGTATCAACCGATTTGCCATCGACCGAAGGTATGGAGTACAACAGTTTTAAAACCAAATGGAATAGCCGCCCTGTACGTAGGATTATCCTGACAAACAAAGCATTACAACAAAAAGGTAAGTATACTTTTACGTTGGTTCAGAATTAAAAAATACATAAAAACCATAGTGCAAGAGGTGAACTGCACCTGCACCTCTTGCCACATGGTACTCAGAATTTCCTGAATGTAAAGGCTACTATGAGCAATAAAATACTTACTAGGCCCAGAGCTAACGGCAACGAAGTGGCCTCAGCCAGAAAGCCTAGCAGGGCAGGGCCAGCAAGCTGACCAATATATCCAAGTGTAGTTACGCCCGCAATAGCTGTGCTTGGTGCAACATCGGGTAAGTTACCAGCAGTACTGAAAAACACAGGTACAATATTAGCACAACCAATGCCTACCAGTACAAACCCCGAAATGGTAGCAATACCTGACGGAATTATTATGGCAATCAGTAGTCCTAAGGCTGCCATGACTCCTCCATAAAGTACTACTTTCTGTGAACTGAAACGATTAATCAGCCCGTCGCCAGACAAGCGCATAACAGCCATTGCCACCGAAAACGCAGCAAAACCCACCCCTGACATCGAATCTTCAAAGTTACGGTGAAACTTTAGAAAAACTGCGCTCCAGTCAAGTATAGCTCCTTCGGCCAGAAATGCAATAAAACACATCAATCCAAGTACAAGCACGGCACCTTTCGGAATAATAAGAGTAGCTGTTTCTACCTGTTTTTCGTCAGAATGAGGTAACAAATTATTGTATTGGCTAACTGAAATAACAACCAGTAATACTGATATTATGCTAATGGCAATTGTTGAAGACAAACCCAGTTCAAGCAAAAAACCAAGCCCTAATGAGCCAATAAGGCCTCCTAAACTGAACAAACCATGAAAAGAAGATAAAATATATTTTCCTACTCGTTCTTGTATCAGCACAGCCTGAGCATTCATGGAAACATCAATAGCCCCGATAGCCATCCCGAACAAATAGAGTGATATGGCAAGCATTATGCTATTATCGGCAAATAAAAGTAACGGCAAAATGGCTGAAATCATCAGGCCCGACAGTAACATAATAAGCCGGCTACCAAACTTATTAATTAAAGAACCTGTAAAAGGCATAATAGTCATGGCCCCTGCTCCCAGACAAAGCAGTATCAAGCCAAGACGGGCATCGTTTAGGTGTAGCCTTGTTTTGGCTAGCGGAACCATCGGCACCCAACTGGCTAAGCCAATGCCACATACCAGAAAAATAAGTAAAGTTGCTATACGTGCTTTGCGTAATTTGTTTTTTAAGGTTAAAGTATCTGTTTCAGAAAGCATAAACTCGTTCAGAAAAGTATGAGACATTAATTATTTCTCAAATAAATAGATATTCTCAAAAAGGTAAGGCATATTTTAAAAAAAATATTAATTACTTTTTAATCTTTAAGAATTTTATCAAATTTACACAATATAATAATTACCCTGAAAACCTGATTAACCCCTCATCCAGTAAAATTTCTATTCTCTAGTATTCCCAGAAAGTTGTTGTTAAAAGCAATCTTTTATCGTGGAATCCGCACATGTACGTAAAGATTATTTTAACCAAACCCCGATACAATAGGACTATATGAAGAATTTTTAAATTTTTTTAAAAATTAATTTCTTTAGCGTGTCCGTTACATTCTCAAACTGCTAACTGTTTGATTCCAAGCACATATCTATTTGTGCCTGCTATTTTTTTGTGGTTTTTATTAAACGGAATACAAGAATAATAGCCATATTATTAAGAATCTAATGTTGTATTTTTTCAAGAATATTTGAAATGATTTAGGGATTTTGCCGAATTAATTGACTATACATATTAACGAAGTCATGCATTTGAAAACTAACCGCTCTATAATGAAGTACCAAAAACTTACTGACGATGAATTGGTTGATTTCTTGAAAGGTGATAATCAGACAGCCTTTGAAGAGATATACAATCGGTATTGGTACAAACTATTTGGCATAGCCTACCATGAAATCGGTACCAGAGAAGAAGCCGAAGAATTAGTACACGACCTTTTTGAAAGCCTTTGGAATCGTCGCCAGACAAGTATTATTAGGCATTTGTCTTCTTATTTGGTGGTGTCTATCAAGCATTTGTCAACTAATTACATTAAGTCGCAAATTACACATCGTAAATTTCAAGAGTATCTGATATTCAATCAGATACATCAATCATACTCAACAGACGAAATCGTAGAATTTACTGACCTTTCGAAGGCAGTAGAAGAAGCGATGAAAAAGCTACCGGAAAAAAGCTGTGAAATTTTTAAACTCAGTCGTTTTGAAAACCAATCAGTAAAAGATATTGCCAGTAAGATGAATCTTTCAGAAAAAGCAGTTGAATATCATCTTACCAAAACGCTTAAAGTATTAAAGGAACAACTTCGGGCTTATCATATAGATAATTAATCAAGTTTCAAAATTAAAGATGCCGTTATTTTTACGAGCTAAGGTCTATGAACCAGCACGAATTCGACAAACTACTAGAAAAATATTTAGCAGGTGAGTGTAATTCTGAAGAAGAACAATTGATTTGGGAATGGCAGGATAACATGTTAAAAAACAGTCAGTTATCTCTTAATCCCGATGAGAAAGAAGCAATCAAAAAACGTCTTTGGAACAGAATTTATAGCAATACTATCGGTCAGGAAGAAGGTATTTCTTCCCCTAAACTGGCCATAACGCTTTTTAAATGGGGTATTGCTGCGGCAGTGTTGTTGGGTCTTGTTAATCTTTTCCTTTTGTTAAGAAACAAAGATTCCGACTTGGCCGCCAACACTGTAAACACCACTTTGGCTACTGATATTGAAATAAAAAATACTTCACTTACCGAAAACGAAATAAAACTGGAAGATGGCACTATTGTAAGGCTAAAGACCAATAGCTCAATCAGTTATCCGAAACACTTTGGCACCCATGTTCGAAATGTGTATCTGAAAGGAGAGGCATTTTTTAAAGTTAAACGTAACCCTAATGCTCCGTTTATTGTCCATACCGGCGATTTAGTTACCGAGGTATTAGGGACAAGTTTTAACGTAAAATCGTATGATAACGCCAAGGCTATCGAGGTTTCGGTTACTTCAGGGCGCGTATCAGTATATGAAGCATCCAGCCCCGTAGCTGATAAAAAGAACGGGGTTATTCTGACACCTAATCAGAAAGTGATTTTCGATAAAAGTTCAAAGAAAATCATACAGGGAATTGTAGAGAACCCACTGGTGATAGGCCAGCAAATGAACAAAATTGACTTTGTTTTTGAAGATACAATGCTGCCTCAGGTATTACAGAAATTAAAAAATTCCTATGGCATTGAAATAATCATTGAGAATCAGGATTTAGCCCAATGTGCGCTTACCGCTGACCTTAACGACCTGCCACTAACCACACAACTTGAACTCATTTGCCGCTCTATTAACGCCCGTTTCGAGCAACGCGGAACCAGTTTTTTTATAAGTGGCGAGGGGTGCAAATAAAACCATGTATCTATTCAACCTTAACAATCATATAATTTACAAAACCTAAATATTAACAAAACCAAAATGAAAACATGAAACAAAAAAAACCGATGATGTTGGCGCATCACCGGCTTTGAGCACTCTCAATCGAACGGCAATTCGATTCACGAGAGTAGAGTTTTTACCTATTACAAGTATAAAACCAACCTAAATGTATGAAAAAAGACGTACGTAGCAAACATTTTTTGCTTAAAGCAATGAAAATTACGTTTACTCAATTCTTGATGGTCGCTCTTTTTAGCGGACTTTCTTATGCCTTCGATGTCAATGGTCAAGAAGTACTTAACACTAACGTTTCTTTAAGAATAGAGTCTTTAGAAATTAAAAAAATTCTCAGCCAGATTGAACAGCAGGCAGAGGTGAAGTTTGTGTATAGTTCAAATACTATACGGTTGAATCAGAAAGTATCAATCGTGGTAAATAATAAGTTATCCGAGGTACTGAACGATTTATTTACACCTCTTCAGATTTCTTATGAGGTGGTAGGCTCCAGAATTCTACTTCGGAAAAAATCCCAGCTCAAGAAAATGTCATACATTGACGAGCTAAGGATGGAAAACGGAGAAATAATTGAACGAACCGTAAAAGGCAGGGTTACAGAAGCTGAGAAGAGCGAAGGCCTGCCTGGGGTAAGTGTTGTAATTAAAGGTACTACCAAAGGAACTACTACCGATGCCGACGGTGCGTATTCAATTGTAGTGCCTGATAATCAGTCTGTTCTGGTTTTTAGTATTGTAGGGTTTGAATCACAGGAAGTAATTGTAGGGAACCGTTCTACCGTTGATGTTGCCATGAAAGCCGACATAAAGTCGTTAGGTGAAGTAATTGTGGTAGGGTATGGTGTTCAGAAAAAAGAAACCGTTACAGGCTCGGTGGTGAGCGTTAAAGGTTCTGAACTCGTTAAGTCTCCGGCGGTTAACCTTAGTAACTCACTGGCGGGTCGTTTACCGGGGGTTGTTGCTGTAAACAGAAGCGGCGAACCGGGCTACGATGGTTCTGCTATTCGTATTCGTGGAGCTAATACCCTTAACAATAGTGATGCCCTGATTGTGATTGATGGTATTCCTAACCGTTCGGGTGGGTTTGACCGCCTCAATCCTGCTGATATTGAAAGTATTTCAGTATTGAAAGATGCTTCGGCAGCTATTTACGGTTCTCGTGCGGCTAACGGGGTTATTCTGATAACAACCAAAAGAGGTAAAACAGGTAAACCTGAATTATCATATTCATATAATCAGGGGTGGGCGCAACCTACTGTAATTCCTAAGCTAACCAATGCTGCACAGTATGTTGAAATGCTCAACGACTTGGATATTTATCAGTTACCAGTAGGAGAGTGGGCAACGGCCAATCAGGCTTATAAAAGTACAGGGGTCTATAAAAGACCAAACGGCGAAGAAAGGAAAGCACCTTTTTCTCCGACTGATATTCAGAAATACAAAGATGGTTCTGACCCGTGGTTACACCCCAATACCGACTGGTATGCAGCTACACTTAAAGACTGGTCTCCACAGTCACGCCATAATGTGCAGTTAACCGGTGGTACCGAAAACATAAGATACCTTACTTCATTGGGTTACCAAAAACAGGATGCTTACTATAAAAAATCGGCTACCGCCTATGAACAATATGACATCCGAGTAAACCTTGATGCAAAAGTTAATAAATACATTAATGTACAAATTGGTTTGTTAGGCCGTGAAGAGTTCAGACGTTTTCCGACTAAGCCTGCTGGGGCCATCTTCCGTATGCAAATGCGTGGTAAGCCTCATCAACCAGCTTACTGGCCAAACGGACTCCCTGGCCCTGATATTGAAAACGGAGAAAACCCCGTGGTAATTACTACCAATCAGACAGGTTACGAGCATGACAAACAGGATTATTTCCAGACTAACGGACAAATAGATATTAAGATTCCGGGTATTGAAGGACTTAAGTTTACAGGTACAGCAGCTATTGATAAGCGTATTCGCTCGTTAAGACGTTGGGAGATACCGTGGACACTTTACGAAAGAGGCTCAGGTTTTGAAGCTGACGGTACTACCCCTATACTCATTCCGAGTAAACGTGGCCCGGCAGAACCTCGCCTGTCGCTTGGTAACGAAACACAACTGAATATTTTGTTAGGGGGTATTGCTACTTATGAGCGTAATTTCAGTGGGCATGGCCTAACAGTTTTAGCTGGTACAAACCGTGAAACGATTCAAGGAAATGGTTTTAGTGCCTACCGTCGTTATTTTATCTCAACTGCTATCGACCAGCTATTTGCAGGCGGTGACCTTGAGAAAAATAATAGTGGTGGTGCTTATAATTCAGCACGTTTGAATTACTTCGGTCGTGTGGCTTATAATTTTAAAGAAAAATATCTGGCAGAGTTCCTGTGGCGTTATGACGGCTCCGACATTTTTCCTCAAAAAACACGTTACGGTTTCTTCCCGGGCTTTATGCTAGGATGGGTATTATCTGAAGAAAATTTCATTAAAAAAGGATTACCAGTAGTTAATTACCTGAAGTTACGCGGTTCGTGGGGGCAAATGGGTAATGACCAAGTATACCTGCCTAATACCACAACACCAGCCACGTATCAGTATTTATCAACCTATGGGTTCCGTAGTTATATTATTGGTAATGTTGAAACAAAAACCTTATATGAAACACGTATACCAAACAACAATATTACATGGGAAGTGGCAAACAATGCCGACATCGGTTTAGAAGGTCAGTTATTTAATGGTAAAGTGTCTTTTGAATTTGATGTATTTGCCAACAAACGCACAAACATTTTGTGGTTCAGAAATGCGTCAGTTCCACAGTCAACAGGTCTGACATTACCTGCTGAAAACATCGGTGAAATCTCGAATAAAGGATGGGAGTTTAACATCGGTTACCGTAGTCAGGTTGGTGACTTTAAATATAGCGTGAGTGTAAATGGCGGATATGCTAAAAATAAAGTACTTTTCTGGGACGAAGCACCCGGCGCACCTGCATGGCAACGCACAACGGGTAAACCTATGTATACTTATCTGGCTTACATTTATGATGGTGTGTTCAAAGATCAGGCAGAAATTGATGCCAATCCGATTGATTACAAAGCAATTGTGAATCAGCTACGCCCCGGCGATATGAAGTATAAAGACTATAATGGTGATGGCAAAATTACTCCTGATGACCAAGTTCGTGACGATAACACACAGTTACCTAAGTTTCAGGGAGGTATGAATATTACGGCTCAATACAAAAACTTCGACCTTACTATCTTATTTCAGGGAGCCGCTGGCGCCAAACAATATGTAAGTGCGGGTGAGTCTGGTAATATCGGTAATTTCTTGCTTGATATTTATGAAAACCGCTGGACAATCGACAATCCAAGTAGTGTACACCCGCGTATTGCTAACCGTAGCGACCAGTATTTCTCGGGCGGAAACACTTATTGGCTAAGAAGTACTGATTATCTACGCTTGAAAAACTTTGAGTTAGGGTACACTATTCCGAGTGCATGGGGGTCAAAAGTAGGCTTGAATAACTTCAGAGTTTATGTAAACGGCCTTAACCTCGTTACATGGGATAAACTGAAAGTGTATGACCCTGAGTCTGCCAACTCTACTGGCCAGTACTATCCTCAAGCAAGAATTATCAATGCAGGTCTGACAGCAACATTCTAAAAATTAAATTGAACAGCAATGAATAAATTTAAGAAAATATTAGCATCTACTGTTATTGCAGGTTTTGTTATAACAAGTTGTAACGATGATTTTGTGAATACCAGCCCTCTTGATCAGGTGTCTGAGGCCGCTGTATGGTCTGATGCTGCACTGGCAGAGGCTTTCGTTACAGAATTATACGGAGGCTTAGGGCTGGGCGGTTTTAATGAGCAAATGCTTGCTTCTTTAACCGACGAAACCGCCTTTACTCACCCCGGCCGTGACATCACAACCATTACCGAGGCCCGTTCAAATCCGGCTGCTCCGGGCTGGATAAATAATACCATACAGTGGCAACAAATGTACATTCGTATCAGAGCTTGTAACTTGGCTCTTAAAAATCTGGAAACACCGAAATTTACTAACACCAATAAAATTGCCGAACGTCTGAAAGGTGAAGCACTCTTTATGCGTGCGTATTTTTATCATCAGTTAGTACGTTATTTCGGAGGTGTTCCGCTTGTTGACCGCCCTTATGATTTAGGTGAGGCCGATTACATGGCTCCTCGTAATACGATGGAAGAATGTATTAATTTCATTGTGAAAGATTGTGACCAAGCGGCCACTTTGCTCGATGGTAAAACTCTGGCCGCTGGCCGTGCTTCAAAAGCCGCAGCTTTAGCACTTAAATCACGTATATTGCTATATGCTGCCAGCGACTTGTACGACGTAAACACAGCCAAGGCAAAATCAACAGCTATGGCTGCTTTCAGCAAACCCGAAATATTGGCTATTGCAAGTGGTAGCCGTGTCGAACGTTGGACAAAAGCCAAAGCCGCAGCAAAAGCTGTTCTTGATTTAGCAGGTTATGGTTTTAACCTTAATTTGTCTGCCCCAGTAAGCAAAGAAGAAGGAACAACCAACTACATGAATATTTCACTTTCGCGTAATGGTGGTGAAAAAGAATTGATTTTTGCACGTTACTTTATCAATGCTAAGCAAGAAGATGGCGGTCGTCAGGGTTTATTTAATGGGCCAAATGGTTACCATAACTGGGCCGGAAATACACCTATCCAGAACTTTGTAGATGATTACGAAATGATGGATGGAACAAAATTCAGCTGGCAGAATACACAACAGGCTAGCAACCCTTATGTAAACCGTGACCCTCGTTTCTATGCTTCTATTCTTTATGACGGTGCGCCGTGGAAACCACGCACAGCCGATGTAGCCGCCAAAGACCCTGCTAACCAGATTCAGACAGGCCAATATGAAGTAACCGATGGTTCAGGAAAGAAAGTGCCTTACTTTGGTTTGGATACCCGCAAAAGTTCGGTTGAAGACTGGAACGGTAGTTATACAGGGTATTATATGCGTAAGTTCATTGACCCGAACCCTGCAATTATTGACCAGAATACATGGCAGCAAATACCGTGGCCACATTTGCGTTACACCGAAGCTGTATTTAACTACGCCGAGGCTTGTATCGAACTAGGCGAAGATGCAGAGGCACGTACATGGCTTAATAAGATACGTTTCCGTTCAGGGATGCCTGCTCTTACCGAATCGGGCGATGCCCTGCGCCAACGGTATCGAAATGAACGCCGGATTGAAATGGCCTTTGAAGAACAACGCTACCATGATGCCCGCCGTTGGATGATTGCTCCAACAACACTCGGTCGAAAAGCCAATATCATTACGGTACTTGGTACTTTAAAAGATGGTAAAAGCGTTTCTTTGTATAAATATGACCCATCAAATTATAATTATGAATACAAAGTAACAGATATGGACCCCGGCAAAGAAAACCGTACATGGCTTGATAAAATGTACTTCCTGCCAATCCATCGTGATGAAATGAATCGTAATAATAAGCTCATACAAAATCCTGGGTACTAACCTGTATTTTTTGTAAATTGGGTAGCTGAGACACTGAAAAGATACTCGGCTACCCAAATTTTTATGATTGTTATAATACTTTCAAATGAAATACCTGAACCTCTTTTCTCTAAACCTATTATTACTACTAACCGCCTGTAAAGGCCCTGACTCTACTTCAGACAATGCAATAGCTGCTGATACTGAGCCACAACTTTTTACGCTCCTTGATGCCCAGCAAACACACATCGATTTCCAGAATATCATTAATGAAGGGCTCAATACCAACGTACTCATGTATGAGTATTTCTATAATGGCGGCGGCGTATCAGTAGGCGATGTGAATAATGATGGGCTTGATGATATTTATTTTACAAGTAATATGCAGTCGAATCGCCTTTATCTTAACAAAGGTAACATGGTTTTTGAAGATATTACCGAGGCCGCAGGGGTAAGCGGGCGACAAGGCCCATGGAAAACCGGAACTACTATGGCTGATGTAAACGGTGACGGCTTGCTTGATATTTATGTATGTTATTCGGGTAACCTGACACCCGAAAAACGTACCAACCAGTTGTTTGTAAATCAGGGTAAAAATAATGCGGGTATACCTGTTTTTTCAGAAAAAGCACATGAATACGGTCTCGATAGCCCTTCAACAAGTACACAGGCAGCATTCTTTGATTATGACAAAGATGGTGACTTGGATATGTTTCTGTTAAACCACAATCCGAAATCATTGCCTGTTTTGGACGAAGCAACTACGGCTGCGATACTGAAAACTGATGACCCCTCGAATGGAGTACGCTTTTACAGACATGATAAAGGAAAAGACGGCCAACCTGTTTTTAAAGACATCACCAAACAAGCAGGCATACTGAGCACGGCCTTATCTTATGGGTTGGGCATTGGTATTGCCGACTTTAATAATGACGGCTGGCAAGATATGTACGTCTCGAACGATTACACAATTCCAGATTTCCTGTATATCAATAATAAAAAAGGAGGCTTTGTTAATCAGATAGCCGAAAGTATAGGGCATACATCTCATTTTTCAATGGGTAGCGATATGGCCGATATAAACAATGATGCCCTGACAGATATTTTTACGCTGGATATGTTGCCGGAAGATAACCGCCGTCAAAAACTCTTAATGGCCCCCGATAACTATGAGAAATTTGACTTCAATGTAAAAGTTGGTTTCGGACACCAATATATGCGCAATATGCTACACCTTAATCAAGGTGTGTTTGCAAATAAAACTACTCCACAGTTTTTAGAAATTGGTCAGTTATCAGGTATTTCTAATACCGATTGGAGTTGGAGTGCCTTATTTGCAGACTATGATAACGATGGCTGGAAAGACCTATACATAACCAACGGTTATCTGAGAGACTATACTAATCTGGATTTCCTGAAATACATGAGTGATTATATTCAGAACAATCAGGCAAACATCCAGCGGCAAAACGTACTTGATTTAGTGATGAAGATTCCATCATCGAACCTCACCAACTACATGTACAAAAACGGTAAAAATCTCCAGTTTAAAAGCGTAGGGAAAAATTGGGGAATGGCTCAAGCCGCCAATAGTAATGGGGCTGCTTATGCTGACCTTGATAACGATGGTGACCTTGACCTGATTGTCAATAATATTAACCTTCCGGCTTTTATTTACCAGAACGATACCGAGAAGCAACTCAAAAATCATTACCTTAAAATAAAACTCAATGGCTCTGGGTTAAACACCTTCGGGTTAGGCGCAAAAATATATCTTTACAAACAAGGGCAAGTACAGTACCTTGAACAAATGCCTACGCGTGGGTATCAATCAAGTGTTTCGCCAATACTCCATTTGGGTTTAGGAGATGAGCCTCGTATCGATTCACTGAAAGTTATCTGGCTAACTGGTAAGCAGCAGGTTTTGAAAAACATTACTGCCGATAAACTCATTGCTATCAATGAAAAAGAAGCTGTTGAACTGCATAATTTCAGCTTTACAATTAACCCACTACTAAAAGAAACTAACGTGGGCATTAACTTTCAGTCAGCAAAAAACACACTGAATGATTTTAAAAGGCAACCTTTAATGGTAAATCCTTTATCATTTACCGGCCCATGCCTAGCTAAAGGAGATATAAATGGAGACGGCCTTGAAGATATTTTCATCGGCAGTGGCAGCGGGCAGCCCGCAACATTATATGTACAAACAAAAAATGGCAAATTTACCCCAAAGACCCAACCAACTTTTGAAACTGATAAACAAAATGAAGATACTGATGCCGTTTTTTTTGATGCAAACGGTGATACTTTCATTGACTTATATGTAACCAGTGGCGGTTACGGAAACTTACTACCAGAAGACCCGCTTCTGCAAGACCGATTATACCTGAACGATGGTAAAGGTAGTTTTTCCAAAGCTGTAAACGCTTTGCCAAAAATGCTCGTGAGCAAAAGTTGCGTAAGAGTGGCAGACATCAATCAGGATGGAAAACCTGATTTGTTTATAGGTGGGCGCGTCATTCCGGGGCGTTATCCCGAATCACCAAGAAGTTATCTTTTAATAAACGAAAGTAAAGGGGCAGACGTAAGGTTTACCGACCAGACTGACAAAATAGCTCCTGAATTAAAAAATATCGGCATGGTGACTGATGCCGCTTGGTATGACCTAAATCAGGATAAAAAACCTGAATTAATCTTAGTTGGCGAATGGATGCCCTTGCAGGTATTTAATAATCTTAATGGTAAATTATCAGAAGCAAGTAAGCATTACTTTGATAAGCCCTACACCGGGCTTTGGAACAAATTATTAGTAGATGATTTGAATAATGATGGCAAAGTTGATTTACTGGTTGGGAATATGGGAACTAATTCTCAGTTAAAAGCCACAGCCACCGAACCCGCTGAGTTATTTTACAAAGACTTTGATGATAACGGTTCCGTTGACCCTATGCTATGTTTTTATATTCAAGGTAAAAGTTATCCTTACGTAACCCGCGATGAACTACTTGACCAGATAAGTTTGATGCGAACGCGTTTTCCTGATTATAAAAGTTATGCCGATGCTTCAATGAAAGAAATCTTTACTCCAGAAGAACTCGAAAACATGAAACAACTAAGTGTAACTACACTTAGAACAACGCTGTTTATGGGTTCTCAAGATGGAAAATTTCAGGAGAAATCATTGCCTGTGGAGGCCCAGTTTTCACCAGTTTTTGCCATAACCTCAACCGATATAGATGCCGATGGAAAAAAAGATTTAATACTGGCCGGAAACATTAATCGCGGACGTTTGAGGTTTGGAAAATATGATGCTAATTTGGGTTTACTTTTAAAAGGCAATGGAACAGGGCAGTTTAATGCAATTACGCAGAAAAACTCAGGTCTTGGTATAGCAGGAGATGTTCGGAGTATGATTAATATCAATCAACTGTTATTTGTAGGTATTAATCAGCAGCCATTAAAAGTATACAGCTATAAGAAATAAGAAAAAACGAGTTGATTTAAGGTTATTAAGTAAAATTCTACCCGATGAGATTTCTGATAATATTTGCAAGCCTTGCTTACATAGGTCTGGCCTGTACAACAAAGCCCGAAAAAATACCTCAGCTAAGTAGTAACGAAGTAAGTAATGTAATTACCCGAATGACCGACATCATGATTCATGATGTATCGAATCCGCCGTTAGCCACCCGTTTTTTTTCGTATGCCTGTTTAGCAGGCTATGAGGTAGTAAGCCAGAATGACACCTCTTTTCATTCAATGAAAGGGAAACTGAACGGCTACCCGGATATTAGTGTAAAAAAACCAGAAGGCACGTTCTCGGCACAGGTGAGTGCCATACTGGCCATGATGGAAACCGCAAAAAAAATACAGCCATCAGGCAAAATATTGGCCGATTATGAGCAAAAATGGATAGACTCGTGCCAAACTATCGGTTTTTCAAAAGAAGTAATGGATAACTCTTTAGCTTATGCCCAAAATATAAGCAAACAACTGTTGGCTTATGCCAAAGCCGATAAATACAATCAGATAAGTAATTATCCAAGATATACTCCGGGCGGTAAAGATGGAGATTGGTTCCCTACGCCACCGGCATACTTCCCACCTGTTGAGCCTTATTTTCATACCATAAGGTCATTCACACTCGATTCCGCCAATCAGTTTAATCCGTCTCCGCCAATTCCGTTCTCAACCGATAAAAAGTCAGAATTTTATCGGTTAATGCTTAATCTTTACAATGAAAAACTACCACAAGCCCACAAAGAAATAGCTGCTTTCTGGGATTGTAACCCGTTTGCTTTGCAGGATAACGGACACCTGATGGTAGGTGTAAAGAAAATTTCTCCCGGTGCGCATTGGATGGGTGTGGCAGGTATTGTCTGTAAACAAGCAAACTTAAGCCTTGAGAAAACATTACAGATACATACAGTATTAGCCATAGGGCTTATGGATGGTTTTATTGGTTGCTGGGGAGAAAAATACCGTAGTAACAGAATACGCCCCGAAACCGCCATTCGGAAATATATTGACCCAAACTGGCGGCCACTTCTGCAAACACCTCCTTTTCCTGAGTATCTGAGTGGGCACTCTACTGTTTCGTCTGCCTCAGCGGTAATTCTTTCTCATTTTTTTGGAGATAATTTTAAATATACCGATTCGGTCGAAAAACGTTTTGGGTTAGAGCCACGTACATTCCCTTCATTTCAGGCTGCTGCCGACGAGGCAGCCATTTCTCGTTTTTATGGAGGTATCCACTTTATTGATGCCATCGAACGCGGACAAAAACAGGGTTCTGAGGTAGGGAAACAGGTCTTGAAACGATTAAATAATTTTTAATCGAAGAATTTTCAGAAGGATATTCGTATTCTGGTAAAAAATATGAATATTTACATACCAAATACAAAATTCTCTTTCGTTATATTCAACAGACTTGTTTAGTATAAGTAACCTAACCCTGAAATTCTGATGTCGAACTTAAATATTGACACTGTAAAAGAGCGTACATTTGATGCTATTGTGATTGGCTCTGGTATGAGCGGCGGATGGGCAGCCAAAGAACTGACCGAAAAAGGACTTAAAACATTAGTTCTGGAACGTGGCCGAAACATTGAGCATATAAAAGATTACCCTACAACTTTAAAAAATCCTTGGGAGTTTGAGCATCTGGGGCAGGTACCTAACATAATTAAAGAAGAATATAAAATTCCTAGCCGGCATTATATTTTTGGTGAAAGTACCCTTCACTTTCTGGTGAAAGATGCCGAACAAGAATATATTCAGGAGCATCCTTTCGACTGGATGCGGGCATATCAGGTAGGGGGTAGGTCGTTACTTTGGGCCAGACAAACCCAACGTTGGAGTGACTACGATTTTGAAGGCCCCGCACGTGACGGCTATGCTGTTGACTGGCCCATCAGATATGCTGATATTGCTCCGTGGTACAGTTATGTTGAAAAATTTGCAGGTATTACTGGTAACCGCGATGGAGTTGATACCTTACCAGATGGCGAGTTTCTGCCTCCGCATGAAATGAGTTGTGTTGAAAAATACTTCAAACAACAGATGTCTACCCATTATAAAGACCGACACGTTATTATTGGTCGGGCGGCTCATTTAACCCAACCCAAAGACATTCATTATAAACAAGGGCGCGCACAATGCCAGAATCGGGTTATTTGTGAGCGAGGATGCCCTTATGGCGGATATTTCAGTAGTGTTTCTTCAACAATACCGTGGGCTAAGCGTACAGGCAGGCTTACCCTGCGCCCTCATTCGGTAGTACATTCTATCATTTATGACGATAAAAAACAAAAGGCCACAGGAGTACGTATTATAGATGCCCAAAGCCTTGAAATGATAGATTTTTACGCAAAAATTATTTTCGTTAATGCTTCTACGGTTAATTCAAACCTGATTCTATTAAATTCTATTTCTAATCGTTTCCCGAATGGGCTAGGTAACGATAACGAAATTTTGGGTAAATATATGGCTTTTCATACATTCAGAGGCCGTATTGCTGCTGAATATGATGGTTTACTTGACTCCACTACCGACGGAAAACGCCCTAATAGCAGCTATATTCCGCGTTTTCGGAACGTATATAAACAAGAAACAGATTTCTTACGTGGATACGCCGCCGGTTTTAGTACTTCAAGAGGCTATGCACCCGATAACAGTGGTATAGGCGAAGACCTGAAAGAACATCTCATGAAACCCGCGCTTGGTCCGTGGCAGGTAGGCTCGCACATGATGGGCGAGACCATTCCTAAAGAAAAAAGCCGTGTATGGTTAGATAAAGACCTGAAAGATAAATATGGTCTGCCTCAATTACACGTATCTGTCGAATATGATGATAACGACGATAAAATGCTGAAAGACTTCTGGGAGCAATATACTGAAATGTATACAAAAGCTGGATTTAAGAATATCCAGACTTTTGATACAAAACGTAACCCGGGTAGCGAAAACCATGAAATGGGAGGGGTACGTATGGGAAAAGACCCTAAAACCTCGATGTTGAATAAATGGAACCAGATGCATAATTGTAAAAATGTATTTGTGACCGATGGCGCCTGTATGCCGTCTACTTCAACACAAAATCCATCGTTAACTTATATGGCACTTACAGCCCGTGCGGTCGATTACGCCCTGAAAGAAATGAAAGCGCTTAGGATATAGTTATTTTGAATTACAAAAGTCTATGAAAATAAGCCGCTTTATTTTTTTACTGTTTTTCTTTGTAAATTCCTTTGCTCAAAAGGCATCAAAACCTAATGTTATCTATATTTATGCCGATGATTTAGGCTATGGAGAACTAGGGTGTTATGGACAGAAAAAAATAAAAACGCCGTATCTGGACCAACTTGCCAAAGAAGGTATCAGGTTTACGCGCCATTATACTGGTGCACCTGTCTGCGCTCCGGCAAGGGCTATGCTCATGACCGGAAAACACAGTGGGCACTCGTATATCAGAGGTAATTATGAACTAGGTGGGTTTGAAGACAACAAAGAAGGCGGGCAAATGCCATTACCCGAAGGGGTATTTACTATTTCCCACCTTATGAAAAAAGCAGGTTATAACACGGCTGCAATCGGTAAATGGGGGTTGGGCATGAGCAATACTTCTGGTGACCCCAACAAGCATGGCTTTGACTATTTCTATGGGTATCTTGACCAGAAACAGGCACATAACTTTTATCCGACACATTTGTGGGAGAATGGAAAGTGGGATACCCTTCGCAATCAGTACATAAACGTGCATCAGCCGCTACCACAAAATGAAACTAGCCCTCAGGCTTTTGAAAAGTTCAGAGGAAAAGACTATTCGCTGACCAAAATGGCTGAAAAAACACTGGCTTATATTCGTCAGCATACTGACCAGCCCTTTTTTCTTTACTTGCCATACACAGGGCCACACCTATCTCTACAAGCTCCCGAAGAAGCAGTGAACGAATACAAGGGGAAATTTGAAGAACAACCTTATCGGGGCGAAAAAGGCTATGCTTCAACACCATACCCACTTTCAACTTATGCCGCCATGATTACCTACATGGATAAACAGGTAGGCCGAATAATGGCTCTGTTAAAAGAACTCAATCTCGACAAAAACACGCTTATTATGTTCAGCAGTGATAACGGGGCCACTTTTGATACTGGTGGTGCTGATACTAGATTCTTCAATAGTGTTGCAGGGTTGCGTGGCCGTAAACAGGATTTATATGAGGGAGGTATAAGAGAACCATTTATAGCCCGATGGCCAGAAAAAATAAAGTCTGGACAAACATCTGATTTAGTCTCAACCCAATATGATTTAATGGAAACATTGGCCGAACTAACAGGTGTTAAAGCATCACCCAATGATGGTATTTCATTTTTACCGACGCTCTTAGGGAAAACAACAAGCCAGAAAAAGCATTCTTACCTATATTTTGAGTTCCCTGAGAAGGGCGGGCAAGTTGCAATAATAATGGGTGATTTTAAAGGGATAAAAAGCGACATGAAGAAAAATAGACAAGCCAAATGGGAAATATATAATCTGAAAACCGACGAAAAAGAAACCACAGACATAAGCGCACAGTATCCTGAACTGATTCGACAATTTGACGAAATTGTAACAAAAGAACACCAGCCTGCTCATATTCGCGAATGGGAATTTATTAATCCCAAATTCTGATACCAGCTTCATCTTCTATTAAAGTCGGCAGTAAAAAATCTGCAAAAATTACGCCTATTGAGCCTCAGAAACCGCTAAATCTACTATCCAGATGGTAGGCATAAGCTAAAATATACTGTTGAACAGGTATTGAGAATATTGCCTGATAGCAAGAACTTTGACTTGAAAATCAGAAACGACAAGCACTTACAAATAGGGCAAGTCATTCAGGTTTTTGAAGTAACTTTTTGTGACAACGTATTAAAATGACTAAAAATGAACCTACCCATCTTACGCGATTACAACATTTATTCGGATGAAATAGTGTATCTGAAAGCAGATGTTAACTATACTGAGTTTTATATGAAAAACGGAAGAAAGATAGTTTCTTCGAGTACCCTGAAGCATCATGAAGCTGACGAACGTCTGAAAGATTTTCTTAGGGTAAATAAGTCATATCTGGTCAATAAAAAATACATCGGCCAGTACAGGGCGCGTTATAAGGATGTAAGAATCTACCTGACTGATGGCTATGAAATTAAAGTAGCCCGTCGCCGACGTATAGCCATCATGAAGAGTCTGGAATATATTCCCCGAGCAAATTTTAGCTAACACTATTACCTGTATCTTTAAAACTAACTGTTAGTTAATTTCGTTTTGTTCAGGTTCTTTCATTTCTTTTCTGGCATTGAGGTACCCTTTTACAACAGTAAAGGTAGTTACAGCCAGAAAGAAAATAATGATATACTCAACGTAGTCGGTAATCCATGGATATTTTTCTCCGAAATAAAATCCGCCACCCACTAAAGTAATTACCCAGATAGCCCCGCCTAAAATATTAAAGGTCATGAACTTATAAAACTGCATTTTAACAATGCCAGCCAGAATCGGGGAGAAGGTGCGAACAACAGGTAAAAAACGGGCAATAATGAGTGTTTGGCTACCATACTTGGCAAAATATTTCCGCGTGCTTTCGATATGCTTTTTCTTGAAAAACAAAGAGTCCGGTCGGGCCTGAATTTTGTCTCCAAAGTATAACCCTGATAAATAACCCACTAAAGACCCCAACACGGCAGCCAGAAAAATGCACGTCAGTAGGAGTGGGAGTGGAGCATTAAGTGTTTTGGTTCCACAAAAAACACCAGAAAGGAATAACAAATAATCGCCAGGAAGAAAAAAGCCGAAGAAAAAGCCATTTTCAATAAAAATAATTAAAGTGATTGCTACTAATCCTCCGGTCTGGATGATTTCCTTTGAATTCATCAAATACTGAAACCAATTACTTACCTGTTCCATTGAAATGTTGTGTTTAAGGCTTTCCTGACAGAAAGCCTTTTCTTATAAAATGTTTATTGTACTTTCGGTTCGTTTAATTCTATTACATAGCCGTCAGGGTCTGTAACATAAATCTGAAAAGCACCGTCGAATCTTTGCTGACGATGGTAAGGTACTCCTTTTTCTTTTAAATAAGCCTCAATTGAGTCAGCCGATTTGGCCGGAATAGTCCATGAAAAATGTCCGCCGTTTTTATCGTTATTTGTTACAGGCTCGCTTCTGCCTAGCAGCAGGTGTAATTCCTGACCGGGTGCAATCTGAAACCAACGTCTGATAGCCACCAGATTATCTGGCACACCCAAAGGCTGTAAGCCAATAATATCACGATAAAATCGGGCACTTACCTGCAAGTCTTTTACATACAAGCCCACGTGGTTATAAGACTGTACCGGAATCCCTTTCGAGTTTTGGGCAAGCGCATTCACTGAAATGCCTAGTAAAAGAACAACAATGTATTTAGAAAAATTCATAGGATAGGTATATATATAGGTTGAAAAAATATTAAACGCTATTTTGTTGAAATATCGGCTAAAAAATAAGCTTATGCAAATTCTGACAACTCTAGCCAGCGCATTTCTTTATTGGCTATGTCGTCGGTAATTTTTTCAAATTCTTTGGCCCAATTTGCCAGTTCTTCATGGCTGCCATTCCCCGAATTCATTTGTTCCAGAACTGAGTTTTTTTGCTGTTCTAAGGCTGCAATTTCTTTTTCCAGACTTTCATATTCTTTTTGTTCTTTAAACGAGAGTTTCTTTTTGGTTTCTGCCTTCGGAACATTACTTACTGCCTCTGCCTTGCTAGGGGCAGGCGTATTTATGTTGGTAGTGGTAGACTGGTTTGGTTGTTCATCTTTCCAGTTGCGGTAATCTGTATAATTCCCCGGGAAATCTCGTATGTACCCATTACCTTCAAAAACAAACAGATGTTCTACCATTTTATCCATAAAATAGCGGTCGTGTGACACCACTAGCAAACATCCACCAAAACTTATCAGAAAATCTTCCAGTACATTAAGAGTCGAAATATCCAAGTCATTAGTAGGCTCATCCAGAATCAGGAAATTCGGGTTCTGTACAAGTATTTTCAGTAATTGAAGTCTTCGTTTTTCTCCACCACTCAGCTTATACACAAAGCTGTATTGCATAGCAGGCGGGAACAAAAAAAGCGTAAGGAAATTGGAAATAGAGAGTTCGGAGCCATCGGCCATTTTAACATATTCGGCTATTTCTCTTACCACATCTATCACGCGTTGGCCTTCATCAAAGTCAAGCCCTTCCTGCGAGTAATATCCTATTCTGATGGTTTCCCCTTTTACAACCCTACCCATATCAGGTTTAAGCTGTTCGGTTATGATTTCAAGCAAAGTGGTTTTGCCCATTCCGTTTTTACCTACAATACCTATTCTGTCGCCTTTTTTAAAGGTATAACTAAACTCCGATATAACCTTTTGCTCCTGAAAACTTTTGCTTACGTGCTGAATCTCAATAATTTTACTACCCATCCGCTCCATTTTCATACTCAATTCGAGTTTCTCATCGGGGCGTTTTTTCTGGGTTTTGTCTTTCAGGTCATAAAAAGCATCAATCCTGCTTTGAGATTTTGTACCTCTGGCTTTAGGTTGGCGACGCATCCATTCCAGTTCTTTTCTCAGTAGATTTCTGTAATTTTTCTGTGTAGCAGCATTAACGGCTTCTTGTGCTTCTTTTTTCTCAAGGTAATAATTATAATTACCTGTATATTTATATATCTGGTTATCGGCAAGCTCAAGAATACGGTTACAAACCTTGTCAAGAAAATAACGGTCATGCGTTACTAATAGCAGCGTAATATTTGACGAAGACAAATAACCCTCCAGCCATTCAATAGTATCAAGGTCGAGGTGGTTGGTAGGCTCATCCAGAATCAGAAAGTCTGGTTCTTCTATCAGCACCCTAGCTAAAGCAACGCGTTTTTGTTGCCCACCTGAAAGATTATTGATTAATTTATCAAAATCAGTAATACCTAGTTTACTAAGAATTTGCTTCACTTTTACTTCATAATCCCATGCTTTAAGGGTATCTACTCTTTCGATAGCATCAGCAAGTCTTTTATCGTTATGTGCCTGAAGAGCCAATTCATATTCTTTTATAGCTGCGGTAAGCGTATTTTCTGATGAAAAAATAGTTTCCAGTACAGTTTTCCCAGCAGGTAAGTCAGGGTTTTGGTCAAGATACCCCGTTCTTATATCTTTACGAATGCTGATTTCTCCGGCATCAATATCGGTTTTTCCGATAATCATATCCAGTAACGATGATTTCCCTGACCCATTCGAGCCAATAAGGGCAACTTTTTCTCCTTGTAAAATGCCAAAGGTAAGGTTCTTGAAAAGCCAGCGTTCTCCTAAATTCCTTCCAATATTTTCGGCTGATAAATAATTCATAATTGTTTACAGCATTTGCTGTTTAATAAAATGTGCGTGGCAAAAATACATTTAATTTTTGGTTAATCGTTTGGCTAGTTCTTCCCATTCATCTTCCAGAGAGATTTTAGGCATGTTTTCTCCTGCCCGACGGTACCAATAAGACGCATTCCATTGGTCGCCCTCTTTCCGGTGTAAATAAGCATGCAGCCGGTCGTATTCCTGCGTACCTTCTCTTGATTGTGCTATATTATGCGATGCCTCCCAGTTACCGTTGTAATCATACCACAGTGCCTGTAATAAAGGGGGCATATCTTGCGGAATATTGGTGGATGAGAGCGTGCTTTTAAATGCCTGAAGATTCATGATAATACGGTATTTGACAAAAAGTGAGGTATTACCTCATTAACTTGCTCAAAGTTACAAAACCCCTTTGAATTTTTTATATTTAATTCAGGCCCTATAAAGCTCAGGTAAAACTGACGACCTTATTCCAATATTGGGGAAATAATTACCCATAAATTTTAAAAAAACTTGGCCTTATGTGCTTCTTATAGGGATATGAATACTTTGGAATGGTATTTTAATACGTAAAACCGTAGATTATTTACCATAAACTGACATAGAACATGAAAACGAGACTGTTTTTAATTAGTGCTTTACTTACATTATCATTCTTTGGATTTGCTCAACCAACCACTTCATTAGGACCCAAAATAGGTGTAAATGTAACTACATTCAGACCTAAAGCCGAAAGCTTCGATTTGTTATCAGGCCTTAATGCTGGGTTATTCCTGAATCATAGTATTAATAGCAATTTCGGAATAATGGTTGAAGGAACTTACTCGCAGATGGGTACAAAAGTACAAAATGGCGGAAACATGGAGCGCATCCATTATTTACAGATACCCGTAGCTGCTGTTTATTATTTTGGTCAACGTGGGCAGGCGTTCCGTCCGAAAATATTTGCTGGCCCCTATTTAGGTATCTTACTAGCTGCTACCGACAGAACCGGCAGCAAAGTAGCCAACGGGCAACCGGTTTATACGAATGCCGATGTAGGCGCACAAGTTGGGTTAGGGTTTAATTATCGTATCAAAAACGAAACATGGCTCAATGCCGACGTACGTTATATCCGAGGTTTTGGAGATATCACCCGTGAGCCTAGTACCAGTTTTCAGAACGTAGGGGTAGGTATTAATCTGGGCATAAGTTTCCCTATCAAGAAATAATTATTTTCAATAATGCAATAATGGCAAATAGCGGACCTAATGTTAGGCCCGCTATTTGCTTTCTCTATGTTTTCGGTAGGCTCTGGCGGCTACAAATAATAACATTCCAAAAGCAATTACTCCTAAAAACAGATATACAAAGTTTAGCAGGTTTTTAACAACGGCCAGAAGAACAATGGCTACCAGAAACAAAGTAGGGAGTTCGTTCAGAAGGCGGTATTGAAAAGAATTAAAAACAAAACGCGATTCGCCTCTTTCGAGCCGTTCGATAGTCTTTTTGCAAAAAATGTGGTATCCTGTTAATAATACCAACAAAACCAATTTTACGTGCAGCCAACCCTGTTGTAAAAAAAACGGCGAGTTAATAAGCATTAGTATGCCGCAGGTCCAGGTTATCATCATAGCCGGATTACAGATAATCTTGTAGGCCCTTTTCTGAAGCAAAATATATTCTTTTTTAAATGCCTCGCGCAGGTGTTCGGGTTTCTGGTCGGCCTCGGCATGGTAAACAAACATCCTGACCAGATAAAACAAACCCGCAAACCATGAAACAAAACCAATTATATGTAAAGATTTAAGATATAGATGAAGCATTTATGTAAAATTATCGTTTATAACTGTATCTATTTTTAACGCCTCAAAAATAAGCAACAAAACCTTACGTTAAACTATAAAACTGATTTTAAAAATGAATAAACTGTTTTCGTTTCTTCTATTTATTTTCATATCGGCCCCTGTTTTCGCACAAAACCCTAAAGCAAAAGAATTTTATGATAAAGGTATAAAGAGCTTTATGGAACGGAAACCCTCCGATGCTACCGAAAGTTTACTGAGAGCTATTGAAAAGGATTCTACCTATGCCGATGCCTATTTTAAATTGGGTCAGATGAATGAAACGGCCAGAAACGAAGGAAATGCCCTAAAATATTATCGAAAGGCCTTACATTTCAAACCTGATAACCCAACTTACAAGCAGGCCTATACCTATATTGGTACACGCGCATTGCGTGCTGGTAATTATAATGAAGCCAAACCTTTACTTGAGTTTGCCTTGAAGAATTCGCCACCTAATAGCATGATTGTGAAGCAGTTAACACAACAGTTGGAAGTTTGTAAATTTGGTATTGAAGCTCAAAATAGGAAATTGAACTTTCAGGCAAGCGATATGGGCGAGGTTATTAATTTTAAGCATAACCAGTATTTTCCTGTACTGACAGCCGATAACGAAACCCTGATTTTTACAGCACGCTCGGAAGATGGAGACGAAAACCTGTATGTGTCGCAGATGACAGACGGTAAGTGGAGTAAACCACAGGGTATTTCGCCTAAAATTAATACAGCCGCTAACGAAGGTACTTGCAGCATTTCGGCCGATGGGCGCACACTGGTTTTTACCAGTTGTGACGGAAAAGATAGCTTTGGAAGCTGTGATTTGTACATAAGCAGAAAAATAGGTAGTGAATGGAGTACACCCGAAAACCTCGGCGAAAGTGTCAATACCCGTTTCTGGGAGGCGCAGCCGAGCTTGTCGAATGATGGACATATACTCTATTTTTCGTCAGACCGCCCCGGTAGTCTAGGCCAAAAAGACATCTGGATGACAGAACTCAGACCCGATAAGACATGGGCAAAGGCCGTAAACTTAGGTAATACCGTTAATACAGTAAGAGACGAAATATCGCCATTTGTGCATGCCAATGGCCGAACACTTTTCTTTGCTTCCGATGGGCATACAGGTATGGGAGGTTTTGATTTATTCATGACAGAAAATAAGTCAGGCGGATTCTCTGCACCCGAAAATCTGGGGTATCCGATTAATACCCACGAAGACCAAGTTGCATTATTTGTAACCTCAGATGGCAAAAAGGGGTATTACTCTTCTGATTCCAGAAATACCACTCGTTTATATGAATTTGATATTCCTAAAGAACTGAACGATAAATTCAGAAGAGCTAATTTTGTAAAGGGCGTTGTAAAAGATGCCCAGACCCAGAAAACCTTAGAGGCAGAGATAGAACTGGTTGATTTAAAAAGTAATCAAATACTGGAACGTATCCAGTCAGATGCCTTAACGGGCGAATACACCGCTGTGTTGCCAAACGGAAGCCATTACGGATTATTTGTAAACAGAAAAGACTACTTTTTCAAGAGCCTTTCTTTTGATTTTTCTGAGAAGTCAGATGCGAATGGGAAAATCATTAATATTCTCCTTGAACCTATCAGAAAAGATGCTAAAGAGGTACTTAGCAATATTTTCTTTGATTCAGGTAAGGCCGAGCTTCGCCCTGAGTCTTTCCCTGAACTCGATAAATTACAAAAACTGCTGGTAAATAATAAAACTCTTCAGGTTGAAATATCAGGCCATACAGATAATGTAGGTAAAGATACCGATAATCTGGCTTTATCACAGAAAAGAGCCGCCGCTGTGGCCGAGTACCTCATTAGCAGAGGAGTAAATGCTGCTAACATCAAGGCCATAGGATGTGGCGAAACCAAGCCAATCTTACCAAATGATACCGAAGAAAACCGCCAGTTGAACCGTAGAATTGAAATGAAAATTTTATAGGCTTGCCTATCAAGGTATTTTTCATGAACTTTGTGCCTTGAAAACTATGTTCATTTATCAGCAGGCATTTAAAGCAATACTGCTTAATGCTTGCCGAGAAAATTTACAATCATTCATTCACGATTATCAATATAATGGCACAAGAACAAGTAGAAGTGTTAATTTTAGGCTCAGGCCCGGCAGGATATACTGCTGCTATTTATGCGGCAAGGGCAGGTTTGAAACCAGTAATGTATCAGGGTGGGCAACCCGGCGGGCAATTAACTATAACAACTGACGTTGAGAATTTCCCCGGGTATCCGAATGGAATTATGGGGCCTGAAATGATGGAGGATTTTAAGAAACAGGCTGAACGCTTCGGAACCGACAACCGTTGGGGCATGGCTACAAAAGTTGATTTTTCAACGCCATTGGCACATAAAGTAATTATCGACGAAACACACGAAATTATTGCGAAAACCGTTATTATAGCTACGGGTGCTTCGGCCAAATGGCTGGGTCTGGAGTCAGAGCAACGCCTGAATGGTTATGGAGTATCTGCTTGTGCGGTATGTGATGGATTCTTTTTCAGAGGGCAGAATGTAGCTATTGTAGGTGGTGGTGATACCGCTTGTGAAGAAGCGCATTATTTGTCAAAACTTTGCAAAAAAGTATATATGCTGGTGCGTAAAGGCGAGTTCAGAGCTTCTCAGATTATGCAACAACGTGTTGAAAATACTCCAAATATTGAAATCCTTTACCACACTGATACCCTAGAAGTATTAGGAGAAGAAGGAGTAACAGGGGTAAAAATAAAAAATAATCTTACTCAGGAAGAATCAATCCTCGATGTAACAGGTTTCTTTGTAGCTATTGGTCATCAACCCAATACCCAGATTTTCGATGGTTTCTTGAAAATGGATGAAGCCGGATACATCGAAACTATTAAAGGAAGTGCCAAAACAAATGTTGAAGGTGTATTTGCTTGTGGCGATGCACAGGATAAAATTTACCGTCAGGCCATTACAGCGGCCGGTTCGGGCTGTATGGCTGCTTTAGATGCTGAAAGATATCTGGCCGAGAAAAGTTTGCATTAAGGCATAAAAATGCTTAATATTGTTATAAAAATACCTTAAAATGCAAGTTAGTAGGTGTTTTTACAGGGAAACCTAAAAATATATCAATTACAAAAATGAAAAAGGCTTTATTTACCATCATTCTTTCAACCTGTATTCTGGGCTATGCTAAGGCACAGGAAAGAGGAAAAAAACTGAATAAACCGAATATCCCGCAGAAGGAAACTAAAAGCAAGGATAAAAGCCAGAATAAAAATTCTAAGCAGGACGATGAGTTCAGTTTTGAGGAAGAACCTAAATTACGCTTTATTAACGAATTTGAAGCCTCAAAAGCAAATAAAGGCACAAATGTGAAAATAGAGCCTATCAAGGAACTGAACGCGGCCGTACATGAAGATACTTCTACTATTGATGAAGGAGAAATCCAGATTGTGGAGATTGAAGAAGATGCGCAGTTTGCTGGTAGTGAAGATATGGTAAAAGTAGCCAGTTATTTTTCAGTATGGAATACAGATATAATTGACCCCTACGGAATTGATGCAAAAGATTACGAAGAGGTTATTCCGATTCAGTTATATGATATTTCTCAGAACAGATACTGGGCAGGCCCTATGGCTAAAGGCGTTACAAACTCACAATTTGGGTGGAGATGGCGTCGCTGGCACACAGGTATTGACCTTGACCTTGATACTGGCGAGCCAATTTATTCAGCATTTGATGGTATCGTGCGTGTATCAGGCGTACACGGAGGGTATGGAAGATGCGTAGTAGTAAGGCACTATAACGGACTTGAAACACTTTATGGTCACTTGTCGAAAATTAATTTTGAGTCAGGTACCTTAGTAAAAGCCGGAGACGAAATCGGGAAAGGCGGTAGTACGGGCAGAAGTTCAGGGCCTCACCTGCATTTCGAAACACGTTACGAGGGTAACCCTTTCGACCCTAAAAATATTTTTACTTTCGCCCCCGAAAAAATAGATATTATTTCGCAGGAGTTTACCATGACCTCACGCGTGTATGATTATCTGAGAGGTGGCACAAGTAAAGGAGATTTTGAATTTGACGAACCACAAGCCATTACCAGAAAAGCGTGGATAAGAGTGCGGTCGGGCGATACACTTTCTGAAATTGCTGAGCGTAACCACACTACGGTTGCAAATCTGGCACGTATGAACCGGATAAAAACAACCACAAGATTACGCCCCGGGTATCGTCTCAGAATCAAATAAGAAAATAACAGCATAGAATTTACAAGCGACGTGAAACTATTTACGTCGCTTTTTTTTTATAACTAATAGCAACCAAAAGATATTAAAAGTTAAAAAATGAAATTAGATATACTTGTAATGGCGGCTCACCCTGATGACGCTGAGATGTCGTGTGCAGGAACAATGGCAATAGCTGTTGCTAAAGGCAAAAAAGTAGGTATCGTTGATTTTACCAGAGGCGAATTAGGAACACGCGGTACACCCGAAATTCGTGCAGCAGAAGCAGCCGCCGCTTCTCAGATACTAAGTGTGTCGGTTCGTGAAAATATGGGATTCAGAGATGGGTTTTTCAAAAATGACGAAGAGCATCAGATGAAACTTATTTCGGTTATTCGTAAATACCAACCCGAAATTGTTCTGGCAAATGCTGTTGAAGACCGTCATCCCGACCACGGAAAAGGGGCTGCGCTAGCCGTTGATGCTTGTTTTTTGTCGGGCTTGCGTATGATTCAGACCTTTGATGAAGCGGGCAATGCACAGCCTGCATGGCGCCCTAAATTTTTGTATCATTATATTCAGGACCGCTACATCAAGCCTGATTTCGTAGTAGATATTTCGAAATACTGGGATTTGAAAGAGACGTCCATCCGTGCTTATAAAAGCCAGTTCTATGACCCAAACAGCAAAGAGCCGGAGTCATATTTAACAAGCCCCGAATTTTTAGATTTTCTGAAAGCTCGTTCGCAGGAAATGGGGCATCCGATAGGTGCTAAATTTGGTGAAGGGTTCACAAAAACCAGAATGTTAGGCGTGAAGGATATATTTGATTTGGCCTGATAAGAGCCTTACTTTTACCTAAAATTTGTGTTTATGATTAATTTTTTATTGTCGATACAGCAAAAATTCAGTCTTTTTATTAATAGCATCTTATCGTTGATAAAGGTGCTATTTTTATCTGACTTTTCTCTAAAAGCTGCCAAAGCCACTCAATCCCGTTGTGGTATTCTGGGTAATGGGCCTTCGTTGAAAACAACACTCGAAAAAGACCGAGATTTTCTGCAACAACTCGAACTCATAGCTGTAAATCTTTTTTCAACTACTGAAGAATATAAGGAATTAAAACCTAAAAATTACTTATTGCTCGATTGGTCGTTTATGAACCCCGACCACTCGTTTGGCAGGAGAGGGCTTCGTGGTATTATCGAAAATACTACTTGGGATTTAAATCTTTTTGTGCCTGATAAAATGCTTAAATCGACATATTTTAGCAGTGAGCTGGCTCAAAATCCTCATATTAAACCCATTGCGTTCAATTATACGATTGTAACCGGATACAAACCTTTTATTTACTGGCTCTTTAAAAGAAATATAGGTATGCCCCAATGCCAGAATGTGCTGGTAGCTACCTTATTTTATGCCTTGAATATGGGTTTTAAGGAAATATACCTTTTTGGCGCAGACCATTCATGGCATGAAATGATAAAACTCGATGAAAATAATAATCTGGTCGTGAGTGATACCCATTTTTACGGACAGAAAGATTATGATATTGCCGTTCGAGAAACTTCCTATATGAGTCAGCAATTATTCTCTTTGCACAAAGCCTTTTATGGCTATGAAGTACTGGCGGGTTATGCACGTTATCTTGGGGTAAAAGTATACAATGCCAGCGTAAAAAGCTATGTAGATGTATTTCAGAAGGTAAAAGTCAGTGACCTGAGCAGTAACGAGTAAAAAGTAAAATAACATACCAGAAGTGGCAGATTATGTAAAAGGCATACCTGATTTTCAGATATGCCTTTTGTATATAAAACAACTTCGTTGTTTACTTGCTATGTGCATCAACCACGGCAATGGCTACCATGTTTACAATTTCACGTACCGAACTACCTAGCTGCAATACGTGTACTGGCTTTTTCATTCCTAACAGAATTGGTCCTATTTTTTCAATATTCGCTATTTCTTTTACAAGGTTATAAGCAATATTTGAAGCCGAAAGGTTCGGGAAAATAAGCGTATTGGCACCACCTTCTACCAAGTCACAGAATGGATGATTCTCTCTTAGTAAATCTAGGTCAAATGGTAAGTGGGCCTGCATTTCGCCGTCTACAATCATCGTAGGATGTTTCTCTTTCAGAATTTCCACGGCTTTCTGCATTTTTATAGCGTCATCTCCATTGGCACTTCCGAAGTTCGAGTAAGTTAACAGAGCAATTCTTGGTTTAATATTAAATTTCTCTACTTCTTTGGCCGCAAGTTCGGTTATTTCAACAATTTCCTGCGTTGTAGGGTTAAAATTTACTGTGGTATCGGCAAGGAATAATGGGCCAAAACGGCTCATTAAAATATACATACCCGAAACCTTCTTTACCCCTTCCTGCGGTCCTATAATTTGAAGTGCCGGACGAATGGTTTCAGGGTAATTACGGGTCATGCCACCAATCATGGCATCGGCCTCGCCGGTTTCAACCATCATTGCGCCGAAATAATTCCGGTTTTGCATTAAAATAGTGGCCTCAAACTTATTATAACCTTTGCGTTTACGTTTTTCGTAGAAAAGATTTCCGAAGCGTTGAATGCGTTCTTCTTCCTGCATTGAACGAGGGTCAATAATTTCGATACCAGCTATATCGATGTGGTTTTCGAGTACCAACTGATTAATACGGTTTTCGTTTCCTAACAAAATCGGAATCGCTATTGCATCATCAATTACTTGTTGAGCAGCTTTTAAAACAGTCAGATTCTCGGCATCAGCAAAAACAACACGTTTTAATTTTTGCTTGGCTTTGGTAATAATTACTTTAGAAAGCGTATTATCTTGACCCAAACGTTTGGATAATTGAGTATCATAAGCCTCCCAGTCTACAATAGGAAATTTAGCTACACCCGTATCCATAGCAGCTTTTGCTACTGCCGGAGCTACCGTCGTAAGTAGGCGAGGGTCAACTGGTTTCGGAATAATATATTTTTTGCCAAAAATCAGGTTGTTTTCGCCATAAGCCAAATTTACAATATCAGGCACTGGCTTTTTAGCAAGTTCAGCTAATGCCCTTACGGCAGCCAGTTTCATTTCTTCGTTAATTACTTTCGAGCGTACATCTAATGCGCCTCTGAATATATAAGGAAACCCTAACACGTTGTTTACCTGATTAGGGTAGTCAGAACGCCCCGTGGCAAAAATAATATCTTCGCGGGCAGCCATAGCGTCGTCATAAGAAATTTCAGGAGTAGGATTTGCCATTGCAAACACAATACAGTCCTTAGCCATCGACTTCACCATTTCCTGATTCAGAATATTTCCTTTCGACAGCCCAATAAAAACATCTGCCCCCACAAGTGCTTCTGAAAGCGTAGTTTCGGCAGCAATGGTATCGTTAGCAAATTCAATTTTCTTGCCGTCAAGGTTGGTACGGCTTGGGTGAATAAGCCCTTTGCTATCGAACATAAAAATGTTTTTCTTTTGGGCTCCAAGCGAATTATACAAGCGAGTACACGAAATAGCCGAAGCTCCGGCACCATTGATAACAATCTTCACATCCTCAAATTTTTTGTTTACCAATTCGAGGGCATTTAACAAGGCTGCTGCCGAAATGATGGCTGTTCCGTGCTGGTCGTCGTGCATGACCGGAATATTCATTTCAGCCTTTAAGCGTTCTTCTATTTCAAAGCATTCAGGTGCTGAAATATCTTCCAGATTAACACCTCCGAAAGTAGGTTCCAGAATCTTTACTGTTCTTACAAACTCGTCAACATCTTTAGTATTTAGCTCAATGTCAAATACGTCAATGTCGGCATATATCTTGAATAGAAGCCCTTTCCCTTCCATAACGGGTTTACCAGCTTCCGGGCCAATATCTCCCAAGCCTAATACGGCTGTTCCGTTAGAGATAACAGCTACCAGATTACCTTTGGCGGTATACTTGTAAACGTCTTCAGGGTTTTCATAAATAGCCATACATGGGTCAGCAACACCAGGAGAATAAGCCAGAGTTAAATCTCTTTGCGTGGCTGTTTCTTTCGAGGGAATCACCTCAATTTTACCTGGTCGACCTTTCGCATGGTAATATAAGGCTTCTTCTTTCAATGTTTTCTTAGTACTCATTTTCGAATAAATTTTGATTCTAGCCGCGAAGGTACGCAGAGAATATATTTCGATAGATAGAAAATGTTATTTTTTACGCTGAAACAAGCATTATTTGGCTTAAATATGGGCTTATTGCTTAATATTATCGCTGATAATGTCTTCAAATTTGCCTACATTACTGAAGGCATGGTTCATTTTGGTACGGTCAAACTCATGTTCGTTGTTCGATAACCATACGGTGGCTACTCCATTGCCAATAAAATTGGTAATGGCACGGGCTTCTGACATGAATCGGTCAACAGCTAATAGCAAGCCAAGCCCCTCAAGCGGAATTACCTTGATAGCCGTCAGGGTTGAAGCCAGTACAATAAAACCACTGCCAGTTACACCCGCTGCCCCTTTAGAAGTAACCATCAGAATACCAATAATGGTAAGAATCTGTTGGATATCCAGATGTACATGAAAAACCTGCGCCAGAAATATCACCGCCATTGAAAGGTAAATAGTGGTGCCGTCCAGATTAAACGAATACCCCGCAGGAACCACTAAGCCAACCACTGATTTGGAACAACCCATTTTTTCGAGTTTTTCCATAAGCGAGGGTAAGGCCGCTTCAGAAGAAGAAGTGCCTAATACAATCAGTAGTTCCTCTCTAATATATTTTAGAAAACGCCACAGGTTTATTTTATAGTATTTGAGAATAAAATAAAGCACCACAAATACAAAAATGGCCATAGTTGTGTAAACGGTAATCATCAGTTTGCCTAAAGGCACCAATGTTTTTATACCATATTTGGCAATTGTGAATGCCATACCCCCAAAAGCTCCGATAGGAGCCAGTAACATTACTTTGTGTAAAGCCCAGAAAACCTTTTTTGAAATAGGAGTTAAAAAATTTACTACTGCCTGCCGCCCCGAATAATTGCTAAGTATCATGCCCAGTACAATAGCTATAACCAGCACTTGAAGCGTTACGTTGTCCCAGAAGAACTGAGACCAGCTAAAATCTTGCGCTCCTTTAGTATATTTCGATATATCGCCTTTTTTAATTTCGTCAGTAATAACGCCATTACCCGGGCGTAATATATTGGCAACCAAAATACCAATAATTAAGGCAATGGTTGTAACTATTTCAAAATATAACAATGCTTTGGCGCCAACTTTACCAACTTTTTTCAAATCCCCCATCGATATAATTCCCAATGTGATGGTCAGAAAAATAATCGGATTAATAAATAACTTCACGATACTGATGAAAAGGCTACTCAAAAACTCGCTCAGCGTAGTTTTAATTTCAAATTCGGCTATAAAAAGATTGAATTTAACGCCTTTGTCAAGTACAGTTGCCAATGCAACATCAGGGTAATAATGGCCTAATAAGATACCTAAAATAATGGCTGTTAATACCCAGAAGGTTAAGTTTGTAGAAAGTTTTTTCATGTTTAGGTTAGAGTTTTTTCCCGCTTAGAAACGTGGCTTCATCAATATTTTTACTTGTATCGCTATCAAGTGTTATTTTCCAACGGTTATTAATTTTATGAAGTACAACCGTGAATTTTCCGTAAAAAGCCGTAGTCTTTTCGTTAGCATCTGTGCTTGTTACTTTATAATAACCAATCTCAAAGGCCGACTCTGTATTGTGTATACGGTTTTCAAAACGTAACTCAATACTTTGTTTTTTATGTTTACGGAAATTCATTTCATTGCTTTGCTGAATATTGTTGCGGTATTCTTCAAAGGTAAAGATTCGCTGAGCATCTACCGGAACCCGCATTAAATCTCTTGAATGCAGGTTCATAAAACCTAGCGCATCATAATTGTTATATGCCTTCATGAATGGAATCCAGACTTGCTCGTTAATTTCGGCTTCAATGGCATCGGTTTGAGCATAAATATTAAAAAAACTACACATCAGAATGATGCAGAGTAGAGTTTTCATTTGTTTGGTCAGATAAGTGCAACATTATTAGGTTTCAAAACAAATGTAAGCATTTAATTCTGTTGCACGCTAGCAATGCACTTCTTTTCTTTCCAGACAAGTGGCCTCAGTACGTTTGTATAGGTGTCTGATTTAGCCTACCTTTACAGCCGAAACCTTCCAAAAAAACGCTTATTAGTAAAGTTTTAGTTACCTAATGTATAATTTTAAACTGATACACTCATTATTTTATGCACTAGCACATAAACATTAGCCAAAATGAATATTTATAATCTGAACTGTAAATACCCAGAAGCTATTAAGCAGTAATTTAAAGATAATCTGATACGATAAAAATATGGCTGCACACCCCAAACAACCCGAAGAAAAAATAAATATTAGCCAACGATTAAGAGCTTTAAACAATTTACCTGCCTTTGTAAAAGAAGTATACAGAATATCACCGCGTTTTACAATTATCAATATACTATTAAGGGTACTACGGGCGGCTATTCCAATTCTGACGCTGTATATAGCAAAATTAATTATTGATGAAGTAATTATAATTATTGGAAACAAAAGTTCAGATTTTCAGCATTTATGGCTATTGATTATTCTGGAATTTGGTTTTATAATTATTAGCGATATACTTAATCGAGGCATTAGTTTGACAGATACTTTGCTTGCAGAACTGTTCTCTAACGAAACATCAATAAAGCTCATGAACCACGCTGCCTCGCTGGACCTTGCCCAGTTCGAGGATGCTGCTTTTTATGATAAACTCGAAAGAGCAAGACAATATATTTCGACTAGAGCCAGCCTGTTGTCACAGTTATTTGGGCAATTGCAAGATGTTATTACCATGAGTGGCCTGCTTATCGGATTAATAACATTAAATCCGTGGCTGATATTATTACTATTAGTTGCAGTGGTACCCTCATTTGCAGGAGAATTAAACTTTAATACAAAAAATTATTTACTGCAAAGAAAATGGACTCCCCAACGCCGGCAATTAGACTATTACCGCTATACAGGGGCTAGTGATGAGACCGCCAAGGAAATAAAACTTTTTCATTTGTCCGATTTCCTGATTAAGCGTTTTACTGATTTATCAAGAAATTATTTTGATGAAACCAAAAAACTGGCCGTCAAGCGGGCTTTATGGGGGAGTGCATTAGGTGCTATTGGTACAATAGGCTATTTTTCTGCTTACAGTATTATTGTTTTTGAAACAGTTAAAGGCGTAATAACCATAGGGGGGCTAACATTCCTTACAGGGGCGTTTAGGCAATTACAATCTTTACTCGAAGGCGTATTGTCTCGTTTTACGAGTATTTCTCAGGGAGCTTTGTATCTGAACGACTTATTTGATTTTTATCAGATAAAGCCTTCTATTGTTTCGCCTGCTGTGCCAAGACCTATACCTAACCCTATTAGAGAGGGTTTTCGTTTTGAAAACGTAGGGTTTAAATATCCGAACTCTGACAATTGGGCAAGTCGTAACCTTTCTTTTACATTAAAAGCTGGAGAAAAACTGGCTCTGGTAGGAGAGAACGGCTCTGGAAAAACCACCATAGTTAAGTTGTTAACACGCCTGTATGACCCCGACGAAGGCAGAATCTTGCTGGATGGATACGATTTAAAAGAATATGACTTAGTAGAATTAAGGCAACAAATAGGTGTGATTTTTCAGGATTTTCTGCGTTTCCAGTTTACGGCCGGCGATAACATTGCCGTAGGAGACCTAAATTCATTAGGTGACTTGCCGGTATTGCAAAGAGCGGCGAGTCAGAGTCTTGCCGATGCCGTCATAGAAAAACTCCCATTACAATATAATCAACTTCTGGGTAGGCGTTTCGCGAAAGGAGTTGAGCTATCGGGCGGAGAGTGGCAGAAAATCGCACTGGCAAGAGCATACCTCAGAGAAGCCAATGTGGTTATTCTGGATGAACCAACCGCCGCGCTCGATGCCCGTTCTGAATATGAGGTGTTCCGTCGCTTTGCCGAGCTTACTATGGGTAAAACAGCAGTACTTATTTCACATCGATTCTCTACTGTCAGAATGGCTGACCGCATTCTGGTTCTGGATAAAGGACATATTCTGGAAATGGGTAGCCACGAAGAGCTATTAGCCAATAATGGCCGCTATGCTGAGTTATTTTATTTACAGGCCGAGGGGTACAGGTAAATCTCCAATCCTGTATTCGATCGATATTTTTTAGGTAAAGTAGCCATTAACTGGCTACTTTTATAGAATTTATTAGCTAGCCATTTTACCGTAATCAAGTATTTACACATCCCACAAAGCTATGGCAATTCTTAATTTGCCATAATCATAAAGTCCTTCTAAATCTTCAAAAAGTGGTTTTAAGGCATCGCCTTTTTGCATATTAAGGCGCATAGCTGCGGCTATTATCTGATTATACTCATAGCTCGGAATTAAATCTCGCAGGTTAATATCATTACCTTCTTCATGTAATTTTACTAAATGGCTTATGACAGTTACGGTACTCAGATTTCGCCTCATCGCAATATCTTCAACAGATAGACCTTTCTGATACAAATCGAGCGTTTCAGTATAAGTAAAGCCTTTGGCGATACGTGTTTTGCCACCTTCAGAGTTTTCACGAACAAAATCAAGAATCTCGTTAATAAACTTTTCACCGAATTGTCGGAATTTCTGTTCCCCAACACCCGACACCGCCAACATTTGTATTTTATTGATAGGTCTTTTTTGTGCCATGTCCGACAAGGTAGCATCCGAAAATATTACAAACGGAGGCAGGTTTTGTTCGTCAGCCAATTTTTTGCGCAACACACGCAAGCGGTCAAACAGTGCATCTTTAATAACTTCTTTTTTCGATTTCTCGCGAGGCATTTCTTCTTCTTGTCGGGCCTTTTTAACTTCATAAGGTTCAAACCTCACGAGCGGAACCTTTTTCTCTCCTTTAAGCACCTGCCACGAAACAGCATTCAGTTTCAAAGAGTGGCGTTCATCATAGGCAATATCAATAATACCCGAATTAAGCATTTGTGTAATGTAGTCGGCCCATTCTTCATATTTTAATTCTTTTCCTACACCAAAAGTTTTCAGTGTCTGAAAATTATGCTCAAATACATTACGGTTCTGGGCTCCTCTCAGAATATCAATCAGTAAACCCATAGCTACTTTTTCGTTAGTACGGGCAATGCCCGACAACGCCTTTTGGGTCAGAATAGTGGCATCAAATTTCACGGGCGGATTACGGCACACATCACAATTGCCACAATCTTTCTGAGCATCTTCGTTAAAATAACTTAGAAGCACCCTTCTCCGGCAAATTTCTGATTCTGCATACTGTTTCATTCGGTCGAGCTTAGCCAGTTGCACTTCTTTCATATTGTCGGGCAACTCCGAGTTCTGAATCATTTCCTTTCGGGTAATAATGTCAGCAAAACTGTAAAACAGTAGCGTGTCTGAAGGAAGGCCGTCACGTCCGGCACGGCCAATCTCCTGATAAAAGCTCTCAACATTCGAGGGTAAGCTATAATGTATCACAAAACGCACATTTGACTTATCGATACCCATCCCAAAGGCAATTGTGGCAACCATTACCTGAATTTCATCTTTGATAAAAGCATCTTGTACCTCTGAGCGTGTCTGAGCATCAATACCAGCATGGTAGTGCATGGCTCTAATACCTAATTTCCGTAAGCCTTCGGCTACTTCCTCTGTATTTTTTCTGCTAAGGCAATAAATAATACCAGACTCGTTGCTGCGCTTTGCAATAAACTGCTGAATCACCTTTAGCCTGTTTCTACCCGGCAGAACCGATAAACCAAGATTGGGCCTGTCAAAAGAAGCAATAAATGTTTTGGCTTCCGAAATCCCCAATTGTTTCAGAATATCTTTTCTAGTAACGCGGTCGGCAGTAGCTGTTAAAGCAACCATCGGAACTTCAGGAAACGTTTTTTTTAGAATATGTAACTGAGTATATTCAGGTCTGAAATCATGCCCCCATGTTGAAACACAATGTGATTCGTCAACGGCAATCAGAGTAACCCTAAGCGTTTTAATAAAATCAAGATAATTGGGCGATAGTAGTTTTTCGGGTGATATATAAAGTAACCTCAATTCACCAGAGCGGCATCTGGTTTCGATGTCGCGTTGTTCGGCCCCCGACAAAGTGCTGTTAATATAAGCTGCCGATACACCGTTGGCCTGTAAAGCCTGTACTTGGTCTTTCATTAAGGCAATAAGCGGAGAAATAACCAGTGTTAATCCGTCAAAAACTAGTGCAGGTACCTGAAAACAAATAGATTTTCCACCTCCGGTGGGCATAAGAACCAGACAATCCTGTTTGGCTAAAATTGTGTCGATAATTTCAGATTGAAGCGGGCGGAAGGTGTCATAACCAAAATATTTTTTAAGAACCTGTTCTTTTGTCATGTGTAGTTATACTATTTCTTTTTTTAACAAAATAATGAATAAATCTGAAATCTGTCTATAAAACCTTTTATTTTTACAATTTATTATTTCAACAAACCTAAAGTATCGTATGAAAAAACGCCTCTTAGCCTTTATTTTTTTTAGTTCTTACACCTTCGTTAACGCGCAAAGCAACCCGCAGGAAAAATCAGTTCAATATGCCGCAACCATTTCTGCCGATGATTTAAAACGCCACCTGACTTATATTGCCTCAGACAGCCTTGAAGGACGTGATACCGGCTCGAAAGGCCAACGCAAAGCCGCCGATTATATTGCCAAGCACTTTGCTGACTTGGGCTTGCAAGCCATTGTGCCAAATGCAAATGGCGAAAAAGGATATTTTCAGTTTTTTAATTTATACAGAAAAGGCTGGAAAGATGCCTATATAAAAATAGGAAATAAGAAAAAAGAATTCTTTAAAGACTATTATCCGAACGGCTTAACGAGTATTCCGAAGGAAGAATCAGTTAAAGTAGCTTTTGTAGGCTATGGTATTGAAAGCGATACCTACAACGATTACAAAGATATTGATGTAAAAGACAAAGCCATTATTATGCTTGAAGGCGAACCTAAAGATAAAGAAGGTAAATACCGCCTCACTAAAGCCGGAGAAAAATCGGACTGGGAAGATAAAACAGGTTTACAAAAGAAAATGAATATTGCATTGAACAAAGGGGCAAAAATGTTTTTTGTTGTTTCTGCCTCAGATGCTTCTGAGTTCAAAAGTCTGGCAGCCGAAAGAAAAGTAGTTCTTTCACGCTTTAACCGGATGTCTTTTACCGAATCGCCAACCCCTGAACAAGCGTCCTCAAACCCGACTTTCTATATTTCAAAGGAAATGGCAGCAGAAATGCTGGCTATAAAACCCAAGAAAATGGCCAAGCTTGTCGATAAAATTACAAGCACCGGTGTAAGTACGGCAGCTAGTGCAAAGGAGTCGACCGTATCAGTAAAGGCCGAAAGGGGAGAAGTACCTATTGAGACACAGAATGTGCTGGGCTTTTTGGAAGGAACCGACAAAAAAGATGAAGTTGTGCTGATTACGGCTCATTACGACCACGTAGGTGTTCAGAACGGGCAAATTTATAATGGAGCAGATGATGACGGTAGCGGCACCTGCGCTGTATTAGAAATAGCCGAAGCATTTGCCAAAGCCAAGAAGGAAGGTGCTGGCCCACGCAGAAGTATCCTGTTCATGACCGTAACAGGCGAAGAAAAAGGCTTGTTAGGCTCACAATATTACACAGATAAAAACCCGATTATACCTATTAGTAATTCGGTTTGTGACCTGAACATCGACATGATTGGCCGTATCGACAAAGAACACGCACCACGTCAGGATTATGTTTATCTGATAGGCTCTGATAAATTATCTTCAGAATTACACAAAATAAGCGAAGAAACAAACAATAAATTTATCAATTATCAGTTAGATTATACATACAATGACCCTAAAGACCCTAATCGTTTTTATTACCGTTCGGATCATTACAACTTCGCAAAACATAAAATACCTGTTATCTTCTATTTTACAGGCGTACATGAAGATTATCATCGTCCGGGAGACGACGTTGAAAAAATACTTTTCCCGAAATATCAGCAGATAGCCCGTTTAGTATTTCATACAGCCTGGGAGGTAGCGAACCGTGAAGAAAGAATTAAGGTTGATAGTAATAAGCCTTGACGAGTGAGATTTTGATAAAAAGGGCTTGTATTTTTTAAGGAAATATTTATGAACGAATTTTTTAGTTATAGCTCAGAATCCTAAATATTTAACTGTCTGATAATGAAAAAGTTATGTTTTCTGGCCCTACATTAAATCTAAATAATTAATCTTTAAAAAGTACAAAAGAATGATTTGCTAATAAAAAATTATCATGTTTGATATTTTTTGTTTCAACGATTTTGCTTAAACTTGTCCCATGATTGAAAAGAATATGTAATAGGTTTTAACAAAATTTTCTTTTAGTAATATTCTTTCTTTTAAAATTTTCACTTTTATTTACCAAAAAATTCATTGTTTCATTTTTTAAAACCCTAAAAATTTCAAAGCTAATGGAAAAAAAGACTACAGCCCCAGCAGCAAAACCAGCAGCCCCTAAGTCGTCTAAAGGTGGAGGATTAAATCCAGCTTTCGTTATTCCAATTCTACTTGTTATCGGTTTTTGTTTGTGGTATTTTCTTTTAGGAGATGCTTCGAACTTCTCTGATGCAGAAAAAAAACATCCAACAACTGCTATGGGTATAGTTTATTCAGGAGGTATTATTGTACCTATCTTGTTAACATTCATGCTCTCAGTATTGGTATTCTCAATTGAGCGTTTCATTACTATCAACAATGCTTCTGGAAAAGGTGACCTAGATGCGTTTGTTCGTAAAGTACGTTCACTTGTTGACTCAAACAACATTGCTGATGCGATTAAAGAATGTGACAGACAAAAAGGTTCAGTAGGTAACGTTACTAAAACTGCTCTCCAAAAGTACAGCCAGTTAGCTGCAGATGATACAATGGCTAAAGACCAAAAATTGGTTGCCCTACAAAAAGAAGTAGAAGAAGCTACTACATTAGAGCTTCCGATGTTAGAGAAAAACCTTACTATTCTTTCAACACTTGCATCAGTATCAACTCTTGTTGCCCTACTAGGAACCGTAATCGGTATGATTCGTTCATTCTTTGCACTTGGTTCTGGTGGTGGTGCTCCTGATGCATCTGCCCTTGCAACTGGTATTGCTGAGGCCTTGATTAACACCGCCTTAGGTATCGGTACATCGGCTATCTCTATTATCATGTATAACTTGTTTACCTCAAAAATAGATACGCTTACTTACAAGATTGACGAAATCGGAATGAGCCTTCAGCAAAACTTCGCTGCTCATCACTAAGAGAAGCAGTAAAGTTGAATAGTAGTTTAGTTTAAACATTTAAACTTTCGAAAAAAAAGCTATGGCAGCACCGAAACCAGCCAGAAAAAGTCCATCAATGGATATGACTGCGATGTGTGACGTTGCGTTCCTACTACTTACATTCTTCATCATGACAACCCAATTTAAAAGTCAGGAGTCTGTAACAGTAGATACGCCTTCATCCATCTCAGAAATTAAAATTGATGACAAGGATATGGCTACAATTACGATTGACAAAGACGGCAAATATTACTTTGGCGTTACAAACCCGACAGACAGATACTCGCTTATTCAGAAAATGAATGAGAAGTATAATGCTGGGCTTTCAGACTCACAACAAGCAAGTTTTACAAAATTGGCCGAAACAGGTGTTTCAATCAATGCCTTAAAACAATACTTGTCATTGTCGGAAGCACAGAAATCACAGGTGAAAATTGAAGGTATCCCGAATGACAGTACCAAAAGTGAATTAGTTGACTGGGTAAAGACTTATCTTACCGATATCAACAAAAAAGCTAAATTGGCTGTTCGTGGAGACGTAAAAACTCAATACCCTGCTATTAGAAAATTATTTACTGAACTAGGTAAAAATGACATTAACAAATTTCAGTTAATTACCGATTCAGAAAATAAAGAATAACATTATTTCTTGAACCCTTAAATTACCAGATAAAAATGGCAGAAATACAGGAATCAGGTGGTGGTGGTAAGAAAGGCGATGGTAAGGTCCGGTCGAAGAAATCAGGTGGTAAACCTGACATGACCCCGATGGTGGACTTGGGCTTCTTGCTTATTACATTCTTTATGTACACCACTACATTCGGCAAGCCCAACATGATGAAGTTGAACATGCCTGATAAACCAAAACCTGACGACCCACCACCACCAGAAGTAAAGGTAACCAATACCATTACTGTCTTGATGGGAAAAGACGACAGAGTTTTTTGGTATCAGAAACCACTTCCAGAACTAACAATTGCAGACATCAATGAAACAGACTACTCGGCCGAAGGCATCAGAAAAGCTGTTTTAGTGAAAAAAGCAAACGCACTTGATGTGAACAAATTCACTGTAATTATCAAGCCAAGTGATGATGCAAACTGGAAGAATACAGTTGATATTCTTGACGAGATGGCAATTACGAAGTCAGACCGCTACGCAATTGTTGACTTAGCTCCGAAAGAAAAAGAACTGCTTGACCAAAAGCTGGCAGAACCTAAAAAATAAGTAATCTAAGGAAAATAAAAAACAAAAAAATGGAAGCAAAAAATGCTAAAAACATCACCTTAGATGAAATTGTATTCGAAAATCGTAATAAAGATTACGGCGCATATTCACTAAGGAAAAATTACTCAAGATACCTGACAAGAGCAGCTCTTATCGGTATTGGGTTATTTGGTGGAGCATTGTTGGCAGCTTGGAGTTTCAATAAATTCGGTGGTTCTAAAGAAGAAGAACAACAAGTCGTTGAAATTGACCTCTCTAAGTTAAAGGAAGAAAAACAGGAAGAACAAAAACCTGATATTCCGCCTCCGCCACCAGAACCAGAGCCACCAAAGCAGGAAGTAGCTCAGATTAAGTTCATTCCGCCAGAACCAAAAGCTGACGAAGAAGTAAAGAACGAAGAACCACCACCAAAAGTGGAAGAGGTTGAAAATAAAGTTATTTCAAACGTGAACAAAGAAGGTGCTGAAACAGAAGAGGTAGCGGCTGCTCCTCCGCCAGTTGAAGCTCCTAAACCAGCCGAGATTGAGCAACCAAAAGAAGAAGAAATCTTTACAACGGTTGAGCAAAATCCTGAATTCCCAGGTGGTATTAAAGAAATGTATGCCTTCATTGGTAAAAACCTTAAATACCCATCTGCAGCACAACGTGCTAACGTTTCAGGAAGAGTATTTGCTAAATTCGTTGTTGAGAAAGACGGTAGAATTGGTGATGTTCAAATCTTGAAAGGTATTGGTTTTGGTTGCGACGAAGAAGCACAACGTGTAATCAAGGCAATGCCAAAATGGAACCCTGGTAAACAAAATGGTCGTAACGTAAGGGTATTCTTTACAATGCCAATTTCATTTGTATTAGAGTAAGAATGGCAGCACGACGTAATTCATCAGATAAACAACGTCAGGTATTTCAGCGAATCCTGCAATTGTCAATGGGTATGTTTGCCCTTGTCTATATTGTGCTAGGATACTATGTCATCAAATTGAAATGGTTAATGGTACCGCTCTCAGATAATCTGGCTTATGCTATGGGTGCTTTACTTATAGTATATGGCATTTTCAGAGGCTATCGGGCCTATATATCAATCAAAGACACAATGAATAACTGATTAATTTTTATTGATAAAAATATGCCACTTTGCGTAGCAGAGTGGCATATTTTTTAATTTTTTTTTAATATTATATTAAATTGTTTGCATTTTTCGTTCAGTAATTCTTATTTTTACATTGTTCTAACTTAAACTATACATAAATACTACCATGAGAAAGTACGTTCTCTTGTTAATATGTGCTTTGCTTTTAACTGAATGTTCCAAGCCTGAAAAGCCCGATTTACCTAATGACGGTGAAATAACAATCGCAGCGGACGAATCACTAAAACCTATTATTGATGCACAAGTAATGGCCTACAATGCCCATTACCCGAAGGCAATTATCCATGTAAGATATATGCCTGAGCAAAAAGCTATTGCATTAATGATGAGCGATTCGGTTGATATTGCAGTGGCAACCAGAGAAGCCACGGCCAATGAAAGAAGCTATTATACTTCGCGTAAAATAGACTACCTGCCTGCAAGAATGGCGCTGGATGGCGTAGCATTAATTACAAATCCGGCAAGCCCGATTGAGCATATTTCTTTACCAGAGTTGAAAGAAATGTTTGAGGGGAAACTGAATACTGATTATAAACTGGTTTTTGATAACAGTAATTCAAGTAATTTGTATTATATGCTTCAAAAACTGAACGTTCAGGATGTAAAGAAAGCAAATATCTTTGCTGCTAACGGTAACAAAGATGTAATTGAGTATGTAAAGAAAAACCCTAAAGCCATTGGCTTGATAGGCGGAAACTGGATTAGTGACCTTGATGACGCAAACAGCAGGTCTTTCATAGAAAGTGTGAAAGTACTGGGGGTTTCAAAATCAGACAAAGCCGGTGAAAATGAGTACTATAAGCCTACGACGGAGTCGCTGAGAGCAAGAAAATACCCACTCGAAAGAAGAGTATTATTGCACACAATGAAACACTACGGCTTATCAAAAGCATTTATCCGTTTTTGTTGTGCCCAGATAGGCCAGTTAGTAGTAGAAAAATCAGGCTTAATTCCTTATTATGTATATCCTAAGGGTGTAATTGTAAACAGAGAGCCGGCAAAATAGAACAATATTCTGAAAAGATTTGTTTTATTTGTTTAAATCAAAGTAAGTATCATTAACAACTTATTAATAAACCTCAGATAAAAGATTTTGTCTTAATCAACAAATGCAAAAGATTCAAAATGATTAGGCCAATAAGAACAAATTTTTTTCTGTTTGGAATACATTTTTTACCTTTGCATAATTTTTTTAACACAAAGAATTCGTAAACCTAACTTTCAGAGTGAAATGAACAAAATTTTGAGAGCTTTGTCAGTATCAGCGGTGGCGGTGCTGGCGTTGACATTCAACACCTTGGCACAAACAGTGCAGGACGGATTGAGAAATTTGGATGCCGAGCGGTACAACGCTGCTGGGACAGTTTTCAACCAATTAACCACTTCTGCCCCAACAGCAGAGAACTATTTTTATCTTGGGTATTATTACCTGAATCTGCCTGAACCAGATCTTGAAAAAGCTAAAGAGGCTTTTACAAAAGGCGCAGCAGTTGATAAAAAACCAGATCCTTTGAATCGTGTTGGCTTAGGCGCAGTAAAATTATTTTCGGGTGACAAAGCTGGTGCAAAGGCAGATTTTGACTTGATTAAAAAGGATACCAAAAATAAAAATGCTGATGTTTTATTTAGAATCGGAGAAGCATACGCGCTTTCGGAAGATGCTAAGTTTAACGACCCAGCAGAAGCAGTATTAAATGTACAGGCTGGTTTGGACGCTCAGAAAGTTAAAAACAACCCTGATTATTATATCGCTCTGGCAAAAGCATATTTATTGAAAAATGATGGTGGTGGCGCCATGACTGCCCTTGAAAATGCACTAAGCATGGGTCAGAAAGCTGCAATCATTCATACCTTAATGGGTAGAGTTTGGTTCCAGGGTAAAAATTATCCTAAAGCTCAGCAAGAATTGAACGAGGCAATTAAAGCCGACCCTGAGCATGCACCTGCTTACTGGTATCTGAGTAACTTGTTTCAAGTATTTGGCAAATATGATTTAGCTGCTAAAAACGCGAAATTATATCTTGAGAAAAGCGAAGCCTCTGATGCCGCTAAGTTGAGATACGTAAAACTTGCGTTTACGTCGAAAGACTACAACGGTGCAACAGAAGTACTTAACGGAATTTTCGATAAAATTCAGGACCCTGTTAAATACCGTTTGAAAGGTTATATTCAGATTGAAAAAGGCGAGTGTGCCGAAGGTGTAAAAAACATACAGGAATTCCTGAAAAAAGCACCACAAGACCGTCATTTACCATCTGACTACGGTACAATTGGTCATGGCTATATCTGTATCAAAGATGATGCAAATAAAGCGCTGAACGATTCACTAGGTATTGCTAGCATGGAAAAAGCAATTCAATTAGGCGATACAGCTTCTAATTATCTGAACGATATTGCAGCAGTATACAAAACTGCAAAAAGATGGGATAAACTAGCAGCAACCTATGAGAAATCAATTGCTTCTTCTAAAAAGGCATCAGCTCCTGATTATTACAATCTGGCCGACGCTTATATGCGCTCAAAAGAATACGTGAAAGCTGATTCAGCACTATCAAAAACAATTGAGCTCTACAAAGATTCGTGGTTGGTACCATATATCATCAAAGCACGTGCAAAGCAATATGCAAATCCGAACGATTCAACATTTGCAGCTGCTCCTGTGTATGAGAAATATATTTCGTTAGTACCTGAAGCTGAGAAAGCTAAAGATAATACCAAGAGATATCTTGCTGAGGCATACGGTTATTTAGGAATAAAAGCCTTGTTGCTTGATAAAGACACAACAAAGGCTAAAGAGTATATGAACCTTGTTCTTACTTATGACCCAACTAACCAGCAGGCATTGAAAGTATTGGAAAGCATCAACGGAGGTACAGCAGCACCAGCCAACGGAACAGCAACCCCACCAAACAACAACCCGTCGAACGGCGGAAGTAGTGGTGGGCCGAAAGGATGATTTTAAAATATAATCATAAAAAGGGTCTATTCTGATTCAGAATAGACCCTTTTTTGCCATAAAATAAATTATTTGCACAAAAATCATATAAATTTTAAAATTTGATTTTATTTTTGCCGTCCTGCACGTATACTAATCAGAACGGCAAGAACAAAGAACTTTAACTTTACTTATGTTTAATCTTGTAATATTTGGACCTCCCGGTGCCGGTAAAGGCACTCAATCAGCAAAAATTATTGACAAATATACGCTTGCTCATATTTCGACCGGCGATATGTTCAGAATGCACATCAGCCAAAAAACAGAACTTGGACAAAGAGTTAAGCAAATACTTGACGATGGCTTGCTGGTACCTGATTCTATCACGATCGATATGTTGGAAGAAGAAGTACAGAATAATCCAGACGCAAAAGGTTTTATTTTCGATGGATTCCCTCGTACTGTTCCGCAAGCCGAAGCACTTGATAAATTTCTGGAAGGAAAAGGAGAGAAAATAAATCTGGTTTTGCAGCTAGATGTTACAGAGGCAGAAATTAAAAATCGTATTGCCGAACGTAAAAAAATAAGCGGCAGAGCCGATGATGACGAAGAAAAACTATTGAAACGTATCGACGAATATTTTACCAAAACTATCCATGTATTGCCATTTTACCAAGAACAAGGAAAAGTTGTAAAAGTTAATGGTATTGGTAATATAGAAGAAATATTCGGCACGATTTGTGAAGCTATTGATGCAGCACAAGCATAGTTTCAGAACTGATTCTATTTTATAATGGTTATAATAAAATAGAATCATTAATATTTATGAAACTCTTTGAGATTTAAATTGACCGTGTAAGTTATGACAAGTAATTTTATAGACTATGTGAAAATAAATTGCCGCTCAGGCAATGGTGGGGCTGGGTCAAAACATTTTCGGAGAGAAAAACACGTTCCTAATGGTGGCCCTGACGGTGGCGATGGTGGCCGCGGTGGGCATATTGTTTTAAAAGGAAATGCCCAACACTGGACACTCCTGCATTTAAAATACCAAAAGCATATAAAAGCCGACCACGGAACCGCAGGTGAAGGAGGCAGAAGAACAGGACCGCAAGGAAAAGACCAGATAATTGAAGTACCTCTCGGAACAGTAGCTAGAGATGCTGAAACCGGTGAAATAATTGGAGAGGTAACAGAAGATGGTCAAAAAATAATTTTATTACCCGGTGGAAGAGGAGGTTTAGGAAATTTCCATTTCAGAAATTCCACTAATCAAGCACCAGAGTATGCTCAGCCAGGCGAAGAAGGTCAGGAAGCCTGGATTATTCTGGAACTTAAAATTCTAGCTGACGTGGGCCTTGTAGGCTTCCCTAATGCTGGTAAATCAACTTTATTATCGGTGGTTTCTGCTGCAAAGCCCGAAATAGCCGACTACCCTTTTACAACTCTTACGCCTAATTTAGGTGTCGTGGCTTATCGTGATTTTAAGTCTTTTGTAATGGCCGATATCCCCGGTATTATTGAAGGTGCTGCTCACGGAAAAGGCCTCGGCCTGCGTTTTCTTAGGCATATCGAACGAAACTCAATACTGCTGTTTCTGGTTTCGGCCGATAGTGAAAATCCATTAAAAGAGTACAAAACCCTACTCAAAGAATTAAAACAGTACAACCCTGAATTACTGGACAAAAAACGAATTTTAGGTATTTCGAAATGTGATTTGATTGACGAGAAGCAACTCACAAAAATTAAGAAGAAAATTCCAGAAGAATTACCTGCTGTGTTTTTTTCAGCCTTGACAAACCAAGGCATTGAAGAACTAAAAGATGTAATCTGGAATAATTTGTAAAAAAAACTTGCAATAACCCTTAATTTAGAAATACTAAAGAGATTGGTGTGCCTTGGGTATGATACCACAAGTATCATGGCTGTGCTATTCTGTTAATTTATTGCAACAATAAATTAATGGCTGGTTTTGAATATTTTATTCCACAACGATAATAATATTTAATTGAGTGAACCTTTACTTTTTATCTAAAACCATGGGGAAAATACTTGTGGGGTTATTGCTCTTGGTACAAACAAGCAGCTTTGCACAATTATTGATTACCTTTCCGGTAAACCGTTCTGTATTTCAGAGAAATAACTCTGGAGGCGGAATAATACCTATTGCTGGTACCTTTCAGACCAGAGTCGACAGAATAGATGCCCGTCTGGTGCCTGTAAAAGGTGGTTTTCAGGTCGATTGGATACCTATTTCGTTTAATCCTAACTTCGGAAGTTTCTCAGGCAGCATTTATGCTATCGGCGGTTGGTATAAGCTAGAAGTAAGGGCAATCAGAGATGGCGGAGTTGTTGCATCAGTGTTTTTAGAAAAAGTAGGTATAGGCGAGGTCTTTTTAATTGCAGGGCAATCAAATGCACAAGGATACGAAGGTAGAGGAAACCCACCTGCTGCCGACGACAGAGTAAATGTCATTACTAATTTCTACTCATTCGGGCAAATTACCGATGTTCCGTTTCCGGTAATATCTCATCTCGACGAAAATATTAAAATAGCTCCTTTAGGTAATGGTTCATGGTGTTGGGGTAAATTGGGCGATTTGCTTGCGGCAAAACTCGATGTACCCATAATGTTTTTTAATGCTGCCTTCGAGGCATTAGGCATTGAAGAATGGCGCAAAAGTGCTGACGGTGAGCCTGGAAGAGATTTTTACTCGGGTAACTATGCCAAGCCCGGATATCCTTTTGAGAATATCCGCAAATCGATGCACTATTATAGCAATATGTTTGGAGTAAGGGCTATCTTGTGGCATCAGGGTGAGACTGACAACGACAAAGGAACCAGTTTTGAAGTATATAAAGATGCTTTACAGTATGTTATTCAGCGCAGCCGAAACGATAGTGGCCGAGATGTAAGCTGGGTGGTTAGTAAGGCTTCACGAACACGGAGAGGTACTTCTCAAACCATTATTGAAGCTCAAAAAGCAGTAATTCAAAGCTATCCGAATGTATTTGATGGCCCCGAAACCGATGGTATCACGTATCGGTCTGATGGCGTGCATTTCGATAGCTTTAGCCTTGTTCAGTTAGCCGAAGCATGGAACGATAAACTCAATAACGATTTCTTTTTACGGTCGAATCCCATTCCGTCCTCGTCTCCATTGTATTTTCAGATGACTTGCAACCCCGACGATACAAATAATCCTTTAACACTATTTATGCCAGACGGCTTCAAAGAATATGCTTGGACAAACGGTTTCGGTAATATCAACAATAGCTCTAGCGTAAGCCTTAAATCAGGATTTTTCAGAGGTAAAGCAATCGATTATCTCGGAAATGTATATTATACCGCAGGTGTTAATTACGGAGACAATGTTATTCCGGCTAAGCCTTTTCTCATAGCCGAAGGCACAACAAGTTTTTGTCAGGGAGGAAGCGTAACGCTACGCTCATCGCTCGATGAGGAAATCATCTGGAGTACAGGTGAATATACCTCCTCAATTGTAGTTTCTCAGCCGGGTACCTATTATATCAATAAATTCAATTTTCTTGGGTGTACCAATACCTCTAACGGTGTTAATATAACTGTATATCCTACTCCCGAAGCCAGAATTATACCCGAAGGTCCTACGACATTCTGTGCCGATAAGCAGGTCACCCTACGGTCGGTTGCTAATGCCGGAAACTTATGGAATAACGGGCAAAGTAGCCCAAGTATATCAGTAAGCCAGTCAGGAGAATACTTTCTGAAAGTTAAAAATGAATTTGGTTGTGAAAATATCTCAGATAAAATAGCAATAACGGTAAATCCAATGCCCGAGCAGCCTACAATTGTTGCAGATGGCCCAACTGTTTTTTGTGCTGATACGGTCGTGAACCTGACTTCAAGCGTTTTAAATGATATTGCATGGAATACCGGAGAAAATCTTTCTAAATTAAGGATAGACAAAAGTGGAGATTTCTTTGTAACTGCAAAAAACCAGTTTGGTTGCGAGCGGGTTTCAAATATGATTTCTGTAAAAGTAAATCCTATTCCTGCTAAACCTAGTATTACAGCAAGCGGGCTAACTACCTTTTGCAGAGGAGATAGCGTAGCCCTGACAGCTACAAACAGCGTTGGATATCGCTGGAATAACACACAAACCATACAGCAATTATCGGTAAAAAGCTCTGGGGTTTTTTCTGTAAAAATCATTGACGAAAACGGTTGTGTTTCACCACCTTCTGACGAAGTCAGCGTCGATGTTAAAGACAATCCGCAAAGTATCGAGGTTTTGCAATCAGGCACCTATACACTTGAAGCACTAACGGCGGGTATTTTTGATACAAAATTTGAGTGGGTAAAAGATGGCGTATTATTGCCTGCCCAAGAAAAATCAATTAAAGGCCGCCAAGCAGGTATGTATGCCGTAAAAGGGTCTATTTTATATACACTAAAAGATGGCAGCACACTCAGATGCTATTCCAGTCTTTCCAATCCTTATAAATATACCATCGACCCATCAAATGGTGGTGCTGTTATTTTTCCTAATCCGGTTTCTGACGATAAAGTGAGTATCGAAACCCTTGAAGACCTCGAAAACGTAGAAATAAAATTCTATGACCCACGTGGTTTTGTAATAAGAAACTTCACGGTTGACAAATTTGATGCCAGAAAGACACTCAACCTTTCAAACCTCGCAATGGGCTTATACATTGTTAGCATTAAAAATAAAGATTTTAGTGTACTAAAACGAGTTTTTGTTGAATAAAAATAACATTTTCGCCATTAAATAAAATTTTTATAACATAATCAATATTGGGCTGTTGATAATAAATAAGGGCATTTGTACATTTGTCTCTCCATGCAATAAATCTAATCCTAGTAATGATGTTTGTAAAGAAATGGTCGGTAATTCTATTGAGTATTATTTTTTTTGATTGCTATTCACAAATTCAGATTACCTTTCCAGTCCCAAGAATCGTTTTTCAGCGGAATAATCAGAATCAGGCCACAATAAATATCACGGGAAGTTATTTTCAACAACTTGACCGTATTGATGCAAGAGCAGTACCAGTTGCCCCCGGACAGGGCAATGAGGTGGGCTGGACAACCATTCAGGATTTTTTGACTACGGGTATTTTCAACGGATTTCTACAACTAAACGGCGGGTGGTATAATATCGAATTAAGAGGTATTCTTAATGGAAATGTAGTAACCTCTACTATTCTGGAAAGGGTAGGAGTAGGGGAGGTTTTTATTGTAGCGGGGCAATCGAATGCGCAAGGTGACCCAAGTTATTCGGGTGGAGCGATAGGGGCCAGTGACGACAGAGTGTCGACAATTGATTATTATGAAGCAGCTTTGAACGAAAACGCTTTGCCATTCCAGTTTTCGCACATGAATAATTTCTCCAGAATGGCTCCCTATAATTATGTACCATGGTTTTGGTCAAGGCTGGCCGATAAACTTGTGCAGAGATTTAACGTGCCTGTTTTGTTTTATGGGGCTGCACTGGGCGGAATCGGCTCAAGTGCATGGCAACGTTCGGCCGAAGGGGTCGATTTAAGAGCCGAATTACCTTCATTTATAGCCGTGCAAGGAATGCCATACAGAGGGCTAAAAGCTGCACTGCAACAATATGTTACCCGTACGGGTGTTAGAGCTATATTGTGGCAACAAGGCGAAAGCGACGACCAGACCTCTCCTAACCAGTACTTCAATAACCTTAAAACTGTTATTGATAAAAGCAGGAATGACTCCAAAAAAGGAGATTTGGCATGGGTAGTGGCAAGGTCGTCGAGAAATCCAATAACACACCAGAATGTAATTGATGGCCAGAATATTACCATAGGTAATGTGCCAAATGTATTTCCGGGGCCTAATACCGACGAAATAGCTGGCTCTAATTTCAGAGCCGATGGTGTACACTTTCATAATGAAGGACTTAATAGTGCAGCCGAATACTGGAACGCCGCACTCACAGATGGTTTTTTCAATGCTTCTCAGCCTTTACAGGCAAGGGCCTTAGTAAATGTCAGTTTATCGTGTAATCCGGCTAGTACAAATAACAGGTTTACAATTAATGTAAATGGAGGTTATAGTCGTTACAACTGGAGTAACGGAAGCACAGCAACTGCTATCACAGTTAATAGTGGTAGTTATACAGTTAAAACACAGGACGACGTAGGGAATACATTTTTCTCTCAGCCTGTTCCTATTTCGCCCAATAACCCAATTGTGCAGCCTAATATTAATATTAGTGGCCCAACTGTTTTTTGTGACGGAGGCAATGTAGTTTTATCTTCGAGTCTGGCAGGAGGAAATATCTGGAATAATGGTGAGCGGGGCCAAACCATAGTGGTAAGAAATAGTGGCAGTTATGTAGTTACCAACTACACCCTGAACGGATGCCCGTCAGTTTCTGGGGCAGTTAATGTAAATGTAAATCCTTTGCCACGAAACAATATTGTTACAACGAAAGCATTACCCATTTGCCCTGACGATAGTGTTTATCTGGTAACAGATAATTTCGATAACGTCAGTTATCTTTGGAGTAATAATAGCACATTACAAAATATTATTGTGAAAACGCCGGGTACTTATAGCCTTAAAGTACGCGACCGGAACGGCTGCGAATCACAGAGTTTTATAAATGTAACTTTCCGCGATAGACCATTTACCAATATTACTACTGATGGCCCAACGGAATTTTGTTTAGGCAAAAGTGTAAATCTTTCATCTGCTAATGATTTTAATGGATATTTATGGAGCAATGGCTCAACCAGTAAATTCATAAATATCAAAGAAAACGGTGAATATTCATTAAGAGTAATGGATGGGTTCGGATGTTTTTCAGTACCTGTATCAATAGGAGTAAAGGTAAACCCTTTGCCAACCATAAAAATTACAGCTAAAGGGCTTGAACAGTTCTGCGAAGGTAACTTTGTAGATTTAGAGGCAGCGTCAAACGAAGACTTCACTTATTTGTGGAATACAGGTGCGCTTACAAAGGCAATAAGAACCGGAACCCCCGGGTTGTATACCTTACGCGTAAAAGACACTAACAGTTGTGAGTCTCTGCCCGACTCAGTTACTTTAAATTATATTCCTCCACCATCGGTATCAATCAGTACACTTAATAATATCAATACCATTTGTGAGGGTAGTAATATTACCCTTAGTGGTAGCAATGCCGTTAACTATGCTTGGAGTACCGGTTCAAGTTCAAAAGATATTACAGTAGACCAACCCGGAGTATATTCGCTCATTATCAGAGATGAAAAAAACTGTAAGTCTGACCCCGTTTCATTTCAGGTATTCATGAAAGATACACCACCACAGCCTACTTTAAATATTGATGGAGCCTATCAGTTACAAGCTATTCCGGCCGAAACACTGCAAGGGCAATATTTTAACTGGCAATTAGACGGAACCGAACTACCCACTACCACGCCTATTCTGAAGATACAACGTTCGGGTAATTATCAGGTAAGAGCTGCATTAAAGTATGAGCAGACCAATAATGGAGTATTAATATGCTACTCACCGTTTTCATCAATGCTTAATTTCCTGATACCCGATAATGATAATGGGTTAAGGGTGTATCCGAATCCGAACCCGACAGGGATTTTCACTATCGAAACTCTGGCCGATAATCCGGGTGCGCAAATAACGGTATATAACATATCAGGAAGTAAGGTTTTTTCAGGTACCATAGCAGAACTAAAAGAAAAACGAGAGCTAGATTTGCGGGCTTTAGAGAACGGAGTCTATATTATTCAACTCATAAGCGGAGATTTTAAAGCAACGAAAACAATTTTTATCAAATAGTAGCAAGGGTTGAATATTTTCAACCCTTTTTTATTTTGTTTCTAAAGTTTACAGTAGTAATTTTGGAACGTAATTTATTTACAACCAAATAAAGAATTTAATGGTTATTAATATAGGCAATTAACAAATCAAAAACCTATATTGCTGATTCAAAAAATTACTATTACAGTTATTATGAAAGAATACTTGCCTTCAGATTTTCTCCCTATCTTGGTGCAGTTAATCGCCGCCATTGGGTTTATTGTCTTTACTATGGTTGTTACGCACTCAATTGGTCCTAAAAGAAAAAGTGCCAAGAAAGATGACCCTTTTGAATGTGGAATTGAGGTAAAAGGAGATGCCCGCACACCTATTTCAATCAAATATTTCCTGATAGCCATATTATTTGTGCTTTTTGATGTAGAGATAATCTTTATGTATCCGTGGGCCGTAAATTTCATGAAATTAGGTTGGTTTGGCTTCGTTGAGATGATACTCTTTGTAGGATTGTTAATGGCAGGTTTTTACTACATCATTAGAAAAGGTGTATTAACTTGGGAAAAAGAATAAATTAAGATTACTCCGTTGTTCACTTAGGCTTTACAAGCATTAAGCTGCTAAACAAGAACAGATACAATTATGAGTTCGATAAAAATGGTGGAAGCACCCGAAGGACTAGAAGGAGCGGGTTTCTTCGCTACTTCACTTGATAAAGTTATTGGAATTGCCCGTAGTAATTCTCTCTGGCCATTACCTTTTGCCACTTCTTGTTGTGGAATTGAGTTTATGGCTACTATGGGTTCTCACTACGATATTTCTCGTTTCGGTTCAGAAAGACCGAGCTTTTCGCCACGCCAGGCAGACCTACTGATGGTAATGGGTACTATTGCCAAAAAAATGGGGCCTGTGGTAAAACAAGTTTACTTACAAATGGCTGAGCCTCGCTGGGTGATGGCCGTTGGGGCTTGCGCTTCGAGTGGTGGAATATTTGATACTTATTCAGTATTACAGGGAATCGACAGAATAATACCTGTTGATGTATATGTACCGGGTTGCCCGCCTCGCCCTGAACAAATTCTGGACGGTTTGATGCAGATTCAGCAGTTAGCAAAAAATGAATCGCTTCGCCGTAGAAATTCAGGTGAATATCAGGCCTTGTTAGAATCATACAATATTCAGTAGAGAATCAAGAGTTTCAGGCTTTGGTTTAGCCAGAATGATTTTTGCTAAATTCAGCACGCTGTTTTTATAAAGTCATTGTTAGTCGATACCCAATTAACGCAAGATTGAATCAAGGCTTAAACCCATTACTAAATAGATTTACATGATAAGTAATCAACAAATAGCAGAAGATTTATTGGCTCATTTTGGTGAAAATGTGAAAAACTTTGAAGAACCTTATGGGCTACTTACATTTACTACCAATCGCCAGAACATAATCAATCTGCTGGTTTACCTCAACAAACACGAAACATTCCGTTTTCGTTTTCTGACAGATATATGCGGTATTCATTTCCCCGATAACAAAGGTGAAGAATTTGGTGTAGTGTATCATCTGCATAGCCTTGAAAACAATGTGCGTATTCGTATCAAAGTTTATATCCCGGCCGATGATATACATATTCCTACGGCAACTACTTTGTATGCTACTGCAAACTGGTTAGAGAGAGAAACCTATGATTTCTTCGGAATAATCTTTGATGGTCACCCGAATTTAAAACGTATTTTAAATATCGAGGAGATGGATTATTTCCCAATGAGAAAAGAATATCCATTAGAAGATGCTACCCGTCAAGATAAAATTGACGCGCTCTTCGGAAGATAATATTAATACTTAACAATTAATAGGCAACCGCTATTAATTGATAATTCAACAGCAATGGCAGAAGAACTCATTATCCCTAAAAACACATCCGATGCACTGGCACTTAATAGGCCTATTGTTGAAGATACAGAATATACTACACTGAATCTGGGGCCTACACACCCCGCAACACATGGTATCTTTCAGAACGTGTTGCAAATGGATGGCGAAAAGATTGTTTCAGGAGAACAAACCGTTGGATATATTCATCGTGCTTTTGAAAAAATTGCTGAACGCCGCCCATTCTATCAGATAACCACCCTTACCGACCGTATGAACTACTGTTCGTCGCCTATTAATAATATGGGCTGGCACATGACAGTAGAAAAACTGTTGGGGGTTGAAGTACCCAAGCGTGCGCAGTATATCAGAGTAATTATGATGGAGTTGGCACGTATAGCCGACCACCTTATTTGTAACTCGATTTTAGGTGTTGATACCGGAGCCTATTCGGGCTTCCTGTATTTGTTTCAGGAGCGTGAAAAGATTTATGAAATCTATGAAGAAATGTGCGGGGCGCGTCTGACAACAAATATGGGCCGTGTGGGTGGTATGGAACGTGATTTGTCGCCAACGGCTATCAAGAAAATCAAACAATTGATTTATCATGATTTGCCAAAATCATTGACCGAATTTGAAAAACTATTTAACAGAAATAGAATATTTATTGACAGGGTTGTGAACGTAGGGCCAATTACAGGCGAAAGAGCTTTGGAATATGGCTTTACAGGACCAAACCTTCGTGCGGCAGGTGTTGACTACGATGTGAGAGTAATGGAGCCGTATTCATCTTATCAGGATTTTGACTTTGATATTCCAGTAGGGCATAACGGAGATACTTACGACCGTTTCATGGTAAGAAATCAGGAAATGTGGGAAAGTATCAAGATTATCAAACAAGCATTGGAGAATCTGCCAGAGGGGCCTTATTACGCCAACGAAGCACATTATTATCTGCCTCCAAAACAAGAAGTATACCGCAGTATGGAAGCCCTTATCTATCATTTTAAAATAGTGATGGGTGAAATTGATGCGCCGGTAGGAGAAGTATATCATGCTGTTGAAGGTGGAAATGGTGAGCTAGGATTTTATCTGGTAAGCGACGGTGGCAGAGCACCATACCGTTTGCACTTCCGCCGCCCTTGTTTTATTTATTATCAGGCTTATCCTGAAATGTGCAAAGGCACTTCCATTTCAGATGCCATCGCAATTATGAGTAGTTTGAATGTAATTGCAGGTGAATTAGATGCATAAAATTTGATTACAGAAAATGACCGAAACCAATAATAAAATAGCTTTTACTCCTGAACGTTTGGCTAAAGCTCAGGAAATGATAGCCCGTTATCCGGCAGGTAAACAAAAATCGGCCCTTATGCCAATCATGCACTTGGCGCAGGAGCAATTTGCATGGATGAGCCAAGACGTAATGGATTACGTAGCTTCATTGCTTGACATCACGCCTGTGGAAGTTTATGAAGTAGCCACTTTTTACACAATGTTCCATCTGGAACCAGTTGGTAAACACGTAATTGAATATTGCCGCACTGGCCCTTGCGTACTTATGGGTGGTGAAGAGGTATATGCACACCTGACCAAGAAGCTAGGTGTTAAAAAGGGACAAACCACTTCGGATGGCTTATTTACATTGAAAGAGGTTGAGTGTCTGGCGGCTTGCGGTTGGGGACCTTGTTTCCAGATTCGTGAGAAATACTACATGAACCTGACCAACGAAAAAGTTGATGAGATAATTGAAGAATTATCAAAATAAAAACATTACTACTTTAATTTTCATTTAGAGTAAGTTTAAATTCTATAATAGAGTTTTTGATTTGCCAAGATAGAATCATGAAAATATTAACCGAACATATTAATACCCCGGGTATCGACACTTTTGAGGTTTACCGCAAAAAAGGTGGGTATACAGCCGTTGAGAAAGCATTGAAAAAAATGACTCCTGACGAAGTGGTAGAAGAAGTGAAAAAATCAGGTGTTCGCGGTCGTGGAGGTGCAGGTTTCCCTATGGGTATGAAGTGGTCGTTTCTGGCTAAACCAGAGGGTGTTCCGCGTTATCTGGTTTGTAATGCCGACGAATCAGAACCAGGTACTTTTAAAGACCATTATCTGATGAAAAGCATCCCTCATCTGTTAATAGAAGGGATGATTATTTCAAGCTATGCTTTAGGAGCCAATAAGTCTTTTATTTATGTAAGAGGCGAATTAATGTACGTGATTCGTATTCTTGAAAAAGCCATAGAAGAAGCTAAAGCAGCCGGATTTTTAGGCAAAAACATATTAGGAAGTGGTTTCGATTTAGAGCTAGTGGTGCATCCGGGTGGTGGAGCTTACATTTGTGGAGAAGAAACAGCCCTGTTGGAATCACTCGAAGGTAAAAGAGGTAACCCAAGAAACAAACCTCCTTTCCCAGCGGTAAAAGGTCTTTATCAATGCCCAACCGTAGTAAATAACGTAGAATCAATAGCCACTACTTCGTGGATTATCAATAATGGAGGTGAAGCCTACGCTGCAGTTGGTGTGGGTAAAAGTACAGGTACTAAATTGATTTCGGCTTCGGGGCATATTAATAACCCGGGTGTCTATGAAATCATATTAGGCTTAACTTGTGACGAATTCCTGAACTCAGACCAGTACTGTGGGGGCGTTCGTAAAGGTCATCATCTGAAAGCCGTAGTAGCGGGTGGGTCTTCTGTACCTATCGTACCTGGGCAATTATTCCTTAAAACTGCCAACGGCGATGACCGCCTCATGAGCTACGAGTCATTGTCAGATGGAGGATTCGCTACCGGAACCATGTTAGGTTCTGGCGGATTCATCGTTTTTGACGAAACGGCTTGTATTGTGCGTAATACATGGAATTTTGCCCGTTTCTATGAGCATGAATCGTGCGGACAATGTTCTCCTTGTCGTGAAGGAACTGGCTGGATGCAAAAAGTACTTAACCGTCTGGAACATGGCAAAGGCTCAATGCACGATATTGATTTATTGGTAGACATCTCTAAGAAAATCGAAGGAAATACCATTTGCCCGCTTGGCGATGCAGCAGCATGGCCTGTGGCTTCGGCTATCCGCCATTTCCGTGATGAGTTCGAGTGGCATGTAACACATCCGGCAGAAGCTACCAAACCCGGTGCCGTTTATATGAACAGCGTATTGGTATAAAAACAATTTATTTAGCATAAGTTGTGTGATATTGAATTAAGAAATTTGATTTTATGGAAAATACAGCCCCTCAATTATTTAAAGTAACAATAGACGGCGTTGAAGTGGAAGTGCCACCCGGAACAACCATTCTTCAGGCTGCGCGTAAAATAGGCCCGGAAGTTGCCCCTCCGGCTATGTGTTACTACGAACCACTGAAAGGGTCGGGAGGTAAATGCCGTGCCTGTTTAGTAAAAGTAACGGCAGGTTCAGCAAAAGACCCACGCCCAATGCCTAAACTTGTGGCTTCGTGTATCACACCTATTCAGGACGGTATGGTGGTTGAAAACTATACCAATGCTCAGGTTGTTGATGCAAGAAAATCAGTAGTTGAATTCCTATTAATAAACCACCCGCTTGATTGCCCAATCTGCGACCAAGCAGGAGAGTGTCATTTACAGGATTTCTCTTACGAACACGGTGTAGGTACAACCCGATATGAAGAAGACCGCCGTACCTTCGAAAAAGAAGATTTAGGCCCTTATATTCAGTTACACATGACACGCTGTATCTTGTGTTACCGCTGCGTATATACCGCCGACCAGATTACAGATAAACGTGTACATGGTGTGATGAATCGTGGCGACCACGCCGAAATTTCTACTTATATCGGAAAAGCCATTGATAATGATTTCTCAGGAAACGTAATAGATGTTTGCCCCGTAGGAGCTTTAACTGATAAAACATATCGTTTCAAAAACCGAGTTTGGTTCTCAAAACCAGTAGATGCACATTGTGACTGCGAAAAATGTAGTGGCAAAGTACAGCTTTGGTACAGAGGAGATGAAGTGATTCGAGTAACTGCCCGTAAAAACGAATGGGGCGAAGTAAAAGAATTTATCTGTAATACCTGCCGTTTTGAGAGAAAGAAAACAAGCGACTGGACAATAGAAGGACCAACGAAGGTATCACGTGCGTCGGTTATTTCAGCGAATAAATATGGAGCTAATCTGGTTAAAAAACCTGATTTTGCCTTGAAACTGGCTGAGTCACAATACAAAAAGATTGATGATGACCGCCCGTATCTACATGAAATGAGCGAAATAAAACAATCAGACGATTATAAGGCTTTAATGGCCAAAGACGAAAAATATTTTGGGCACAAGTAATTGATTAGATATGAATGACTTCATGCAATGGGTAAATGAAACAATGTTTCTATGGAAAGCCCTTATCATTTTAGTGATTTTTGCCATTACGCTCGGTATTGCCGCTTATTCAACTTGGGCAGAGCGTAAAGTAGCAGGTTATATTCAGGACAGAAGTGGTCCGAACCGTGCAGGTTGGGGTGGTTTATTACAACCATTGGCCGATGCCGGCAAAATGTTTTTTAAAGAAGAGTTTATACCGGCACAAGCCGATAAATGGTTGTTTATCTTAGGGCCTTCGCTTTCAATGTTTACAGCATTGATGTCAAGCGCAGTAGTTCCATTCGGCGAATCATTCTTGATTGGCGGAAAAAGCGTAAACGTACAAGCTATTGAAATAAATATTGGTATTCTATATGTTTTCGGAGTTGTTTCTCTGGGCGTATATGGTGTAATGATAGGTGGTTGGGCGTCTAACAATAAATTCTCGCTGTTAGGAGCTATTCGTGCAGCATCACAAAATATCAGCTACGAGTTAGCCATGGGTATGTCAATCATTGCTATTTTAATGATGGCGGGTTCATTATCGTTACGCACCATAGTTGAGCAACAGCATGGCTTTAACTGGAATATTTTCTATCAGCCGTTAGGTTGTTTGATTTTCATCGTATGTGCATTTGCAGAATGTAACCGTACACCTTTCGATTTACCAGAGTGTGAAACCGAGCTAGTAGGAGGGTATCATACAGAATATAGCTCAATGAAACTGGGCTTTTACCTGTTCGCCGAGTACATCAATATGTTTGCTTCATCGGCCGTAACAGCCTGTTTGTTCTTTGGTGGTTATAACTATCCGGGTATGGATTGGGTACAAACACAATTAGTAGGTACATTTGGTAATGTAGTAGGCCATAATATTGCTACCTTTGTAGGTATTGGTGCCATGTTTACAAAAATCCTGTTTGGAATATTTTTCTTTATGTGGGTTCGTTGGACAGTTCCACGTTTCCGTTATGACCAATTAATGAATCTTGGCTGGAAAGGCCTAATTCCACTTTCAATAGGAAACCTGATTGTTACAGCAGTTGCCATGCTTTCAGGATATAAACTAATAGGAATCTGGGTTGGGTTGGCAGTTATGATTCTGATTATTGCTATATTCTGGGCTATGCGTCCGCGTAAAAAGGCAGCAATTCTGGGTGCTTAACACTCATGCGAGGTATCAAGATTCACAGAGTCCGAAACCTGTTTTGAAAAATAAAATTATGCAATTAACTAATAGAGCAAAAAAAACAGATAAAAGTGAGCTTAGTTTATTCGAGCGAAGCTATCTCCCTTCTTTAGCAGCAGGGTTAGGGATTACTATCCGACACTTTTTTTCAAAGAAGCCAACGATTCAGTATCCTGAACAAAAAAGATATTTAGGGCCTGTTTTTCGAGGACACCATATTTTAAAAAGAGATGAAGAAGGACGCGAACGTTGCACCGCTTGTGGATTGTGTGCAGTAGCTTGTCCGGCTGAGGCTATCTCGATGGTGGCACAAGAAAGACAAAAAGGCGAAGAACATCTTTATCGCGAAGAAAAATATGCGGCAGTTTATGAAATAAATATGCTTCGTTGTATTTTCTGCGGCCTTTGTGAAGAAGCCTGCCCGAAACAAGCTATTTATCTGCGCCATGATAAATTCGTGCCTGTGTTCACTGAACGCGAAGACGTAATTTATGGTAAAGATAAACTGGTTGAAGACCCGAATCAACGTTATCACCGCGACGCATGGACGAAAGAAGATGCAATGAAACTTTGGAAAAATTCTTAACTCATCAGTATTACCGCTTTTGAGACATTTTTAATATGGAAAATCTTAAAAATTTATTACACCTGCCGCCAATTTGGTACACCTTTGCGATTCTCTCGGTTCTGACGCTTTTCGGAGCTTTAGGAACGGTTATGTCTCGTAACCCTGTTCATAGCGTTATTTACCTGATAGTGACTTTCTTTTCGTTATCAGCCCACTATATTTTATTAAATGCGCAGTTTTTGGCAGCCGTTAATATTATTGTTTATGCAGGGGCTATCATGGTTTTATTCTTGTTTGTTATCATGTTTCTTAATTTAAGGCAAGAAGCAGAAGAAGCTAAGAAAGACCAGACCATTTTTGCAGCAGTTGTTACGGCCGTAATTCTGGGAGGTATCCTGATTATTTTCTTGCGCAGAGCCGAACGCGAACCTATAAATACCTTAAACTATAACTCGCAAAGTGGTATGGTTGAGGTGTTGGGTAAATCCTTATACGGCGAATACTTGTTGCCATTTGAGCTAGTTTCAGTTTTGTTTCTTGTGGCAATGGCCGGAGCCGTAATGTTAGGTAAACGTGAGTCAGGAGAAAGACACTTCTAATTTTGAAACAGAATATTTTATATAAAAAAATCCTTTCCGTAGTCAGGAAAGGATTTTTTGTATTAGTGCCTATCAGATTATTGAAACCTTTATTTTGCAGGAATTATAATCGTTTTCTTATTTTTCTTGTTAAATTTCTCCATAAAAGCCTGTAAGGTTTCTTTCTTTTTGAAAACATACCGATACACCCACAAGATGGTAGCCGTCGGAATAATATCTGTAAAAGGAATAATCTCTTCAAGAAAACCAAAGGCAGCACCGAAGGTGGTTCGGTGTACAGCATATATTAATGCCGAAATTACAGGAGCCAGCACAATGTCAAAAGTTTCACCTAATGCGGGCAAAATGTAAGTTGCCATACCTAAGGCATCAATAGCTAAGCTAGCTATTAAGTCGAACTGACGTTTTTTATCAAATTTTTGTTCTAGTTCATCCATATTTTTGTTTGTTTTTTCAGCAATTGTGCTATTTATCTCTTTAAACGTAAAATCTATTGAAAAGTATCAGATTCAATACTTATTTTTTACCTTTAAATTATATTTTTCCTGAATATTAGCCTTTTATTAAAAAGTGTTTTATATTCATTTTTTAAATGTCTGATTACCCTAAAATGCGTGTTTAAAAAAATGACAACCCATACCGCCAATATTGTTAATGTTTTTGATGGAATTATAGAATTTGGAGAAATAACGGTAGAAAATAATAGAATCCAACAGATAAAATATATTGGAGAAGAACGTGTTGGCGAAAGCTATATACTTCCGGGTTTGGTTGATGCACACATCCATATCGAAAGTTCAATGCTAACTCCGGCCCAGTTTGCACGGCTGGCAGTAGTACATGGCACAGTAGGAACTGTTTCTGACCCGCATGAAATAGCTAATGTATTAGGGGTTGAAGGGGTAAAGTATATGATTGAAGATGGACAGAAAGTGCCTTTTAAATATTGTTTCGGGGCTCCCTCGTGTGTACCTGCTACAACTTTTGAAACTGCTGGCGCAACTGTTACGGCCGAAGATATTGCACATTTGTTTACTTATAAAGAAGTGGGGTATTTGGCTGAAATGATGAATTTCCCGGGGGTGTTAAACGAAGACCCGATAGTGATGCAGAAATTGGTTTTAGCCAAAGCATTTAATAAGCCTATTGATGGCCACGCACCAGGTTTAAGAGGTGCGTCTGCTAAAAAATATATTGATGCAGGTATAGAAACGGACCACGAATGTTTTACAAAAGGAGAAGCACTCGAAAAGCTAAAAATGGGCATGAAAATCCTGATTAGAGAAGGTAGTGCCGCCAAAAACTTTGAAGAACTAATTCCGCTAGCTAATACTTATTATTCAGATATGATGTTTTGTTCTGACGACAAACACCCTGATAATCTGGTAGAAGGGCATATAAATCAGTTAATCAAACGAGCCATCGCCAAAGGTATTGATAAGTTTAAAGTATTGCGTATGGCAACAATTAATCCTGTGCTGCATTACAGAATGAATATAGGATTATTGCGTGAAGGAGATTGGGCTGATTTTATCAGGGTCGATAATCTTGATGATTTTACTATACTTGAGACATACATCAATGGCGAGAAAGTAGCTGAAAAGGGTTTATCATTGATTGAGAACATTCAAAGCAAAGTAGTAAATAATTTTGTCTGTTCACCCATTGAGCCTAATCAGATTGAAATTAAGGCTCCAGCTACAAGCAGCCAGCTAAAAGTCATAGAAGCCATTGATGGTCAACTAATTACTAAAGAGTTTTTTATAGAACCCTTACTTGTAAATGGCAATATAGTAAGCAATACAGAGAAAGACATTTTAAAATTGGTAGTAGTAAACCGTTACTCAAATGCCAGACCAGCCGTGGCTTTTATTCATAGTTTTGGCTTGAAAGAAGGGGCAATTGCATCGTCGGTAGCACATGACTCTCATAATATAATTGCCGTTGGAGTAGACGACGAGTCAATCTGTGAAGCTATCAACTTAATTATTCGTGAGAAAGGAGGGGTATCGGCTGTTAGTAACAGCAAAAAAGGAGTATTGCCTTTACCTGTGGCAGGCTTAATGAGTAATGAAGATGGTTATAAAATTGCCGAAAGTTATACAATGATTGATACTTTTGCTAAGCAGCAGTTAAAAAGTAGCCTTACCTCACCCTTCATGAGTCTTTCATTTATGGCATTATTGGTGATTCCATCGTTAAAACTAAGCGATTTGGGCTTATTCGATGGAAACACCTTTACTTTTACCAACTTGTTACAAGAAAACTAAGTTTGGGGCTTTAAAAAGGCAAACTTCCTAAATCGACGTTGCCACCTGTCAAGATAATGCCAACCTGCTTACCTGCAAAGCGTTCTTTTTGCTTCAAAAGTGCGGCAAAAGGCACCGCAGAAGAAGGCTCGATAACAATTTTTAATTGTTCCCATACTAATTTCATGGCTGCAACAATTTCTTCTTCACTGACGGTGATAATATCTTTTACATAAGCTCTTATTATTTCAAAAGTTTTATCACCCAGATTTGTCAATAAACCATCTGCAATAGTCTTGATATAAGGAGCTTTTTCTATTTTTCCGCTTTTGAACGACAATATGGCATCGGCTGCACCTTCTGGTTCTCCGGCTATTACTTCGGCATCAGGTAGTAAATAATGTGTAGCTAAAGCTGTTCCGCTTAATAAGCCACCACCACCAACAGGTGCCATAATTACCTGAAGGGTATTTACTTCATTAATAAGTTCTACGGCAGCAGTTGCCTGCCCTGCAATAACGTCATAATTATTGAACGGGTGTATAAAAGTTGCCCCTGTTCGGTCAATTACCTGCTGAACAGTTGTTTCACGAGCTTCGAGCGTAGGTTCACATTCAATGATTTCTCCATTCAGGTACTTTACCCCACTTTTCTTTATTTCTGGTGCATTGCGAGGCATAACAATGTAGGCTTTTGTATGAACCGCTTTCGCTGCCAATGCAATAGCCTGAGCATGATTTCCTGATGAATGTGTAGTGATTCCCTTTTGCTGCTCTTCTGGGCTTAACGATAAAACAGCATTCATGCCACCACGTGCCTTAAAAGCACCTATTTTCTGAAGATTTTCGCATTTAAAAAAAACTTCACACCCTGCAAGCTCATTAATTTTTTCAGAACTAAGTACAGGGGTATGTATAATGTAGGGTTTAATTTTTTCGTGCGTAGCTAAAATATCAGTTAATGAAGGAATATGATTCATGATAATGCGGTTATCTTATATAAAAAATATAATCGGTAGTAGGGAGGATTTCCAGATGCCCTTTTAAAAGTAAAACAATTTGCCCACGATGATAAGAAGCATGTAAGAGTAATTGAGTTAGTATTTCGTTGACAGTATTGGTAAACGTTTCGCCTCTGGAATTCTGATAACTTACTGCCCTTTCTAGGTCATTGTTTGCCAGAATTTGCTCAATAGCATGAAAATTAATATGAAATAAGCTTATCAATAGATCTCTGTCAAATGTTTCCCATACTTTTACAGCAGGCAAAACCCCATTGATTCTGCTTATCCATGTTTGCTGTGCAGCCACCATGTGCGAAAGAATTTCGTAGGCTCTAATGGGTGGGTTGGTTGCTTTCAGGAAAGCCTCAGTTACCTGTACATTTGCCCAGTGTTCATGTTCAAAAAGTTTCTGAAAATATGTTTGCATAATTATCTTCTTAATTTTTCTATTTCATTAATTACTTCCACAATTCCTTTAAGCGGAATTTTAACCCATGTTGGGCGATAATTAACTTCATAGCCTAATTCATAGATAGCTTTTTCGAGCAAATGGAATAGTAAAAGATAGTTTACTTCGTTTAGGTCTTTAAAAAGAGGATGCGGCGACCCGAACATAGAAAGATATTCTTCCAGATAAGTATCTTTAATAAGTTTGTACCATCTGTCGGCAGCCCGCTGTAAAATAGCGGCATCTTTCTTGCTGGTTTCAGCCGAATTGAACAGCTTGGCAGAAACTGCATAATGATATGAACGAATCATGCCGGCCACATCTTTGAGCGGCGAATGCTTGATTTTACGTTCGGCGATACTGCTTTCGGGTTCTCCTTCAAAATCGATAATTACAAGGTCGTTGGCTGTTGCCAGAATCTGCCCTAAATGATAATCTCCGTGAATCCTAGTGCGGTAAGAAAACAAAGGGCGTGTTAATATCTGGTCGATGAAATCAAGTATCAAATCTTTTGATTCCATAAATACCCAAGCTAATGTCTGTGCCTGTTCATCAAGTTTCAGATAATTATCGGTTAAAAGATTATAGCGGCGGTCGAGCAGATTTTCAAATTTTTCATGCAGATACCTTCTATACTGACGGTCGAAAGGTTCAGCATTAAAATTGTCGGCACCCCGTAAGGCAAATAAAGCCAAGTGCATTTGTGCCGTGCGATGAGCCAGAAGAGAAACTTTATCAAAAACAGATTCTTTAATCTGAAAATTACCTTCCACGAATGCTTCCAGAAAATCGTTTAGGTAGTCGCCCGTCATACTCCAGTCATCTTTAATATTCTCTACCACCTGCATCATGACACAGAAGGTGGTAGCGGCTTCATCTTTACGATTCCATGTGACACTTCCGGCGAAAAGCGGTATATTCCGAAACTCAGAATATTGAGTAATAAACTCAACCATCTCTACTTCGGGGTTTACCTCTGAAAAAAGTTTCCGGTACAGTTTCAGAAAATATTTACCTCCAAAAATCATCGCTGAATTTGAAGAATCTATGGCAGGTAAGATAGAGGAAATACTGTCCGACTCTTCGACCAATGCCTTTCCTTTAGCGAAAGCGAGGGAATCTTGGTTATACTGGCTAATCTGTTTCTGATGATAGATTGCAGCAAAGAGCGCATCTCTAAAGAGTACATCATAGATAGCATCAACCAGATACCCCATTTTGTCATCCATGGTAGCTTTGCTCAAAATCCCTTTTTGTGGAATCTCCTGAGTGCCTTCTTCAATAAATGAAAGAGGAAGAAGATAAAATTCGCTATCTCCTTCCTCGTATCGTGCCTCAAAAACCATGAAAATAAACGCCTCAAAATGTACTACATGCCGCACTTTTAATTGCTTGATTTTACGGGCTTTGCCGGCAAACCACCTGCATTGTGCAATATATGGTGGCAGAATGTTATCTTCCAGAACAGTATGTACATACTTATCTTTTTCAAATCCTTTCCACTCGATAGTTAATACAAATTCGGTCATTTTATCAACAAAATTTTATAGTCAAGTTCTTTGAAATAAAAAACGAAGATAATAGATGTTAACTGTTTACATCAATGTTATCTTCGTTTTTTATTTTATACCGTTAAAGCGGCGAGGGTTTACGTAGTTTCAGTGTCTTCGTTTCTACCAGTAAATAATTTTCTGATTGCCCCACCTGCAACAATTAGCCCACCAACAATTAGTTTCCAGAACTTAGCTATTAACGCAAAGAAACCAACTTTTGCCAGTACTTTGCCAGCTACCAGCCCTCCGATACCCACGGCGGCGATTTCATCGATGTTAGAGTCAAAATCCTGATAACGGTTCCCTTGTGAAAATTCTACTGAGGCAATTACATCATTAATTTTCGATTTAATGTGTGGCAGGTTGTCTATGCTGCCAACAGCATTTAAAGAGAATAACCCTTTACGGCCCAATACCCGAACATCATAATTAAGCGTATTTGTTTCTTCGCCTGAAAATTTCAGGTTTTTAGCCCAGTGTAAAGTTTTACGGTCTTTGTCATAAAATGGGGTAGAAGCCCAGCCAACCAAGTCAACAGTAGGATACCCAAGCCGGCTTCTTTCTGCATTTGTTTCGCTGGTTTCTTTTTTCATGTCAGTCATGAGTTCTTGGTAATCAACGTCATCGGCATCTTCATCTTTTACATAGCCAATGCCGTCATACTGAATAACAAAAGCCCAGCTATTGACAGAATCAACAGGAGAACCGTTAGTTTCAAATAGCATACCAAGTGTTTCGTTTGAAGGTGGGTTTCCCCAGATATCTTCAAGCACTTGTTTACTTTGTTTAGCGTTAAGAAACTTAAAACCTTTCGGAACTTTAATTTGCCCCATCTCACCCAGCGGAATAACTTTTCCTTCGGGTTCGTATTTGAGGTCTTTTAAAATAGTTAAGATTTTAATAAAGCTGGAATCGAGCTTGATTTCACTTTCTTTGTCTTTTTGGGCAAAAATAGCAGTAGGTTGTACTAATAATAGTACAGCAAGAAGGGTAAATAATTTGGTCATGCAAAAAGTGATTTATTAATGTTAGTAAGAATATGTAAGTAAATCAATTTCTGAAAATTAACCAAAATATGAGCCTTATTTAGTGCAAAAAAATCAGAGATTGCCAGTAAAAACTTTATTCGCCGGACCAACAAGGTAAACTTCTGTAAAATCCTCATTAAAAGATACTTGCAGGTTGCCACCTTTGGTAATTACTTTTATAGGGCTTTGCATATTAAGCCTTAAACTAGCCGATAGCGCACAAGCTGTTACCCCTGTGCCACATGAGTAGGTTTCGTCTTCAACACCTCTTTCATAGGTTCTTACATAAATAGTTTCAGCATCTATTACTTCAACGAAGTTTACGTTGGTGCCACCACGTTTAACCCATTCTTCGGCATATCTTATATGTTTCCCTTCATTATATACGTCGAAATTTTTGATGTCTGTAACGTATTGTACATAATGCGGCGAACCAGTATTCATAAAGTCGTAGGTTTCATGACGTTCAATACTATGTACTTCTCCCATTTTTAGTGAAATTACCTCGGTGCTAGCGGTAGCTTTATGTTCGCCGTCTACGGCAATAAAAGTTGTGCTATGGCTGAAAATACCGAGGTCTTCTGCAAAACGTACCGTACAACGCCCACCGTTGCCACACATACTTCCTTCGCGGCCGTCGGCATTGAAATAAACCATACGGAAGTCGTAATCAGGGTCATTCTGGAGTAGAATAAGGCCGTCGGCCCCGATACCAAAGCGGCGGTCGCATAGGTGTTCAATAAATGGCTGGTTTACAGGAAACTGACCGTTACGATTATCAATCATAACGAAGTCATTACCTGTACCCTGATATTTATAAAAAGTGCCTGTATAATTTTCTGTATTCATGGTTTATTAACAATTTACTGGGTAACAATTTACTGTATAACAAAATTCGGTTGGGAAGTAATATTCTGAACTGTTCAGATACAAAAAAAGCCGCTTCAAAGAAGCGACCTTTTCCCATACAAAATTATGAAAAAGCTATTACTTTTATCTTTAGACATCTATAAAACAAAAAAGTTAAATCTAAGATTCAAAATTTTTATTTTAGATGTACATTATTTCTTTAATTCTTTGATACGAGCAGCTTTACCTTGTTTTCCGCGTAAGTAGAATAATCTTGCACGACGTACTTTTCCGCGGCGAACTACTTCAATTTTCTCAATACTTGGTGATAAGATAGGGAAAATTCTTTCTACACCTACACCATTTGAGATTTTACGAACGGTAAAACTCTCGCCATTTGTACCAGCATTACGACGCTGAATAACAGTACCAGTATAAACCTGAATACGTTCTTTATTACCTTCCGAGATTTTAACGTGAACATCTACTGTATCACCAGCTTTAAAATCTGGGTGTTTTTCTCTCTTGGGAGCAAACTCTGACTCAACCAATTTAATCAAATCCATTGTCTTTTTATTTACTAGATTATAAATTTTCTCGCTTAGTGAAGCGGCTGAACCGTACAAATCCAGCATTCGCCTAATCGGAGTGCAAAATTAACATATTCTAGTGTAAAAACCAAAAAACGAACAGATTTTTCATTTGTTGTCTTTGTTGGTGCTAATATATAAAAAAAAATGGCTTGCTTAAAAACTTTAATTGAAAAAAAATATATTTTTTTTCAATTTCAATGAATCTTATTCGTTGCTGTTTATTCTTTCTCTTTTACTTTACCCCAACCCATTGTTGCTACCATCCAGTCGGGCAATGGTTTTTGGGTTTTTCTCTTTTTCAGGTTCAGATACCAGCCAATTTTTTTGACAATAGGTACTCTGTGTGTTTCAACAAATTCTATCAGAGTGCCGTCTGGGTCTTCCAGATAGGTAAAACGCCCACCAGCTTCACCCATATCAAAGGTATCACTGCTATCAACAGTAAATGGGAAACCATTTTTTGCACAAAGTTCTTTAAGGCCATCCATGTTTAAGGTATCAAAACATAAATGAATATAGCCTAAGTCTCCCCAGCTACGGCCTGCAAATATTTTTCTTGGCTTAGAAGCAGGGTTAATTTCCTGTACCAGTTCTATCTCAACATTTCCTAATAAACGGCTAAATGCCCCTGTGTTGTTCATGGCTTTGCGGAGCAGAACTCGTCTGAAAGACGTGTTTTCTTTACCGAGGGTTGCGAAATCAGGAAAATTACCTGTTTTGTCATAAACAACCTCACTAATGCCAAGTGTATTTTTATATAACTTCAGTGCTTTGTCAATATCACTCACACCAATTATTACGCCTGCAATTCCACCTGTGAGGCTATCGCTTGGTCTGAACCACGAATTATCCTTTATAATCTGTATCTGATTCCCGTATGGGTCTTGTAACCAGCAATGTGATTTGTTTTCAGGCGAAGTTTCTATTTTAAGTTGATGTTTTGCGGCAAATTTCTCTATATCAAGGCATTTTATCTTGATCGAAAAAATACCATAGTCGCCTAATTCAGGGGTGAAATCAGCAGCAATAGGCTCAGGATTTTTTGATTGCCAGATTTCGGCTCCGCCACCTCCGGCCATATTCAGAGCCAGAATAGCACGTCTTTGTCTGATGATACCATTTGTATGAGGGGTCATTAATTTTGCTTCGGCTACATCATCAAATAATGGAACGTTAAGTCCTAATATTCGATTATACCAACTCCAGGCCTTGCCTGCATCTCTGACACCAATCCCGACTTGTTGAATACCGCTAATAAATTCTGACATAGATTCTGTATGAATTAGATTAAAAAAGGTTACTACTGGTTTTAGTTATTGGCAATTGTTGTGCTTTCATACACCACCAATTGTAAAGGTAGTTGACAAAACTATTAAATAAAAAAACTAAATTTAATTTTGCTTTGAAATAAAGCCATGTAAATGATTATACAAAATTGATGAAAATTTTATTAACAAGAAAGCAGACACAAAAAGGAGATTTTGTGTCGCAGATAAAAGCAGCAGATGCGTATACTATTGCCCATGAACCTATTGCTTCAATTGACCTTATGGAAAGGGCTGCCCGTGCTTTTGTTAACGATATTAGTCAACGTTTTCCGGTAGGGTCGAAGAAGGTTGTAGTTTTGTGTGGCTTGGGTGATAATGGAGGTGATGGGCTGGCAATTGCTCGAATGCTTGATAAAGTGGGCTATGAGGTTGAGGTTTTTGTTATTGATTATGCACAGAAAAGCTCAGATAATTTTCGTATCAATGAACACAGGCTTCAAAACCTCGTGCCTGTAAAGTATGTAACAGATGAAAAGGGAATACCTGCGTTTAAACAAGATTTTTTAGTTATTGATGCTATTCTTGGAGCTGGGCTTTCAAGACCAATCAATGGGTTGATTCAGGCAACGGTTGAAGAACTCAATAAAAGTAAGGCCGAAATAATAGCGGTTGATATTCCTACGGGTTTGTTTGCTGATTCGCCAAATAAGAAAGAGGATACCATTGTTAAGGCTACTTATACAGTAAGTTTTCAGTTACCAAAACTGGCTTTTGTTTTACCACAAAATGCCGAATATGTAGGTGAATGGAAAGTAGTAAACATCGGGCTTAACGAAGAGTTTATTAATCAGACTGAAACCGATTTTGTGTATACTGATAGCCCTACGGCACAAAAATTAATAAAACCTCGCAACAGATTTGCTCATAAGGGAAATTTTGGCCATGCGCTTATGATGGCAGGTAGTTATGGCATGATTGGGGCCGCTGTTATGGCTACACGTGCCTGTTTGCGGTCGGGGGTAGGTAAAATAACCATAGCAGCCCCTAAATGTGGCTATGCCGTGCTGCAAACGGCTATCCCTGAGGCGATGTGCTTACCTACCGAAGATGAAACTTACCTGAAAACACTACCAGACCTTACACTCTATCAGGCTATTGGCATAGGGTGTGGTATAGGTAATAAACCCGAAACGATTCGGTTGGTAGAACAACTGTTAAAACATACTAAAGCTCCTTTGGTAATAGATGCCGATGCGTTGAATATAATAGCAAGCAATGAAAAACTATTAAATTTGATTCCTGAAAATTCTGTTCTGACCCCACACCCCAAAGAGTTTGAAAGGCTGATTGGTAAAAAATGGGATAATGATTATGAGAAGCTACAAATTTTGTCGGTTTTTGCCATTAAATATAAATGTGTTGTATGTTTGAAAGGGGCTTTTACTGCCGTAGCCTTGCCTGACGGCACTATTCATTTTAATTCGACAGGAAACGCTGGTATGGCAAAAGGTGGTAGTGGCGATGTTCTGACAGGGATTATTCTGGCTTTATTGGCACAAGGTTATCCGGCCAGTGAAGCAGCTATTTTGGGAGTTTATGAGCATGGCCTAGCTGGCGACCGAACAGCCCAAACCAGAGGTATGGTAAGTATGATAGCTACCGATATTATTGAAAATATAAGATTTTAGTAACAGGGGCACATAGCCCCTGTTATCAAGGATTCAAGATAATAAATTCTACACGTCTGTTTTGTTTTCGGCCTTCTTCGGTGTCGTTGCTGGCAATAGGTTTAGTATCGCCATACCCTTTTATCTGTATTCTACTGCCTGTTATTCCTTTGCCTATCAGGTATTCCCGAACGTTAAAGGCCCTTTCAAGCGAAAGGCGTTTATTTTGTGTAGGGTCGCCAATGTTATCGGTATGCCCTTCAATCATAATATTCATTTTAGGGCTTTCTTTTAGCATATTCAGTAGCCCATCAAGCTGTACGTAAGAGGCAGGCAACAGTCCCGACTCACCAATGTTAAAATATACTTTATCCAACCTGAATTTATTTTCCTCAACTTTTACTGGTGCTACTTCCTCCTTAGGCAGCGTAGCTATTTCAGCATCAGTTTTAGGGCTTTCTGGCTCTTTGTCAACTTTTGTTACAGGTTTAGGTTCGGGCTTTGGTGTAACAGGAGACAGGTACAGGTTTTGAGTAAATTGCTGGCTTCGTTTAATTTTAGACAAATCAAGGCTGGCTTGCGCTGGCTCATAGCCTTGTGCCGAGGCCGTCAGGGTGTAAGCATCAGGGCTTAGGGTAAAGGTATAATCGCCTGACTGGTTAACTAACACTGAACCTGTTTTTTTTGTGTTTTTGTCAAACTGGTACACAACTTTTCCTGTAATAGGTTTCTGGGTTTTGGCATCTAGTATTTTTCCCTTGATGGTTAATTTAAGGTCAGCAACTATTGGTTTGAGCGGATTACGCACATGTACGCCATAAAAATTCCAGAAATGCAGTGTCTGTTCGGGTGTGTTTTTACCTTCAATAAGGTTAAATAATTCAACGCCCGGGTCAAGTTTTTCATAATAAACTGTAAATTTATACACCTCACCAGCTACCACAGGTTTAGCGTCTGGCAACTCAGGAATACCAGTGGCTCTGATATATTTAAATCGTTTACCATTCCCATTCAGGTAGCTTTTCGGGTTAATCGAAATAGTTGCCGAAGATTGCTGTTGCTGGCGGCGCGGCAAAGGGAATGGAAGATTAAAGTTCTGGTTGTTACGATTACTGTACTGATAACTGAAGTAAATTATTGTGTATTCATCGTTAATAACTACTTTGGTTATATCTACTTCGTAACTACTTTGGTCATCAATTTCAGGCATTTGAGTAACCATCTGGCCATAGCTTAGTGTCGAGCAAAAGAGAAAAATTAGCAGATATATTCTTTTCATTAGCATAAAAATTTATTGCATTCGGTTAAACGAAAAATGTTTGGGCATTAGTTTAACTTTGTTCGTTAATATTTGTTAAAAATTGTCAGATTAGCTTCTTAAAGATAAATATTAAGACAAAAATGCGACTTTTTGTTTAATTTCCGGTATGAAACACCTAGAAGATTTAGTTTTATTGGGCGACCCTCGCCTTTATGAAGTTTGTGCGCCAGTGACTCAGGATGAATTACCTTTGGTGAAAGAGTGGGTAGCCGACCTGCATAACGTCATGCAGGAAATCAGGGCGAAATATAAGTTTGGCAGAGGCATTGCTGCCCCACAACTGGGTATCATGAAACGCCTCATTTATATCAATATTGACCGCCCGATTGTAATTATTAACCCTGTGTTGGAAAATATTAGTGAAAAAATGTTTGAACTGTGGGACGACTGCATGAGTTTTCCGAATTTACTGGTTCGGGTCAAGAGGCATAAGGGGCTAACAGTAAGGTATTTAGATGAAAACTGGCAAGAGCAGGTCTGGCAAGTAGACAATGATTTGTCAGAATTATTGCAGCATGAATATGACCATCTGGATGGCGTTTTATGTACAATGAGGGCCATCGACAATCAATCTTTTCGCTGGAAACCTACCCCATAAACGTTTCAACTAAGGTTTATACGTGAGGTGGCACAGTTTTTTAGTATTTATGCCTAACAAATTCACTTTTAAACTTTAGAATATCATGAGACTAATCAATTTTCTTTTTGCCATCTGTTTCCTTTTTGTATTGTCGTCGTGTGAGGCCATTGCAGGTATTTTTAAAGCAGGGTTTAACGTAGGCGTTTTTGTCGTAATATTGGTAATTGTACTAATTCTTGTCGGAATGTTCAAGATGTTCGGCGGAAGTAAAAAATAGCATACAAGTAAACTCAAGCCTTACCGCCTTTAATTAGTCGTAAGGCTTGGGTTTTGAAGCAATACCAGCCAAGCCTCTTTTACTTGGTTCTGAGCTAATAAACGAGAGGCTTCATCATGCAGCAGATTATCTAAAAATGCACAGCCATTTGTGGCCTGCTCAAAAATATCCTGCATTTTTCGATTTTTGCCGAATTCAATAATTTCTTCCTGCGTTGGTAAGGCTTCAATATTGCCTAGTTGCCCCAGATGATTACCTGTCAGAATTTTCGATAAACGAATACTTGCCGGAATAGCATCGTAGCCAATACCTATTTTAGTATTTGGTTTTTCTACTTCAAACATAGCCGATTCGCTGATGCGCGCATACCAGTCGGCTCCCATACGGGCCACCCAATCGGTTTTACGCTGGTCTATTTTACCATTTTGTCCAATAATATCTTCAGAGAAATGAGCCATAATTATCTCACAAATATAAAGATTCATGGTGCCAATGGCTTTGGTCTCAATTACTTTGCATTCAAACTGCGCCGGAGACTCTTTCACTCTCGGAGGTTTTATTAAAAGAGAAGGCTCAGGTGTAAAGCCCGATTTGATAAACTCGTTCACTCCTTTAGGGTACTCAACACTTGACAGCGACATTTGCTGCACCATGGCGTAGTCAACCATATTAATAGCTACTTCGGGTACTTCGGCCAAATTAAGTGTAGTATCTTTCTTGGAACCATCACGACCACGATTATTTGGTGCAAATACCAACAGGGGCGGATTAATACCCATTATATTGAAAAAACTGAAAGGGCTCAGATTAACATTTCCAGCCGAATCGATAGTACTGGCAAAAGCAATGGGTCGTGGGGCGACTGTACCCGTGAGGTAACTATAAAAAACGCGTGATTCTAATTCTTTCGGATTAAGTGTGAGCATAATTAAACAGTTTTTTTGTTGCGAATAAGGCCAAACATCATCACAAAGGCCGTCAGAAATATAACCTGAGTAAGTAAACCCTTATTGACCTCTAAAATCTGGTGTTCGCTCGGAATGGCCAGAAATAGCAGAATAGTAATAAGACCCCTCGGTGCAATAAAAAGCAGCGGGTCTGACTTTATTTTCATCAGATAAAAAATTAAGTATCTGCTAAGAAAAATAAAAGCAACAATGATGATGGCATTGATAAAGTCGTTAAGGCTTAACAGGTCTTGAAGGTTGGTATAATAACCAAACATGATAAAAAAGAACGATCTGATAACAAACGTTACTTCGGCAATGAGGTGTTCGAAGGCATCAACTTCTTTTTTTATACTCTCAGCGTTTATCCATTTTTTCAGAAAATCGAATTTAATTAAATGTACATTGTTCAGAAACAAGCCAAATATCAGAATCAATACTAATGAAGGCAAATGATAAACTTTAGCAATGACATAGAACAGAATCAGGATAGTGACAATAGGAATGTACTTTATATGATGATTTAACTTACTAATCATGCTTCCTAAGCCTATACTAGCCACAATAGATAATATAATAATGATGGCAATATCAAAAAAGAACGATGAAAACGTAGCTATGCCAAATGATGTGTGTAATACCAGAAAATTAAAAAAGATAATACCGAGAATATCGGACATCGAACTTTCATAAATAACAAATTCGCGATTTTCGGCTGATAAATTTTTAACACTCGGAATAGCAATAGCACTACTGATGATTCCGAGCGGAATTGCATTTATCATGCAAGTCAGAAAAGGCTTGTGCGTAAAGTAGAATAACGCTAAGGCTAATACTATACTGAAAATCACAAGCCCTATAAACGCACTTGTAACAGTAGTAACAAAAAGTTTTTTCTTTTTTCGCTCTATTTCCAGTTCAAGAGAACCTTCTAATACTATCAGAATAAGCCCGATAGTACCAACTACGGGTAAGTAAGGTTCCAGATTCGGGATTCTTAACTGCCAGTAGGTAGCAACTACCTGTGAAAGAATACCCACCGAAAGTAACAGTACTACCCCCGGAATTTTTGTATTCTTTGACGAAATATCAAATAAATAAGCAATCAGGATAAGCGCACAAATGATAATAATGATAGTGTTGGTCATAGGGTTACGCCTTTAGCATGTTATAGTAACAGAAGTGTTTTATGGTGGGAAATTACAAAAAAATTAATTAGTTGCTACTATCATGCCGCTAACTTCACCAAAACCTACTCTGATACCATCTTTTTCTGCGTATCCTTCTATTGACAGGGTATCTCCATCTTCCAGAAAAGCCCTTACTGTATCATTATTTAATTGCAAAGGTTGTTTACCACCTGTGGTAAGCTCAAGCATACAGCCACAAGAGCCAGTAGTTGGGCCACTTATAGTGCCAGAAGCCAGTATATCGCCTACTTTCAGGTTACAGCCATTTATGGTATGGTGGGCTATCTGCTGGGCGGTATTCCAATATAGATATTTAGAATTTGTTCGTGAAATACAGTAATTGTCTCCTGACTGTGGCCTAAGATAAACGTCTAGGTTTATATCAAAATTTCTTTTTCCTTCAAACTGTAAATAGGGCAGGGGGACAGGGCTCTGCTCAGGTGTTTCTGTTCTGAATGGCTCGAGGGCTTCAAGCGTAACCACCCACGCAGAAATAGAAGAAGCAAAGTTCTTGCCCAGAAATGGGCCTAGGGGCTGGTACTCCCAACGCTGAATATCTCGGGCTGACCAATCGTTGAAAAGAACAAACCCAAAAACGTATTCGTCGGCCTGAGCAGTTGTAATATTATGCCCCAAGTCTGACGGGCGACCAATAATAGTACCGATTTCTACCTCAAAATCCATTTCTCTGGTAGCAGAAAATAAAGGACTAGCGGTATCAGGTAGCTTTATTTGTCCTTTAGGGCGAATAATATTTGTGCCTGAAACTACAATTGAACTGGCGCGCCCGTGGTAAGCAATAGGGATGTGTTTCCAGTTAGCTACCAGTGGGTTATCAGGCCGGAACATTTTACCTACATTAGTGGCATGCTCAAGGCTAGAGTAAAAATCTGTATAATCGCCAACTCTAAGAGGTAGATGAATATATACCTCTTCAATTTTATAAAAAACCTTATTAAAATGCCTTTGTAGCGGCGAATTATCTTGGATAAGCCATTCCTGAAGCTGTAAGCGAACGGCATTAGTCTTTTTTTTGCCCAAGCCAATAAAAGCATTCAAGTAAGGTTGATTACAAATATTACGAGGAATATCAAGCAAACCTGCTTTTCTTGATTGTTCTAAATCTATCACATAATTTCCTACGCGTACGCCTACACGAGGAGCATTTTTGCCTTTACTGAATATTCCGAAAGGAAGATTATAAATAGAAAAGTCAGATTCCGCCGGAATCTCTAACCAAGTCTTCATCAATGTTTTTTACATTTTTGCCGAAGTGTTTTTAACTCACATTTTTATGAATGGTATTCATAATTCTTACAAGTTGGTCGTAATCATTATCAGTAAGCCCATCCCACGATTTCCTCCGTATTTCTCCAATTACTACTAAGGCTTTTGCGTGTAGTTCTTCTCCTTCTTCGGTCAGGTAAATATTAAATTTTCTTCGGTCGTCGTCAGCCATTTGCCTTCTTACCAGCTTTTTTTCTACCAATAAATCAAGAATTCGAGTTACAGTAGGAGCATCTTTGGCTGTATCAACTGCAAGGTCATTCTGGCTGATTCCTGGTTTGGGTTTAATGTGGTCAAGCACTACCCATTGGTCAACTGTCAGGTCAATGCCATTATCGGTAAGCCCCTTTTGCATAAAACTGCGAATACGCTTGATAGTGGTATCGATTTTAAAAAAATAGGAACGTTGATCAGAGTGCGTCATTTTTGTTGTTGGTCAATACTTTAGTAATATAATATTTTGTAACAATAATTTTTATTGGCAAAATATTTTACAAAAGTAGGAAAAACCTTTAATTATTGGCATACCAATAATTGTTGCTCTAAAACTTTTTCAAATTCAGGTAATGAATGAAAAAGTTGCTCGTAGGAATCAATCACAAAGTATTTCTTCTGATACTCATCTATTTTAATTTCTGTGGCAATAATTTCCTTTATATGATAAGGAACTCTTGCAGGAACAGAGCTATATAAACTGTATTCGCTTTCTCCACTTGACGAAAGAATGCCACCCCCGTAGATTTTCAGTTCGTTGTCTTCCTTTACCAGCCCGAATTCTACGGTATACCAGTAAAGTTTCTGCATCATTTTAATGGCCGATTCATCTTCAATGTATTTGAGTGAAATCTTGCTGAATTCAGCAAGAAAATCGCAAAAAGCATGATTGGTTAACAAAGGCACATGGCCGAAAGTATCATGGAACATATCGGGTTCTTCGAGGTAATCGAGTTGGTCAAGGTTTCTTAGCCAAGTTGAGGCCGGAAATTTCTTTTCGGCCAATAGCTCAAAAAACTCTTTGATAGGCACCAGACCCTCAACTCCAACCACCGACCAACCCGTGAGGGCTTGTAATCTGGGGTTTAATTCTTGTTCAAAATCAGGAATATGGTCGGCTACGAATCCTGCTTTGCTGATACCTTCCAGATACGCTTTGCTGGCCAGTTCAGGCAATTTATTGATTTGCCGCTCAAACAATAAATTCCATACCTGATGGTCGGCAGGAGTATAAGATTCATAAGACTGGTTCATCATTGGGTTGGATTTATAAAGTGCCTCTTAAAACTTGTTCTCTTTCGATGGCTTCAAAAAGAGCTTTAAAATTACCTTTGCCGAAAGATTTTGCGCCTTTACGCTGAATAATCTCAAAAAACATTGTTGGGCGTGGCTCGATAGGTTTGGTAAAAATCTGTAAAAGATACCCCTCATCGTCTCTGTCAACCAAAATTCCCAGTGATTTTAATTGCTCAATTTCTTCGTCTATATCACCAATACGGCCTCTTAGTTCGTCATAATAGTTGTCGGGTACACGTAAAAACTCAACACCGCGTTCCATTAGGTGTGTAACCGTCGTGATGATGTCATCAGTAGCTACTGCAAGGTGCTGCACTCCGGGGCCTTCGTAAAAATCGAGGTATTCTTCCACCTGAGACTTCTTTTTACCTTCGGCTGGCTCATTAATCGGAAACTTGATTCTGCCGTTGCCGTTCGACATCACTTTGCTCATCAAGGCGGTGTATTCTGTCGAAATATCTTTATCGTCAAAACTAACTAACTGGTTGAATCCCATTACATTAGCATAGAAGTTTACCCATTCGTTCATTTCGTTCCAGCCTACATTTCCTACCATGTGGTCTACGAACTTTAAGCCAACAGGCGAAGGATGGTAAGTGGGTGTCCATGCTCGGAAATGAGGCAGGAAAATGCCCTTATAGTCTGCACGTTCAACAAAAATGTGTACAGTATCGCCATAGGTGTGTATTCCGGCACGGGTTACGGTTCCGAACTCATCCTGCTCTGTTACAGGTTCCATAAAAGGCTTAGCCCCACGCGAAATGGTTTCATAATAAGCATCGCGGGCATCGTCAACCCAAAGAGCCACTACTTTTACGCCATCGCCATGTTTATCAATATGCTTACCAATTTCGGTGCCACCGTGTAAGGGCGAGGTAAGCATTAAGCGGATTTTGCCTTGTTGCAACACATAACTTTCACGGTCGCGCAGCCCTGTTTCAAGCCCTGCATACGCTAGTGGCTGAAAACCAAATGCCGATTGGTAATAATGCGCAGCCTGTTTGCAGTTACCTACATAGAGTTCGATATAGTCTGTCCCGTTAATAGGCAGAAAATCTGTTTTTTCTAAAGTATTTGTACTATTTAGTGTTTGATGAAGCATAATTGTAAGTATTTTATGGTGGAATTTTATTCTGCCCAACTTTGAAAATATTTTCCGTCGTCAATTTTTAAAGCCTCTTGTGTTAGCATAAGTGGCCTGAAGGTATCAACCATTACGGCTAGTTCGTGTGTTTCTTTTTTGCCAATACTACGTTCCATAGTACCCGGGTGTGGCCCATGCGGAATGCCACCGGGGTGTAGTGTAATATGCCCCTGAGCAATATCGTTGCGGCTCATAAAGTCTCCATCAACATAATAAATTACTTCGTCGGAGTCGATATTAGAATGATTATAAGGGGCTGGTATTGCCTTTGGGTGGTAATCATATAGCCTCGGGCAAAATGAGCAAACAACGAAAGCGTCGGTCTGGAAGGTCTGATGCACTGGTGGGGGTTGATGAATACGCCCTGTGATAGGCTCAAAATTATGGATTGAGAAACCCCACGGATAGTTGTATCCATCGAATCCTACAACATCGAAAGGATGGTACTGATAAACTAGGCTACTAAGTTGATTTTGTTTTTTTATTTTTATTAAAAATTCTCCTTTTTCGTCGTGTGTTTCGAGTGCTTCCGGTAATTTATAATCTCGTTCACAAAATGGCGAATGTTCTAGTAACTGCCCGAAATAATTGCGGTAGCGTTTAGGCGTATAAATAGGCGAATGAGACTCAACATAGAAAATCCTGTTATCGGTTGTGTCAAAAGTTATCTGGTAAATTGTGCCTCTTGGTATTATCAGATAATCGCCATATTCAAACGTAATGTTTCCTACTTGTGTGCGTAAGGTGCCTGAGCCTTTATGGATAAAGAGCAATTCGTCGGCATCGGCATTTTTGTAAAAGTAATCTGTTAGCGATTGTCGAGGGGCCGCTAAGCCAATGGTACAATCTTTATTTACCAGAAGTGCTACCCGACTTTCGAGAAAATCATCTTTTGGCATAATATCAAAGCCAATTAGCTTGCGCATCATTAGCATAGGGGTTTCTTTTGCCAGCACAGGGGTTACATCTTGGCTGCCTAATATTTTCATCACCTGTGTAGGTCGATGAATGTGGTACATCAAAGACGACATGCCATCAAAGCCAATTGTACCAAAAAGTTGTTCGTAATATAACCCTTTACCATTGGCTTGTTCAAATTGCGTGTGGCGCTTCGCAGGTATTTTCCCTAATTTATGATAGATAGGCATATATTTGCTAAGACAATTATTGTTTTGCGTACAAAATAAAATAAAAATAATTGTTGTGACAAGTAAAATGTTGTTATTTTTTTAATATATAGGATTTATTAATGTTTTCTTAAGGCGGAAATCACTGATAACTAGCTTTATAGCTAGTATGAAAAGGTAGAAACGTTAAAGAAAGGTATGATGCTTGAGAAGTAAATTATAAAAAAATCCCCTCGTCCTGTTCAGACAAGGGGAGTAGCCATACAACTTATAGAGCCAAATATTACTTCAATAATTGTGCGCCATTTTTTATTTCTTCTACCACATTAGGGTCGAGTAGGGTAGTTGTATCACCGAGGTTTGATGTTTCGCCTTCGGCAATTTTACGTAGTATACGACGCATGATTTTCCCCGAACGCGTTTTAGGCAAACCTGTAACAAACTGAATTTTATCGGGTTTGGCAATAGGCCCAATTACCCTTGATACCGTTGCCAGAATATCTTTTCTGGTTAACTCAGCATCGTTCAGGTGGCTTTCACAAATTACATAAGCATAAATGCCTTGTCCTTTAATATCATGCGGATAACCCACAACTGCCGATTCTACCACACCGGTATGCATATTAATGGCGTTTTCGACCTCAGCCGTACCAATTCTATGGCCAGATACGTTCAGTACATCATCAACACGGCCTGTTATACGATAAAATCCGTTTTCATCACGCATGGCTCCATCGCCTGTGAAATAAAGGTTAGGATAAGCCGAAAAGTAATTTGTACGGCAACGCTCGTGGTCGCCCCATGTAGTACGGATAATAGATGGCCACGGAAATTTAATACATAAATTGCCACTTACATTTCCACCAAGAATTTCGTTTCCTTGTTCGTCAACGAGCATCATCTGAATACCCGGTAGTGGAAGCGATGCCCAAGCAGGTTTTAGGGGTGTAATTCCGGCAAGTGCCGAAATCATGATGCCTCCGGTTTCGGTTTGCCACCATGTATCAACTACAGGGCAGGCATCTTTACCAATATTTTTTGAATACCAGTGCCATGCTTCTTCGTTGATAGGTTCGCCTACTGAACCCAGCACTTTGAGTGAGCTTAAATCTTTTCCGTCTACATATTCTGTACCAAAGCCCATTAGTGAGCGTATAGCCGTAGGGGCTGTGTAAAGAATATTTACCCGATGTTTCTCGACAATCTCCCAGAAACGCCCAGCGTCGGGGTAGGTTGGTATCCCCTCAAACATAAGCGAGATAGCACCAGTAGCCAATGGCCCGTAAATAATATAAGAATGACCTGTAATCCAGCCGATGTCAGCGGTACAGAAATGAACCATACCAAGTTTATACTGAAATACATTCAGAAAAGTATAAGCCGAATAAACCATATAGCCGCCACAGGTATGTACTACCCCTTTAGGCTTGCCTGTTGAGCCAGAAGTATAAAGAATAAACAGAGGGTCTTCGGAGTCCATTTCTTCGGCCGGACAATCAGAATTAACGTATTTTACTTCTTCTTCCCACCATACATCACGGCCTTTAATCATGCTGACAGGCGTGCGGGTGCGGGTAGCCACTATTACTTTCTTTACAGACGGGCATCCGATTAAGGCATCGTCAACGGTGTCTTTCATCGGAATTGCCTTGTTTCCGCGAATAGCTCCGTCAGTAGTTATAACAGCCACACATTGTGAGTCATTAATACGGTCGGCGATGGAAGAGGCAGAGAACCCCCCAAAAACTACTGAGTGAATAGCCCCGATACGAGCGCAAGCAAGTGTTGCAACGGCCAACTCAGGAATCATGGGCATATAAATACATACCCTGTCGCCTTTTTGAATACCATTGCGTTTCAGTACGTTTGCAAAGCTACAAACCCTGTCGAAAAGCTGGCGGTAAGTAAGCGTAATGCTATCTTCGTTGGGGTCGTTAGGTTCCCAGATGATAGCTGGCTGTTGAGGCTTTTCTCTGACATGGCGGTCGAGACAGTTTTCGGTTATATTTAATTTACCACCTACAAACCAGTTTATTTTAGGTTCTGTAAAATTCCATTCTAAAACCTTTTTCCATGGTTTTTTCCATTCAAAATTATTAGCAGCGATTTCGCCCCAGAAGCCTTCAGGGTCTTGCACGCTGGCTTCATAGGCTTTCTGATACTCTTCGAAGGTTTGAATAAGCATAATTTAATAAGAGGGTAATGATAAATAATGTATAAGTACTCCAACACGTTGCGATTTGCAAATATCGTTGTTTCTATATAAATTATCCTATAATCTGATAGGCAACTTTAGGAATTTTAATGATTTTGCACATCCCCAGAGAAACCTGTTAGGGTATATAAACAACATTACAAATATAAAAAGCCAGTAATAAAGACCCTAAAAATGAGAGAATAAGTACTATTTTTAAGAGTTTTGTATTACTGGCCATATAGAAGCCGGTGCATAGATAAGTTGGTCTTACTTTCTATAATTTATCTTGCCCTTTTATGCTGTATTCGCCCTGAAGGGCATAATAACCAAATATCGACATTCCTAATGAAATAATAGGTGCCAGAATAAAGGTATAAATAATAGCCAGCACTAAATCGTTACCGCCATTTTTCCAAAGAGGCAAGGCTTGAAAATAAATGAGGTATACACCTGCGCTGAAACCAGTGAGTATCCAGATTATGCCTAATATTTTCTTTAAAGTGTTCATGATAAAAATTGGTTTTAGGGTTAGTCGTGTATGTTGCGGTCTTTTCCGTTAATATAAATAAGGCCAATAAAAAAGCAGATACCCGCAATAATAATTGGGTAATATAAACCTTGAAGGTAAGGCTTGTCATAAATGATGGCCTGCCCCAGATTTTGTGCTTTTGTATTGGCTTCGTTGGCTTGGGTAGATAAAAATGTGGCTACGGCAGGCATCAGGCCACCAAAAACACCATTACCTATATGATATGGCAATGACATGGACGAATACCTGATTTTTGTCGGGAACATTTCTACCAGAAAAGCTGCAATAGGCCCATAAACCATTGTGACGAAAATAATTAGGCTGAAAATCATTAATATCAGTGTCCATTTATCTTTATTATTGACAAGAATGGTTTTCTTTACTTCGGGTTTAGGTGTAGCCACAGACTTGTCGGCCAGCACTGTTGTTTTTACAACCTCTTTCATGAGGCTACCATCCTCATAATCATGAATAGTTGTGGTAGTAATCAGCGAGTCGGCTACGGTTTTAGCAATTAACTCAACCTGAACCGTAGTTTTATCGGAAGTGCCAACCTCTGTTTTGTTCTGGATACTCGCGGTCTGATAGATTTTATCAAAAATTGGCCGATACAATAGAACCGCCAGAAACATTCCGGCCAGCATAATGCCTTTTCGGCCTATTTTGTCGGACAAAGCTCCGAATGCAATAAAAAAAGGTGTGCCTAATAACAAGCCCCACATCATGATACTATTGGCCTGAACGTCATCAATATTACAGGTTTTTAACAGGAAAGTCTGAGCATAAAACTGGCCTGTATACCATATTACCCCTTGCCCCATAGTTGCCCCAAAAAGTGCCAGAAGTACAAATTTGAAATTTAATTTATTGCCAAACGATTCTTTCAAAGGATTAGCCGAGGTTTTGCCTTCTGCTTTGGCTTTAGCAAAAAGCGGCGACTCCGACATATTGCGCCGAATCAGAAAAGAAATAAAAACCATAAAGATTGACATCAGGAAAGGAAGCCGCCAGCCCCATTCTTCAAAGGCTTCTTTTGACATTGACGTACGCGTAACCATAATTACACCTAACGATACAAAAAGGCCAACAGTGGCGGTGGTCTGAATCCATGAGGTCCAGTAGCCACGTTTGTGTGCCGGCGAGTGTTCGGCTACATAAGTGGCTGCTCCGCCATATTCTCCGCCAAGAGCCAGTCCTTGTAAAAGCCTCAGTAACAGCACCAGAATAGGAGCTAGCGCGCCAATAGTGGCATAACTCGGAATCAGCCCGATGGCAAAAGTAGCACCGCCCATAAGTAACAGGGTAACCATAAAGGTGTATTTTCGGCCGATGAGGTCGCCTAATCGACCAAAAAATAAAGCCCCGAACGGGCGTACAACAAAACCGGCCGCAAATGTAGCCAGTGTATTCAGAAATGCAGCCGTAGGGTTATCAGTTGGAAAAAACTTGGTAGCTAAAACGGTAGCCAAGCTACCAAAAATGTAGAAGTCGTACCATTCGATGAGCGTACCTACCGAAGAGGCACCAATAATGTAACTTAACTTTTGTTTTTTTTCAGACATAGTGAACAAATAGTATTTAGGGAATAGATGATTTTTATTTATATAAGGGTTGTTAATGTTCAGTTTCTGGTACGTTCCCATTTAATAAGCATAAATTTGTCTTCAAATTCGGTAATTATTATGCCTATGCCTTTGAGGTTTTCTCTGTTACTGTAAAATTCTTGCAGTTCGGTATAAGTCAGAATTATAGTTGTAGGTTTATAATTCTTTTTTCTGGACGGAACAACAATTCGATATTTTTTTACCCAGTTCATTACCGACACATGACTTATGCCCAATAAGCGTTCGATTTCCCGATAGCTAATGCCTTCCAAGTAAAGCTGTAAGGCTTTAATTACAAAATAACTTTCGATACTCTTACCCAATTTATCTACTGTGTAATTATAGCCACAGTCTTTGCATTTGTAACGCTGCCGTTCTTTTACTATCCCGTTTCTGGATATATGGCTAGAATCACATTGGGGGCAGTGAGGGAAATCCATGTACCTTCTATGGTTTTTAAGCAAATATAATTTTTTTTAATAGCATATAATAGAATCAGTGTAGTTTATATTTTGGCTAACTGCTAGTTTTCTGTGGCCTTAAAGACCTGATTTTGAAAATATTTTTAGTTTTTTATTGTTTTGTAAGTTGTTGATAATGAGTTATTTAATAGGAGGTTTTTCTGTAAATTAAAAAAATAAAACTTTTTTTTAATTTACTAAATCCAGATTCTTTTGGGCTTCGTATATATTACCAAAGTGCATTTTCAACTTTATAGATTGCCTTCAATAGCCATTAAAACTAGCTCCTGAGTTATCCTTCAATAGTAATATAAGCTATTGAAGGATATCAGGAACAAAAAATTCACCAACTGCTTAAAAAAATTGTTCAGGAAAAAGATATTTAAAATAATTGCTTGAAACAAAGTTATCTGTGTTTTAGCAATTAAAAACGCCAGCATAATCATAATAAAGATATTCTTACTAGTTGTTTTTACGCAATACTAATTCACTCAACACCCTTAGGGGATAGTAGAAATTAATTAATTGGTAAACAACTTTTGCATAATGCAAATAACTGCACGTATGTAATAGAGAAATTGTTATGAGTGGGTATATAGAGATAATGCAGTTAAACTTGCACGTAACCCGAAAAGTAAAGCCCCTTGAGTAATCGAGGGGCTTCTCGCTGAATTTGTAAGTATGTTTCGTCTAAATTCTATAAAACGTTAATTGTCACCTATCTGTATACACACAGATAGGTGCTTTAACTTAATTGAAAAAGACCTGATATTGTATTATAGTTGAACCTTTTCTGTTGCTAAATTCGCCTTTCCCGTTAGGGCCTGCTATAAAAATGGGTCGGTTCTGATAAGCTACTGTTAATTTGGACGTATGTCCGTTTAACAACCAGTTTATTCCTAAATCCCAGTAATTCATTCCTTGTTTAAGCCGCTCGTAATCACTATGTTGTAACGAGATATAAGGCATAATGGTAGTTTTGCCGAGCAAATTATCTTTTAACTTGTAGCCAAACTGGGCATAAAAAACATTGCCAGTGCCATAGCCCGGAAAAGCATTCCCTGCTCCGTTGATGATGTCTTTACGGGTAGTGCCGTTAGCAGGGTTCATAACCCCCAGATTACGGATATAGTTCTTACCAAAATCAAAATACCCAATAGAAGCATAAGCACTAATTGCTTGACCCTCTATGCCGACAGGGCTGTCATAGAAAGCATCCAGCGATAACTGCACCATATTTGTTTCTAGCGTATCGGCTTTATTAGTACTTAAATGCCACATAGCTTTGGGCTGATACACAAAACCTGCACCTATATTAAACACCTTCTTTTTGCCTAAATAAGTGCCAGTCATATAAGGTGTCAGATTAGCTTCTTGGTCAAGAAATTGCCATTGTACGTATCCGTTCCATTGCAGCTTGGGTGGTTTTGATGAGAAATTTGCCACATCGGGGCTAAGTATTGCGTTATAAGAGGCTGCTTTCTGAAATGCCATCGGGTTAGATAAAACCAGCCGATAGTCAAATTTTCCTAATTTACCTTTGGCATATACTGATAATTTTCTTAGAAACTGGTCGGTTACATCATTGGTCGACTGCTGATACAGTGGTGCATCAACTCCTAAAATACTTCCCACAGCAGGCGAGGCAAAACGAGCTAGGCCACTCCAAGCGGCAAGCCCACCACCTAATGATAATTTGTTTTTTACAACAACATACTCACCCAGCGCATCATGAATAAAAAAGCCAAATTTGCGGTCAGCTATTCCGTTGAAATTGTTTTCTCCTATTTGTGAGTAAATAAAAACTTTGTCGGTTAATTGTCCGAAAAACTGCATTCTAAAACGCCGGATTCCAATATCCCAACCGTTTTTCTTGGCATAGCCAAAAACTGTGCTTCCTTCGTTAAATGTGGTATTACGTAGCCATGTCTGGTTTACTATCGTGAATTTTACATACCGCGACCCATCTTCATTAAGGCTTAGTTTTCCGTCTTTCAGTACTTGTGCCTTCGACAACAAGGGCAATACAATAATTAGTAGCCCTAGCAAGGCTATTTCAGGTTTTTTCATAAAAGTATATTTTTGTGAGATTCAGCAATAGGCATAGGCATCTAAGGATTTTGTACTCCTCTAACTAAAACCAGACTATTTTTATGCTTAAAGCATATTACTGATAAAGGTTCAAAAATACGAAATTTATGTGGGAGATTTGGCGTTTTGGGGCTTTAAAAGAAACTTAAAATCTGCTTTGTGTGGGTATTTGTTAATGTGATATTTGTTTATTGAAAACGTATCAAATAGACAAAATAATAAGAAGAAAACTAATGAAATTTGAAGAAAAAAGCAAAACTGACTGCTTTGCTCGGTACATTTTGGAGTAACTGTTTTTACCTAAACCCTGCCCTCATTCTGTGTAGGAAAACCCCATAACCCCTTTTTCCTGTCAAGAAAAGGGCATAGGCTAGGCAAATAAAATTGTAGTGTGAATGGGGTTCGTATAACCCGAATTTAATAGCAAGAAAAAACTGAGCCTGATACTTTATTTTATGGTAGTAAAGTGTCGCCAAGAACAGTAAAGAATATATAAATGCCGTTTTTGAACAATTACATTATTATAACCAGCATCAATTAAGTTTTTAATATTGGCTAATGGCTTGAAAAAGAAATAGGCAACTTTACAAAATCCATCGGGCTGAAAATCATCCGAAAATATAATTCTTTCAAAGGCAGCTTTATTTGAAGAATGATTGTTTAAAAAGACCGAAAAAGAATTAAATGTTCTTTTTGTAACAGGTTGCTTAATAATGCTAGCCGAAGCAGCCAGAGGAAGATTTTCAGTGAGAAAAGAGCAGTTAAAACTCAATAACAATACCAAAACCAGCCCAGATAAGGTAAGAACTTTACGAGAACTTATATGGGTAATCGGATTAACCATCAGGTTTCTGTTCAATTTGGTATTAATACAGGACAACTACTATTACAAAAGTAAGCAATCGTTAAAATGAAACAAGAGCAGCTTTATCAAAACCAGAAAATATCTTTGTTTTGTACAATTTAATTGGGTTTATAGTACAATCGTTTTCGTTAATTTAATCAGGTTTTAATCTGATATTCAGTTGTTTAGCTTAAATATAAAAAAAGACGCCCATCTATACGGATACGAAACATACCCGCAGACAGACGCCTTAAAAACAAACGCAAACTGTCACATCAAGTGTCTACAACATTATGCTTTCTTCACTTTTCCCATCTCAAAATCAAAGTTGTAAACTTCTTCAAGGGCATCATCATCTTTTGATTCAATTTCAATAATAGACTTGATTAAACCCGTATGCAGGTTCAATACCCATCCATGAATCATCGGATACTCACTATTTGCCCAAGCATTTTGTACAATAGTAGTTTTGGCTACATTTTTTACTTGTTCAACTACATTTACCTCTACTAGTCTATCAAAACGTTCCTGCTCATTATCAATCTTTTGTAATTCATGCCAATATTTAGAATATACATCCTTGATATGTCTGAGCCAGTTGTTAATAAGACCATAATCTTTATTGGTCATAGAGGCTTTTACACCACCACATTGGTAATGCCCCACAACCAGAATATGCTTTACCTTCAATACCTCAACGGCATATTGCAATACGCTAAGCATACTCATATCGGTATGAATCACTAAGTTTGCAACATTCCGGTGTACAAAAATTTCGCCTGGTTGGGTGCCTGATACTTGGTCGGCAGGTACGCGGCTATCCGAACATCCAATCCATAAAAATTCAGGTTTCTGGTCGGCAGCTAATTTTGTGAAATAGGTAGGGTCAAGCTGAAGCTTTTCTGAGGCCCAAGCTTTATTCGCTAATAAGAGTTTTTGATACGATTCCATTACTTTTTCGATAGTTTAATTTTCTTCTCTTAATATTTTTAAATTCAATATGAATGTTCCTTACCCGGGCTTCATTCTGAAATTCTTCCAAAGTTAGAAAAATATCGTGGTCAATAAATGTAGTTTTTGTTCCGTCTACCAGAACAGTGTCTCCAGATTGTAACGAAGCCAAGTTTTGCATTAGTTCCGACTTATTGAAGTAAAAAATATCTTTGTTGAAAACAATAAGCACATTATTACCGTCTCTGATAACCGACATCGAGCCTTTATAATTAGTATAAAGTATGTAAATCATAGCAACCATTGTACCAATACCAATACCTGTTAGGAGGTCGGTAAATACTACTGCTAATACGGTAGCTACAAAAGGTACAAACTGGTCGGGGCCTTCTTTAAACATAGATTTAAAGATAGCTGGTTTTGCTAGTTTATACCCGACCATAATCAATACCGCTGCCAACGATGCCAACGGAATCAGATTCAGTAAAGTAGGAATACTGAGTGTACATACCAGAAGAATTAACCCATGAATAATGGTTGCTAGCTTTGATTTACCGCCGGCCTGAATATTAGCCGAGCTACGAACAATTACCTGAGTAAGTGAGATACCACCTAATAAACCCGAGACTATATTGCCAGAACCCTGCGCAATAAGTTCTCGGTTGGTGGGTGTAATTCTGCTTTCGGGGTCTAGTTTATCGGTAGCTTCAACCGAGAGTAAGGTTTCAAGGCTGGCTACGATAGCTAGTACAAAAGCGGTTTTCCAGATGAGGGGATTTGAAATAGCTGCGAAATTGGGAAAGACTAGAAAACTGGTTATATCTGACAATGATTTTGTAACTGGCAGATTAACCAGATGGTTACTCTGTAAATGAAAGTTAGATGGAAATATGCTCAGGCCGCTATTCAGAAAAATACCTAACAATACCGCAACCAGTGGGCCGGGTATAGCACCAAGTATTTTATTTCGTTTCATGAAGCTCATATCCCATAAGACAAGAACACCTATCGAAACCAAGCCTATAACCAAAGCACCTTCATTAAAAAATTCGGTAATGTTCAGCAACTCTGAAAAAGTGTTTTCTCCATCTTTCTGGAAAAAATTTTCGTCTCCTTCATAATCCTGATCTATACCTGCAACGTGTGGAATCTGTTTCAGAATAATAATGATTCCGATAGCGGTAAGCATACCTTTTATAACAGACGAAGGGAAGTAATAGCCAATAAGACCAGCTTTTACTATACCCAGAATAATCTGGATAACCCCTGCCAGTACCACCGCAAGCGTAAATGAATTAAAAGCACCAAGTTCGGTAATGGCATTCAGTACAATAACAGTAAGGCCAGCGGCAGGGCCACTCACGCCTAATTGTGAACCACTGATAGCACCTACTACTATACCTCCTATAATACCTGCTATAATACCCGAAATGAGCGGTGCCCCTGATGCTAACGCTACCCCTAAACACAAGGGTAGTGCTACCAGAAAAACCACGAGCCCAGCCGGAAAATCGTGTTTTAGATTTGAGAAATTTATTTGAGATTTCATTAGATTAATGTATATAAAATGGTTCAGGAATTCCAGTCAAGTTTTAGGTAATACTTTATAATGGTTGCAAGTGCAGTACATATAAAATACAAACCAGAATCAGTAAACAGATTCTTCATAACTGTTAATAGGACTACTGAGAATCAAAAACACAAAATATCGCAGGTATTTATATAGTAAGATACTGAGTGTTTAAAAGAGATTGCGGTCTCTCTCTGGTAGTAGAAAAATTAAATTTTGGGAGGGGGAGATTGTATCAGTTGTATGGGGAAGCGTTCGGAGGCTTGAGCAAAAAAATAAATGTTTTTCTTGGGAAGAAGGCAATTAAAAGTAAAGTTTATTCCCGAAAAAGAAATCAGATATTTATTGGCTTCTACTTTTTTATCTTCTTCTTTGTTTTCAGATTCATTCTCGTCGCTTTCGCAAGTATCCATGTTACAAGTAATTTCGTCACCAAAGAAATCTTTAATGTATTCGCTGAAAGTCGAACATTCAATGATGAGAAATAATATAAAAATGGATAATCTTTGAATCATAATAGGTTGCTAACTCGCTTTGTGTTACAAACTAACGAAAAAACCTTGAAATTTGTACAAATATACAACGGATAAAATTTGTATAAATCAAACTGTGGAGATTTTATGAGAAATTAATATCAGTAGTGCAGGCAATAGAATTTTTGTAACAAAGAGGCTTCTTTGCCAGAAGAAACCTGCCCTTGCTCATACCAATACGTATATTCTTTTGATACCTCTACTGAATTATTGTATTTTTACCCCTTCGTTATTCTGAATTAAATGTCGTAGCGGAATACTTAAGCCAATATATGGAGTTAGATATTTTGAAAAAAGCAAGAGATTTTGCTAACCAGATACAGGAAACTGATATTCAGGCTTTTCTTTTGAAAAACCAGAAAAAAATAGAGCATCATTTGCTTCGCCTTATTGCCGACCAGTGGATTGCCCGACAAAAAGCACGATTCAAGCTCCCTGAATGGTATGCCAATGCAGAGGTTATTTTCCCGCCCCCGCTATCGGTTGAGCAGGCTTCTTCGGCGGTGACAGCAACCTATAAGGCTGATATTTTTGCTTCTCCAAGCTATAACACTATTGCCGACCTCACAGGTGGCATGGGCATTGATACCTGTGCTTTTGCCAGAACACACAAACAAGTAATGTATATTGAACGGAATCCGGCCGTAGCTTGTGTGGCGGCACATAATTTTGCAGCTTTGGGTTATAATAATATAAAAGTAGCTAATCAGGAAGCCTCAGATTTCCTGAAAACAGAAACACTTTTAGCGCAAACACATTTTTATCTGGACCCTGCCCGTCGTGATACCGCCCAGAACAAGGTTTTCAAGATAGAAGACTGTGAGCCGGATTTACTGAGTATTAAGGCTGTTTTAGGTGAGTACATGGTGAAATATTCGCCTATGCTCGATATAAAACTAGCCATCGAACAACTGAAAGGTATCGGACAAATACATGTAGTAGCCGTAGAAAATGAAGTAAAAGAGCTATTGTTTCTGAGCAGGGCTGCGAGCGATACGCCTCAAATAACTTGTGTGAATTTTCTGGCTGACGCAACGCGACAAAGTTTTGTTTTTGATTACGCAACCGAACAGGCTGCCAGCACCACGTATGTTTTGCCACAAAAATATATTTACGAACCTAATGCCGCTATCTTGAAAGCAGGGGCGTTTAAAAGTATTGCACAGGTGTTTGGCTTAAATAAACTAGCACCAAACAGCCATTTGTATACGGCAGATACACTGATGGCTGGTTTTCCGGGTAGAGTTTTTGAATGTGAAGCCGTTTGTAAGTTCGACAAAAAGGAAATACTATCGAAACTGCCCTATAATCAGGCAAATATTACCACGCGCAATTTCCCGATAAAACCCGACGAAATCAGAAAAAAACTAGGCATAAAAGATGGTGGAGATACGTATCTGCTCGCTACCGAAAACTATCAGCATCAAAAAATAGTTCTGGTTTGTAAAAAGATACTAAATCTATAAGTTTAGCTGCGGTAAATGTGTTACAAAAAACATAATTTTAAGTCAAAAAGTAAATATTGTTTCTATATGAAAAAAGTAATGTTTTTAATAGTGGCGGCATTGGTGAGCAACTGGTGTGATGCCCAGACAATTCTGAGTGGGTCTGAACTTTTCGGTAAAGACCGTAAAAACGGGTTTTATATGACCCTGAGCATCGAAGACAAGTATCTTGAAAAAGACTGGCCTACTTTTCTTTCAAGATTCGGAAATGTTTCACAAACCAAAGAGACTTACACCATTCCGGCGGCTAGTATTCCTGATTTAACGAGTGAACCAGTAACTGTTACTTCCAAAATTATATCTGAACAAAGAGGAAAAACAAAAATATTCGCTTCGTTCGAAATTGGTGGGGTGGCGGTCTCGCAGGAGCTTGATGGTTATGCGGCTGTTGAAAAACTCATGAAAGACTTCTATACTTATGCCATGCAATATGAAGATGTAAGGCTGGCTGAAAAGGATGCCGGAGAATCACAAAAGAATTATGACAGAGTGAAGAAAACAGGTAGCCGCATTGCTCGTGATATTGAAAGAAATAAACGTGAGAAAGAAAGCCTGCTGAAAAAAATTGAAGACAACAAACTGGAACTTGAGAAACTTCTGCAAGAGCAAACAGCCAACCTACAAGATTTGGAAAATGCCAAAATTGCCATTGAAGAAAAACAGAAATCGTTAAATACCGTAAAAAATCGTAAACCATAAGTAATGCAGTCGCTTACAACCCTCGGTCTGAAATTACCCACCGACCCCCGTTGGGTGAATATAGCCGAAATGAATCTGGAGGATATACTTATTGACCATGCTTTTTGTGAGCAAAAAGCGGCATCTTCCTGCATATCTTTAATTGTACGTTACCCTGAAAAAGAAAAACTGGTGGAAACGCTTACGCCCGTAGTGGCCGAAGAATGGGGGCATTTTCAGCGGGTTTTGAAAGAAATGCGAAAGCGCGGATACAAACTTTCACACAAACGTAAAGACGAATACGTTGAAAAACTGCAAGGCTGCTTGCAGAAAACCAGCGACTATAATACAAGGCTCATGGAGCAATTATTGTTATGTGCTTTAATTGAAGCCAGAAGTGCCGAACGCTTTAAGTTGCTGTCTGAAAATATAGCCGACGAAGGCCTGAAAAAGTTTTATCATGAACTCATGATTTCGGAAGCGGGGCATTACAGAAATTTTATTGAATTGGCAGAAGAATATACCCCAAAAGAGGTAGTACGAACGCGTTGGCTTGAATTGCTTGAACAGGAAGCCGCTATCATGAAAACATTGGAAATACGAAAAGACAGATTCCATTGAGTCTGTCTTTTTCAATATTCTTATTCAGAACAACCTTAGAGCATGTTTAAATTTTGAAAAAGGGTATCGGTTGCTTAAATTGTAAGTGACCAAACCTATA
>NZ_JBBAYI010000011.1:0-238277 GCF_037153985.1 Emticicia sp. 17c
CGGGGTTCTTTTTTTGCGTAATAAGCTGATATTTAATTACTTATCTCTCATAAGGCTTCCCTAAAATAGAAGATGTAAGAAAAAAGCATAAGAAACCTAGAAAATCAGCTTCTACATTAAAATGTGTCAATCAAAAGTAGGGTTGACGAAGAAGTTTTCTTTTTCAAACCCTCCTTTTTTGTGAGGAGGGATTCGAAAAAGAAAATTATTGTGTATAAATAATTAATCTTTCTCTAAGTACTTCATAAGGGGTTTTTCCATTTAATGCTGCATTAGGTCTATGACACAGGTACGCCTGCCGATTATAGAAACTCTCCCATTCTTGAAGCTTCTTTCGAATATCAATATCATCTGTATAATCAATAAGTTGGTAAAATTCCTGAGCATCAGTTTTATGAGAGCGTTCTACCTTTCCATTTAAATGCGGACTTCTGGGCTTAATATAGACATGTTGCATGCCTAAATCTTCGCAATACCACCGCGACGGCGGACCGTTGGAATTTGGCTTGAAACTCATGTCCATTGTCCGTCTGGACTGTATGTATTCTAAAAGGAAAACGCTCACGAACATAATCTATAAATTCGATCGCAGAAGCTTGATTGTGTTTTGGAAAAATCTGTAAAGCCCTGGCTCTGGTAGCATCATCAATAGCTGTGTACTGATATATTTTCTTCAATTTACCAGCAGGGTCTTTAAACGATAAAAACTTAACATCTACCTGAATACGATGCCCAGGAACCTGTTTTTCATATCTTTTAAATGGAACAATTGACCTTTTACGCTGGCTTTTAGGCAATTTATTTAACCCGTTTCTTTTAAGAACATAATAGACTGCTCCCTCTGAAACATGTATGTCATGATAACGGCTTAAATACCACATAATACGTTTTTGCCCCAAATGGTAGGTAGTTCTTAGATGTATTATTTTCTCTTCAATATGTTGAGGTGTACGAAGCTTTAAATTCACAGGACAAGGTTTATTATTAATCAAACCATTTTCTCCATGAGCTTCATAAGCACGTTTCCATTGATAGAAAGTCTCTCTGGAAACACCAAAATACCTACAAGCTTTAGTGATATTACCAATTTCTTTTGCGTAGTTCAACGGTCCGCCGCTGCGGAACTTTTAGTTTCCTACGAATATCAGAATGAGCTTTTGCTCTCATACTAAATCAAGTTTATAATTACTAATTTCTTAAGTTTTAAGTAATTAGTCAACCTTAGTCTTGATTTTCACAAATGTTCTTTATTAACTGCTTGATAGACTGGCTTTAAGTCGGAGATAAATTCTTTCTTTTCTTTTTCAGCGATATAGCGTAGAGAATTACGAATTTGATGCACTACACAGGTTTGAATTTGAGTTAAAGGGAAAACCGTAGCAATAGCTTCAGGGAAGCCTTTTAGCCCATCAATGCAGGCAATTAAAATATCTTCTACTCCTCTGGTTTTGAGGTCAGTAATAACTGATAACCAAAATTTGGAACCCTCTGTTTCAGATATATACATACCTATTAAATTCTTCTTTCCCTCTACATCTACGCCTAAAACGTTGTAAATAGCACGTGTAATTACACGCCCGCTTTCCTTGACTTTATAAGGCATACAGTCTAAATAAACAAAAGTGTAGACTGATTGTAAGGGGCGTGTACGCCATTCATTCATCGCAGGGATTACGGGGACACCTAGTCTTTGTCAATAATAGAAGATAATTGAGTAGCCGAAATCTCCATCTGGTACATCTCTTTAATGTACTCAGTAATATCTCTGGTGGATACACCACGACCGTAGAGGGCAATAACTTTATCTTCTAACTCCTCTGTAATAATAACCTGACGCTTAGGTAGAATCATAGGCTCAAACGTTCCAGCACGGTCACGTGAACCTTCTAAATCAAATTCGCCAGATAAGCTCTTTACTCGCTTGTTCGTTCTTCCATTACGTCGATTATTCTCTCCTAGTGATTTGGAATCCTTTAAATGAGCATCCATCTCACCTTGTAAGGCTGTTTCTAAAAAGTGTTTAAGTAAAGGTGCGAATATCCCTTTTTCGCCATTTAAAGCTTTACCTGCATACATGCCTTTAATAGCGTCTTTTTTGAACTCTTCAAAATTGAATTCTTCTGTAGTTTGCATAAAAAAACTGTGTTTAAAGTAAAATTAACATTTTTGTTAAATCTTTACATTGACACAGTTTAATTTACAGTCTCTATGAAAAAACTACAAAAAGTGCTGAAGCTTGGATTTTATGGGCCAACTGCCAAATAATTCTTAATCGATTGTGAAATATGACCAATATAATTTTTAAACATACTCTTAAAAGCATCTAACCATGCAAATGCTCGCTCTATAACATAACGATTCTGATAAAGTACCTCATCAAAATATTCATTTCTGGCATGAATTGAACCATTTCTTGTATTAAAAGCTATGTTAGCTTCGATTTGAGAATGTTTACAAATCTGTCTGCATTCTTGACTATCAAATCGCAGCGGCGAACCGCCCAGCATCTGCGTTAAGAAATAAACCTTCATTTCTAATATTGGCTTTCCTCAACCAACTTACTAAATGATTAAAATGCTTTCTTATATCTGCTAAATCATGATGTTCACCACTAATGGGATCTGAAATCGCTACTAAAATACCCTGATTATCAGGCAAATACAGAAAGTTTGTAGTTTCATCAGCCTTTCAAAATTGGAAACCTACTTTGCTGCCTCCTCTATTGGCTCTTGTTTGAGAACCATCCAATTGAATACTTGATAAGTCTAAATGACTTTTATGGCTTTCTAAAAGATGAACCCACATTCTTTCCCATGAACCATCCTTACACCATTTATTGAACGGGGTCGCCCGGCGATGATAGAAAACAGATTCATAACTGTAAGGCTCTTTAAAATACTTCTCTAATGGTAACTCTCGCCATTGACAGCCCGTTTTTAAACGATGAAAAATTGATAAAACTATACTTATTCGCTTTTCTTCTGTTAAGTTTTTACCTCGCTTACCAATACTCAGATAAGGCAAGATAAAGTCTTTAATCTTATCTTTGTTCAAGATGCTCATTTGATTTAGACTTTTTGTTCCGCAAAACAAAATTAGCTATTTCTTGAGCATCTATTCTTCTAAGAAAATAATATTAAACAAGTTCTACTTCCCAACTTTTAAGTTTGGTCCAAAAAATATTAAAAATTGCTTGAATCTTCGCTCATATTCAATTTTACAAAGGTTTTAACCATTTACGTTACGGATACATTTCAATGCATAGCCTTTTTTTACAATTGTATTGAACATATATTGCTGACTGATTAACTGAATTTTTGTTTCACAATATTGTGTAATATTTTTTAAGGATTGTCCTTTAAAAAAATCACATCTATTATTGCTTGCAAAGCTTTTTTGTCTTTACTTTGTTTCATCTTAAAATTAACAACACACCCTTTTAAGAAAAGCATTTATGTCTGTTACTATATTTGAAACCTGTAAATACTCTAAAGCTAATGGTTGTGACTAATACCAATCTTATCTTCAGTCATTTATTTATTGCAAAGTTTGATTTTTCTTAAATTCGACTCTTTTATTCGCTGTGATTATCGGTTGCAACTACTTGCACTTATGTTATCTCCAATAGAGTTGAAGTATGTGTTTCATGAAGAATTGTAAAATGTAATTTTTATGTAATCAAGACATTGAAAATAGCTGATAAGCTCGTCAGCGAATTGAAATGCCTGACTTTACATAAGCATTCATTTAAGTAGCTTATCTGTATCCTGAGCTGTGCGTAAGGAGTTGATGAAGCCTTGACAGGCACTGCACAAGTGACTGTGCCATATAGAAACCGATTTAAAAATGAAGTTTTAATTGATGGGAGAGCCAGCGTAAAAAGTGGCTCTTTGGGGGGAATCGGGTTTACAAACACTGCTAATAATTATGTAAATAGTATTGGCTCTATTACTGGTTCAGACAGCACTCAGGCCCATTTAGTTTTCAGAACAGGGACAGCAAACGCAAGCATGAATAGCTTGTCAGAAAGAATGAGAATAGACAAAGATGGTAATGTAGCCATCGGACTAACTACTGCGTTAGCGAAATTACATGTAGCGACCAATGCGACTTCAATAGCCGCCGTCCAGACTATTGAAACAATAGGTACCGGAGGTAGACCTTATACATTATATAGAGCTGAAAGTAGTAATTATGGTTATGTTGGCTACGGAATTAGTTCTTCGAATGTAATGTCTGTTTTTAATTATAAAAATGCAGCTTTACAATTTGGTACTAATTCAGCCCCAAGAATGAGTATAAGCGCAGACGGTAAGGTTGGCGTTGGTACGCTCGCTCCGGCTTACAAGTTAGATGTTAATGGAGATATCAGAGTAAATAAAGGTAGTGCAATAAGGTTTTTTCGTGCGGATAGTGCAACAAATGGACTTAATATATATTCAGCTAAATCAAATAATTTTATCCATTCAGTTACAGGCGGGCTAATTCATATAAGTAGCGCAGCAATAAGTCTTGATGCTACCTCTGGCCATAACTTTAGAAATTATGATGGCTCTAGCACTTTTATGACCATAAGTAATACTGGTAATGTAGGAATAGGGGTGGCGGCACCTACGAAACGTCTTGAATTAGGTGGTTCACGCTCTATTGCTTTTGATACTGGAGTTGGTACGATGAAAATAAAAGCAGATGTTGGATTTTGGGCTATGAATTATGGATTCAAAGGAAGCAGCGACACAGATTGGGGCGGGCTATGGGGGCACGGCAGTGCTGATGCGCTTAGCCATTGGAGTATTGGTAAATCCTATCTTGATAATTTTTTGGTTGTTAAAAATAATGGGCAGATTGGTATAGGAACAACTACTATACCCACCGATTATAAACTAGCCGTAGCCGGAAATATAATAGCCGAAAAAGTAAAGGTAAAAAAACAGGTAAATGGTGCTTGGCCAGACTATGTCTTTAGCCCTACGTATAAACTGCCTAGTCTTGAAGAAATAGAACAATTTACAAAGAAAAACAATCACTTACCCGAAATCCCCTCCGCCAGAGAAATTGAAAACGAAGGCCAAGATTTAGGTGAAATGAATCGACTGCTCTTAAAGAAAGTAGAGGAATTAACGCTGTATATGATAGAGCAGAATAAAGAAATAAAAGCGCTGAAATTAAAAGTAGAACAACTGGAGAAAAAATAAATTTTAGCAAAACAAGAATAAAATTGATTTGATTTTGACTACTAAAAGTATGAAAAACATTAAACCCGGACACTTATTCATTTCTCTTCTGGCTTTCTTATTTATGGCTAGTTTTACACGGCCGCTAAAAGAGCTTAAAGTTTTTGCTGAAGAAAAAATAAATTCTACTAATCAGACTTTGCAGGCCCTCAATTCTACCGGTAGTACATCTACTTCTATCGAATCTGTAACGGCATTTTCAATAGATTCAGAAAGGTTGCCATCTACAAGCAATAGTGCTATCTCAATTAGCAATATCGATTCCGTTTCAAAAAACACCGTCATTGATAATTCCAGAATCGGACAAGGCGTTGGTTCTATTAAACCATTGCCTGTAAAGTCATTACCAATTGCCGCAGATAAAAAAATCCCTCTTAACGAGCTATTAGGGTTAGATGAAAAAGAATATTATAAATATGATTCTGTAGCGCATACTTTCAGGAAAATTGAGAGTAATGAAAAAAACATGGTTTTTGACCCTGTTCGGTTCAGACTAAGTGCTAGCAAGGATTCTATAGCTATTGGTGAAGAATTTGAAATTAAAATAACGGCAGAATTTGTAGACGTGAACCATGCACTAATGTTTCAGTTTGAAGGCTCTAATGAGTTTACCTTAAAAATGCTTTTGCCTGATGGTTTTATACAGACCGGAGGAACCTATTATGATTTTGTACAAGGCAAAGTAACAAAAGAAAACCCAAGACAGGAGTTTGCAATTAGAGGATTCTTCGAAAAAGCTAATGAATTAAATGAGTTTAAGCTTTTAAGAGGTGCAAAAGGTGCAGGCATTAATGCATCATACTATGTAGCATCTAAAATTATTCAAAATGTGAAAACTCCCTCAGGGGTAAATACACTTACGGATAGCACTGTTAATTCTTCTATTGCTGCTACAGATTGTGATGTTTTGACTTTAGATGTATGGCAGCCTTACAGTATTACAGGTTATGAAACCAACAATATCTCTTTAGGATTTGAGGCATTGCAACATAATTCTAATTGTGCGTGGCGCTCTGAAATACGTTATATTTCCTTTGATTTGTATAAAAGAAGAAGCAATAACTCAGAATTGTTTTTGAAAAATGTAGAATATAGTATACCTACTTCGATAGGTACAATGATAGTTCCTGTAATTTTTAATGATAAGGAGTCCCTAAAAGATGGAGAAATAATAGTAGTTAAAAATATTTCCGTTGACAGTAAATATCGTTCAAAAATTTTTTGTAATACTGTAATTGACTCTTGGTGGCATCAATGTGATAACCGAAGTGCAGAAATGAGGTTTTGCCCAATTGTTCCCCAATTTAACTTGGAGGCTACTAAAGCCAGTATATGCAGTGGAGAGTCAACTATTATTACAGTTAAAGAATGTTTAAGTGGAACAATTACATGGAATACTGGACCTTTTGCACCAAATCAAAGAACTATTACTACCTTTAATCCAGGCACATATACAGCCACATGTAATAGAATTTGTACCACCCCCCCGAATGGTACACACGCAACAAGCTCCATTACAATTACCAGTAAAACAACTGCACCTACTCCAACACTATCGGCTACAGGCGTAGGCGCACCATATGCTTGTAATTCTTGGATTCTTTCAGTAAATGGATGTGATTCCTATAATTATGATATCAAATGGGAAAAAAAAGCTACGGATGGTTCTTGGAGTGAAATTATTGGGAAGACTGATTATCAAATGATCTTTAATGGAATAGAGGATCCAAATCCGTCAAGTAAGGCAGGATTCTACAGAGTGTCATGCTATAACGGTAGCAGTTGTAGTGGTAATGCGTCGACAGAATTCGAGGTGAAAACTTTATCTACTCCTGCAGCTCCAACAATTGTAGCTGATAAAACACTTATTTGTAATACTGATATTGCTAACTTAAGAGCAAGTGGATGTACAGGATTAGTCACTTGGAATACGGGAGCGACAGGCAATTTACTTCAAGTTGATAAAATAGGAAATTATACTGCTACTTGTTCTATTTCTTGCGCACCGACGAGTACTTCATCAAATTTAGTAATTATTACCTCTTGTAGGCCCACTATTAAAGCAGGAGAAAACCTACTTTGTTCGACAACATCTACGACGAATCTGACCTCCAAAGGTTGTTCTGGTGTACCGATTTTTGAAAAGTACAATGGTTCAACTTGGGATATGATAACTAATTCAATGAGTGTAGGAGTTGGAATTTATCGGGCAAAATGTAGTGTAAATGCTTCTAATAATGAGATTTCTGAGACAACTACTATAAAAACAGGTTCTTTGCCAGATGCACCTACATTATCTACCACCCAAACAAGTATTTGTGGTACAGGTGGTTCAGCAACTACAATGATTACAGCCCAAGGATGTTCTGAAACCACTAAGTGGTCTACTAAAGAGATTGGACCATTTATTAATATTACTGGCAATTCGGGAACTTATACAGCTCAATGCATACAGACATGTCCTGACGTACCTTTACCTAAAGAAAGTGTTAATTCAAATAGCATAAGTATTACCTATAGCCAGATTTGTGATTGTAATTCTATTGTCATTAAATCAAATGTGCCTGATAATACAATCTTTCGTTTTCAGAACCTTGTTTTAGAGGTACCATATATGACTGGAGTAAATTACTTATGGAATGGGCCGAATATCCCGTCTGGGACAGTACTTAATACTAATAAATTGACCATCCCGGGTATTCAGATAAATCAGGCAGGTGGCTATTCAGTTACAATGACCACTACTATAGCACCGATAACTACTTGTCAGAAAAGTATTTCAATACAGGTTTTAGATATAAATCCTTGCGGTACTACCTTTGAAACGTTTGCTTATGGTAACAGCCCGAGCGGGCAAGTAGGAGTAGGCGAAGAATTGAGATTAACATCAGGAGGTGGAGATAAATACGAATGGTCAGGCCCGAATGGTTTTTATAGTCAGGATCAATTTCCAAAAATACCTTTGGCTACATTGGCTAATAGCGGTCGTTATAACGTAAAAATAAGTAAGTGGATGACGGACCGATATTGTGATGATTTTAAGAATTTTGAAGTAGTAATTGGCGAGTGTAACTTCGCTGTTGGCGCTTCTTTTTCACAAACTACAGATAAATTTAATCTAAGTTTATGGTCAAATAAGTCTCTAAATGGAGCGGAGATTATCTGGAAAAATCAAGCAGGAATAGTCATTAATAATTATCCTGGCTGTACTGGTTGTGGTAATCCAACTATTGATAAAAATAATGATACCAGAGGCACTTACTACCTAACAGTTAAATTGCGTGGATGTGAAATAAATGACCAGATTAATGTACAATTTGTTGCTCCTGCTTCCTATAGCGGTCATCTGGATATTGCTACATGTTCTGAGATAAGAGGCTGGATTATGGATTCTAATAACCAAGGTTTATCACTTGATTACAAATTAACTATAAGAATAGCTGAAGCTAATGGAACAAATTCTACCGATTATTCACTTACAGTAAACGAAAATGGCAGTGGTTCTTATGTCTATTTCAATTATAAACCACTTGAAAAATATAGAAATGGAAAAAAATATATTGTTACTGTACTTGACCCTAACAATAATCCCATCCAGAATACAAGTAGCAGAAGTTTCCGTTGCTGTGCGATTGAGTTTAAAGGTGATTTCATAAACCCTGCTATTGAATGTATAGACGGAAAAAGAAATGTTACTGTTAACATCAAAGACGCGAAAGAGGATGCTTCCTATACCTCTGAATATAGTTTGGAAAAAGTTGTAAGAGACGAAGATGGAAATAGTAGCTATATTTCCTTAATCAATAATCAGGCATCAAATGTATTCAATGCGTTAGAATCCGGAAACTATAGAATCACTTACCGGCAGAGACCTCCTGATGATGCTGAAGGGTGTAAGATTACAACCGGAGTATCAGTAGTTTGTGAAGACCCTACTGTTGAATGCGAACCCCCGGTTATCACTGTTTTTCCGGGAGAAACCATACGGGAAGGAATGGGAATTCAACCTAAATTTTATGCGAGTGTATCAGGCCTACCAGCTACTACACCTGCAACTGCTGCAAAAGTATTACGTTTAGATGGTAGCGGAGCTGTGACAATCCCAGATTTAAGTAATCAGGTAACCAATATAACTGCTGAGATTTTAGTAAAACCAGACCTGGAAGTAGGTATTTCTGTAGGCGATGCCTCTGATGCCTCACGCCAACGGTATCTCTATATGGGCTATAATGCTTCTACAACAGATGCCATATTTCTCCTCTCTGTGGGTTCTAACGGGGTAAACGTAATAGAATTTGCCAATAATTTCCGGCGTGTAGCATGTTCTTACGAAGGAAGAATCACCGACTGGACACATATTGCAGTAGTTTATACTAATAATATTGCCTCTTTATACATCAATGGTGTATTAGTGAAAACCGCTCCTTCTGCTCCAGTCGGTGTACAAGGACCACTCAGGATATTAGGGCCAAATCATATTGGCACAGATAACGACAGAGGTTTTAAAGGATACGTAAAATATGCACGCTTTTGGTTTACATCCCGCACGGCACAGCAAATAAGTAATAATGCAACAAATACTGATTTACCTGGTAATACCACAGGCTTAAAGGGAACTTGGGTTTATGATGCATTTCCTGTGAATGGTGTAATTGCTAAACCAGACTATAACATAAAGCTTGAAGGGGAGGCGGCTATCGTAACCCTTAATGAGGCAGCCTCACCACCTGTTATGCCACAACTTACCTGGTGGCTTGATGGAGAACAGGTTGGCTCAGGCGACACATATACCATGCCTCAATCTTTAGTAAAAGAAGGTAGCTATACCTATACAGTAAAATATACAAAGCCGGATAATATAGTATGCGAAGCCACTAAAGTAATAACCGTAAACAATGCCGAACAATCAGATTTATCAGGATGCTACGTAATTAAAACCACGGCCACCTTTGGTGATTTTGAAAGTGGCCCGGGCTCAGTTTATGCGGCTTATCAACAAGGAGCGAACAACACAGTGAGAATACATGCCAAAGGTGATTTTGATGAGGATATCTGGAAACTGGAACATCAGGGCAGTGGGTATTATAAAATCATTAATAACTATGCCATTGATAAGATACTGGCACATGACAACAATTCTATAGCTCTGCTTAAAGACCGCCGGGTAGTTGATGATACCCAGATATGGAAAATTGTTGAAGAAGGTACCAATACAGGCAAGTTTAAAATTATACCTAAACTAAATGCAGACTACGCACTTGGCTATGCCGTAAACGGAGATTATATCAATGCAGACATGGCAGCTGGTACATATGTAACTAATAGTGCTAGCCAGTTATACAACCTGGAACGTACCGCCTGCCCCACACCGCCTAAACCTTGCGAGGTTGATAATAACATTGCCTACGAACGCTGGCTTAATGTAGGATTGAATAGCCATACCGAAACTACATGGAATGCCCTTGATGTAGCAGCCTATATTAAAACCAATCCGGTGGCAACCTATGCTACCCGGATAGCTCCCTCTTCGGTACAGGTGAGCAATGGTACAACACCTCTGTTTACTTCACCTGCAATACCTACAACTGATTGGCGTGAGTACAAGATCATTGGTAGGATAAGTGGCTATATATGCCCTCCAATAAGCGGACTTTATAGTTTCTACTTAAAAACCAACGAATGGGCCGCTTTATATATGAGTCCAGAAGAAAACCAGAATGCTAAAAAACTTATTAGTACACAAGTTGGCTATACCGAAGACTGGAATTTTGCCACTGCTGTTAAGCTGACACAAGGCAGGATGTATTATTTTGAGATTATTACGAAAGATATAGGCCCGCAGGAGGCAATTAACCATGATGCTTCGCTGGGATGGAGAACGCCGGGTTCAAATACTACAGTAGAAATGCCGCTTACCAATGTATCGTCTATTCCGCGAGATATGAAACCCTTGAAGAAACGAAGCATAGGGGAGTGTGTACCTCCACCACCGGAATTTACGGGTACTGAAAACCTGACGAATCTTTTCCCGAAAGACAAGATTTATGCCAATAACTGGGAGATAACCATCGAAAAAGTGAGCGGCGATAACGGCCTCTTCACAGGTCTTGGTACAACCTATGTAAAAAACAAATACCTGCAGGATACCAAAATAGTAGTGGAGTTCAGCGGCATCACCGTAAACGACGAATACGAATTGGTAAATGGCGTAGTAAAAGCCATCTACGACGAAACCAAAAGCAATATAGTAGACGTAACCGATGAGTTGAAGAAGGTAAAAAGCATGATAGAAGCCCTTGACGAGCTGGCTAAAATCACGTATGACAAAATTGGCGATGCTAAAAAACTGAAGCACTTCTTAGCTGAATTCAGAGAGCAAGCTGAAAAAGAGTTACCTGAAGCCCTACAGATTCAGGCTAATGCCGCTGCACAGGCAGTAGAAGATGCCGCTACTGCAAATCCTTTTAATCCAGCAACCTACACTGCTAAAATGGGTCTATTGCAAGAATTCAGAGACAAAAAGGATAAGTTTTTGAATAGTTATGTGTGTATTATTAAAAAGGCTGTTACACAATTGACCCAATCAGGTACCGATTACAATGAGACTGAAAAATACAACGCGTTTAAAGCTGCAGCTAACGCGCTGCAAATTGACCTTGATGAAATGGAACCAGCCGTTGATGAAACTTATGGGACATCTATTACAAAAATTGAAGGTAGTAATTCTACAACTATAGACGATCCAAGAATCCCAGCTCTTTTTGCAGCGGAAAGGAAATACAATGCATCTTTAATAGCTAAAGCATTCAAAGACGGTATAAATGATAATCCTAGTGAATTTGCTAAGAAAATAATTGCAAATTCTAAGAATCTGACCGAACATGTTTATTCAATCTTACCTGGCAATTGTTACGTAACCAACACGAGTTCTTGTACTTTTTCTACAAACGGTTGTGAAACTGATACAGTAAATTCTGTAAAAGGCGTATTTATAGATGCCATTACCAAAATATTAGACCAACAAATTTATAAACAATAAAGAGCAAAGATTCATGAAAAAAATAGTAAGCCTTATACCTCTATTGTTTTTGATAAACTTTTTATCGTTGGCAAGACCTATCGCCGATAGCCTTGATAATGATATTATTAAAAAGTATGTCGAATATGGTTCAAGTCAATTAAAACAAATGATTCTTCAAAATCATGAGAATGATTTAAGAGGAGAGTCATCTAAAAACAAATATATTATAAGATTTGATGATTTCTGGAAGATAACCTCTGGTGAAGGTTATTTTAAAGCAATTCATCCTATAAGCGGATTTAGAGATATTGAACTTAACATTTCACTGATTCAAAAAAATATAGTATTAAACAGTTTAAGTAAGCCACAAATTTATATTGGCCTTGACGGTTTTTTAGGGAATTTTTATTGGGGGAATGGCATAGTTCCAGGCAAGTATTCTTTTAAGGACTTAGAAAAGTTTGCAAGTGAAAAAAGCAAGCTCAATGTATCTCTTATAAAAGAAAACTATGAAAAAATTTATGAAGATATTTTTCGTCTTGTGGGTGTTACACCCGCCTCAAATAAAGGGATGATTGTAATATACAGCGGACTTGCTGTTGGATACGAATACGATGGAAGTATTACTACTCAGACACAAAGTTGGTTTTGTAACGCTACTCCTCAAAAAACGGTAACTGGTGCCGTAACAGAGTGGAACAAGATAATAAATGGAGTTTTTGATGGAACATTTTCCAGACAAATTAATAAAACAGATGCTATAACAATCTATAATAAACTTGATGAATTTTCAACTAGAATATTTAATGCACTAAATGGTAGTCTGGTAACGCTTGATTGTGAGAATATTAATGACGCGCAACAAAAAATACTTGAATTGCCTATTACCGAACCAGACAAAATGTTAAGTTTACTAAAGAGCATTAAGAGTAAATCTTGCTTTGCAGCATTTAACATTGAAACGAGAAAACATATTCTTAATACATTTAAAAATTCAAAAACACTTACTGACGGAAATACTTTTTATAATATTTTATTTGATGCAGGAGGAGAGGAAAATGTTGTAGTTGCAACACTTCGAACAGCAAAAGTTGATGACTATCAATCGTTAATTGATTACTTTAAAAGTAATAATTATGAAAACTTAAAATATTATTTATCTGAATTAAATAGTGACCATTTCTTTATTGGTGATAATAACTATTTTGAATTTGTAAAATTGCTTAGTGTGATGGTTGCTCAGCGAGCAAGTCTTGAAGATATTCAGGCAATTCCTTATGAAAGGACCTTTTTTTACACAGATGAAGAATTAAAGAGTGCAGGGTTTAATCCTTTTATTTCTACAACAACTACGGAATCAAGTTGTATAACGACTTTAAATAGAAGTTATTCTGAATTTAATGTATCACTTGATTTATTTCGAGATGCAAACGAAATTCCAAATGCACGAGTTATTACAAAAATATATAATGTTACTGAAACAACTTCAACAAACTCTTGCAATTCATCTATTGGTGATGATTCAAATACATCCAGAACTCTATTATCAGAAAGTTCTCCAGATTTTATAGCACCTTTTGATTTGGTATTTTTAACTCCTACTGATGGAACTGTACTGGGCGAGACGTTAAGTGGTGCAGATGAGCAAATATTAATGACAGGTATAATGCTTGCATGCATTAAAGATGGTCAGGATGCTCGATTTTTAAAAAATTACATAGTGAATGTTGCCTCATTTTTTGGAATCAAATCTAACATCAACACTATTACCTCACCTGCAAAATCATTATTTAGAAAATCAATAGCAGCCTTAGAAGCGGCTTGGACTACCTCCCAAACATTTGGGGTTAATTTCCCTTCATACAATACTTTTCTCAAAGATAATTTAGGGAATACGGGCTATAGCTTATATAATGAATTAGGATATATCTTCTTAGGGTATCATGTAGGCAGTTTTGGTGTCTCTAAAATTAGCCAAGCTTTGCCTGCCCAATGGCAAACTAAAGCACAGCAACTAAAGGATATTGCCCGAACGAAATTTAACGGAATGCGAACGGCATCAAAAGGGACACCTTATGAAGTTGCTGTAATGAACTTTTTTAAATTTGTTGAAAAACTCACTGATTATAACTTTAACCTGGGCGCAAACCCAACATTTAGCGTCCGCACAACGATAAACGCGCTTGATGATTTCAAAGCCAATGGCGGTTTTTTTCAGAAAATACCCGATGAAGCACTAAATAATAGTTTTGAGGCTTATTTAAATAAAATTGGTAGAACACTTGATGACGTACTCATAGATCCTAATAAAAAGAGCATTTATAATGCTTTTGCCAATGAAATTGCTATTGATGAATATACTATAAAAGCAATGGTTGGGTATCTTAAAAACCCAGCCACCTACGAAATTCAAATTATTGATAGCTACTTTAAGGCAAGCAAAGAAGCGCAAAGGGCCTACCAACTGAATCGTTGGTTTGCAAAAGGTTGGGAGCACTTAGCAACGAATGGCATGGGGGCGCATAATGCTGAAATTTTGAAAATTGAGTTTACAAGCTTACTCATTGATCATCACAAAATATTAAGTCCGGATCCTGTTAAACTTGAATTGATTTTTGGATCAATTAGTAAAGATTTAACTGGTAGTGGAGATGATTTTTTTAAGTCTTTGGCAAAAAGTGAAAACCGCTTTTTATCTAAAGCAATTTATAATACAGATGATTTAGTTTTACATTTAACCACTTTAAACCGATTCTCAAAGTATCAGGAAATATTTAATGAATTCAGGGTTGCTCTTAATGAATCAGAATTGAATGAATTCATTGCTAATTGTAAAAATATGACAGAATCTGAGCTGAGTATAACAAATTTAGTAAATGATATTCGTAATCAGCCAGTTTCGATTATTAAAACATGGAAAACGGAAAAATTTTTATTCAAAAAGAGTTATGTTGAAAAACCCGCCGAACCTATCAGTAATGTTAGTATAAATGCCCCATATCTTTCCCAGAAAAATGCAATTTTAGCAAAAATGAATGTTTTAACAACTCCTAATACAGCCAATTTACCAGCAGGTTCTGGCACAGCAGTGGCAGTTGGTGCGTATACCGATGACGCTGCGATTACATTAAGAGTAGAGACAAATGGAGCAGGATTTGGTGATAAAATAAACCATCCTGACTATCAAAGTTTAATAAATTCTATAGAATTTAAACCGATTAGAGCTAAAATCAACTTTCTCAATTGGATTAGAGAAGATCATGTGAAAGGCAGTGGAATGATGTTTAAAGATTTCCTAGGAAGTGGTATTACTGAAGGAAAGCTAACAGCAACTGGCTTATCCGGATGGCATGCTGAGGTTAAAACAATGGCAGGTCTTGCTCATGACCATATCATCCCTCAATCACAGTATCAAAAAATTGTAGTTATGGTAGGAAATATTAATAAAAATAATGGCCTCCCTTTTGTTAAATCAACTTTTTGTAGATGCCCGATGTGTTTTTATTTAACTGATGGTATAACCTTAATATGGGAATAATAGTATGAAAATATTCAAACAAGAAGATTTATTTTACGATAAAACAACTTATCAAACTTTATTAGGCGATGAGCCCTTTCATGGTATTAGCTATTACGATTCAAATTTAGACTATTATGAAAACGGGTTTTTAATTTTTTCTAGAAATTACTTTAATAAAAAGCCTATTGAAATGAGCTTTTGGTACGAGGGGAGTTCACAAGTTGGTTATCAGTTCTATTTTTCTCAGGATAAATCAAATGACTTGTACTTATCGAAATTCTTATTTTGGGATTTTAGTGTAGTCATAGAACGATTTACTATTGATTCTAAAGGACAGATAAAGAGTTATGGACATATTGATGATGAAGAAAATAAAATAAGTAAAGGGGAATGGTTGAATTATAGAGAAGATTTTAGTGATCCAAAGATGTTTGATTTTTTACCTTTCTATAATCAGCAAAACAAATTAAGGGAAAGGGTATTAGTTGAGGATGAGCTACCTGATGAAATAAGGCATATAGCTGGTGTAGATGTAGCTTATAATGAGTTTGAAGAAAAATTAGTGATAAGTATTGTAATTTTAAATGCGCAGACATTTCAGGTATTAGAAGAAGTTATTTACGAAGAGAATGTAAACTATCCTTATGTGCCAGGTTTACTCCCTTTTAGAGAGACCCCACCTGTAATAGCTGCATTTAAAAAGCTAACAATTAATCCTGATTTAATTATTTGTGATGGCTATGGTATTGCACATCCCAAAGGTGTTGGCATGGCCACTCAATTGGGTATTGAGTTAAATATCCCCACGATAGCCTGCGCACGAAAACGATTGATAGGCTATCATGATGAACCCGAACGTACAAGATCAAGCAATTCACCTCTGCAATTTGATAATAAGGAAGTTGGTAAAGTTCTGCGGACACAAGATGATAAGGAGCCGCTTTTTGTTTCAATAGGGCATAAAATAAGTATCGAAACAGCTTGCGAATGGATTTTACGTCTTACACCAACTGACCGACTGCCAGAAACAACAAAGGCTGCTTATGCCATGACTAGCAAAATCATGAAAGAGCGTACAGATTGGGATACGCCATTAGAATTTTATTTAGCGAAAATGAAAGAGCAGGAAAATGGAGTTTAGGCGATTAATAATAAAAATAAGCTAAACACTAATACAAAATAATAAGAAACTCGACCATGAGTAAACAATTAAATATATATCATAGCATTAGGCAAAGTATCCTTTGGATAGGGCTTGTTGTAGCATTCTTCAGTAATTCTTATGCAGGGAACAACGATGATTCTAAACCCAAAGACAATCAACCTAATGAAGCTAAAAACGTAAGTTCAGCCTCCCAGGCCGAAGCACTGCGTATGCAAAAAGCCATGAATAAAGCCTTATCCGGCCTTAATCTTGACTTTGCTTACGTAAAACCCGAGGTAATCATGCAGCCGCTTGTGGCTGATGAAACCAACGAAGCCAGAGAGCGGGCCATGACTACCTTTGAGAAGGTAAAATACATGAGTGAGCTAAGTGTGCTCAATACGGTATTGCCTATAGGTATTAAAGAAACCATTGGTAACACATCAGTAGAAGTAGCCATAGCCTCGCTTAATATATACCCTAACTACGCCGAGGTTACCATTTACTGTCGGATGCACTTCAAAGATAAAAATGCGCCTAATGGCGAACGGGATATTTTCTTTGGTGCACAGAATGTTAAAATCGGTAGTGGTGGTCTGATAGACGGTGCAGAGTTGGCATTATTGGGCGATGTAACGCTTCCATTCGGCGATCATTCATTTACATTCAAAGGCGGTTATGATGAAAAAACGGGCGCCTCTAAAAGTCTGACTTACATAAAAGTAGGCTGTAAGGGCTTCGAGTATGTGTCTATCAACGGGGTCATGAAATTCTCTCGTAATCAGGTGTTACCTTATGATGCCGCTAATCGGGTAGCTAAATCAACAGGTAACGTAGAAGTTGCGATACAAACCATAGCCAGCAGTCTGGATGATATTTTTGTAACAGTAAACGTACCAACCTTCTGTTTAAAAGGCAATGAAAAATGGGGCTATGCGGTTAGCCAGGCAACTTTTGATTTCAGCGATATAAGAGCAGTAAGCGGAGGCGTATATCCTAAAGTAGGTGGACAAGACTATTGGCAAGCTGTCGGTGAAGAAAAAATAGAAACATGGAAAGGAATCCATGTCAGAAAATTCGAAGTATTGTTCCCCAAAGAATTTGTCAAGAAAGGTAGCAAACAGATTTCAGCTGCTGCCAACAACCTGATTTTAGATAAAAATGGTATCAGTGCTCTGGCCGAAGTAAAAATAGAGGATGCCACAAAACCCTCTACTCTGGATGATGGACGTGCGGGTAAATGGAAGATGTCTATCAACACTTTCTATCTTGATGTAGTACTGAACAGATTCAACGGTGGCGGCTTAGGCGGAGACATCGTATTACCGGTACAGAATGCAAAGGTTAATCCATCGGGTGATTTAAACACCAATGGCCCCACTGAAGCGCCTGCACCAGATAAATTTCAGTATGCTGCAATTATTTATAAAGGAGGAGACATTGAGTTTTCTTTGAGTACTGCCTCAACTATAGACTTTAAACTGTTTGGGTTTGCGAAGGCCAAAATTGCTCCGGGCTCTGTGGTAAGAATGTCTGTAGAAGGAGGTAAAATTGTACCCTATGCCAAGCTGACAGGTAGCCTTAGTATAAGTACCAAAATAAGCAACGCCAGCGATAATACAGCTGCAGCGGATAATAAATTAGACGGTATTGTATTCAGGGACTTGGTATTACAGGATAAAGTGCCAAAGGTTTCGGTAGCTTATTTCGGATATGAAAAGACCTCCAGTTCTGCTAATTTCCCTATTTCAATAGACCAAATATCTGTTGCGCTTTATCCTCAGAATACAATTCCCACGGGGCAGGTCGTTTGTGGAAATCTGACAGCAACACCTAACAGGAGCTATGCGGTTATTTCTATCGGCAGTAGTGTGAGTCTGGATACGACTTTTGGCGGAAGCGCCTCATTTAATATCGTAGGGCACTTTGACGAAGATGAAGGCGAAGAGGAATCATACGTACAGTTTGATTGTATGAAACTGACGGATATGTGTATAAAGACCAATTTTAGTGTATTTACGCTGCAGGCTGGCTTTAAAATGTATAATGATGGGCCAAATGGTCCGAAAGGTTTTGAAGGGCAGATGGTTTTAGGCATTAAGAAGCCGGAAATGACGATTTGTGCTGCAGGGAGATTTACGAAAGACGCAAGCGGAAAAAGTTATTGGTATATTGATGGTGGTGTAGATGGCCTTAACATTAACATGGGTGCTGCAAAACTGACCAGTATTCAAGGGGGAGTATTTCGTAGAATGATTCAGAAACAGGATGGAACAACAAAGAATAGTGGAGGCTTTGTCTGTGCCGCCTGTAGTATTCCGAACGGAACTGGAAGTAACGGTGCAATCGGAATTCATTATGAGCCCGAGGATAGGATTTCTTTAGGCTTTAGAGCTGCAGTGGGTATTGCTGACGCAACAGGTAAGACATTTAATGGTGTAGCAGGTATTGAGATAATTTTGAACGAGCATTGGGGGTTAAGGAGTGTAGGCATCTATGGAAATGGAGAGTTTGCTCCTGCTAATCCTAAGAATTTACCAAAAGTTGGAGGAGGACTAGCAGATGCTTTAAACAAGGTTGTCAAAGAAGCTGATCTAATAGTCACAAATAGTGACATAGGTAAAAAGATAACAGATAGTGATCTGATAGCTAAAGCCACGAAAACTTTTAGTGACAATAAGCCTAAAGCAAAACCTAACAGAATAAGTTTTGACTTCGGATTTAAATTAGATTTAGATAAAGATAACGGAAGCACCATATTCCATGGTACGGCCAACGTATATGCTGATATAGCGAATGGTACATTAAGAGGTATCGGGCCAAATGGCAAAGCTGGCTGGATGGTGATGCACTTCGAGAAAGACAATTGGTATATTCATATTGGTAGTCCGACCGATAAAATTGGTCTGGCACTCAAGGCGGGGCCAATAGTTGCGAAGGTTGGAGCTTATTTCATGGTAGGGCATCAGATTCCGGCTCTTCCTCCATTACCACCACAATTGGTATCAATGTTATCAGGAGAACAGAAGGGCCAATTAAACAATGGACCAAATAGAGTGAATCCATCAGATCCGGCTTTAACTAGCGGAGAAGGAATAGCATTTGGCGCAGACTTAAGTATATCAACCGGAGATATTCAGGCATTGATTTTCTATGCAAGTTTCGATGCTGGAGTAGGCTTTGACCTGATGATGAAAAAACAAGGTATTTGTAATGTAGCTAACGGCGGAAACGGTTGGTATGCTTATGGCAGAATGTATGCATATATGCAGGGAGAGCTGGGCATAATTGTAAAAGTATTTGGCATAAAGAAAAAGTTTCATCTTATAAAAGGTGGTGCCGGGGTCATTCTTGAAGGTGGATTCCCTAATCCTGCCTGGTTTCAGGGAAGTGTTGCCGGTAGATATTCGGTGTTAGGGGGAGCAGTGAGAGGTAATTTTAATATGGATGTGAAAATAGGCAACAATCAATGCAGACTTTGATTTTAAAAATACAATCAGCAATGAAATCAAAATTTTTAATGGTATTAATTAGCACTTGTTTATGTGTGGGTAATTTATTCGCCCAAATTCAGACAAGCATTATGGCATATCCAAGCCAGTCTAACGGTTCAATTAAACTAAGGTGGGCTACGAATAATCCACAGATCTGGTTAACCGGAAATACAAAGGGGTATTATATAAAGCGTGAAAAGCTGGATAATAGTAACAATGTTTTAGCCACTGTATGGCTTAATGGTGGTGCTGCAATAATGCCATTGGCGAAAGGAGCAGATAGCTTGACAACTCCCTGGAAACCTTATTTTACTTATACGGTTACTAATGGAGATACAACGTATAATTATCCCAACCATGTAACTATGTTTGGGGCAATTTATGGTGAGGTTAGTGCATTTCAGAATAATATCACAAAGGTAACTGCATTGACCGATAGTACATCTACAACTGTACAATCGTCGTCCTACACTGGAAATCAGACAACTGATGATCCTATTGAAAGGCATTTTTCAGCAATTATAGCCTCAGAAATGAGCTTTGAAGCGGCTAAATTAGGTGGATTGGGCTATGAAGACAATACGGCTATATCTACTGAAAAATACAGATATTCATTATATGCTTCAACTGTTATTAATACTGCACCTACAGTAATTCAGACAACTATATGTAATTTCATAACCATTACAAATGTAATTCCGGCCAATGCAAATAGAACTGACAATTGCGAAGAAATAATTCTTGATGAAGGTTTTGAATCTGATCCGGTAAGTGGGAAAGAGTATATTGTTGACCCGATTATAGAAATTAACAACACAACAACATCAACACCTTCTGGTATTGATTCTCAGATTTTAGCAGTATCAGTCCCTGTATCATTTATTACCCCTCCTGAGGCTTTACCCGGTATTACTATAGAAGGAGATTTCAAGGCAGACGGATCAAATGTAATTAAGTGGAGTCTTCCTAGTACTACCCCTTTAAAGAGGTTCGATATACATAGAAAAACTGACTTAGAAGGGACATGGCAAAAGATCAATCCATCTCCTGTGTATAATTTAAATGATACTACTTCTTCAAATACAATATATTATACAGATTATACAATTGTTAATTCATTATCAAAAACTATGATATCAGGAGGGGACACTATAACAACTAAAGCAGGTCTTTCAAAGGATATTTTTAAAACTTATTATTATAAAGTTATAGGATATAATATCTTCGACGAATCAAGTAGTTTTTCTAATGAATCCTATGGCAGAGCTTTAGACGCTATGGAGATTTATCCAAGAATTAAAACTTATGCTTTAAATCAGGGTACTCCTAATTATCGGGTAGATTTGAATATTGATTTCTTTACGGGTATTGATTCTATACCAAATACGTTCAAAGGAGCAATTGTACAAAGCATTGAGTTACAGGTAAGTACAACAGGCCAACCGGATTCTTTTCAAAAAATTGCCGCCCCTGACTCCTCCGCAAATGTTCCCGTGTCAGCATTAACTCATGATTTTTTAATCCCTTCAACTCAAACAAATGTATTTTACTATCGTTTGAAAGCAACTTATAGCGGTGCAAGACAGCCTAATTATTCATCACCGATAATGATACAATTAGTCGATGATACGCCTCCGGCTCTTCCGACTATTAGTATAGTCTCTGGCTATCCTAAAATTGAAAATGGGAAAGTGAAAGTTAAATTGAAATGGACAAAAAATTCAGAAGCAGATTTCTCGGGGTATCGTATTTTTAGGAAAAACATTGCTACAGAAACTGCCATGAATATAACAAAAGAATTTACTGACGAGAGCGATACCCAACTCTATAATCCTGTTGCCATTAATAATGAGGTTTTTTTAGAGAATGAATTAAGCGCAACTTCTTTAAATAAGAAGATTTATTATCAGATAATGACGGTCGACAAACGTTTTAACCAATCGAAATTGTCAGATTCCATAGAAGTAATAAGGCCTAACCTTGTTCCGCCGGTATTACCTGTTTTCAATACGATTATTGACCCCCTTAATAAAACAATCTTTAGAGATAGTAGTGGAATTGCCATTGCAACTATTAAATGGTCTGTTTCTGCGGATCCCGATATTGATAAATACGAATTATTTAGATTTAATACAAAAAACTTTAATTTAACGGGAGCAACTCCAATTGCTACTTTTCTTCCTTCTAGTTTTTTAAATATTGAAGGAGACAATTTATTTCTGAAGTATTCTGACAAAACTATTCAGTTGGGAGCCACTTATGTTTATGTAGTAAGAATAAAAGATAAGTATCTGACAAGTACGGAGTTTATCTCAGAAAGACCTTTAGTTGTAGAAGTACCTATTATTATGAAAAATATTGCCTTAAAGAACCTCACCACATTTACACAAACCAACAGAAAAGACCCTGATTGGATAGAGCTGAAATGGACAATTGCTAATCCGACAGATGTATTGGAATATGAAATTTACAGGGGGGAATTTAAAGGAGATTTTGTGCCTGCTAATGTTGATGACAAAATAAAGGTAAGTTCTTGGAAAATACTTTCGCCAGATTATCTTAGCATCAAAGATAAAAACCTTACTGTTGGAAATTCGTATAGATATAGAATCAGGGCGAAATTTAAAAATGGCACATTTACCGACTGGAAATCAATTGATGAGGTTAATTTTTAGAATATAAATTTGGGTAATCCTAAAAATGTAATGCTATTTTAAGAGCCTGTGTAAAAATGTCTAATAAAAAATAACAAGAGCGTCCAATACTCACCAGAAAGCCCTTTCTTTGAAGCGACCAAACCTAAAAGAAAGATGTAAGTGACTTATAAGACTCTCATCGGATCGCCAAGGGGGTGGCAATTTATCAAAAAACACTAAGCTATACGAATAGAAAGTGAAAACATAGTTTGCTTACTATTTGGAATGCTATTTTGTATGTAGTAAAAACTGAATGTCAGTTACGGATGCTAACCAAGGCTGTTCCTAAATGGCAAATCGTTTACTACTGCTTAAGAAAATGGGTTAATTTGGCGGAATTTGACTTATTATTAAATAAACTCAAGGATAAAATTCGCATTAAAAAAGGTCAGAGTAAAGAGCCTACCATAGGAATGATGGATAGCCAAAGTGTAAGATGGTAATAATCGTTCGTTAAATGTAATTGACGGTAATAAGAAAATCATAGGGATTAAATGACATATACTAATTGATATCAATGGCTTTTTGATTGCTGGGATGGTAATGATAGCTAATATTCATGATTTTCATAACATATTCAAAAAATATTAAACTATACAAATAGGAGGCGAAAATATAGTTTACTTAGGCCATCCTTGATAATTGGTTTAAAGAGAGCAGATACATTAACAATCCAGTCTATAAAAGGTTGGATTCTTTGTTTTTTAGAAAATACAGTCTTTTTTGTACAACTTTTAGTAGCAAGTTTAGCGATTTTGAGGCTATCAGATTTGTGTAGAGAGACTGTAAATTAAAATGTGTTTAAAGTAAAATTAACATTTTTGTTAAATCTTTACCTTGACACAGTTTAATTTACAGTCTCCTAAAAAAAACATCGTTGAATATTCAAACCATCCACTCTAATCAATTAAATTTAATGAGTGCTTAACTCGAACTCACGTTCTTTTAAATGCCATATATTACCATTCTTTGTTTTATAGATGGATAATTTTTGTTCTGCCGTCAGGTTCTCTAGCTGTGTCTGGGTTGTTTCCAAAGTTTGTTCTGAAATTTCTGCCGCTTCTCTGAGTGTAAGCGTAGGATATTTCTGAAAAATTTTAAGGAGGTCTTTATAATAATTACGTTTTTCCACTTCTGGATATACATCTGTGATAGCTTTCTCAAAAACTGCATAGGGTTTAAAACCATAAACTGTTTCTGATTTTTGTTGTGTACCTTTCATAAACATTGTTGGGAAACCTCTTACTCCCATTTCTCTGGCTAATTCAAGGTCAGTTTTAAAAAGTGCGATTGCGTCTGACTCAAAATCTGTTTTTAGCTTTTCTATATCCAGTCCGACAGTTTTGGCAGCATTACTGATATTTTCCCATTTTGTAATATTCTTTTTTTCAAGAAAAACCATTTCTCTTAATTTACGCAAAAAAGCTATCGCTTTTGTTTCATCCTGAATCTGAGCTGCCTTGAAGGCAATAGAAGGCGGATACGAAGAGTGTAAAGGGTCTTCAAGCCACACATCGCCATTAATAGGCATATTGTAATAATGGCTTACTTCATCCCAATGATGGGCTACATCAGAAGGTTTGCTTATACCACCACTATTATAGCTCCAGTCGGGTAATAAGCCCCCCATTCTATATTCTACTTCTACTTCACTGCCATATTCAAGTTTTAGTTTTCTCAACTGCGGCTCAATGCCCCAGCATGTTGAGCAGATCGGGTCAGTAAAATATATTATCTTTACGGGCTTTTTTTGCGTTGCAATATTGATTTTGCTTTTTTCTGTTGTGTCAACGTTCGGAATTTCACATACGCCACTTTCGGGGTCGCACAGTAGGGGGTTATCTTTGTTAGTCATTTTATTATTATTTTGGGCCAGGCAAGTAATAATACCAAGCACGATTAGTATAAAAGAATATAAGTATTTCATTAATTGATTAGGTTTTGAGCATCTTTTTTTAATATTAATTGTTACAAATTTGTAAGTTGGTACAAAATTGAAAACAATTAAATCACCAGTCAATTAGTCAGAAAAACATGACCACCAGAAATATTCCTGAAAGTGAGATTACCTGCCCTGCTGAAGCCTTATTAAAAGCACTAACTGGTAAATGGAAACCCCAGATTTTTCGTCTGGCATTTCAAGGTCCGTTAAGATTTAATACATTGCTTCGGCAAATAGATGGGTCTAACAAGCAATCAATCGCAGTTGCTTTGAAAGAAATGGAAGAACAGGGGATACTGGATAAAAAAGTGATTCAGCTAAAGCCATTACATATAGAATATACGCTCTCGGCTAAAGGAAATTCATATATAGCCGTTTTCAGACAGCTAGAAGGCTTGATGTAAACTATATTCAGATTCTGGATTCTATTTTGTTATAGGAGGTCTACTAAATTTCTTCGTCAGTCCTACTTTTTATTGGTGCAAAAAAGCCTCCTTTAAATAGTACCGGAAGCTTTTCTGGCAACTATGTATCTTCTGTGAGTTGTTTAAATAGATTGTAATTTACTTCTATGGCTCAAATATCAGCCTTTCATCTTTTTCAACTACCGGAATTTCTTTCACAAAATCATCGTATCCTTCTTCACTTTCATGGGTGCTATAAGCACCATAGGCATCAAGTGTGTAGCCAATATGCCCATCATTTGATTCAATGATATAAAGAATTGATGATTCTGACGGACTCGATTCGCCCTCGAAACGATAGGTTTTGATTATTTTCAGTTGTTCGGGTTCATAAAACTTCTCAGAGTCAACAATTGAAAAACCTTTTTCAGTCCAACGGAATTCTTTATCAATACCTTTTTTTCTTAGCTTTTCTAAAATTGTCACCAAAGTGGTCATTTCAGTGCTTTTGTCGGAGTATTCTTTTTTCGGAATCATGTCTGTAATGTTTTATATAGGTAAACATTGCAATTATTATTCCTTGTACGGGTGCCTTGCAAACAGACTTTTTTTATTCAAAAATGTGATAATAAATACACAAGCAGGGCTTTAAGTGTAGAAAATTTTGCCAATACGAACCATTTGGGGAGTCTGTATGTATCTTAATTAATAAGGGTGTTGGTTCGGAGTATTTTTTGAGTTTAATAGCGTATGCGTCTTACATATCTGAAACTAATTATAACTGTATTTTTCTGGGGGTCTAACTTTGCAGCAGGTAAAATAGCTGTACAGTCATTCGGGCCTTATTCTACTGCATTTCTGCGGTTCAGCGTCGGGGCAACAATCCTGATGATTATGCTATATAATAATGAAAAAAAACTACCCAAACTCACCGTTAATCAATGGAAATGGGCAATAGTGTCAGGAGTACTAGGGGTAGTACTATATAATTTATCATTTTTTATTGGCATCCAATATATGCCAACCGTAAGAGCTTCATTGATTGTGGCTTTTTCGCCTATTACTATTACCTTAGGGAGTGCCATGTTTTTTGGTGAGAAGGTTACTGTCTTAAAATGGCTTGGTATTCTGGTTTCTATTGCTGGTGCTATGCTTGTAATTGTAAGGGGAGATTTCCATAATTTACTGGCGCAAGGTACTTGGGGTATCGGCGAATGGTTTATACTTGGGGCAGTTATTTCATGGACAGCCTATACATTGGTTGGTAAACTGGCTTTAAAAGCAATGCCCGCCCTCACACTAAGTGCTTTTTCTGCCTTAGTCGGATGTATTTTATTGTTTTTTCCTGCTCTGCAAAGTAATATTTTTGAGCGTATGGCTGTTGCTCCATGGCAGGCATATCTGGCTGTTATTTATATGGGGGCAGCTGCTACCGCCTTAGGATTCATCTGGTATTATGAGGCCGTCCGGCTAATAGGTGTTACTAAATCTGCTATTATTGGTAATCTTACGCCTGTTTTTGCCGTGCTAATAGCTGTTAGTTTTTTGGGCGAAAAACTAACTATTCCTACTATTATCGGTGGAAGTTTAGTACTTTTGGGGATATTACTCACGAATCGGAAGTAAAAGTAAAAGCGAAGGATATTTGATTTTCAATAATAATTTCACCCATTATGGGTGAGTTGCTGGAGAGTCATTAATTTATACCTTAGCATATTGTTTATCCTAAACTAAATTTTTGATACTTTGTAATAATTGTGACTAGCAAGCAATAGCCGGCAATTAATGCCTGTGTTGATGCCCCTCATTACAGTTATCGCAACTTTCATTCTCCAAACTATGTTCAGAAAACTCTTGTATTTCTGTGCTTCTATGATTATTCTGGAAGCCACAGCCCAGCCAGGGCAATCATCCAAATGGACTAAAGATGGTACGGGCTATTATTCGGCCGAACAACAGCAAATTATCAGATTTGACCTTACCACACAGCAAGCGCATGCCATCGTAAGTAAAGAACTCCTCACACCTAAAGGAGCTACTAAGCCTTTGTATGTTAAAGATTTTAGCTTTACTGACGACCAGAAAAAACTACTAATCTTTACAAATGCCAAACGTGTATGGCGTTACGAAACCAGAGGCGATTACTGGGTGTTAGACCTGACTACCAAAGAGCTAAAAAAGCTGGGAGCATCTCTGCCAGAAGCAACGCTCATGTTTGCCAAAGTTTCTCCCGACGGTAAAAAAGCTGCCTATGTAAGTAAAAATAATATTTATGTAGAAGACCTAGCCACAGGAAAAATTAAAGTTCTGACCTCAACAAATGGGACTAAAAAACTAATTAACGGTACATTCGACTGGGTATATGAAGAGGAATTTGGTTGCAGAGATGGATTCAGGTGGAGCCCCGATAGCAAAACAATTGCTTATTGGCAGATTGACGCGAACACTATCCGCGATTTTTATATGATTAACAATACCGATTCTACCTATTCGTTTGTTGTACCTGTTGAGTACCCTAAGGTAGGAGAAGCTCCTTCTGCTTGCAGAATAGGCGTAGTAGATATTGCTACGGCAAAGACTATCTGGATGAAAGTACCCGGCGATAACCGTCAGCACTATATTCCACGTATGGAGTGGGCGGGCAATGCTAATGAACTTATCTTACAGCAGTTGAACCGTAAGCAAAATCAGAGCAAAATTATGTATGCCAATGCTAAAACAGGCGCGGTTACGGGTATTTATGAAGAATCGGACGAGGCATGGATTGATATTCGCTCACGATGGACAGACGATAATCCGGCTGGTTGGGAGTGGCTCAACGGTGGAAAAGAATTTTTATGGGTAAGCGAAAAAGATGGCTGGCGGCATTTATATCGGATTTCAAGAGATGGCAAGAAAGAAACACTTATTACCAAAGGGAATTATGATGTTATTACTCCCGAACAGATAGACGAAGCAACAGGTTATATCTATTTTACGGCCTCACCAACCAATGCCACTCAAAAATATTTGTACCGTATCAAACTTGACGGCTCAGAAGAGGCACAAAAAGTGTCTCCAGCAATTGAGGAAGGCACACACGAATACCAGATTTCACCTACGGGTAAGTACGCTTTTCATAGTTTTTCAAACTATTATACGCCTCCCGCTACTGAATGGGTTTCATTACCAGAGCATCAGGTTTTAGACCCTAAAGATGATATTTTAAAAAGAATTGATGCTGAAAAGAAGAAAAAATCAACCATAGAATTCTTTAAAATAACTACTGAAGAAGGTATTGAAATGGATGGGTGGATGGTAAAGCCTAAAAACTTTGACCCATCGAAAAAGTATCCGATTGTTTTTAATGTATATAGCGAACCAGCTGCCCAAACGGTTGTAGACCGCTTTGGAGTAGGATATAACAGCCTTTACCGCGGAAACATGGCTGAAGATGGGTATATTTATTTATCGCTCGATAACCGCGGAACGCCTGCTCCTAAAGGTCGTCAATGGAGGAAGTCTATTTACAGAAAAATAGGAATTATTAATACACGTGACCAAGCATTGGCAGCTAAAAAAATTCTGGAGTGGCCTTTTGTAGATGCTGAGCGCGTGGCTGTGCATGGTTGGAGTGGGGGAGGGTCTTGCACCCTGAACCTGATGTTTCAGTACCCCGAAATATACAAAACAGGTATTGCCGTAGCTGCCGTGGGAAATCAACTCAGCTATGATAATATTTATCAGGAACGTTACATGGGCTTGCCGCAAGAGAACAAAGAAGATTTTGTTAACGGCTCGCCTATTACTTACGCTAAAAACCTGAAAGGGAATCTGCTTTATATTCATGGAACAGGTGATGATAACGTTCATTACCAGAATGCAGAATTATTACTGAACGAATTGATTAAACATAATCGCCAGTTTCAGTTTATGGCCTATCCAAATCGTTCACATGGTATTTATGAAGGTGCAGGAACCCGAACACACCTTAATACGCTCTTTACGAATTACCTGAAACAGTATTGCCCGCCGGGAGCAAAATAAATTAAAAACTCCCTCGACATTTCGTCGAGGGAGTTTTTAATATCGGTATGTAATTCCTTTGAAATCAAAAATCAGTTTTTCGCTACCGTCGGCCTTTTTTAATATGATTTTATCAGGCTCTTTGGGATTAACCCGCTGTATAATCTCAGAATCTCGTGGTAAATAGAAATTAGTAAGCTGGGCATCTACTACCGAAAAAGCTGGTGTATCTTGCCCGCCCGGCATGGCATCCTTGTGCGCGCAATAAATAACAGTATCACCTTTGGTATATAACTGTTGGATTCTGGAAGCTGCGAGCGTATAAGGATTGGCTACACGAGGGGCTGCAAAACTCATAAAGTATCTGGGCGGATTATCTTGCCAGATGTCCTGAATAATTCCGGTTATCAGGTATAATTGTACAGCCAGCAAACCTAACAATACATATTTTATTTGTGTGCCTAATAGCCATATTTGCCTGATAACATAAGCTACAAGGATAATTCCGAAGGCATAAGAATACCCGACATAACGCGGAATAATTCTGAATGTATTACCATCTTTCCATGAAAAAAGTATCAGAAAAACAAAAGGCAATACAACCAATAACACATGAAAAATTAATAGCGATGAAGTAGCCGATGTTTTATTCTTGAAAAGAAAAACTACCAGTAAAATCAAAAGACTCACATTGAGCGAAAGCACAAGAAACTGTAATCGGGCAGTTGAATAGACCACACCCGAAAGTATTACAAGTGTAATAATTGCTGCAAGTTTTATTTTCTCTGAACGTATCCATCTGAAACAAACAAAGCCGAGCAGAGGGCTGGCAAGAGCTATAAGTGTATTTTTCAGCCCTGACAAATGTAAATAAAGCCCTTCGCTGGTAATAAAAGCCGACGAAACCACATGCCTGAGTTGTTTAAGCATATTGGGTATTGTGGCTACTGATAGATAATCGTCAGGAGCGGTTTGTGCTAAATAATTATAAACTTTAACGCTGTTTTGTACGTAATCGAATAGCCATTGTCCGCCCTCTGATTTTAGCCATGCTATTACGCCTGCTACCGGAATCAACATAGAAAGACTAAGCCCTACCCACACCCTTATTTGGCGCACATAAATTAGTACATAGAGGCCATGAATGAGAAAAAGCGGAAATGTTGAAATATGGCAAAGCTCGCAGGCCAAAGCTGAAAGCCCATAATAAACATAAGTAGAAAAATATTTTTTGTTTGCCTTTTCGTTACTGATAATTTTCAGGAAAAAATGAGTAGCCAGTAACGCAAAGAAAAAAAGCATGGCGTAGTTACGCGCCACCTGAGAGTAATTGATATAAAATGGTGATACAGCAGCAAGAAAAGCCGATAATAAAGCTAACGAAACCGATTGAAAATGAGTACTGACAAACAAAAAAATCAGCCCAATAGTAAGTAAGTTAAATACTAATGACAAGATTCTGAGGTTTTGGTCATCAAGACCGAAAATTTTTGTCCAGTAGTGTAACGTATAAGTATACAAAGCACCATTACCAGTATCAACACGGGCAATGGAGTCAAAAAAGTCATGAATATTTTTTTCTGACCAGAACTCTTTTGGTGTAAAATAAGGGTTATCAGGTTTCCTGACAGAATTCTTCTGATTATTACCTTCATAACTCACAAACTGGCTTACAAAGAGCGAGTATTTTTCGTCACCGGCAAGCCCATGCGCACCTATATGATGAAAGCGTAACAAAAAGGCAAGTATTAATATACCTGCCAGAATAATATAACTAAATGTTTTGGTGAGCCTTGGCATAAGTTATAGCGCGAGTCAGAGGCTTGTCTCACAGATATTTTTTAAATCCTGAATGGTTTGAGTCGGGTTTGCCGAGCCAAATACAAAACTTCCTGCTACTAAAGCGTTAGCGCCTGCTTCAACCAATGCCTGCGCGTTGCTGGTAGAAACGCCGCCATCAATTTCTATAATGGTGTTTAAACCTTTTTCGGTTGCCATTGCACGAAGTTTTCGCACCTTTTCGTAAGTGTGGTTAATGAACTTCTGCCCGCCAAAACCAGGGTTTACCGACATAATAAGTACCATATCAATATCATGTAGAATATCTTCAAGTACATTTACAGGGGTATGCGGATTAAGCGCAACTCCGGCCTTGCAGCCTAAATCTTTTATTTGTTGCAAATTTCTGTGTAAATGTGGGCAAGCCTCATAGTGGATTGTAATAATTTCTGCCCCAAGTTTTTTGAAAGTCTCCACATAACGTTCGGGTTGCACAATCATGAGGTGTACGTCCAAAGGCTTTTTTGCATGGCGTTGAATGGCTTCCAGTACAGGCATACCAAAAGAAATATTGGGTACAAATACCCCATCCATAATATCGATATGAAACCAGTCTGCTGCCGAATTATTTACTAATTCTATGTCTCTCTGTAAGTTAGCGAAGTCAGCCGCTAACACCGAAGGGGCTATAATCGTATTTTTCATGCCACAAAGGTAGGTGATTTTTTATGAAAAAAATACTTTTGCCAGAAAGCTCTATTTAGCTGACGCATATAATAACAGGGCAGAATTAACAGTTTTTAAGAGAAACCAATGAAGTTTTTCAATTTGAACGCTAAAAAATACGTACTTTTGCCAAAAAATACTTCATCTCATGGAACAAGCATTGCTTGACGAAATACCGTCGTTAGACTTAGCCGATTTTACCTCAGGTGACCCTGAGCGTAAAGCTAAATTTGTACAAGAAATAGGAAAAGCCTTTAACAATATTGGTTTTGTTGCTATTAAAAATCATGGACTTACAGAAGAACTGAGAGGGAAACTATACGAGGCTGTACAGAAGTTTTTTTATCAGCCCGACGAACTGAAAACAAAATATGAATTTCCCGAACTGGCAGGGCAGAGAGGCTATGTTGGTAAAGGTAAAGAAACAGCAAAAGGTCATAACAGACCCGACCTGAAAGAGTTTTTTCATGTTGGTCAGCCCATTACGGAAGGTGATATGCCTAAGAATATATTTCCGGCAGAAGTACCCGAATTTGAAAAATATACCAGCGAAGTTTATCAGACGTTTGAGCAAACCGGAAAGACACTCCTCAGAGCTATTGCCCTATATCTGGGCTTATCAGAAGACTATTTTGAAGAAAAAGTAAAAAATGGCGATAGTATTCTGCGAGCCTTGCATTATTTTCCTATCGAAAACCCCGATGCCTTACCTGAAGGTGCCGTACGCGCGGCAGCACACGGAGACATTAACCTGATTACCTTATTGATGGGGGCTTCGGCCGAAGGCTTGGAAGTTTTAAGATTAGATGGAAAATGGATTCCGGTTACAGCCTTGCCCGAACAGATTATTATCAATGTAGGTGATATGCTCGACCGCCTCACTAACCACAAACTTAAATCTACCATTCATAGGGTAGTAAACCCGCCACGCGAGAAAATGAAAACCTCTAGGTTTTCTATCCCTTTCTTTATGCACGCTCGCCCTGAAACAGACCTTACCTGTCTGGAGAGTTGTATAGATGCTAACAATCCCCGACGCTACGAGAGTATGACCGCCGGTGAGTTCCTCGACGAAAGATTAAGAGAGTTGGGCTTGAAAAAATAAGGGTTCATAGCCAAAAAATTGCGTGTAGCACAGAAAGTGTAGTTTTTCTGTGCTATATTTATTTTCTTTACTATACGAAAACATATCATGTACATTTAATGAGCAAAACCCGCCAGATTCGATACCTCATTTTCCTGAAAGATGTTCTGATTCTTGCTTTGACTTGTTTCGGTGGGCCTCAAGTGCATTTAACTATGTTTTTGGAGAGATTTGTAAAAAAGAGAAACTATCTCACAGAAGCCGAATTGCTCGAATTACAGGCTCTCTGCCAGATTCTACCCGGGCCTACCTCAACACAAACCATCACGGCATTGGGCTTTCGCCTCGGCGGGGCTAATCTGGCTTATATTACACTATTTATATGGGTTTTACCCGGGGCAGTATTGATGACACTAGCGGCTTTGGGTGTAACCTATATTGAAAAAGGTCAGCTTGCAAACCTTACCCGATTCATAAAACCTATGGGAGTAGCTTTTATTATTTTTGCTGCTTTTTCGATAGGCATGAAAGTAATAAAAACCCACGTTAGTGTTTTATTAATGATTTTGGCTGCCGTTGCAGGGTATTTTTTTCCATCACCATATATTACACCTATCTGGATATTGCTGGGGGGGCTGGCTACTGCATTAAAATTTAATGAACATGAAAAAATGCAGAAAGAGCCAATTAAAATACAGTGGGGAAACTTCTTTTTATGGCTAGGCGTATTACTGTTTTCGGCTTCTTTAGGTGCTATTACACATTCATTGCCTATACGCCTTTTCGAGAACTTTTATCGGAATGGTAGTTTAACATTTGGGGGTGGGCATATATTAAAACCTCTACTTTACAATGAATTTGTAAAGTTTAAGCATTATTTGTCGGCCGATGAGTTTCTGTCAGGCCTGGCTATTGTAGAAGTAGTGCCGGGGCCTGTGTTCTCGATTGCTTCCTTTGTAGGAACGTTATCTATGCGTAACTGGGGAATCGGTGGCGAACTCATCGGAAGTTTTGTGTCAACAACCGGTATTTTTCTGCCCGGTACTTTTCTGATATTTTTTGTAATCAGATTCTGGAATCAGCTAAAAAAATACAGAGGCATACGGGCATCGCTGGAAGGCATAAATGCCGCTAGTACCGGCCTTACAGCCGCAGCGGCATTCTCTTTGTTTCAACCTATGTATGTGGATTTAGTTTCAGTTCTGACAATCATACTCACGTTTATATTACTGCAAACGCGTTATGTGCCAGTTTACCTGATTATTCTTGGTGGTTTATTCATGGGCTGGGCCAGTGCCTGAAAATGGTTGTGAAAGCCCCTGTGATACCTACTTAATGGCAAAACGAGCGGTAAAGGCTACGTCATCGAGCCATAAGCCCTGATACCCTATTAGGTTAATGGCAGGTTTCCAGTCAAGGCTTAGGTTGAGCGGTATTTCTTTAAATGTATATTCTAATCCTAAAACCCCATCTGCCCCGATAACCGTATTAGAGTTATAATTATCAAACCACGGATTTCCGTATCTGGCACCATCGCCCCAGACACCCACGTGCCCGCCAATACCATAATACCATCGCCAGCCGGCCGTCTGGAAAGCAGGAGCATGAATCTGGTATAAGCCTGTAATATTAATGCCTCGCCAACGTGAGTAAAGAATCCCCTCTACCGATTTTTTTTGCGTCATATTATATTTAACGCTTAGCCCATAGCCATAATTCAGACGTACACCTACACCTAGCTTATATTGTGCCGAAGCCCCCAAAACCGAAAAAATAATAAGCCCTGCTAGCAAAAAAATCTTCTTCATAAAACTGTTTACTGGTTAATAAATTAGTAATTAAAACAACGATTGTCGTATATAAACGTTAAAATCCTGTTCCATTTGTGGCTTCTTTGTATGTCATTCGTTTTTTGTAGAAGTTTTTTGAAATTTTGGGGAATAAAATCTACATCTGCCATTTAGGTAACCGGCTTATAGAAATGGTATAAAGTTTTTGCCTTTGAAGCCAGCTAACCTTATCAGATACATAATACATGAAGCATACTTGTACTTTTCATTAATTCTATTTTATTTACTAATTTTTTTTATTTGTTATGAAAACTTCAAGAATGTTTTTTGGAATGTTGCTTATTGGCGCATTAGGTTTTTTTCAGATGTCATGCGATGACTCGACAACCGACCCAGACCCAAATTCGCCCAAAGGCACACTCCGAATTGGTATTACTGACGCGCCTATTGATGCACCCGATGTTAAAGGTGCTTTTGTAACAGTGACAGAGGTAAAAATTGACGGCAAAACATTTGAGGGTTTTAAAGGGCCTAAAACTGTAAATCTTTTAGAACTACAAAACGGAAATTCTGCTAGCTTGTGCGATGGTGATTTTAGTGCGGGTACTTTCAATAAAATTACGTTAGTACTAGACTACGAAAAAGACCAGTCAGGAAATGCCCCAGGATGTTATATCCAAAAGACTGATAACACAAAACAAAAACTTCAGTTATCGGGCAGTACACAAAATTCAATTGACTTAAATACAAAAGAATTTATTGTGAAAGAAGGCACTGCAACAGACCTCATGCTTGACTTTGACCTTAGAAAAGCCATTAAGGCAGATAATAGCGGTAGCCAGACAACCTATTCTTTTGTAAGCTATAACGAGCTTCAATCTTCTATACGAATGGTTGAACGTACCTCAGCCAGTAATATAACAGGCAAAATAGATAACTATAATGCCACTACTATGGGTAATGTAGTTGTGTATGTATACAAAAAAGGAACTTTTAATCAGTCTACCGAAACTCAGGGGCAAGGTACAAGTCAGGTTCAATTCAAGAATGCCGTAACAAGCACAAAAGTGGACGCGAATGGCAACTTTAAAGCCGCATTTTTAGAACAGGGCGATTACGAAGTACATTGTGCCTCTTATAATAAACCATCGGGTGGTTTATTTGGGCTGATAGCTTTATTAGACCTTAACAGTAAAAATAGTATTGATTTAAAAAGTATCTCTGTGAAATCAGGTGCTGACGTAAATCTGGCTATATCAGTGAGTACTTTATTAGGTCTCTGATAAATAGCTGAGATATACTTTATAGCCATGAAAAAAATAAAACGTGTTACGCTGTTCGGAATTGTAACATATTAAAATCGAGAAGTAGTAAAGTCAGGTCTTTTAATGAGACCTGATTTTTTTATGTTATAGCCAACCATTTTTTGAACATATCTATCAATAAAGTAATTTCTGAATTTCTTCGTTTTTAACCACATGAGATGTTTTCGGAAAGAAAAGGTGAAATCTGGCTCCTTTGTCGAGCTGCCCTTCGGCAAATATAAAGCCGTTATGGTTGCCCATCACTCTTTTGCAGATGGCTAACCCAATACCTGTGCCGTCGTAGTCTTTGCGGCTGTGCAAGCGTTGAAAAATAACAAAAATGCGCTCGGCATAATTAGATTCAAACCCAATACCGTTATCCTGAAAACAAAGGTGGTAAAAAGTACTTTCCTCTCTTATACCTTCAATAAAATAAATGTCTTTACCAAGCATTTCTTCCGACGTAATTTCAATAAGTGGAGCAGTATCAGGCTTGGCAAATTTGATAGAGTTACTTATTAAGTTATAAAAGAGTTGCTTTAACTGAAAAGAGAAACCATGCACAATGGGGAGTTGTTCGTTAATAATGCGGGCATTTTTTTCTTCAATCAATACCGACATATCACTTTCTACTTCTTCCAGTATTTTATTCAAATCAATGGTGTCAAACTCTTGGTCATGGTGGTTAACCGTTCGTGAGAAAGTCAGTAAATCATCAATCAGTAGTTGCATACGTTCAGCCGATTTCTCAATTTTATCAAGCGAATCCTGCCCGTCCTGATTCAGCGTGCTGTAATGCTTTTTTAATAATATGCCGCTAAAGGCACGTATTTTACGTAAAGGTTCTTTTAAATCGTGCGAAGCCACATACGCAAATTGTTCCAGTTCTGAATTAGAGCGTTGTAGTTTGTCAAGGTTATTTTCCAAAGCCCGTTGAAAATTAATTCTTTTCCGAAGCTCATAAAGCAAAAACCCGAACGAAACTATCAGAAGCAAAGTTGAAAACAAAGAAAGAACAATAATATAAGCAGGCAGATTTTTGTCATTTTTTATTTTTAAAGCATACTTGTTATTGAGAATTTGTTTTTCGGCTAGTTGAAACAGGTTCATGCTGTTTCTTATTTCATCCATCTTTAATTTATCTTGTCTCAATATTTCGAGGTCAATCGGTTGTTTATCTCTGGCTAACTTAATGTTAGCATCTGTCATTTTTACTTTATCAGAAATAAGTTTTTTTATCTGATTAAGCCTTTTAACCTGTTTTTCGTTATGCTCCACTAAATCTTCGAGGTCATTAATGATTTTTCCGACCGAGCGATAAGCATCAAAGTAAGGGCTTAGAAATAGATTCCGGTTGGTCAGTAAGTAACCTCTCTGCCCTGTTTCCATGTCTTTCATTCTGGAAATCAGTTCTTCTCCTTTCATCATTACCTTGTAGTTCTTTTCAATTTCATCCATGTAAGCTAAAGTCTGATGAACTTTCACATAAGAGACAATTGTAAGTATCAGAAGTAAGATAATACAGGAGATAAACGAAATCGTTACGTATCTGAACGGTTTACGCATAAATATACAGGTTTATGTAGCAATGTAACGTTGTTAGGTATTAGAACGTAAAATATAAACTTTTAGTAAGTCAAAGTTAAACTTATGTCCTGTAATTTTCTGACAAATTTCTACAAAAAATCCTGAAACACCCTACTCTTAAGGAGATTAAACACACCTTTTGGGGAGAAATATCCCCACTTTGCTTGTCTAATTGCTACTTTTTTACGCTAAAAACCATTAAATCTACAATGGTACGCTTATTTTTTATTTAACAGCGTAGAAAAGATTTAAGTAAGTATACACACAAATATTATGGATATGGAACATTTAACAGAGTCACGGAAAAGAGCTTTTACAGGCGCATTGGTTGGAGCCTTAGCCCTAGCTACGGCGTTTGGGGTATATCAGGCGTATCGCTCAAGCGAAATATCTGACGAAAGAGATAAATTTACTATACAGGTAGATTCTTTATCGACAGTTAAGAAAAATCTGGAAGAAGAAATCAGCGGATTGACAAAAGATTTGAACGATGAAAGAGATGAAAATGCTGAATTAACTACCAAAACTGAATATATTAATGGTTTGCTGGCACAAAAAGAGCAGGTTTTAACAAAAATGAATAGAGAAACTGCCTCTTTGAGAAATCAGAACAAATCTAAGTCTGAGCAGCTAGCCATGCTCAATAACCAGATTATTGAACTGAATGACGTTAAAGCCTTGATGGAGAGAAATCTTGCTGACTTACAGGCTAACAATGCTACTTTAATTGCAGAAAATACTGAATGGAAAGCTAAATACGATGAGCTTCGGAATCAAAGCGAAATACTGAATACGCACATTGCTTCGCTAAACAAGAAAGTAGATGACATAATATATAGCGCACCAGCCGATAACTTTAGGGTAGAGGTACTGAAACCCAACTCTAAGGTAACAGCAAAGGCTAAAAAAGCGCACACACTTAAAGTTTCTTTCGTAGTACCAGAAATGGTTAAAACTAGCACCGAAAGTATGCAGACACTTTATCTGACGATTCTGGACGATAAAAATATGCCTGTAAAAGGAGCTGAAAAAGAAGTGAGTGTAATGCAAGGCGAAAAACTAATGCCAATTGCAGTACATGCTACACAAACAGTTGATTTTTCTAAGAATCCTCAAAACACAACTTTTATGTTTGATGTAAAAGAAAAATTAGCACCGGGTACTTATAAAGCAACAGTTTATACTAATAACGATTATTTGGGAACGGTTGAGTTCAAAGTAAGAAATAGTTTCTTGTTTTTCTAGTTCTTACTATATATTTAAAAGAGGCGATAGTTTCAAAATTATCGCCTCTTTTGTTTTATACTGTTGCCAGTGTGTCTATATTTGTATTTTGCAACATATACATGGAAATTGTTACGCTAGAAGATTTTTATAAAGATACTTCACAGCTAATACCTGAGGGTATTAATAAGGAAATAGGACATTTTAATATATTCAAGATTGATGAGCTTAATAAGTCACCTAAGAAGAATGGAATGCCTTATAATCGGAGGGCTTATTTTAAAATAAGTATTATTAGTGGCAGAAATAAAGCCGAATATGCCGATAAGGTGATTGATATAGAAAAGAATGCTTTATTGTTTGCTACTCCTAAAATACCATATCACTGGTTACCACAAGATGAAAACCAGTCAGGGTATTTTTGCATTTTTACAACTGAATTTCTGGCCCCTAGCAAGAGCGGGATGGTACTTGACGACCTGCCGATTTTTAAACCAGGAGGGTATCCGGTTTTTCAGTTAACTGATAAAGCCGCTGAGGAAATTACGGCTATATTCAAAAAAATGTATGACGAAATATCGTCTAACTATGCCTATAAATACGATTTACTACGAAATTACGTAATTGAATTAATCCATTATGGGCAAAAACTTCAGCCTTTGTCGGTATTATATCCGACCCATAATGCTTCAGCCCGTATGACTTCCTTGTTTATCGAGCTTCTCGAACGTCAGTTCCCTATTGAATCGCCACACCAGAAATTATCTTTACGTACCGCTAAAGATTATGCCACTCAACTGGCTGTGCATGTAAATCATCTGAATAAAGTTTTGAAAGAAAGTACTGGCAAAACAACAACCGATATTATTACCAGCCGAATAGTACAAGAAGCTAAAATACTGCTTAAGCAAACCGACTGGAATATATCTGAAATTGCTTATTCGCTCGGATTTGAAGAGATTGCTCATTTTTCTAATTTCTTTAGGAAACAAACTGGTTTTTCGCCCTTGAGTTTTCGTGCCTGAAACGAATGATTGATATTTGCAAATTTTAGATTGATGCTTGCAAACACACATTAAGGCATTGGCTATACCTTTGTGCCATTAATTTTAAATAATAAATGACACAAATGAACAAAATAGCTTTAGTTACCGGAGGGAGCCGTGGGCTAGGAAAAAACATGGCTTTAAGTATTGCAAAAAAGGGTATTGATGTAATTTTAACGTATCATAGTAAAAAAGAAGAAGCCGAAGCCGTGGTGAAAGAGATTGAATCGATAGGCCAGCAAGCGAGTGCGTTACAATTAAACACAGCCGATATTAGTAGTTTTGATACCTTTTTGGCCGAGCTAAAATCAGCACTACAAAATAAATTCAATGCCGAAAATTTTAACTTTTTAGTAAACAATGCGGGCGTAGGACTTCATGCCTCATTTGCGGAAACTACCGAAGAGCAATTCGATTATTTATTGAATATTCATTTCAAGGGGGTATTTTTCTTAACCCAGAAGGCACTGCCTTTCATGGCTGACGGTGGTGGAATTGTAAATATTTCAACCGGACTGGCTCGTTTTTCTTTTCCCGGATATGCAGCTTATGCTTCCATGAAAGGTGCAATTGAAACCTTAACAAGCTATCAGGCAAAAGAATTAGGTGCCAGAAAAATCAGGGTAAACATAGTTGCTCCGGGTGCTATTGAAACCGATTTCGGTGGCGGAGCAGTTAGAGATAATGCTAGCCTTAACGCACAACTATCGGCCCTGACAGCTTTGGGGCGTGTAGGCTTGCCTGATGATATTGGTGGGGTAGTTGCCTTTTTGTGTTCGGAAGAAGCCAAATGGGTAAATGACCAACGAATCGAAGTTTCTGGTGGAATATTTTTATAAAAAAGGGCTTGTTTCAGGGTTGTGTTGATAGATACCAACCCTGAAATATAGCTCATTCCCATATAATAGTTTCCATTTTATTATACCACGGTTCTAGTTTTGAAGCAAAGTCTTTCTCGATATTACTTCGTTTAATTTTCATGGTAGGGGTAAGTTTATTATTTTCTACTGTCCATGGGTCTTTCAAAATAACAATTCTTTTTACCCGCTCATAAGGCTTCAATTGAGGATTAAGACTATTCAAGGTGGCTTCCAGACTTCCTTCTATGGTCTTCGTAGGTGTTTCTTTTCCCAAATCTGATAATACTACCAACGCAACAGGTTGGGGTAAATGATTACCTACTACACAAATCTGTTCTATGAAATTATTGTTAGCAAAGCCAGCCTCAATTTGTGCAGGAGCTACGTACTCGCCTTTCGAGGTTTTGTACATTTCCTTTACACGGCCTGTTATTTTTAAATAGCCTTCTTCATCTACTTCGCCAACATCTCCGGTATGAATCCAGCCTTCCGAATCAATTGTTTCGGCCGTCATTGCTGGTTCCTTATAATAACCTGTCATGTTCCACTCAGAGCGAGTGCATATTTCATTGGTTGCGGGTAAAAGTTTTACCTCCATACCCGGATACAGCTTTCCTACCGTGCCATCTTTAATTTTCTCGCGGGGCATCATACTTACCGCACCCAGATTCTCCGTCATGCCGTATGCTTCCTGAATAATAATCCCGATATTTCTGAACCAACGAATAAGTTCTGCGGGCATTGGTGCTGCCGATGTCAAAATAATAACTGTATCGTTCAGCCCTAGCCCTTTTCGTATTTTGGTTTTAATAAAATTATTAAGCAAAGGTATTTTTAAAAGTAAATCCAGTTTTTTCTGCGATAGTTTTGATAATACACCCAATTGAAACTTTGTCCAGATACGAGGAACAGCCAGAAAATGGGTAGGTCGGGCAGCCGCTAAATTCCGAGGGAAACTTTCGAGCGTTTCAGCGAAGTAAACCGTAGCCCCCGAAATTGTTGCTGCTGATTCGATTACGTTACGTTCGGCAATATGGCAGAGAGGTAGATACGAAAAAAAACGAGGGTTAGGGTAATCAAGTTTGGTATAATTACGTGTGCTATATACCCCTGTGGCTACGGCTTTATAGGTAAGCATCACACCTTTAGGATTTCCGGTAGTACCAGAGGTATAAATAATGCAGGATAATTCGTCCATTTGTGGAATATAATCTTCTTCTTGGGGAGCGTAATTTTCCATGATATAATCCCACTGAATGTGTTGCGACTGTGGGTTATATGTGGGGAACGAAATACATTTTACTTCATGAGGAATCCCACCTTCTATGCTTGGAGCGTTATCTAGCTTACCTACAAACAAAACACTACAACCACTGTGGGTCATAACCTGATTGAGTTGCTCGGCCGTTAAAGTGGCATAGAATGGAACAGAAACATGGCCTGACATTAAAATGCCAAAGTCGGCGATGAGCCACTCGGCACAATTTTTTGAAATTAGGCCAATATTACTTTTAGGCGGAAGATTCAGAGATTTCAGGTAAGAGGCTATTTTTTTGGACTGAATGCCTACTTCTTTCCATGAAAAATCTTTATAAGTATCACCAAAGGGTTGTTTGAGGTAAATTTTATCGGGTTGGTTTGTTTCCCTGAAATAAAAATATTCTAACAGGGTTTTGTCTGGAGACAGTTCCATAGTAGTGTTTAGTTAACAGGTATGTGATAGAGGTTCTTTAAAAATAATATAAAAAAACGAGATTATACTCATTGCAAGAACTTATCAATAATTTTATTTACAGCAAGCCTCCGGTTAACAAAAACGGCATGAAAACATTGGTTGTTTCATGCCATTTACACTGTTACACTCACTCTTAATGAGCCAATTATATTTTCTCCAGTATGCGTTCCATTGATACTTCGTATCCGATTTTCTCTTTTAACTGGCTGATAGCCACACGCTCTTGCGTCATGGTATCACGGTAACGGATAGTAACGGTGTCGTCTTCCATTGTCTGGTAATCAACGGCAATACAGTAAGGAGTACCAATTAAATCCTGACGTGTGTAACGTTTACCAATAGCCCCACCATCGTCATAAATCGTTTTGAACGAAGATTGTAACGATTTTGCTATCTGTTCGCCTTTTTCGGCTAAGCCATCTTTTTTTACTAATGGTAGTATAGCTGCCTTAATAGGGGCAAGAGCCGGATGTAGTTTCAGATACGTACGTTCTTTTTCATTTTCTCCTTCGCCAACTATTTCTCTTGTAAAAGCATTACAGAAAACAGCTAGAAATAGGCGGTCGGCACCCACCGAAGTTTCGACTACATACGGGATATAATTACCATAAGGCTTGCCGTTAGCATCAAGGTCGGCATCGAAATACTGTTGTTTTTTCTTTGAAAGTTCCTGATGGTTACGAAGGTCAAAGTCGGTTCTTGAATGGATACCCTCAATTTCACGGAAACCGAAAGGGAATTCAAATTCAATATCTACGGCAGCATTTGCATAATGAGCCAGTTTTTCGTGGTCATGGAATTTAAGTTTTTCAACAGGTAAACCCACTGCCTTATGAAATTGCAAACGGGTTTCTTTCCAGTTTTTGTACCATTCCATTTCAGTGCCAGGGCGCACAAAAAACTGCATTTCCATTTGTTCAAACTCACGCATACGGAAAGTAAACTGGCGGGCTACAATTTCGTTTCTGAACGCCTTACCAATTTGTGCAATACCAAAAGGCACTTTCATACGGCCTGTTTTCTGCACATTCAAGAAGTTAACAAAAATACCCTGTGCAGTTTCGGGGCGTAAATAAATAAGGCTGGCATCTTCAGCCACCGAACCTACCTGTGTAGAAAACATCAGGTTAAACTGGCGTACTTCTGTCCAGTTGGCTGTTTTTGAAATAGGACAAACAATGTTTTCGGCAATAATTAAATCGCGTACGCCTGATAAATCTTCTGCACTTAACAGCCTTCCCATTTCAGCCAACAAAGCCTCAGCTTTTTCGGTTTGTCCGGCAAGTGTATATTCCTCTGCTTTTCCTTCCAGTAGTTGGTCGGCCCGATAACGTTTTTTGCTATCTTTGTTATCAATCATAGGGTCGTTGAAACCATCTACGTGGCCCGATGCCTTCCATGTAAGCGGGTGCATAAAAATGGCGGCATCTATACCCACAATATTATCATGCAGTTGAGTCATGGCTTTCCACCATGCAGCTTTAATATTGTTTTTTAACTCTACACCGTTCTGGCCATAATCATATACCGCTTGAAGTCCGTCATAAATCTCAGACGAAGGGAATACAAAGCCATATTCTTTGGCATGAGAAATAATATCTTGTAATGAATTTGTTAGTGCTGGTTTACTCATTTACGTATTTTATAAATTGTCCGTTTTACTATTTAGCTGGCAATAAACTTAAGTATTAAGATGATTAAACCCGTTAATCGTTTGGCTTAAACTGTTTATATGCCTAATTACCTACTACATAATTAGCTGTATTGAATAGCTATTTTGTATCATTATCAGGTAGTAGCAATTATATTTTTGCAAAATTAGCAAATACCTTGCAAATACATCGGCTATCTTGTTATTTTTGGAATATTTCCCAGAAACTTCTCTCAATGCAACGATTGCTAAAATTTATTCGTGACTCTTTAAGTATGTCGGCCGCTGAGGCCAAAGGTGTAGTTACAGCTTTTGTTTTAATTTTTATAGCTTTACTACTTATGTGGGGGGCTGATTATTTTTTTAGTCAGAAACAACCAAGCCTCACTATATCGTCGCCCAAATTACTGGATAGCCTTACTCTTAGCCTTGATAAACAAATAAGTACCCATCAGGAAAAGCGCAAGGCAGAATACACGACCGATAACCATAAAAATTATAAACTTTTTAATTTTGACCCCAATACCGCTACTGTTGCGCAGTTGCAGGAGTTAGGATTGCCTCAGTTTATTGCTGAGCGAATTGAAAAATATAGAAATAAGGGCGGGAAGTTCAGAAAAAAAGAAGATTTAGCCAAGATTTACGGGCTTTATCCTGAAACGTATGAAAGGTTAGAGCCTTTTATTATGTTACCATCGGCCGAAGAAGAGGCTGGCCGTACTCCACAAACTGAGGCAACATCACAGTCATTGGCTAACGAGAAAACTATTGTTGCTCCAGTTAAAAAGGCAGAAACAATAATAAAATTTGATTTGAATACGGCTGATACTACTCAGCTAAAAACAATACGTGGCATAGGCTCTGGATTTGCTAAAAGAATTGTCAAGTTCAGAGATGCTCTGGGCGGATTTGCTAACCCAGAGCAAGTAAGAGATACCTACGGCTTGCCACAGGAAACTGCCGATGAGTTATTGAAATATGCGTATATCAAAGAAAGTGTAAAGAAACTCAGGGTAAATCAGTTATCTATTACAGAATTTAAACACCCTTATCTGAAATTTTTTCAGGCAAAGGCTATTATTGCCTATCGTGAGCAGCATGGTAACTTTAAATCAATAGAGGATTTGAAGCAGATAAAAGTGCTGGATGAAGCCACTATTCAAAAAATTGAGCCTTATCTGGAATACTAAAATATAAAAGGGGCGAAGCCCCTTTGTTACCTTGTATTTTTACAAATCCTGACTGACTCTTCAAATTTCTGCACTATTTCTTTTACCAGACTTTCGTCGCGGGTGTGTAAGGTAAAATTAGTTTTACTGTCGTTGTCATCGTCTTTCAGGTTGAACGAGCCACTCAGCCCATTATCGTTGCCAAAGCCTAATTTCATTTTTAGCCTGTCGGCGGGTACTGCCAACCTTAGCTCGTAGCCGTCTTTTTCGGGTGTATATGAAATTCTTTGTACGTCTTTCAGAAGCCACGAGAGTGTCATGCCAAAATCAACGTCTTTATCATGGGCATCAATATTCATGTTCATCTGGCAACCTTTAAACTTGAAAGAGGGTACACTTTCTTTGTCATTGACTTTAAGGTTTTTGCTTTTCTCTTCTTTTACAAGTTTGTCTAATTGCTGGCTGAGCCATTGGGTGTTGCGTTCAAGTGTTTGTGCAGAAACCATATTTGCGCCCATTAGAAGAAAGGCAATAATTAATAACTGAGGCTTTTTCATAATTATAAGAAGATTAAAAGTGTTTCTTGATTACTAGATGCAAATACTTGCAAGATGGTTGCGCAGCAAAAAAATAAGTTCTCTGTTTCCAGAGAACTTATCAATAAATATTGCTAATTAATATGTTGTATTTGCTTACATGAATCTGAAATTGTATGATAATGATACAATTGGCGCACCAAATACCACCAATTTATAGGCCGAAACAGCCGTGCCTTGTGTACGGATAAATACTGAGTAGGCGTTTTTCTTCCCATAAATATTATAAACGGTAAAGGTCCAGTTGCCTTTAAAGCGTTTGTCTTTCATACTTGGCTGATAAATGTTCCATGCAAAGTCAAGGCGGTGGTAATCAGGCAGGCGGGCATTGTTACGTACGCCATAGTAAGGATAACTGGTTCCCTGATAAATAATGAATCCTTCTGGCATAGTAAACGGCCGGCCTGTGCTATATGAGAAGTTAAACGAGAAATCGTGGTGCTTGCCTTGATTGATAATAACCGAGGCATTGAACGAGTGCGGACGGTCATAGTTAGCAGCGTACCATTTGCCGAAGTTAATTTGCTCACCAACAGTATTACCCTCCGAAACAAGGTTCATTGAGCGAGAATAAGTATAGTTAACCCAACCTGTAAGTTCCCCTTTTTTCTTCGAGAACATCATTTCTATCCCATACGAGCGGTTTTTACCTTGTAGTAACTGGGTTTCTGGATTACCATTTAGCAGGAAATCGGCCCCTGGTTTATAATCAATAATATTGTTGGTTAAGCGGTAGTAGCCTTCCAGTGAAACCTCAAATATATTACCCGGAAAGTTATGGAATATACCTGCGGCCATTAATGAACTTACCTGCGGACGAATATTTATGTCGGAGGTTTTCCAGCGTGAAGTGGGTAGGGGAGTAGTAGTATTAGTAACCACCTGCATATACTGGCGCATGATATTATAGCCTACTTTGATAGAGGTTTTATCATCAAGCGAATATTTTAGGCCCACTCTAGGCTCAAAACCACCATACGACTTGATAACTTTTCCTTTGGCATAAAACACAGTATCGCGTACCGACAAGGCATCTTTTGGCTCGCCCGGGGCATAAGTTTGTACATCGGCAGGGCCTAATGCAAAGAATTGCGAGTAACGCACACCTACCGAGAATGTAGTTTTAGGCGATAAAGTAATTTCGTCTTCTATGTGTACGGCTGTTTCGAGAGAATGTTCTTTTGGTGTTTTTAAGGCTAACACACTGCGGCTTGTTCCGGGTTGAAGTTCGCCGGGTGATATGTTATATACAGTGCCGCTGATACCTGCTTCAATGTTATGTTTATTAGAATAATAATTAATGTTTGACTTAACCTGTTTGTAGTTAATATCTGATAGAAGCACTACTTTATTATCTGTATTAAGCTCTGGAAGCAAGGTCTTGGGAATATAATAAGCCGATACGGCCGTAGTTTGCAAGTTTAATTTTGGATTGATGGCATAAAACCAACGCGCCGAAAAACTTCTGCTTCGGTAATCGTATTGGGTTGAGGTAGCGTTAATATTCCCGATTCCACCAAGTAATTCAGTCTGGAAGAAATCTTTGCTATAATAGCTTGAAGCCGTAAAAGTATTTTTATTATTGATTCGCCAGAATACTTTACCCACTAAATCGGCAAAGTTAGCTTTGATGTCGTCTAGCTTGGGAGAGGCAAGGGGCAACAAAAAATCATTGTATGAAGCTCGCCCCGACAACATAACTCCGAGTTTGTCTTTAATAACCGGAATATCGAGGGTAAGGCGGTTAGATACCAGACTGATACCGCCGTTCATCTTGAATTTATCGAGCGAAGGCTGGGTTAAAGTCACATCCATCACGGCAGCGGCTCTTCCGCCAAAACGTGCAGGTGTATTCCCTTTATAAACTTCAACACCCGAGGCTGCTTCCGACGGGAAAGCCGTAAACAAACCAAACATGTGTGTGGGGTTAAAAATCGGAATGTCGTCAAGCAGAAGCAAGTTTTGGTCGGTAGTACCTCCTCTGATATTAACACCGTTCGAGGCTTCTCCGACGCTAGTTACACCCGGCAGCATTTGTAAGCCTCTTAAAATATCAATTTCGCCAATAGCGGCCGGTAATTTCCGAAGGGTTTTTACATTTAGCTGATTTACACCCAGTAGTGGTCGTTGCACATTGGCTTCGACTCCTTTGCTGGAAACGATAACTTCTTCAAGTTCGTTTTCGAGCCTGCCTAACGAATAATTGCGCTTAATGTCGGCATTTACTTTGAAACCATCTCTTAACGGCCGATAGCCCACAAACTTGATGGTTACGGCGTGGTCGCCATAAGGAATTGCCAAATCGAAAAAGCCGTTTTCGTCCGTCACTGCTCCGAACTTCCCGAAGTCAACGTTTATTGATGCTTTTACAAGCGGCTTACCATCAATTGTATCGCGCACGTATCCGCTAAAACGATAATACACCTGTGCTTGTGAGGCGATACTTAAGAGTAGAAATGAACTTATAATATAAAGTTTTTTCATTGTTAAGAATGATATCAATTGATGGTGATAAATAATGTTTTATTATAGTTTGTTTTATCTTACTGTGTCGACCCAACCCTCTGGTTTAATCTTTGTGCGGGTGTTACTTTCAATACACGGCACCAAAGGCGGGCGGTCTAGCTCGCCAGTACCCGAGGGTTCAAGCACAATAGTGTGGTCCAGAAGGCCAACAGGCATTGCCTTGTTATAGGCATTGTTGCGGCTAATCCAGTATTTAACTTTTTTGATACTGGTTACCATAAAAAAACCCGCAACAGCTTCATTGTCGTCGCTCATATTTTTAACATTACCGATTAAGGCCGCCGGAGGAGTATCTACCAGCCCCCCGCTGTTCTGTACTTGGTCGGCAATTAGTTTCATATACCTATAAGCCTCCGGCGAAATAGATTGTTGCTTTATTTCTATCAGGCTGCCATCTACCTGATAATAAGGTATTTTGGCTACCAGTTTTCCGGTTATGGTATTGCCATTTGAGTAAATATCGCTAAATACATTCAGGTCTCTGTTAAAGAATAAGTCCCAGCAGTTGCCATCACAGTAATAATCAAACTGGGTATTTTCATAGCCTTTTTCTTCTCTGCAACCCGGAGGTTGTTTGGAAGTTCCTGTTTTCTGATACCTTCCATTCTGGCAGGTAGTGCATACACTCTGTTTTTCCCATAACTTCCAGCTCCACATATAATTGTTTTTCTCGTTAGCGGGGTCAGGGGTATCAATATATACATAATTGGCAGGGTCGTAGTCGTTACCTCTCGGAACCCCCTTCAATACAAACTCATCATACACCTTTGTAATGTCAGCTACTTTAATCAATGTTTCTTTCCCTGACTGATACTGGCGACCGTCGGCACGCTGAATAAATAGCTGATAGCTGCTGCCCTGCTTCGTACGGAACGAGGCCGGCAACGAATACACACCACCAGTGCCTTCTGTGAACGCAATTTTATCCTTATTATCTACTAGTAATTCAACTTTAGCTTTTAATACCGGATTCGCGTAAGTACTTCCTGAATAGCTCGTCGATTCAAATATCTTGATTGTCTGTTGTTCGTCAAGGTCTGTTAGGGTTGCATCTACTGTCAGAATAATACTATTTTTATCGAACGACGCCGAAAAAGGTTCTACACAGGAGCAAACCCACAGAAACATGGCTAGTATTAACAAACTTTTGGCTTTGGTCATAGACTTTCAATATAATAGGGTAATAAGTTAATTTAACCATCCTTCGGGTTTGGTAGGGGTGCGGGTTTTGCTTTCGTCACATGTGACCATTGGTGGGCGGCTGATATCAGCACCCATTGGCTCGTAATTGACAGGATGCCCTAGTAACCCTATCGGGCTAGCTTTACCTTCTCCGTTTTCGCGGCCTAGCCAATAACGTTGTGTAACTACGCTTGTTACCATAAAGAAACCAGCTACTGGTTCGTCAGAATCGTTCATATTCTTTACATTCCCGACAATAGCAGCCGGAGGGGTATCAACCAAACTGCCGTTGCTTTGTACCTGTTCGGCTAGTAATTTTAAATATTTATAAGCATCTGAAGAGATGGATTGTTGTTTTATTTCTACTAATGCTCCATTTGCCGAGTAATAGGGTATCTTGGCTACAAGCCTGCCAATGAGGGGTTTCCCGTTTGTGAAGATATCGCTGAAAACATTCAGGTCGGGGTTATAAAAAATATCCCAGCAAGCACCTTTACAGGCATAGTCATAAATTACTTCGGAGTAATTAACCTCGCTTCGGCATCCGGGGGTGGGTGTAGTAAAATACCTGCCTCCGGTGCAGGTAGCACAGATAGCCTGCCGTTCCCAGAGTTTCCATGACCACATATAGAAGTTTTGCTCATTGGCTGGGTCATCGGTATCAAGATAAATATAATTGCCCGGATAATTACCATTGATGGTTGAAATACCATCGGTCTTGAACTCGTCATAAAGTTTTTTTATAGCCGGAATACGAACCAGACGTTCTATATTTGACTGATATTGTTTGCCATCGGATTTTTGAAAAACTAACTGATACGTGTTGCCAACCTGCGCATGAAAAGAAATAGGCAAAATATATACCCCTGCTGTTTTTTCGGTCAGCGTAACCCGTTCAGTACCATTAACCACAATTTCAACTTTAGCTTTGGTTATAGGCAAAGAGTACACCAAGTCTTCAGTACTGATAGATTCCGTCAGTTTAACGCTTTGTTCGCCAGCCAAATCAGTAATCGTAGATTCAACAGTTAAGATTTTATTGCCAAGCCGTTGACCTAAATCATAAGGTTCAACACAGGAATAAAAGAACAGACCGATACTTAATAATATAAACAGACTTTTAGCTTTAAGCATTTTCATAATTTTCTTATAAATTGTTTTTTAATCAACCCATCCGGCAGGCTTCACGTTTGTACGATACTTGCTTGGCACACAAGGTGCTTGTGGTGGTCTTGGCGGTTCTGGTGGTTCAGAATTAGGTTCATAATGGAGTTTATGCCCCAAAATTCCGATAGGAACAGCGTTTGTAACTTTGGCGTTTTCTCGGCTTAACCAATACCTGAAAGTTCGTACACCCGATACCATGAAAAAACCGGCAACAGGCTCTTCAGGGTTTGTCAGGTTTTTAATATTTCCAATAACTGCTGCTGGTGGAGTATCTACAAGGCTTCCGGTATTCTGAGTTTGGTCAGCTAATAATTTTAAATATCTGTAAGCCGATTCACTAACCGATTGTTGCTTTATTTCGAGCAATGCACCGTCTTGTGCGTAATACGGAATCTTGGCTACAAGCCGCCCTGTAATTGTTTTACCATTACTGAATACGTCGCTGAAAACGTTCAGCGTAGTGTTATAAAAGATATCCCAGCAATTACCATTACAGGCATAATCGAAAAAGGGAATTTCTTTAAAATTATCTTCTCTTACACAATCTCCATAAGGCGGAGGTGAAACATAATATCGGCCTCCAGAACATGATTTACAGATAATCTGTCTTTCCCACAACCGCCATGACCATACATAATTGTTTTGCTCGTTGGCGGGGTCTTGTGTATCCAGATATACATAACTGGCGGCATCATAACCTATATTGGTTTTCTGTCCGTCAAGCCGAAACTCATCATAAACCTTTGTAATTTGGGGTACGCTGGTCATGACTTCTTTTGCTGATTCATAAGCAGTACCATCTGCTTTTTTAAAAACGAGCTGATAGCTATTACCTACTTTTGCCTGAAAACTCAGGGGCAACGCATAAACGCCCGGATTTTTTTCGGTAAGCAAAACCCGTTCTGAGCCATTGACTATAACTTCTACTATTGCCGCCTTTACAGGAAAAGAATACGTGACGCTATTTCTTGTAACCGATTCGGTAATATTGAATGTTTGTTCGTCGGTAGTATTAATTATTGTAGCGTCAACGGTAAGAATTTGTTTTTCACCAGAAAACCCTATCTCAAAAGGCTCTATACAAGAACACACCCACAAACCAATAGCAACAATAAACCAGATTCTTTTAAATTTCATTATTAAATACGGATAATTAAAGCTATGTGCTGTTGCTCAAGTTAGTTTTTTATTCAATCCAGCCGTCTGGCATATTTGGTGTACGGGTTGGTCCATCAATACACGGGTACCTAATGCTTAAAGTGGTTGTTATAGGTGTACGGCCTAAAAGGTTCACTGGTATAGCCTTGCCAATGCCATTGGTTCGGCTCAGCCAATATTTCAGCCTTACTGCACTTGTTACCGAGAATATACCTGTCACAGGTTCGCTTGGGTTACTTATATTTTTTATGTTTCCGATGAGAGGAGCCGGAGGTGTATCTACCAACGTACCTGAAGTTTGCGTTTGTTCGCTCATCAGCTTAAAATATCGATACGCCTGTGCCGATACACTTTGTTGAGTAATCTCAAGCAAGGCTCCATCGAACGAATAATAAGGTATTTTGCCAATTAGTTTTCCATAAACAGGTTTCCCGTTCGAATACACATCACTAAAGACATTAAAGTTTTTATTAGTCAATATTTCCCAGCATTTGCTATCACAATAAAAATCGTAATAGTCGGTGTGGCAAATGGTCTGCTTCTCCCAGAGCTTCCATGTCCACACATAATTATTGTCTTCGTCAGGGTTATCTTTAAAGTCTACGTATACATAATTGGCTGCTAGCCTTTTTTCTCCTTCTTTTATACCTTCTGCTTCAAACTCGTCAAATATTTTATCAATTGCCGGAGCGCGAGTGGTTTTTTCTTCTGTCGATTCATAAATTGTTCCGTCTTGTTTCTGAAACCTTAACTTGTAAGTAGTTCCTGGCTGCACACGAAACATAAAAGGGAGGGCATAAACGCCTGCCCGTGTTTCATTCAGGCCAATAGTTTCTTTTCCATCAATAATTATTTGGACGTTCAGATTAGAGACCGGAGTGTTATAAATATTTTTAAAAAAATTGTTGGTTTCGCTTATTCTGATGGTTTGTGTGTCGTCGATGTCTGTTAAGGAAGCGTCTACTACCATTATTTTCAGGTTACTGGGCAGGTTCACTTCATAGGGGCTCACACAGGAGCCTATTACCAGTCCTGTTACAATGGCAAGTATTTTTACGAATTTAAGCATTGTAATATATAGACACAGACTAAATAAAAGGTAATTATGACAAATATAATTATTCAAAGAGAGTTTTGAAATTAATAATGTCACGCATACACATTTAATAGATGAAACCCCACAATGAGCCGTTAAAAACCCAGATTTGTACTTTTATATTAAAAATCTATCTGGAAACTTAGCACAGGCACAAAGCCGTTGCCTGTTTTGCGGGTTTCTAGCTGATTTGAAACGCTATTGTATTGTACGCTTGTTACGTTGATGCGATTAGTGGCATTTTGTACATCCAACGATACAACAGTAGCATATTTATTGCGGTTAGTTCTGTAAGATACCCGCCCGTCTATTCTGAAATAGGCAGGAGCCTGAGCCGCGTAGCTTTCTTCTTTAAGCATCACATACTTTTTTTGTTCTGCCGATTTAGCTACATCTAAAGGCGTATACCTGAACCCGCCGTTATAAATAGACCTTGCTCCAACCTGAAACACCGAGCCATTTTTAAAAGTAAACTCACGCCCAAAAGTGAGTGCCGTGCTGAAAATATCGTTGAAAGATGAATTGTAGGTTTTGCCGTCAATAGTCTGATATTTAGCATCGAACAGGGAGCCTGTCATTAACAAGTAGTACTTTTTTGAAAAAAATCTTTCGACAGAAACATCAATACCATAATTTCTGCCTTTGCCTTTGCTGACTGTGGGAGTTTCGGGGAAGTTCTCGGCATAGTTGAGCATCCAGTAATTAGACCCACTCATAGGCTCAACAGGAATTTTATTCAGGAACTGGTAATAAACCTCGGTTGAGAATTTCCATAGGCTGGGGGTAATATAGTTATAGCTCAGAATGAAGTGGTTCGACCGTGGTAATGATAGCTTTTTATTAGGCTGTGAAGTACTGATTACACCTGCAATTGTATCTTTTTTAGTATAAAAATAAGCACTCATGGGTAATAACTGGCTATATAAGCCATAGGCAAAACTGATGGTATGTGCATTAGCCGAACGATATTGCAAAGAAAAACGAGGCTCCAGTGAAGATGTATTATTCAAAAACAGATGCATAAAATGAAGCCCGGTGTTCAGGGTTAGCCCTTTAGCTAAATTATGTACTATCTGTGCATAAGCCTGCGCAGTTTGAGTGGTGCCATTTCCACTGATTGAAACCTGCCTGCCCGCGTTAAGTTGATTAATATCAGTAACCGAATTACGTGGTGCAGTTTCTTTAAAAAAATCGAAATCAATATAATTAAAGATAGCTCCTGCTTTCAGGCGTGTTTTGTTGGTAAACTTGTAATTATAAGCTACCGAACCTGCCAGACGAAACTCCTTGTATTGTTGTGTTTCGTATCTGAACCGTACGTCCTGTAAATTAAGGGTATCAGAGCTACGTTTGATTAAACTTCCGATAACCGCAACCACATATTTTAAGGATGATTTCTCGTTAATATTACTGGTGTGCGTGAGACCGAAAGACCCCATATTGGCAGGTCTTACGCGGTCTTCCCAATTATCAGACTTCCCCAGTACACGTTTTTCGGGGTCTTCAACCGGAAAATAGTGTTCTGTGCTTAGCCCGCCCAAACCAAAAAGTGTCGTGGTTTTTTTGCCGTCTTTACTATGAAAAGCCACATTAAACGATAAATCCTGAAACAGATTGGTTACCCGTTCGCCTACCAGATAAAAACCCATCTGGCTAAGTAAACCCAGTGTTGAATATCTGTAATTAAGCAGGTAGGATGACCGACCCTTAGTGATAGGCCCTTCGGTTGAAAAATCAAGACCCAATAAACCTATTTTGGTGCGATACTCTCTTTTTTGCTGGTTACCTTCTCTGAACCTGATGTCGAAAGCTCCAGTAATGGCGTTGCCATATTCGGCGGGCATTCCACCTGTAAAAAAATCGGAGCGGCTCAGAAGTTGCGCACTGAAAACCGTGATTCCACCACCTCCAGACCCGGGCTGAGCAAAATGGTTAGGGTTCGGGATGTCGATTCCTTCCAAACGCCATAAAATACCAAACGGAGAGTTACCGCGGACAATAATTTTATTCTCGTTTTCGTCGCGACCGGGTTTTACGCCGGGATACGCCAGTGCCATGCGCCCGGGGTCATTAACCGACGCCGGAATACGCTCTGTTTCTTCTACCGTAAACGAGCGCGCACTTACAAACGCCAGATCATTTACCGGACGGCTGGTATTTTGTGAGGCCGTTACTTTTACTTCCTGAAGGTCGCCGGTAGTTTCGTTTAATTCAATGGTTAGTACCACTTCTTTGGCAGAGTTAAGAATAAACTCTTCGCTTGAGTAAGCCTCATAGCCAATAGAGGTACACTTTACCGAACGGCGGCCAATGGCAACGTTCGGAATAGAAAAAGTACCTGATGCATCGGTAATGGCCCCCTGAGTTGTGCCTGCAACCTGTACAGAAGCACCCACAATAGGCTGGCGGGTGATACGGTCAATTACACTACCCCTGACCGACTGGGTTTTGTTTTGCGCCAGAAGTGTCGATAAACTGATAAACAAGCAAAAAAAGGTACTTAAAAGTCTTATCATAGTTTTGTTAGGTTTTCTCAGGGTTATTGTATTGGGTTTTTATGAATAGAAGTTAAATGTAATAAATATTAGAAGTTTATGAAAAAGACATAACCCCATAAGACAAAAAAAAAGATTTATTTAGAAGGGTTTCTGAAAAAACGAATACCATTCAGGGTCTTTGAAATACTTTTGTGAGCGGAATAAAAAACAAAGCAATCATGAGCTAGAACCTATCTCAAAGATATTTTGGTGGTATTTAATCAAAATAGTGTGAAACCTCTTTGAAGAAACTTATCTTTAGCCCTCTAAACCAATCTACCTTCATCATGAAAAAAATTCTATGTTTATTATTAACTTATTTTGTGTTTCTGGATGTGTTTGCCCAACAGAGTGGTGCGCATATTTTGTCAGAACGTGAACGAGCTACTGTGATTGACGAAATACTGGAAGACAGAATGACAAACCTCCTGCCGCAATTAATGAGAAAAGAAGGCATTGATATGTGGATACTTATTTCAAGAGAATATAATGAAGACCCCGTGATGAAAACCATGTTGCCATCGGTATGGTTATCGGCTCGCCGGCGAACTATTATGGTGTTTTTTGATAAAGGCGTAAAAGAAGGAGTGGAGCGGTTTGCCATTGCCCGATACGATGTAGGCAACTTGCTAAAAGGAGCGTGGGATTTAGATACAAACCCCGACCAGTGGGATGCACTCGTGAAGGTAATCAAAGAAAAGAATCCTAAAAAAATCGGGTTGAATTTTTCAAAGTATTATGCACACGCCGATGGGCTTACTTATACCGAGCATGAGGAGTTTATGGAAAAGTTACCCGCCGACTTACAAAACAGGATTGTTTCGGCCTCTAATCTGGCTGTGAACTGGCTTGAAACCCGAACCGAAAGAGAAATGACAATATACCAACAGATTTGCCGGATTTCTCATGAAATTATACAAGAAGCCTTCTCCGATAAAGTCATTCAGCCCGGAATTACTACAACCGATGATGTTGTGTGGTGGATGCGCCAGAGAGTAACAGATTTGGGGCTGGATACATGGTTTCATCCGACGGTTGATATTCAACGGAGTGATAACGATGGCTTTGACCACCTACGCACTTTCTCGAAGCGCCCACAAAAACAGATAATCATGCCCGGCGATTTGCTCCACTGTGATTTTGGTATTACGTATTTACGGCTGAACACCGACCAGCAGCAACACGCCTATGTACTCAGGCCAGACGAAGCAGACGTACCTGAATACCTAAAAAAAGCCTTTAAGCAAGGTAACCAGTTGCAAGATAACCTTACCTACAACTTTAAAGCCGGCCTGACGGGTAACGAAATTCTGGCTAATGCCTTAGCCCAGTCGAAAAAAGATGGTTTGAAAGGAACCATATACACGCATCCTATCGGAAACCACGGGCATGCCGCAGGGCCAACCATTGGTATGTGGGATAATCAGGGGAAAACCATCGGTAGTGGCGATTATCCGCTTAATTTGCGAACGGCTTATTCAATAGAATTAAATGTTTCGGTTGATTTACCTGAATGGAAAAAACCTATCAGGATAATGCTTGAAGAAGATGGTTTTTTTGATGAAAAAGGATTCCGCTACATTGATGGTCGTCAGACAGAGATTATTCCAGTTCCGCGGCCTTTGAGGGGTGTAAAATAACCTCTTCATAAAAGAAATTGGTAAAGATAATTGCAATCTTTACCAATTTTGTCAATATGAATCCCAAAGCTAAAATACGCTGTTTTTTAAATTGCCAGAACTCTTATTTTAAACGGAACTCAACCTTTCCAACAAATACTTTTTCCGTAAAAAGCTCGGCTATATATACACCTGATTTCAGTTTTTCATCCAGTTTATATCTTAATGTTACACGTTGAGGGTTATTAGTAAAATCAACGGCTTTTGCCAAGTGTACTGTAACAGGGTTCATGACACCTTTTAAATCTACATTAACCAATTTAGCCTTTGCGTCCTTCAGGGGCTGTTGCGTAATATCTTTCAGGCTTAGGTAAACAATTTCGTCTGCGCTTCCTTTGGCTCCTTCGGGCAGGTCAAACATAATAGCTATTTCGCGCGCCCTGCGCCCTTTAACGGTCAGATTTTCCTTTCTTCGCATCACATCGACCCGAAAGGCATTGGCACCTAATAAGGTTGTGGTAGCCCCTGACTCTTTGGGTAAATAACTATTAGCGGTTCTATCGTCGTTCTGCCGTTTCAGGTCTTCATTTTCTCTTGTTAGCCTGTTGTTGTCAGCCCTGAGTTGTGCATTTTCCTGCTTTACGAGAGCTAATTCGTTACTCAAGGATTCTCTCAGTTTTTTCAGTTCGGTTACCTGATTTCTAAGGCTATTTAACGACTGATTATCTTTTTGTAAGCGACCTATTACCCTGTCTTTTTCTGCCAGTTTCTCATTGATGCTATTTAACGAAGCCGAAAGAGACTGGTTATTGGCTGTGGCTGCTTCAAGTTCTGCCGAAATGCTCTGTAATTCTTTCTGAAGATTATCGCGTACTACTTTAAGCGAGTCGGTACGCTTGCTAAGTACCTCATTTTCTTTTTTTAACGAACCTCCCAAGCGCCAATGGTAACCACCCCATAGTAGCGAAAGCAAGAACAAAATGCTAATAGCAGCGGCATAGGTTTTGGTCTGATGTTCTGATGGTTGTTGATTCATTTTTTTATAGATTTAGGAAAGCTGAATAATAAACGTATAGCGCTGCGAAGTTAAGTATTTTGTAAAAAAGCAAGTAAATAAAATAATGATTTATACCTGTTTTTTTCTTAACGGAAATCGTTTATTATCAAAAAGTAGTTTCAGTAGCGGGATATTCTTAACCGCATTACAATTTTAAGGCATAATTCTTTTCAGACCTGAAAATGTACCTTAATTCTTCGTTAGAAAAAAATTAAAAAAAAATAAACAGTTAAAATAAGACTTCAAGGCGTTGTATCTTTGGCTAAGAGTAATTCGTATATGAGTCCTGTAAAATAGTTCCAGATTCAATATCAGGTAGTTTTTTTACTCAACAGCACACTTTTAAGGCCACTTTGTTGACTGATATTAATAAAAAATTTATATATTGGAACATAAAGCAGGGCTTGCTCTGAAACTGAATAATAATAAAGCTTGTGAATGGAAATGTCGGCAAAAAAAATTCTGGTCATTGAAGATGACCAACGTATAGCACAATTATTAACGCGTGGACTGACTAACAAAGGATTTGAAATTGAGGTAGCTTATAACGGTACACTCGGGTTAAGACGTGCAGAAGCAGTTGATTTCGACTTGATTATTCTGGATATTAACCTTCCTGAAATGAACGGGTTTGAAGTATGTAAAAGCATTAGGTCGTTCAAACCTACCCTCCCGATACTTATGTTAACAGCCATGAGTGAAATTGAGGATAAAATTGAAGGTTTTGAAGCTGGGGCCGACGATTATATTGTGAAGCCTTTTGATTTCAGAGAACTATACCATAGAGTTCTTGTGGCTTTAAGACATAATAATACAGAGCCTGAAAACATAGGTAACTCGGTACGCATTGCCGATTTGGAGATTTTTCTGGATAGTAAACTTGTGAAAAGGGCAGGTAAAGAAATAAGGCTTACCGCACGCGAGTATGACTTCTTGTTGTTTTTAGTCAGAAATCAAGGCAGGATTATTTCTAAGCCAGAAATTGCAACCAATGTGTGGGATATTCATTTCGATACAGGTACTAATGTGATAGAAGTGTATATTAATATTCTGCGTCGTAAAATTGACAAAGGTTTTGAACCTAAACTGATTCATACCCGCCCCGGATTAGGGTACATGATTAGAGAGAGCGCATGAAAATACAAACAAAAATAGCCATTCAGTTTTCGATAATTGTAGCTAGTTTATTGTCATTGTTTTCATGGATAATCTATGAGCAGTCTGCCATGTATCGCGAAGAAGAGTTTTTCGAGCGGCTCAAAAATAAAGCACTTACTACGGCTTCGTTTTTTATTAAAGTTGATGAGATTGACCGTGCCTTACTTCGCATTATCGATAAGAATACGCTTACTACCTTAAATGAGGAAAAAATCCTGATTTTTTCTGATACAAATGAATTGCTTTATAGCAATATCGATGATATTGTGATTAATTATGATGCAAAACTTCTGGATGAAGTAAGAAAGGCAAAATATATTGAATTTACTGACAAACCCGAAAACGAATCGTTGGGGTTGGTTTATGACCTGAACGACCAGCATTATGTAGTGTTGGCTTCAGCATACGACAAATTCGGAAGAAGTAAGTTAAGGAACCTTCGTGATACCTTAATTACTGGTCTTATTATCGGGATTCTGATTACGATATTATTAGGGATTTTCTTTGCCGGAAACGCATTGAAACCAGTTAATATGTTTATCAGTAAATTAAGTACGATTACGGCAAATAATTTGCGTCAGCGCATTGAAGGGCATGATAGCAAAAACGAGATAGGTTTGCTGGCTTCGGCGTTTAACAAGATGCTGTCGCGGCTCGAACAATCTTTTGAATTGCAGAAAAGTTTTGTCTCGCACGCATCGCATGAACTTCGTACGCCACTTGCAGCCTTAAAATCGGAAGTAGAAATTAGTCTTGAAGAAAACCTAAGCATAGAACAACACAAAGGCATACTACGCAATATCCGTCAGGATATTAATCGTCTTATTAATCTTTCAAATGACCTTTTGCAAATTGTCAGGCCCTTTAAATCGCCATTGATTAATTTTGCAGAGGTTCGTATTGATGACATTATTTTTCAGGCACAAGATGAGCTAAGCCTTAGTAAACCCGATTACCGTATTATTGTAGAGTATGCGCAGGAACCTGAAAACGAATATTCGATTATTGTTTTTGGTAATGAGGCATTACTGAAAACGACCTTTATTAACCTGATAGATAATGCCTGTAAGTATTCGCCTATGCAACAGGCTGTAGTTATAATTGACTTCACTAAAACTCATACACTTGTGAGTATCAAGGATGAAGGAATCGGGATTCCGGCAGAAGATATTTCTAATATTTTCGAGCCTTTTTATCGTTCAAAAAATGCGCTTAATATTTCAGGTTTTGGCATAGGACTTTCGGTCTGTAATAAAATTGTAGAATTGCACAAAGGCAAAATAAGTATTGATAGTAAGCTGAATGAAGGAACAAAAGTTGTAGTGCAGTTGCCTAATGCCGATAATAACTGAGAATCACCTTTAATAAGGCTAAATACAATAATATTGTAGGTAATAGAAGATACTTTGGCCTTGCCCGACGGAATACCATTCCGTCATACGCTTGCACCAGTTTTTTATAAAAAAATCTTTAATTCCCATTTAATTTCTGTTTATGATGGTTTTAATGAACAGTGCTGACCTTTGATGCAGAAAGTTCGCCAAACAGGAGAACACATCCATTTAAACTACTAAGCACATGAAAAAATCAGTTTTGTTAGCAGCATTAGCAGTTGCTACACTTTTTGCACCAGCACTTACCTTTGCTAAAGGAGGAAACAAAAAACAAACCCCTAAAGCAGAAAAACAACACGAGAAATCAGCAGCTAAAGTAGAAAAGAAAGAAGCGAATAATGAGCAGAAAATGGCAGATGGCTCGAAAAAACACCATCATAAAAAAGGTAAAAAAGCAGCATAAGGTTTTTTGAAACGCAATAATAGGGGGTGCCTCACAGTAGGGCAGCCCCTATTATTTTTATATTCTGATACCTTTAGCATCAAACTGTTTTTTGATAGAGAAAAGCAGGTCCGACTTCATGGAAAACGCCTTAGTAGAAGATTTGCACCAGACACTGAGGCGCAGTGTAACCCAGTTGTCAGCCAAGTCAACCACCTGAACCTGCGCAGGAACAATATTTCTGGCCTTAACTTCAGAAATATCAGATTGTTGCGGGTCATAAAAATCAGGATGGCTCATAGCAATTTGCTTGAGCAAATCCATAGCAGCTTCAAGGTCTTGCGTAATAATTTTTATGTCGATCTGATTACAAACCTTATCGTCAATAATAGTTGAGTTTATCACGTAGTCGCGGGTGATAACAGCATTAGGCACTATGATGTGCCTGTTTTCAGCATTATTAATGACTGTGTACTGAAGCGTGATGTCGGCCACTATGCCATGATTCCCGTTTGGTAACTGAATGGTGTCACCGATGCGAAAAGGCTTGTAGATAACAATAAAAATACCGCTCACAATGTTTCCGAAAGTTTGCTGAGTAGCCAAGCCAATCACAACCGATAAAATTCCTGCGCTGGCCCACAAGGTAGTAGCCAGTTTCTCAAGACCCGGAATCAGGTGTAAGATAACAATAATAGCTAAGCCAAAAATAACAAAGCTAATAGCATTTTTAAGAAAACTAAAAGTAGTAGGATTGATACGGATATTAGCCGAAGTGATTCTTGCATAGCGGTTCAAGCCCTTGCGCGATAGCTGCGACAAAACCAGCGCGCCAATCAAAATCAGAACAATGCTTACCGAATGGAAGAAGTCAAGAAAGAAACCTTGCATAGTATTTGTGGATGTTTTTGATGCCACAAAAATAAACTAACCCTCCATAAATTACTAATATCTACTACTTTATAGTGCTTATTCTTTCGCCGAAACCACTTTTATTGATACAACTTCCCGTATCCAGCGGGCGTGTTTTTTATCTTTTGGTACTACCAGACGGAAAGGCCCCTCACCCTTAGGCAAAGGTTTGCCATCAACTTTATCAGCCAGCAAAATAATCTGGTCAGTAAATTCAGAGTCAAGTTCAGGCAATGCAAACACCACCTCATACCCATCATTTGCTTTTATAAGCAAGTATTTAGTCAGGTTTTTGCCTCTTAACTGGCCCCCAAGCGGAGTACCAGCCTGTTTCAGAATTTCAGCTACCAGCACACCACTGTAAAGGTGTTCTTTGCCGTCTTTATCTTTACCCGTTACTTCTGTTCTTGGTAAGTTCATTAAATCTTTTTCAGAAAGTGTCAGAGGTTTTTCAACTTCGCCCTCAACTTTTAGCATAGAAGCCGTCTGAGCAAAAACAGCGTTAGCTAGAAATATAAAAGTTAAAAATGATGCTAATAAGCAGAAGTGTTTTTTCATGAATCTTTGAATTTAATGATTGAAAAGTATATGAAAGAGATTTTTGTAAGGATTTGAATCGTTATGTTTTTTAAAATATAACGATTCAAATATAAATGGTTTTGCAGTAAAGACCATAAGTGCCGAAGTTTTTAATTCATGTCTGTTCACTTTCCGTTATTTTTGCCAGAGCCATTCATATATTATTTATCTTGAACAATATGCAAAATCTGGTGGAAAATCCTGAAAATATCAGAGTTGCCGGAACAATCTGGATTGAACGGGCCGACGGTTCGGAGCGTTTTCTGGGGAAAGGACGTATTCAGTTATTAGAGCTAATTATTGAGCAAGGTTCTATTTCAAAGGCGGCACAAGCCATGAATATGTCATATAAAAGAGCTTGGGATTTAATTACCTCCATGAATACGCAGGCAGCAAAGCCATTGGTGGTTACTCAAGTAGGCGGAAAGCAAGGTGGTGGAGCTTCGGTAACAGACGAAGGGGTTCGGGCTATAAACGAATACAAAGCCTTGCAACAACGCTTTCAGGAGTTTATGGCACTGGAAACTGAAAAATTAACTAATCGCCGCCAGTAGAAAGGGGTCAGATATAGATATTGCGCTATATTTGTAAAAACATAACGATACGATGGATTACACTTTTCTACTTTTACTGCTTGCGCTAGCTCTTGTAGCATTTCTTTATTCATCCGTAGGACATGGAGGAGCAAGCGGGTATCTGGCAGTAATGGCACTGGTAGGCATAGCCCCCTCCATGATGAAATCGTCAGCGTTGGTCATGAATCTGGCAGTTTCCTTATTTTCATTCATAGGGTTTTATCGTGCAGGGCATTTTAAGTTTAATTTGTTTCTTCCGTTTGCATTGGCTAGCATACCTATGGCCTATTTGGGCGGTACAATGGTATTGCCCGATAGTATCTACAAAAAAATTCTGGGCGTTTGTATTCTTATTTCAATAGCACGATTGCTTTACCAGTTTAAGGGAGAAGAAGCCTCTAACAGACCCATTCCTTTGTGGGCTGGCTTGGTTTCGGGTATGCTCATAGGGCTGGTTTCGGGAATGATAGGCATTGGTGGAGGTATTATTTTAAGTCCGCTCATGTTACTGATGCGATGGGCAAAATTAAAAGAAACAGCCGCGGTATCGGCATTGTTTATATTTGTTAACTCTTTGTCGGGTTTATATGGGCAGTTGTCAAAAGGCGGAATCCACCTAACACCAGATTTACAATGGGCGGTAGGAGCCACTATTATTGGCGGTTTACTAGGCTCGTATTTTGGTAGCCAGCGTTTTAATGTTCCTACACTTCGGTATTTATTGGCAATAGGCTTGACAATAGCTTGTCTGAAACTATTTTTAACCTGAAAGCCCGTTAAATTCCTTCCATAGCAGATGAAAAATATTGGATAAATAAGAAAAATCTAATTTCGTATTACTATCTTTCAATAGGAATACTATCTTTGTTCGCGAATGTTGTGTTATTCTGACACATAATAAAGCGTTTTTCATTCCTCAACCCCCTTTAGCCACTCGTATGAAAAAAATTATTGTGCTGCTATTGATGCTTTCTACGGCACTGCAAGCCCAACAAGGAAACCTTAAATTATGGTACAAACAACCTGCAAATACTGTCTGGACGAAAGCATTACCTATTGGAAACGGTCGGATAGGGGCCATGGTTTACGGAAATGTAACAAATGAAACCCTGCAATTAAATGAGTCATCGTTTTGGTCGGGTAGCCCTAGCCGGAATGATAACCCCGATGCATTAGCTGCATTACCGGCGATTCGTCAGCTTATTTTTGAAGGTAAAAGTCAGGAAGCTCAGGATTTGGCACAGAAATCTATTATTGCCAAACGCGACCACGGCCAAATGTTTCTGCCAGTTGGGGCTGTAAAATTAGCATTTCCTACACACGAAAAATATACCGATTATAGGAGAGAACTGGATATTGAGCAGGCTATTCAAACCACCACCTATCAGTCAAATGGCGTAAAATACACCCGTACAACCTTTGTTTCTATTCCTGATCAGGTAATGGTTATTCGGTTGAATGCCAATAAACCTAAAAGTTTGTCGTTCAGTGTAGCCATGAGTAGCCCCTTTAAAAAAGATGTAAAGGCTACAAAAAACGCTGTCTGGATGTCGGGCTTAGGTAAAGACCACGAAGGTGTAAAAGGAGAAGTCCGTTTTCGGACCATTACAAAAATATTGGCTAACGACGGAAAAACAATTAAAAATGATACCAGCCTGACTGTTGAAAATGCTTCGGCAGTTACGTTGTTAGTATCAGTGGCTACAAACTTCGTGAATTATCATGACATCAGTGCTGATGAAACAAAAAGAGCCGAGGCTTATATGGCTAAAGCCGAAAAAATACCCTACACTATTTTATTTAATAACCATATTAAAGAGTACCAACGTTTGTTTAAGCGTGTAAAGCTCGATTTAGGTACAACAGAGGCCGCAAAGCTACCTACCGACGAGCGTCTTAGTGCCTTTGCAAAAGGCAACGACCCCGCGCTGGTATCGCTGTATTTCCAGTTTGGCAGGTATTTACTCATATCTTCTTCACGCGCAGGAGGGCAACCAGCCAATTTGCAAGGGATCTGGAATGGCTCTGTGAATCCGCCGTGGGATAGTAAATATACTATCAATATTAATACTGAGATGAACTACTGGCCGGCCGAACTGACTAATCTGGCTGAAACCCACGAACCTTTGTTTGAGATGGTACGTGAACTTGCAGAGACGGGGGTTACAACTGCTCGCACTATGTATGGAGCCAGAGGTTGGGTTGCACACCATAATACCGACTTATGGCGTATAAATGGTGCGGTCGACGGTGCTTTCTGGGGAATGTGGCCTATGGGAGGAGCATGGCTGAGCCAGCATTTATGGCAACATTATTTATATAGTGGCGATAAAGCCTTTTTGCAAAAAAATTATCCTATTCTAAAAGGTATTGCCACTTTTTACCACGATTTTCTGGTAGAAGAACCCACTAATCACTGGTTAGTTGTTACCCCTAGTACTTCACCCGAAAACTCACCGGCGGGCCGTCCGAAATCTTCAATTACTGCCGGAGCTACTATGGATAACCAACTGGTATTTGATGTATTCTCTAATTTTATACAGGCTGCAAAAATTTTAAAGACAGATGCAGAGTTTGCAAATCAGGTACAAGATAAACTGCAAAAAATGCCTCCTATGCAGATAGGACAGCACGGGCAATTACAGGAATGGCTCGAAGACCTCGACGACCCTAAAGACCAGCATCGGCATATATCGCATTTGTATGGTTTATACCCGTCAAACCAGATTTCTCCTTATCAACACCCCGATTTGTTTGCCGCAGCGCATACCTCACTTGTTTTCAGAGGCGATGTTTCCACCGGTTGGTCAATGGGCTGGAAAGTAAACTGGTGGGCCAGATTAATGAACGGAAACAGAGCATATAAACTTATTACCGACCAGTTATCGCCTGCCGAAGTGCCGGGCCGACAGGGTGGAGGAACTTATGATAACCTTTTTGATGCGCACCCACCGTTTCAGATTGATGGTAATTTTGGTTGTACTGCTGGCATTGCCGAAATGCTTATGCAGAGCCATGATGGAGCAATTGAATTGCTACCTGCCTTGCCAAATGTATGGGCCGCGGGCAGCATTAGCGGCTTAAAAGCCAGAGGGGGCTTTGAAATTGTAAAAATGGTTTGGAAGAATGGCAAGCTGTCGGAGTTAGTTATTAAATCAAACATAGGCGGAAACTGCCGCTTACGTGTACATAATACGCTTACATCGACCACACCTTTGAAAAAAGCCAAAGGCAAAAACCTTAACCCTTTCTATCAGACTGCGGCTATTAAAGAGCCTATAATTAAAGTCAAAAATGATGTGAGCATGACAGGAGAGGTGCTTACTTATGATTTCGCTACACAGGCCGGAAAAACATATACCTTCAAAGCTGGCAAATAGCATATTGCTACAAGCTGATTAAAACTTTATAAACTCGTACAGAGGTTTATCCCGACAACGACCATAAATTGTCGGGGTAAACCTTTCGTGTTACGTCAATAGAATCTTATATTTTATCCCCAAAAAATACTTTTTAATGTACTAATGACGCTTATTTTTGGCTTTTTGATTACATTTGCTTTCCATAAAAAATATGAGTAATTCTAATGAAAAGACAGTTTAATCCTATCCTTACGCTGGTGTTCTTGCTGGTTAGTGCATTTACTTTTGCACAACAGAAACGAATACTGGTTTTTTCTCTTACAAAAGGTTTTCATCATGCTTCAATTAAAGAAGGAAATCAGTTTTTTCTTGATTTAGGTAAAAAACAAGGTATTGTTGTTGACACAACTACCGATGCTACCAAATTTAATGAAGCTAACCTGAAAAACTACAATGCGGTTGTGTTTCTAAGTACAACCGGCGATGTGCTGAATCCTGCCCAACAAGCTGATTTTGAACGTTATATTCAAGCAGGTGGTGGATACTTCGGTATTCATGCTGCCTCTGATACTGAATATAACTGGCCGTGGTATAACGACCTGATGGGCGGCTATTTCGCCAGCCATCCGGGTGGTCGGGTATCAAATGTGCAAAAAGGGAAAATGATTACCCTCGACAAAACTTTTCCAGCGTCGGCGCATTTTCCTGACACTTTCGAGAAAACCGATGAGTTTTATGATTTCAAATCTTTGAAAAAAGATATTCTGAAATTTATTGTAAGAGTTGATGAAAGCAGTTACGAGATGGGTAAAATGGGTGACTTCCACCCAATGGCATGGTATCATGAGTTTGATGGTGGTAAAGCTTTTTACTCAAACTTTGGCCATACGCCTGAAACTTTCAGCGAGCCATTAATTACCGAGCATTTCTGGCAAGGTTTAAAATGGGTAATGGCTAATAAACTCGATTACTCAAAAGCTCGTTCGGTTCGCGCTCCTGAAGAAAACCGTTTTGAGCGTATTACTTTGGCAAGTAACCTTAACGAGCCAACCGAGCTAGCCGTATTACCTAACGGTAAAGTAATTTTTGTAGAGCGTAAAGGTGCGGTAAAAGTTTGGAATCCGGCCACTAAAAAAGTGAAAGTTGCAGGGCAAATGCCTGTTTATACAAAATTTGAATATGGTTTGATGGGCGTAGGTGCTGACCCCGACTATGAGAAAAACCATTGGATTTATATGTACTATACTCCTGACGAAACACGTGAAGCTACCAAAGATAATTTCTTGTCGAGATTCGTCTATGACGACAAGAAAGATACAGTAGTGATGTCGTCAGAGAAAGTTTTATTGAGAGTATTCGTGAAACGTGATGAATGCTGCCATACGGGTGGTTCTATCGATTGGGACAATAAAGGAAATCTGTTCCTTTCGACAGGTGATGATACCAACCCTTTTGCTTCGGATGGATATGCTCCTATTGATTTTCAACAAGGCCGTGAGGGGTGGGACGCGCTTCGTTCGTCGGGTAATACCAACGATTTACGCGGGAAAGTGCTAAGAATTAAACCAGAAGATAACGGTACTTACAGCATTCCTGAAGGTAACTTGTATCCGGTAGGAACCGACAAAACACGCCCTGAAATTTATGCTATGGGTATGCGTAACCCTTACAGAATTTCAGTCGATAAACGCAATGGTTATTTGTACTGGGGTGATGTAGGCCCTGATGCCGGAAAAGGTAACGATAAACGAGGCCCCGAAGGCATTGTTGAGTTTAATCAGGCGCGTAAACCGGGTTTCTTTGGCTGGCCAATCTTTACAGGTGATAACTTTGCTTATAACCACTATAATTTTGCTACCAAAGAATCAGGCGAAAAATACGATGCTGCCAAGCCTATCAACGATTCGCCTAATAATACAGGTCTGAAAGAGTTAATGCCTGCTACTAAAGCATGGATTTATTATGGATATGGTCCTTCAAAACAATATCCTGAATTTGGTAAAGGCGGTTGTAACCCAATGGCTGGCCCTGTTTATTATTCAGAAGACTACACTAATAATCCGAAGAGATTCCCAAGTTATTTTGATGGTAAATTCTTTGCTTACGAATGGATGCGTGACTGGATTTATCTGATTGATATGGATAAAGACGGAAATTACAGAGGAATGGAAAGATTCATGCCTAGTACACGTTTTTACCATCCGATGGATATGGCTTTCTCAAAAGATGGTCGGCTGTTTGTGCTTGATTATGGTATGAACTGGTTTGCTCAGAACGAAGATGCAACACTTTCAGTAATTGAGTATAATCCGGGTAACAGAAAACCTGTAATTAGCTTATCAGCCGATAAAAAAGCAGGAGCCGCTCCGTTAACTGTGGCTTTCTCGTCGGCCGGAACACTCGATTACGATAAAGATGCCCTGAAATATTCTTGGAATTTTGGTAAAGGCTTACCTGTTAATACACAGCCGAATCCGAAATTTACTTTTACCAAACCGGGTGAATATAATGTCGTGCTGACAGTAACTGATGCCGCTGGTAACAAATCGTCGCAGACTACTATTATTAAAGTAGGTAATGCTGAACCAAAAGTTAATATTGCCGTAAACGGTAACAAGACTTTCTTCTTCGATAACCAAAAAATCAATTATGATGTAAAAGTGACTGATAAAGAAGATGGTACACTAAGCAAAGGTATTGACCCTGAAGATGTAGTAGTAAATATTAATTATCTGGAAGGTTATGACAAAACCATGCTGGAACAAGGCCACAAAGAGAATATGAATTTTGCCGCTGGCAAACGTCTTATTGATTTAAGTGACTGTAAAGCCTGCCACTCGGTTGATAAAAAATCAATTGGGCCTGCTTATATGGACGTAGCGAAAAAATACCGTCGCGGCCAAACCGCTATTAATCAGTTAGCCGAAAAGGTTATCAAAGGTGGTGGTGGTGTATGGGGAGAACAAGCAATGGCTGCTCACCCTCAGTTATCGATGTCTGATGCCAGAGATATGGTTGACTATATTCTTTCATTGAACGATACCAGAAGGGCTTCTCAACCTGTTTCGGGTGCTTATGATGCCGCAGCACACAAAGGCAAAAAAGAAGGTGCTTACATTATTCAGGCTACTTATACCGATAAAGGTGGTAAAGTAATTGGCCCATTAACTACTTCTGAATCAATTGCTTTGCGTAGCCCTAAACTAAAAGCTGTAACTTATGATGAAGCAAAAGCTGTATCGAAGTTTACAGTTGAACAATTAGGGGGCGATGTTGCCGTTGCTACCGACAACGATAGTTACCTGGCCTTTAAAGGTATTGACCTGACAGGTGTCAAAACTATTATTATCGGAGCATTCTCGCAAAAAGGTATGACCGTCGGCGGAAACATTGAAGTAAGACTTGGCTCACCTACGGGAACCGTAGTAGGCACAGCCGAGGTGCAGGAAGCAAGTATGGCACCAATCAAAATAAAAGTAGATACTGCCGGAGAACAAAATATCTATTTTGTATTCAAGAACGCCAAGCCTGAAGGCAAACCTTTATTTGCAGTAAATACCATTGAATTTGTAAACTAATTGGTTTTAAAAGTTATAAAGAAGGGAAGTGCCTGCAAAGACACTTCCCTTTTTGTATAATTCAAATGAGCTTTTGTAGATAGAAATAGCTAAGATTAATTATACCAGATGCCTATATTTTGTTAGTTCCAGCGAATGAATCAATAATCTGTAAAATAGATACAAATACAGTTACATAAGAAGCAATACTGTAAACAAATCTCATATACCATTTATCGTAGAGAAGATAATCTTTGAATTTTAGCCAGACAAGATAAACCGTTGCAGCTAAAGTTAGAATCCCCAGATAAGAATTATAGTCGGCTATTTTTTCAAGTACAAAACAATATCCATAGCATAGTGCTGTCAGAATTAACGTATATTTTACACTTCTTCGCAAGGGGGTTGAAAGTTTAGAGTAATAATCACTCCTGATTACGTCACCATATTCATTAACGGTATCTACTCTGCCATGATGTACAAATGTATTTCGTTCTCTGTACTCTTCCCATTTCTGGTCAACTTCTTCCCTGAAAGCCCGTTCGTTTTCATTAAACTTTCTTCTTTTATCTTTATTAAACCTGAATCCGGTTACCCACATGAGCCAGATTGCCCATACTGTAAGGCCCAGCCCCCAATTTAAAATGGTTTGCAGAGCCAGAAGAAAAAAATTATCGCTGTGGAAGTTAAAGTTCATATTTGTAATAGGGTTATAGTTAGTAAGAATCTTTTATAAACTTGTGTCAATAATAAAAATAGATTTGTAGCTAATCAAAAAAACTTATTATAAGGTAGGTTATATATAAAATACTGATAGTAAGTTAAATAATATAGTTTTTGGATATTAAATATTTTTATCTTTGATTACGAAACCAGCGGGCTTTAGTTTCGTCTTAACCTAAACAAGTTTATTCAGAAGATGGATTTTGTGTTATTTATATTGGCTCTTGTAGTTGGAAGCATTGCTGCATGGCAGGTTTTTAACTGGATTTACGGAAAGAAGATTCGTGATAACAGGGAGCAACTACGCCGTGAGTCGACGCTTTTGCTGGAGCGTATAGAAAAAGTATTTAAAGTAGTTGTTGCTGAAGGATACTTTACAGAGATTTATGACCATAGTAGCAGGAAGGATTTCTGGGGATTATTTAAAATCAATAAAAAAGCCTTGGTAGTAGTAAGGGCAAAAGTATCGGTTGGGTTCGATTTTGGCAAAATGAAAGTAAGGCGTGACGAAACCACCCGAAAGTTATTGGTAGAAGCATTTCCGGTAGCCGAGGTGTTGTCAATAGATACTGACTACAAATTTTATGACATTGACCATGGCTGGCTTAATAAATTCAGCCATGAAGATTATACCAATATTCTGAACGAAGCAAAAAAGCTAATGCAGGAAAAAGCGATGGAAAGCGATTTACCCAAAATTGCTAATCGGCAGGTAGAACTTATGATGAGCCAACTGGCAGCAGCCGTAAACTGGGAAATAGAGTTTAAGCTCTTGGGTGTTTCGAGTATGGGTGCATTAGCAGAGTAAATGAATGAAAGTTAAAAAGCCGAAATACCTGTAATAGCATTTCCTAGAATAAGCAAATGGATGTCGTGCGTGCCTTCGTAAGTAACAACCGACTCGAGGTTCATCTGATGACGCATAATCGGATACTCGCCTGTAATACCTAGCCCACCATGTATTTGTCTTGCTTCGCGGGCAATGTCGAGAGCCATAGCTACATTATTACGTTTGGCTAATGATATATGTGCAGAAGATGCTTTGCCTTGCTGTTTTAAAGTACCCAAACGCCAGCAAACAAGTTGTGCTTTGGTAATTTCTGTCAGCATTTCGGCTAGTTTCTTTTGTGTAAGCTGAAAGCCCCCGATAGGCTTACCAAACTGTATGCGTTCAAGCGAGTACTTACGGGCCGACTCATAGCAGTCCATTGCGGCCCCTAATGCGCCCCATGCAATACCATAGCGGGCATTATCCAGACACGAAAGTGGTGCTTTAAGCCCATCAGCGTCGGGCAATATATTGCTTTTAGGAACCCTCACATTATCAAATACAAGTTCGCCGGTAATACTTGCCCTTAACGACCATTTACCATGAATTTCAGGTGTACTAAAACCCTCCATGCCCCGTTCTACCAGTAAGCCTTTAATGCGGCCTTGTTCATTTTTAGCCCATACCACTGCTACATCGGCTTTAGGGGCATTCGATATCCACATTTTAGAACCATTCAGAATCACGTGGTCGCCATCGTCTTTAAAATTACTAAGCATCCCACTCGGATTTGAACCAAAATCAGGTTCGGTCAAACCGAAACATCCCAGAAATTCGCCGCTGGCAAGTTTAGGCAAAAATTTACGTTTTTGTTCTTCACTACCATACTTGTAAATAGGAAACATCACTAAAGAGCCCTGAACCGAAGCCGTAGAACGCATGCCAGAATCGCCTCGTTCTATTTCCTGCATCATTAAGCCATACGAAATGTAATCAAGCCCTTGCCCACCATATTCAACCGGAATTGTCGGGCCAAATACACCAAGCTCACCAAACTTCTTTACTATATGCTCAGGAAAAACACAACGTTGGGCAGCATCTTCAATGATAGGCGAAATTTCACGTTTAACAAATTCCCTAACGGCCGAACGAATCATTTTATGTTCTTCGGTCAGCAGGTCATCAATACTGTAAAAGTCCGGCGACTCGAAGTCGTCCTGCTTGTTTGAGCGATGGAAAGTTTGTTCAGAAGCGGTCATGATGAAGCGTCAATAATTACAGTTTCAAATGTAGAGAATCTATACTTCAACTACAACCTGATTTTTTAAAATATCTTCCATTGTTTCTCGCTTCCGAATCAGTTGGGCGTTGCCATTATAAATCATTACCTCAGCCGGACGAAAACGTGAGTTATAGTTAGAAGCCATAGAGAAACCATAAGCTCCGGCGTTTTTAATCACGATAATATCGCCTTCATGTACAACTGGCAGGTCACGGTCTTTTCCAAGTGTATCTGTTTCGCAAATGTAACCTACAATATCATACTTTTCTTTTTCGGTTCCGTCAGGGTTAGAGCCATTCAGAATTTCATGATAAGCATCGTACATCATGGGTCTAATCAGGTGGTTTAATCCTGAATCAACCCCAACAAAATTACGTGCCGGATTATGTTTCACTACCGTAGCACTAGTAAGCAAATACCCACACTCACTCACCAGAAACTTACCCGGCTCGAACCACAATTGCACGTCTTTACCGTATTGTTGGCAAAAATCATTAAATACCTTTACTACTCCTTTACCTAGTTTTTCCATATCGGTTACGTGGTCATCTTCTCTGTAAGCCACTTTAAAGCCAGAACCCAAGTCGATAAATTCAAGATTCGGGAAGTATTGAAAAGCCAGGCCGAACAACTTTTCGGCAGCCTCAATAATAACATGAGCATTCTTGAAATCAGAGCCTGTATGTTGGTGCAACCCTACTACCTGTAAATCATATTTCTGTACAATGTCGTAGATTTCGTTTGCTTGCTCAATCGAAATACCAAACTTGGAATCTTTATGGCCTGTTGAAATTTTCAGTGTGCCTCCTTCCATGATATGCGGGTTAATGCGCAAGCAGATAGGAAACGTATTGCCATAGGTTTGTCCGAATTTTTCGAGCAAAGGCAACGAGTCCAAATTCATTCGTAAGCCCATCGTTACAGCCTCCTGCACTTCTGAAAAAGCTACGCCGCTGGGTGTATACTGAATTTGGTTGGGTTCGTATCCAGCCAGAATCGCCAAATGAGCCTCTTGTATCGAAACCACATCAATATCTACTCCATTCTTACGCATTAGTTTCATGATATTGATATTGGTTAATGCTTTACAGGCATATTTTATTTTGAGGTTTGTACCTGCAAATGCTTCACGCATGGTGCTGATTTGTGCCTCAATTTTATTGCCATCATACACATACAGAGGGGTTCCGAATTGCTGGGCTAATGACTCAACTGTAAAATTCTGGATAGAGAACATAGGTGTTTCTGTAAAAACAGGTGTTTGAAATTGAAATAAAGAAGTATATCTGATTTTAAGCATACTAGCGAGTTAGCAGAAGCACTTGAAGGTTTTATTTGCTAATTCGCTAGTAAAAGAGTGGTATTAAAAGGGGAGGTCGTCCTTACTATCGCCGCCAGAAGCAAGAAACTCAGAAGAAACTGCTCTGGAATTTGTTTCAGGGGCAGCAGGAGGGGCATAGTAAGGAGTTTCGGCTGTTGATGCCGATGCCTCATCTACTCTCCATGCTCTTACATCGGTATACCAACGCCCGTTAAACTCACGGCTTTCAATATCGAACGATACCGTAACTTCTTTACCTACTGTTAGCATATTTTCACTGATTTTATCACCCCATGCCGAAATACAAACTTTTTTAGGGTATTGTCCGTCGGTTTCGATAACAAAATCCTGTTTTTTCCAGACACCATTTTTTCCTTGTCCGGTTTGTAAAGGTAATAGCTGTATAATTTTACCTGTGATTTCCATCTTTGATAAGTTTAATTAATATAATTCATTGCTTGCTGTGGCAAGTTTTGGGGGGCAAAGATACAAATCATAGGGCATAAATAAAACCGGAGTTGTTTAATAAACTACCTTTAAAACCGATTTATTTGATGCTGCAAAACAACCTAATCCGTTTTTGACATTCGAGAAGATAGGTACGGGTTCGGCAAAGGGGTTGTCGTCCTGACGGTTGTTGTTTCTTACAGACCGATGATAGTTATAGTAGTTCTTGTCGGTGTTAAGTACCTCAAGTGTAACAATACTTTTCTGACCTCCGAATTTTACAGGATATGTTTGCCCGTTTGCCCGCACAATTTCCGAATAAAGGCTTACAATTCCTTTAGGTGACTCAATGGTTTTGCCATCTCGGTTGAGGTCGCTCTGATAAAGCTCATGCGCCACATCTTCTGTCCAATAGCCGTTATACCTGATAAGTCGGGGGTTGTAAACATACTGATTTCCACGTGCTTCTGGTACTAACATTGTTGCCAGTACATTTATTTTGGTAGAGTAGTAGTTAGGCTGGTCAGTAATATCCTGCCATTTAAAATTTATATTAAAAGTTTTTACTACTCCTTCGCCTTGCCCAACAGATGTTGTGTCAATCTGATATTCCGTAATCGGAGCTACCTCAACAGGAACAGTGCAATTGGCTTCTATTTTGCCAAGTGTTGCTTCGGCTGTTAGGGTGTAGGTTTCACCTGCTTTAATCGGAAACCTGCGGGCATCAATCATATATACCGCATCGGTTTTATTGTAAGGAATTACAACTGAATTCTGCTTGGAGTCAGACAAAACTACTCTGGCATTATCAACAGGCCCACCAGTATAAAAAATAGTGTCTTTGCCAACAATGGTGTAGCCAAAACCATTGTTTGTGTATACACCCAGTAACGGGCTTGAGGTGGTTAGTTTTACAAGAATTACGGTATCTTGTGGCGTAATATAAGAGTGCATAACCAGTTTTTGTGCGCCTCGTGGGAGCTTACTTTCAGGCACAGTTGTAATGAGGCTATCACAGGCCAATAAGCCTGTTAGCATTCCTATCAATAATATTTGAATACAGTATCTCATAGTATGTATTGTCAGAATTTAAAGTTGTAGGAAAAAGCCGGCACTATCGGAAACAACGAATATTTTTTCAGAACCATTTTGGTTTGCGTAGTAGTACCAGTAGTTGATACCTCCGAATCGATGTTATAAAAGAAAGGATTTTTTCGGTTATAGGCATTATAAACACTAAATTCCCATGTGCGTTCGTGGCGTTTCAGTTTCTTATGAAACTGTATGCCCAAATCGAGCCGATGGTAAGCCTCTGCTCTGAAAGAGTTTTTGTCTCCATATTCGTTTACCCGCTGGCTACCCCATGTAATGCGGTCTACTATGGTAGGCGGCCTCCTCGAATTATTAAAGCGGTCAACGTAAGCATTATAACTCGATACTGGTAATGTAAGAGCATTGCCAGTACCATAAACCCATGTGCCTGATAGGGTAATTTTCGGGCTGATTTCATAGATGCCAACTACTGAAATATCGTGTCGGCGGTCATATTTAGGGTAGTATTTTTTGCCGAAATTCAACTCTGGAAACTGCCATTGTGTCCACGAAAGTGTATAACCTACCCAACCCGAAAACGTTCCTACCTTGCGCTGTAATAAAAATTCTCCTCCGTACGACCAGCCTTTTCCGGCCGTTACGTTGTCTTCCCAGCTTACTTCTTGCGCCCCTAATCCATCCAGACTCAAAAAAGTAGAGCCTTCTTTATAGGCCAGGATATTATGCATAATTTTATAATATCCCTCAATGGTTAAAGTAAGGTTTTGCTTGGGTAGGTCTTTGGCTATTCCGGCAGCTATCTGCCGCGAATTCTGTGGGGCTACTTTTCGGGTGGTAGGTACCCAGAGGTCGGTTGGTAAGCCAATGCCCGTATTAGAGAGTAAATGCACAAACTGGTTCATTTCGGCATAAGATACTTTTGCCGAAAGGTCTTCGGCCAGTTTGAGTGCTGCCGAAAAACGTGGTTCGGGCCTGAAATAGCTTTTTTGCTGAGCCAGAAAATAACTAAGCCGTAAGCCCAAATTCACTTTAAATTTATCGGTTATCTTCCAAGTGTCTTCACCGTAAACTCCTGACTCCAGTACATCAATCGGGTTTGCGGCTTTATCCAGATTGAGCTGGTTGCTTCTGAGTACAATAGCCGACGGAATAAACCTGTGCCTTGTAGCGGCTATTCCCATTCGGATTGAGTGCCTGTGGTCAGGGAAAAAATCAAAATCGCTTTTCAGACCTATGTCATTAATAATAGAATTGTATTTAAGCGTAAAGTTATCGCTCGATTGTTGGGTATCACTAAAAAAACTACCAATACCGAATTGATACCGGCTCAGGATAAAAGAGGTATTGGCAAAAAGTTTTTCATTAAACAAATGGTTCCAGCGAAGTGTTGCAGAGCTGTTCCCCCAGTTGAGTTTTGATTCGTTATTGCTGGTAGCATCTTTTGATTCGGCATAGAAACGGTCTTGCCCAAAATAGCCACTGATATAAACTTTATCTTTTCGTCCGAAATCATAATTGAGTTTGGCATTAAGGTCATAAAAATAGTAGCCGCCCATATCTCGGCTTTCCCCGCTCGACTGAGACGCAATAAAAGGTTTGGCAATTACATCGAGGTAAGTTCTACGGGCTGAAATCAGAAAAGACGATTTCCCTTTTTTTATTGGTCCTTCGAGTGTCAGTCGGGAAGAAATCAAGCCAATTCCCCCTTCGCCATGTAGTTTTTCTTTATTGCCTTCTTTCATATTAAGGTCAATAACTGAAGACAAACGCCCGCCGTATCGGGCAGGGAAACCACCTTTGGTTAGTTCTACGCTTTTGAGGGCATCGCCATTGAAGGTAGAAAAGAAACCAAATAAATGGCTGGCGTTATAAACAATGGCATCGTCCAGAATAATCAGGTTCTGGTCGGCACCACCACCTCTTACATAAATGCCCGACTGCCCTTCGGAACCTTTTTGTACACCGGGCATGAGTTGCAATACTTTTAGTACATCTTTTTCCCCAAGAAATGCAGGTATTTTTTTTATTTGTTGCACAGGTAAATCAATCTGGCTCATCTGGGCGGTTTCACTCACTTTTTCTTCCTGTTTTCTGGCCGATACAACTATTTCCTGTAATTGGTTAGCTGGCTCAAGTATTATATTAAGCTCAGTACTTTGCCTGAAACCGATTCTTTTTTCAATGCGCTGGTACCCCACAAAAGAAAAAATAAGCGTAACAGAATCTTGTGCCGGAAGCGTAAGAGAGTAAAACCCATAAGTATTGGACGTAGTAGCTACCGAAGAATTAGGTAAATAGACATTTACGCCAATGAGTTGTTCCTGACTACCTTTTTCGCGGATGTATCCGCTTACTGTAAAACGAGTCTGAGCAAAAATACTGAATGAAACACAGAAGAAAAGCAAAGTATATAGTAACTTCATAAGAGTGTCTGTCAATTAGAAACGGCAGTTCCGATTTCATTGCATAACGTTTAAACAAGAAATATTATTGAGTTTTAAAAGGAATTATGGGCTTTACAGGCAAATCAACAGGAAATAAAAAGCCTGTAAGCTAGAAAAATTATAATCAAAAAGTTTATGCGCAGCCTTTAATCAAACAATCATTCTGAGTTTATTTGCCATTACTTCTATCGTTAGCGGAGTCTGGCATTTTATTTCGCCATCGACCACGAGTACCGACGGATTCGCATCAATACGTATTTGTTTGGCCTTACGGTAAATAACCAACGAGGAATGAATATGCTTGCCTGAAAAAATAAGCGGAAACAACCTGAGAAGATGATAGAACCGAACGTGCTTGATAACCAGCACATCCAACAGGCCGTCATCCAGCAAAGCCAGTGGAGCAATTTTCATGCTTTTACCTGTGTGTTGCGTATTGCAGGCAAGCACAAAGCTGAAATTGCCAGTAAATAGTTCGCCATCTACCTGAACGTTTCCTTTAAAAACAGGGTTTCGGAACAAGTGAATCAACGCCGCTATTGTATAACGGGCTGTACCAAGCCACCTGAGTTTTTCAGCACTCTGATTTATAGCCGACACTAGCCCCCAACCCATAACATTAAAGCCATATATTGGCTGAGTGTCGGAAAAAAACATCCTGAAAATATCAATGTCTTTGCTGGAGCCTTCTTGTAGTTTTTGTAGTGAAGTAGCCCAATCAAGGCTATCAATATCATGATTAAAAGCATTGCCACTACCACACGGAAACAACATAACCGGAGGTAGGTTTATCTGAGTACCTATGGCATTGGTTATTTCGTGCATGGTGCCATCGCCACCCAAAACAACAATTTTTTCAAACAATGAAAGGTCAGTATTTTGTAAAAAGTCACTCAGATGACCCTTATACTGACTGATAACAGAAGTATACTCGTAGCCTTGAAGGTGTTGTCTTAAATAATCGCTTGCAGCAAGGCTTTTGCCCGAACCCGAATAGGGGTTAATGAGCAAAAGAATCTTTTTAGGCATTTTTACAAAAGTTTAATATAGGGTTTGTTTAGAATAGATTAAATTTGTTGGCTTGTACTCTTCATCTTTAACACCTAATATTATGATAAAAAAATTACATCTACTATTATTCCTTAGTATAATTAGCGTTTCGGTTGGTTGGGCGCAAATACAGTCGGGGCCTATGTTGGGGTACTCCGAAATGCGCGAAGTGTTACTTTGGGTACAAACCAAAAAAGAAGCATCCGTAAAATTTGTTTACTGGGATAAAGAAAAACCTAATGTAAAATATTCGACAGACGAGTTCAGAACCCAAAAAGCCGACGCGTATGTGGCCAGACTAATAGCAGACGAAGTACTACCCGGTAAAAAATATGGCTATGAGGTATGGGTCGATAAAAAGAAAATAGCAATCAGTTATCCGCTCGAATTTCAGACTCAAAGCCTTTGGCAATGGCGTACAGACCCACCTGCCTTTAAGTTTGCAGTTGGTAGCTGTGCATACATTAATGAGCCAGAGTTTGACCGCCCCGGCACACCCTATGGCTCTGAATATGAGATTTTTACCAGTATCTATAAATCAAAACCTGATTTTATGCTCTGGGGAGGCGACAACCTCTATTTAAGAGAACCCGACTGGAACACCAAGTCAGGAATTCTGAAACGTTATACACACACACGCTCATTGCCTGAAATGCAGCCCCTGCTGGCTAGCATACATAACTATGCGATTTGGGACGACCACGATTTTGGCCCAAATGATGCCGACAGAGGCTTCGTAAGTAAAAAGCAAACCCTTGATGCCTTTAAACTTTTCTGGGGAAATCTGAATTATACCTTTCAGGACGAAGGCGTAACAGGCTCGTTCCAATGGGCTGATTGCCAGTTTTTTCTGATGGACGACCGCTGGTGGCGAACACCTAATGACCGTATTACTGGTAACAGAGAATATTTTGGGCAAAAACAGATTCAGTGGTTAGTTGATGCCCTTAAGTTTTCGAATGCTCCGTTTAAATTTGTTGTAGTAGGGGGGCAGGTTGGTAATCCGGCCAAAATATTCGAGAACTTTGCCAATTATGAAGAAGAAAGAAACCAACTGTTCGACCTGATTGCCAAAGAGAAAATACCGGGTGTTATCTTTATCAGTGGTGACCGCCACTGGACGTCTCTTTGCAAAATTGAGCGGCCGGGTACTTATCCTATCTATGACTTAACTGTTTCGGCATTAACGTCGGGGCCATCAAAACCTGTAACAGAAGAAGCAAATACACCGTATGTGGAAGGCACAAGCGTAACAAAACATAATTATGGCTTGTTGGAAATTTCAGGAAAACGTACCGATAGGGTCTTAAAAATTAACGTATTGGATAAAGATGGCAAGGAACTCTGGACAAAAGAAATTAAAGCCAGTGAGCTAAAATAAGTTATTTGCTATAAAGTACAGGCATCTCTGACGGACACTCTTCTGTGTTGGTCAGAGATGCTTGTTTTTTTATGCTGCTCTTGAAACATAAAGCCATTATTTCGTTAAAATCTTTGTTTTGGGTATATGGTGGCACAGAATATTTATTTTATCGATAATCTTCTTAACTTGTGCCGATAACACAAAATCAGGAAATTATATTGATTGACGCACCGCCTTTAAAAGGATTTAAAAAATGAGCACACAAACAGAAAATAAAGATTTACTCATAAAGAAACTTCAGGAAATTGATAATAAAGAAGCCTTTCTGAGATTTTTTGTGCTTTTACAGGAGCTTATCGAAGTAACAAATCTGGGTATTGATGACCCCCGAATTGCCTTTACTACCCGAAAAGATAAGGCCATTACGGCCAATATTAATAATTACGTGGCTTTACATTTACGTCGTAAAAAAGGAATCTGGTTTGATATGCTTTTTTGTAAACGGCACGAACAACTCTTTACCAAGTACAAACTCATTCAGTTATCAAGCCTGAATAACCCTGAATATTTCTACGCCAATATCCCTTTTGAGCAAAAGCATATTATTGATGATATTAAAATAAGAAGTGCATGGCAGGAGTGTCTGGAAGAACTGAAATCAATGGCTGTTTCAAGCCCCAGAAAAGAAAGGCATAACCCCTATATTTATCAGATTGCTGAAGACGAAAATCTCAGGAATGAGTTGTTCTGGGAGGTTGACCACCCTGACAAACCATATATCCCTGCCGACATTCCCATGCAGGAACTAAATGAGGATACACCCATTTACGTTACCAGACCTGATATTCCGTTGAATCTGGTATATTATGGCCCTCCGGGTACGGGCAAAACTTTCGAAGCGCAAAAACTGGCTAATCAGTTCGGTTCAACATTTATTACCTTTCATCAATCGTATAGCTACGAAGAATTTATGGAGGGGCTGAGGCCATCAACCCGAAACGGACAGGTATATTATGAAGTGGTTAAAGGTGTTTTCTATAAATCATGTCTTGAGGCACTGAAAAAGGCTGGTTATCAAAGTTTTTCAGCTTGTATGGATGATACAAAAGAGAATCGGACCAAAAAATTCAATAAAGCCGAATGCCAGCTACTAATTATTGATGAGCTAAACAGGGCCAATATCTCAAAAGTGTTTGGCGAACTTATAACGCTGATTGAGTCAGACAAACGTTTGGGTAATAGCAACGAACTTTCAGTTGTTTTGCCATATTCGCAAGAGCGGTTTGGCATTCCGGCAAATCTGTATATTGTGGGCACCATGAATACCACCGACCGTTCGATTGCCTTGCTTGATTTAGCTCTTCGCCGGAGGTTCGAGTTTCAGGAACTTATACCACAACCTTATATTTTAAAAGAACACGACGGCATAGACTTTGAAAAACTGCTTAATAAAATAAACCAACGTATTGAGTTTTTACTAGACCGTAACCATACAATAGGGCATGCTTATTTTATAGATATATATTCAGGCGAAGCTCTGGTGAGGGTTTTCATTAGCAAAATTATTCCACTATTGCAGGAGTATTTCTACAACGACTGGGAAAAAATACGGCTTATTCTAGGGCCGGAGATTATTCTTCGCGAAACAATAAGAACGAAAGATGTATTCGGAACTAACCTCGATAATTTTGAAGATGAAAGTTTTAAGTATAGAGTTAATCAGGATATTCAGCCCGAGATGCTTAAAAAGCTGTATATAGAGTAGATATTTAGATTTTTATTCTATCAGGCTTAAATCCCATGCCTTGCTGGTATCGTACCGTAGGGAGCCATTTGCCATTACTAAGGGGCTGTCAATATTGTTATGATACAAGCCTCCAGTTCCTAAACCCTGAGGCAGCGTATTTTTATATTCGGCAGTAAACTGGGCAATCGCATTGAGGCCTATGTTCGATTCAAGGGCCGAGGTTATCCACCAGCCTATTTGTAAGCGTGAAGCAATCTCAATCCATTCGCGGCAATGCTGCAAGCCACCCAGAAGTGTAGGTTTCAGGATAATATATTGCGGGCGTATTTTTTTCAGTAGCTGCATTTTTTGTACATAATCGCTCACGCCAATAAGTTCTTCGTCGAGCGCAATAGGTACAGGGCTACTTTTGCTCAGATTTTCCATTACCTCAACCTGATTCGCTCTAATGGGCTGTTCAATACTATGTAGCCTGTATTCGGCTAATTGTGCCAGCTTTTGAGGGGCTTCTTCTGACGAAAAAGCTCCGTTAGCATCAACCCGTAAGCTGATTTGTTCAGGACTGAAACGTTCTCTGATAGAAGCCAGAATGCTTAATTCATCCTGAAAATTAATAGCCCCTATTTTTAGTTTAAGAGTATTAAAGCCAGACTCCAGTTTTTCTTCGACCTGATGCACCATAAAATCTTTAGTTCCCATCCAGATAAGCCCATTGATAGGAATAGATTTTCTTCCGTTTACAAAGTCATTATCAAAAATGATACGCTTACCTCCGTTCATAATATCAAGTAAGGCTGTTTCAAACCCAAATTTGACGGCAGGAAAACGGTCATCGATAAGCTGTGAAAGAATAATGTTCAGATTCCACGGAAAAACCTCTAAATCGAGGCTGTTAAAGTCTTCACAGATTTGATTGAGTATATCTGCTAGGTCTGGAGTGTAATCAATACTCAGGCCGTGCAATGGGGCAATTTCTCCCAAGCCAAAAACCGTCGGATTTTCGGTATCAACTATTTTCAGGAAGAAAGTCTCTTTTTCAGTATAAACCCCTCTGGAAGTTCCGGCTTCAAACCTGAACTTTAGTAAGTGTTTAGACCATTTAGCTTTTAGCCCCATCGAAAAATGCTTAATTTTGGCAAAAGTACAGAAAGTTTTATTTTTTATGTTACAGATAAATCAATTTGTGCTATTTTCTTAATAGAAAGTCTAAAAATTGATGATTTAAAAGCTAGCTCATGCGTTTGGTATTTAGTAGGATTTTAAAAATCGTATTGTTTCCACTTACAGCGTTGCTTACTGGCATAGTATATGTCAGAAACTGGCTTTACGATACTGGTTTACTGAAAAGTAGCCAGCCTGAAGTTTTTACAATTAATGTAGGTAACCTTAATCTGGGTGGTACAGGTAAAACCCCTCACGTAGAATATCTGGTTAAATTATTGGCCGATTCCTTCAAAACAAGCATACTAAGCAGAGGGTACAAACGCAGTACAAAAGGTTTTCTGATTGCCGATAATACAGCTACTGCCCACAGCATTGGTGATGAACCCATGCAATATTATCAGAAATTTAGTAATAAAGTTAATGTAGTAGTATGTGAAGACCGTGTGGCAGGTGTGGCTGGGATTCAAGCAAAATTCCCTGACAATCAGTTGGTTATATTAGATGATGCCTTTCAGCATCGTAGAATTGCCCCGCATTTTAATATACTTCTTTCTGATTATTCACGTCCCTTCTATCAGGATTATCTGGTGCCTGTGGGCAAGCTCAGAGATATTCGCCAAAGTGCGAAAAGAGCAAATGTAGTTATTATAACAAAGTGTCCTGAGTATGTTTCTTCGCAGATTATACAGGAAATGATTGCTAATATTAAGGTATATACTACTGAAAATACGCCTGTATTTTTCTCAAAGATTCGGTATAATGCCATTTGTGGCTATAACCATGCAGAAGTTTTTGAGAAAAAAAGCCCCTGCATGGTTGTAACAGCTATTGCCAAGCCAGAAGTGTTTTGGCAGTACTTGAATGCACAAAGTTTAACGATTGAAAAAACAGTCGATTTTCCCGACCATTTTGCCTTTACCCGCAATGAGGTTGACAATCTTTTGAATCAGGCTTTGGGCAAACAGATTATTACCACCGAAAAAGATATGGTAAAACTTAAACCCTTGCTAAATGAGGTTGAAATCAGACGCTTTTTTTATGTGCCTATCGAAATAACGCTCGAAAACACCGAAAAATTTAACCAGTTAGTGCTTGAAAACATCACTACTTTTATTTCATGAAATATCTGATTCCTATACCCAAAGACGGACTTGCACTAGCACCTGTATTAATATTAAAACCGTTAAAGGTTTTTCCCCAACTGTACATAGCATTCAGGTTTATCAAAGAGGTATTGCCTTCAATGGCGAATCTGTCGCTAATCAGATAAATAACTCCTGGCCCTACCCCCAGATTTAAGCCAACAGTGCTTGGCCCTTCTTGTTTAATATCCATATCTGGTAAATCTCTTTTATAGCGTGTACTACTAAAGCCTGTACTTATGCTACCGCCATATTGTATCGAAATCCCTAGTTTTTCGGTAAGCATTTTATAGTTTGTCAGAAATAAACTAGCTGAAATATTATTTGAAAACATTCTGGTAGAAGATGATATATCTGCCGAGCTCTTATAATTGTAATAGGTTGTCGAAATACCATAGCTTAAAGAATAAGTAATTGAGAAATTATCTTTTTTAAAATAAGTAATCGATGGAGCTATGCTTACCTGAAAGCTAGTTGCTTCTCCTTCATTCTTTTCTGCTTGTGTTTGAAGACTAAAATAGAAGCCCCCACCAATAAAACGTGTACCTTGTGGAATAACCTGTGCAGAAGTTGTCAGTGCGAATAATGAGACACAGAAAAAAGATAGTAATTTTTTCATAAAATAAGTTGTTTATTGTACGTATATATGGTAATAATGCTTAGCAAAAGTAATTATTATATTTTACTACGCTAATTTATTTTAAGGCTTGTTGCGGATGTAAGAGCCTTAATGCCCATAAAAACAATTTATTGTATATTTGTATATGCTTCCATCTTATGCAGAAAAATACGCCCACCTGATTAAAACCAAAGCTAAGGAATTAGGATTTGATTTTTGTGGTATCTCTAAAGCTGATTTTCTTGAAGAAGAAGCTCCGCGGCTAGAGGCTTGGCTAAACAGAAATTACCACGGAAAGATGGCTTACATGGCTAATCATTTTGATAAACGCCTCGACCCTCGTAAACTGGTCGAGGGGGCAAAATCTGTTATTACGCTCATTCTGAATTATTACCCCGATAAAAAACTGCCCGAAACGCCAGACTCTCTCAAGTTATCGAAATATGCTTATGGCAAAGATTACCATTTTGTAATAAAAGATAAGCTCAAAGACCTGATGGATACTATCTCAGAGGAAATAGGGGAGGTAAACGGAAGAATATTTGTCGACTCGGCACCTGTGATGGATAAGGTTTGGGCCAAGAAAAGTGGAGTGGGGTGGGTAGGTAAGCACACAAACCTGATTAATAGGCAAATTGGGAGTTTCTTTTTTATTGGTGAAATTATATGTGACCTTGACTTGCAGGCCGATACCGCTATAAAAGATTATTGCGGAACCTGTACCCGTTGTATTGACGCTTGCCCTACCGATGCAATTATTGAACCTTATGTGGTAGATGGAAGTAAATGTATTAGCTATTTCACGATTGAGTTAAAAGAGGCTATACCCGATGAAGTTAAAGGCAAGTTTGAAAACTGGATTTTTGGCTGTGATATTTGTCAGGATGTTTGCCCATGGAACTCATTTGCGAGGCCACATCGTACCCCTGAATTTGAATTGAACCCTTTATTAGAAAACTTCAGCAAAAACGATTGGGAAGAAATTACAGAAGAGGTTTTTCAGGAAATTTTTCGGAGGTCGGCTGTAAAAAGAACCAAACTAGAAGGTTTAAAACGGAATATGGCTTTTGTAAAAGAGCGATAGACGAGATTCGAACTCGCGACCTTCGGCTTGGGAAGCGGACGCTCTACCAACTGAGCTACTATCGCTTATCTTATGCAAATATATTGACCAACATTTATTTTGTCAAGACTTTGCATTGGGCATTTATTGCTTCAAATCACGTATATCAATAATATTTTTGCAAAAAGCGTATTCGTTGGGCTGGTTAGAACAAATAATTAGCAGGCGGTCTGGTGTATGTTGCTCAACTTGCTTTAAATACCATTCGCTAGCTTGGGCATCAAGGTTTGAAGTTGGCTCATCAAGCATAATAATAGCACTGTCAGAGTAAAATGCTAGCCCTAGCTTTAGCCGTTGTTTCATGCCCGAAGAGAAATTTTTTACTTGTTTATGCTGGTGAGGGGCAAGCTGTATTTGTTCAAGAAACTGTGAGGAGGACAATTGATTTTTCAGTGGTTTGAATTTCTGATGAAACTCAACTGTTTCTAAGAGTGTAAATTCTTCTACCAACTCAAGATACGGAGCAGCAATGACAATTTCTTTGTAAATATCGTCAATCTGAATTTCCTGAGCAGCAGCAGAACTGTAAGTTATTTTCCCTTCGGTTTGTGGTAATACCCCCGCAATAACCTGTAAAAGAGTGGATTTTCCGCTACCATTAGGGCCAACAAAAGTGTAACTGTTATTAGCCGAAAAGGATAAATTTGTATTGCGAAAAATCCATTCGTTACGGAACTTCTTACCAATATTAGCAAGCTCAATTTTCACTATCTACTACTTTTTTTGCAGGACTTCTGATGATTCCTCTTTCAGAGTTAGAAATAAAGTTCAGAATTTCATCACGTTCAGGTGTAGCCGGAAACTCCAGCTCTACTTGTGTGATGGCATCGCTATTATTTAAGCCTTTCAGATAAATATAACGGTAAATATCTTGTATTTCGGCAATTTTTTCGTCGGTATGGCCACGTCTTCTTAGCCCTACTGAGTTAATACCTGCATAAGAAAGCGGCTCACGTGCTGCCTTAATGTAAGGAGGTACGTCTTTTCTGATTTGCGAACAGCCACCAATATAGGTGTGTTTGCCTATTTTTACAAACTGTTGCACGGCCGACATCCCACCGATATTGGCGTAGTCGCCTACGGTAATATGCCCTGCTAATTGCACACAGTTTGCCAGAATTACGTTGTTTCCTACAATACAGTCATGTGCAATGTGGGCGTAGGCCATAATAAGGCAGTTAGAACCAATTTCAGTACGGTATTTGTCTACCGTTCCACGGTTTACGGTAACGCATTCGCGTATGGTTGTGTTGTCACCGATGATAGTTACGGTTTCTTCACCTTTGAATTTTAAATCCTGAGGCACGGCAGAAATAACTGCCCCCGGAAATATCTTACAGTTTTTTCCGATTCTGGCTCCTTCCATAATAATGACGTGGGAGCCAATCCATGTTCCTTCTCCTATTTCAACGTCTTTATTTATTACAGCAAAAGGCTCAACAACAACGTTATGCGCAATTTTAGCGTCAGGATGTATGAAAGCTAATGGTTGATTCATATTTTAGAGATAGCTTTGTAAATGGTAAGCTAAAAACAAAAACACGCAGACTTACAGCTTTTGCTCGTGGTTTGTAGCTTTGGAATTATTTTGCTTTTTTAACTAATCTGGCTGTCATGTTTACATCGCATACCAGTTTTTTCCCTACCCATGCTTCGCCGTGCATTTTAGCTACACCCAATTTCATAGGTATAAGTAGCGAGCATCTGATAATCAGGGTATCACCCGGTACAACATTATGGTAAAAACGACAGTTATCAATACTTACCAGATAAGGCCAGTATGATTCTGGATTTCCGGTAGAAGTAAGTACCAGAACACCGCCAGTTTGGGCAATAGCTTCAATTTGCAACACACCGGGCATAACAGGGTTGTCGGGGAAGTGTCCTGTAAACTGAGGTTCGTTCATGGTAATATTTTTTATACCCACTACTGTTTGGCCATCGAGATAAACGATTTTATCAACAAGCGCAAACGGGTAGCGGTGGGGCAAAAGCTTAGCTACTTCGGTTAAAGTATATACAGGTGGCAGGTTGGGGTCATATTGCGGCGCACTTTTAGCTGAGTCGAGCATTTGTTTTTTAATTTTCTTGGCTAACTCAACATTAGGGGTGTGTCCTGGGCGTGCTGCCAGAATATGCGCTTTAAGCGGGCGCCCTACCAGCGCAAGGTCACCCATTACATCAAGTAACTTGTGTCTTGCCGGCTCATTAGGGAAACGAAGCGGAGTATCGTTCAGAATACCCGTTTGGCCTACCTTAATTTTAGGTTTATTCAGTAATTTTGATAGATTTTCTACTTCTTCCTCAGTAACTTCTCTATCAACAATTACCACCGCATTATCAATGTTTCCACCTTTAATTAATCCTGCATGAAATAAGGCCTCCAGTTCATGTAAGAACACGAAGGTGCGGCAAGGAGCAATCTGCTCTTTGAATAGCTCAATGGCATGTAGCTGTGCATGCTGGCTATGCAAAATAGATGAATTGTAATCAACCATTGCCGTGAGCCGGTAATCATTTAGTGGCAAAGCTGCCAGTTCAATGTTGCGTTCATCATTACGATAATGAATGGCTTCTGTTACTTCATAGTAATTTCTTAGGGATTGTTGTTCTTCAATTCCGGCTTCTTCCAGCATTTCAACAAATTTAATGGCGCTACCATCCAGAATCGGAATTTCGGGGCCATCAATCTGTATGATAACGTTGTCAATCTGAAGCCCTACCAATGCTGCCAGAATATGCTCTGTTGTATGTACGCGCACACCTTCTTTTTCCAGAACAGTACCGCGCGAGGTATCAACTACATAGTCAACATCGGCTTCTATAATAGGTTTATTATCTAGGTCGATTCTTTGAAATTTATAACCATGATTAATAGGTGCGGGTAGTATAGTAAGCGACACGGTTTTACCTGTGTGCAAACCTACACCTGTAATTGAAACTTTCTTTTGAATGGTTTGTTGTTTAACGTTCATTGGCAAATGGTCTTATTTTCCGGTTTTCAGCTATTTATACATCTGATAATACGCCCTCTGTGAAAAGCTCTTCAAGGCGTTTCTCAAGTTCCCTGACTTGTTTTTCTAATTGTGGGAGTTTCCTGAAAATAGCAACTGACCTTAAATAGTCGTTTAGTTCAAAGGCTGGAGTGCCCGATATAGAAGTATTTTCTTTTTTTATACCTTTCGTAACGCCTGCTTGTGCGCCAACTTTTGTGCCATTGGCTACTGAAATATGGCCTACTACACCCACTTGGCCCCCAATCACACAGTTTTCGCCAACGATAGTTGAGCCAGCCACACCAGTCTGCGAAGCAATAACGGTGTTTTTACCTATTTCAACATTATGGGCAATCTGAACAAGGTTATCAATTTTGACACCCTGACGAATAATTGTTGAACCCATTGTGGCGCAGTCAATAGTAGTATTAGCTCCTACGCTTACGTTATCTTCAATAATTACGTTTCCTAACTGCGGAATAGTTTTGTAAGTGCCATCTGCTTGGGGCGCAAAGCCAAAACCATCGCTACCAATTACCGCTCCGGCATGTATGGTGCAATGCTTACCAATAACTGTATTACTATATATTTTTACACCAGCATAGATAATGGTATTATCGCCTATTGTTACGTTTTCGCCAATATAAGCCTGCGGGTAAATCTTTACGTTATGGCCTATTTTTGTGCCTTTCCCGATATATGAAAAAGCACCCTGATATAGTCCTTCGCCGAGTTCTACGTTTTCGCCTACAAAAACGGGCTGTTCAACCCCCTTCTTGGAAAAATTCAAAATCTTCTGGTACTCTTCAAGAAGTTGCGTAAAAGAATTATAGGCATTTTCTACAACAATAAGTGTAGTAGAAATTTCTTTTTTTGGTACAAAATCACGCCCGACAATTACAGCCGAAGCCTTTGTTGTATAGATGAAAGGCTCATATTTAGGGTTTGCAAGGAACGAAATATCTCCATCATTTCCTTGTTCAATCTTTTCTAACTTGCTGATTGTCAAGGATTCATTACCTCGAATTTCACCATTTAATAAATGAGCTATTTGCTTTACCGTAAATTGCATAGGATACTTAACTGTTGTTTCAGCTTTGGGTGAGTTACTATTATTGCACTTTAAACTCTATAAAGTTTCGGCAAATAATTTTTGTCGAAAATATTCTTGAAATAATGCAAAAATACTCTGTAATATGGCAAATTCATTGCAAATATACATTTTTGCCCCAACATACATAGTATTTTTTCACGATGTTGCTTAATGCCTTAATGGCCGGTAAATCGGAGGCATCGGCAATATCAACCACTTCTTTATTTTTTGTACAGATATAAATGGTTTCGTCGCCGCGCACATAGCCTTTATTGCTTACATCGCCTTCTGTAATAAAATAACTTAATTCTGTTTCAGAAATGCCTTTTTCAAGGAGTGCCTGTTTTAATGAACTAATGAGTGGCTCTTCAATTGGTTTGTTAGAGATTTTAATTTTGAACAAATTCCTGTTCAATAAATCCTCACAGATGGTTGATAAAATTTTATCAGAATGAAACCGCCAGTTTTTTACACATGCCCAAATGTCGTAATCGTCTAAAAGTGTAAACGATTGCAAATAACTATCATTGTTCTGAAAAGCGGATAAGCTGACGTTTTCCTTTAAAAAAACTGATAAAGCCGGCCCTGCAAACAATTCTTGCCCCTGGCTCATTAATTCGCGTGCCCTTCTGATAATCTGAATCAGCATGGTTTCGGCACAAATGGCAGTTTTGTGTAAGTAAACCTGCCAGTACATTAAGCGGCGCGCATTCAGAAAATTCTCGACACTTAACAAGCCTTTTTCTTCAACTACTAACTGGTTATCAACTACATTAAGCATTTTAATGATTCTGTCCACACCAATGGTTCCTTCGGCTACCCCTGTAAAGAAGCAGTCACGGGTAAGATAATCCATCCGGTCCATATCTAACTGGCTTGAAATAAGCTGATGGAAAAAATCACGCCCATAAGTACCATTAAACATTTCCAGAGCCATCGACAAACGCCCGTTAAACTCATAGTTGAGTTTTTGCATAATCAATGATGAAATATGCTCATGATGCACATCTTCCAGAATAGTATATTCAAGCACATGCGAGAAAGGGCCATGGCCAATGTCATGCAGAAGAATTGCTATTTGTGCGGCTTCAAATTCATCTTCTGATATAGCATGCCCTTTTGACTGTAACACCTGCAAAGCCTGATACATCAGATGCATGGCTCCCAAGGCATGATGAAAACGAGTATGCAATGCACCGGGGTATACATACTCGGCCATCCCTAATTGTTTTATACGACGTAAACGCTGAAAAAAAGGATGCTCGATTAAGTCATAAATTAAGTCAGAATGGATTGTAACAAACCCATAAACGGGGTCGTTAAAAATCTTTCGTTTGTTGACAGTCATTGAGGTACTTTGGTAGAACGTTGTTTTAACGCTATACTTTATTTTGGGTGAATTTACTAATTAAAATTCAATAGTGTTTGAACAAACAACATAAACAAGACGTAATTAGTTATCAAATGGATGGAAATATTGATGAAATTTTTTAGAACGGTTAAATATTCATCTGGAAGGGATAGAAAGAATAACTTAGCCTATAAAAAATATCTTTGGTAGCACTTGGCTATTAATGCAGTAGTGTAAGCATCAGACTGCCATATTAGCAAATTTCTGAGTAGAGTGCCTCCAGAAAAATATACCCCACCCTCCCAATAGCAAGTGTTATCTTTTTTGATACGCTTCGACTCCAGAAAAGTAAAAGCTTTTTTGATGTTTTCATCAGGAATTGCAAGACCTTTTAATTTTAAATCGAGCATTGCATGTAGTGCATAGGCAGTAGACTGAATAATATCTTTGTTGTTTAACCACGCGTTACTTTCAAAACTGCCGTCAGGCTTCTGAGTATTTATTATATATGTAGCTGTTTGTTTTGAGGCTTCCTGAAGTTCGTTAACCCCGTTATAATATGCCTTTGCAATAGCAAAAGCAATATGATAATTATTCGGATAATAAACTCCAGCACTATGCCATTGTTTGTTTTTTATGCAATGCTCAATAATTTTTAAAGCTCCTTTTTTGCCGATACTTTCATTAAGTTGATTGGTAATTGCCAGATAACTCAGTACATTACTATTAACAACCACATCGACATCGTTGGCTCCAAAGGGAATCCAAGGTTGGTAAGCAACAGGATACCCTGAACTAAATGGTGTAAAAATGAGCATTAATGAAAAATAAGAGGTAACAGGATTCCAGAAATTATATTCATATTCAGGATAATGCCATGTAAGATACGCCCCTGAATTTTTAGGAGAAGGTAAGAGAAAGTTATACCAGTTTCGGTTTTTTCGTTTAAAATCAAGGTATTCATCAAATCCGGCATAAGAAATTGCTTTTACAGAATCTTTAAAAATTTTATTGTGGTAAAATACGGCTGAATTAGCTAGTGCGGTATCGTCGGCATCTTCAGGAACATTAGCTGTTTTATTGATAAACCTTGAGCCTAACCGATAAGTTGTAGGTCGGCGTACCAATAACTTAGGGTCTTTGCCTATTAACTTAAGTTTTCGGTTAGGGGGAAGTAGTTTCCAGAAGTTGTAACGATTATTTGTTTCATAACTTTGAATTTCATGAAAGGCTTTAATTAAAGTGGGCTTTAATATATATAGAGATGTATCTTTCAAGTAAATTTCTGATAGAAAATTATGAACAGCAGATATATTAAAACAATTTGAATCACGGGCTTTTTGTTTTCGGCCAATAAAAAAATAAGGTTCTGTTAAGTTCATATAAATGGGCCACTCGCCAGAATATTGTTTGCCAGCAATAGTTGAGTCACACTGGTTCTGAATAAGGAAATTAAGCGACTCTTGAAAAATCTGCTGAGGCGTTGTTTTTTGAGCAAGGCTAATTATTGAACTAAGCAATAAAAAAAAAAAAATATTATATACTTTTTTGGTAGTTGCTATGTGTATCATTCGAGAAATTATAGCCAAAGCATTAGATATTTGACATACTAAAAAACTGATTAGCATTTTAAGCAAAACTGGAGTAAGTTAAAAATATTTCTTGTTTTTTATATTTAAAGGAGCATTATTATTTGTTACATGGGTTTTGTTAAAAATTAACTCAGATTAAAAACTAAAAAATATGCATTATTTAATGGGCTTATTTTGTAAATTTGCGTTTAATAAATTGTGTTTTTTCGAGTTGTGTTTCATACTACCCACCCTTATGTTTAATAAATCTTTCCTCTTGATAAGCGTAGCCGTGGTTGGCTTGCTTATAAATGCCTGCAAACCTAAAGGTAATGGTGCTGATGCTAAAGTATATAATGCTAAAGCCGCCGACCCTGAATTGTATCACCAGTCAGTTGAATTATTAACCGATGTTATTATTCATGATATTTTCAAGCCACCAGTAGCCAGCCGTATTTACGCCTATTCAAATTTGGCCGGATACGAGGCCATGGTTCCTGGTTTTCCAGACTATGAGTCGCTTGGAGGTAAATTAAAAGGTTTTTCAGCAGGCCCACAACCTGAGAAAGGTCAGGATTATTGTTTCCCGCTGGCTAGTACCAGAGCTTTCCTGAAAGTAGCACGTACACTTACGTTTTCTGGAGATTTTTTTGATAAGTATGAAAAAACTTTCTATGCCAAATACAAGGAAATGGGTGTTCCTGAAGACGTAATGGAACGTTCGATGGCCTATGGCGATAGCGTAGCTGCCCATGTAATACGTTACTCTGGCAAAGATAAATACAAACAAACACGTGGTATTCGGTTTACTGTAACCAACCTGCCAGGTACTTGGGTTCCTACACCACCCGCTTATGCCGATGCCTGCGAACCTGAGTGGAACAAAATCCGTGCATTAACGTTAGACTCTGCCTCACAGTTTATGCCGCCGCGCCCTCCGATGTACAACCATGATAAAAACAGTGAGTTCTGGAAAGAAACCAGAGAAGTATATGAAATAGGTAAAAAACTGACTGAAGAACAAAAACGCATTGCATGGTTCTGGGATGATAACCCCTTTGTGATGAACGTAATGGGCCATGTGATGTTTGCTAATAAAAAAATGACACCCGGAGGCCACTGGCTGGCTATTCATACCACGGTTTCACGTAAAACCAAAGCATCGTTCGAGAAAAGTGTGGAAGGCTACGCGCTGGGTTCAATTGCCCTGCTTGATGCCTTTATTTGTAGCTGGGATGAAAAATACCGTAGTGTGAAAGTACGCCCTGAAACTGTAATTAATGCAGAACTTGACCCTAAATGGCAACCATTCTTGCAGACACCGCCATTCCCTGAATATACTAGCGGGCATAGTACTATTTCTGCAGCAGCAGCCGAGGTATTCAGTTTTGTACATGGTGATAACGTTACCTTTACTGACTCAACTGAATATAAACATGGGCATGGAGTTATGTCGTTTAACTCGTTCAGAGAAGCAGCCTTAATGGCAAATATAAGCCGCCTTTACGGAGGTATTCATTACCGTTCAGGTTGTTTTGAAGGTAATAAATGTGGTGTTAAAATAGGGCAGCAAGTTTTAAGAATTGCCCAGACCAGAAGAAAAGAAAAAGTAGCAGCCAACTAAAATAGAAGCCCTCTGGAAAATACTTACCAGAGGGCTTCTATTTTTAAAACCAGCACATTACCAATCCATGCGCGGAAGTGGGCTTACCTCTTGCGAAGTAAATTCGCCTTTCTGATATTTAAAATATGCAGCCATGGCAATCATGCCAGCGTTATCAGTACAATATTGAAACTGAGGTATATAAACCCGCCAGTTTTCTTTCTCTCCTAAATCTTGCAAGGCTTTTCTTAAACCCGAATTGGCCGAAACCCCTCCGGCAATAGCAACATCTTTTATGTTTAGCTCACGAGCGGCACGGCGCAATTTCTGGAGTAACATTTTAATTAATGTTTGCTGCACACTAGCACAAATATCAGCTATGTTTTGCTCAATAAAATCAGGGTTCTTTTCAAGATTACTCTTTAAAAAGTACAAAATAGAAGTTTTAATTCCGCTGAACGAAAAATTATATTTAGGCATTTCCGACAAAGGAAACTGAAATGCCTCAGGGTTACCTTGCTGTGCATATTTATCAATCAATGGCCCACCCGGATACGGAAGCCCCAGAAGTTTGGCTGTTTTGTCAAACGCCTCACCTACGGCATCATCCTGTGTTTCTCCGATTACCTCCATGTCCAGATAATCTCTGACAAGTACAATCTGGGTATGCCCGCCACTCACGGTCAGGCAAAGAAAAGGAAACCTTGGAGCAGGAGCATCAATAAAATGTGCCAGTACATGCGCTTGTATGTGGTTTACCTCAATAAGCGGAATACTAAGCCCAAGAGCCATGGCTTTGGCAAACGAAGTACCCACCAATAATGAGCCTAAAAGGCCGGGACCACGTGTAAAAGCTATGGCATTTAGTTGATTTTTTGCTATATTTGCTTTTTTTAAGGCATTTTCAACTACTGGTAAGATGTGTTGTTGGTGGGCGCGTGAGGCCAATTCAGGCACAACACCTCCAAAACGCTCATGAATTAGCTGTCCGGCTACAATGTTAGAGCATATTTTACCGTTAGAAATAACAGCTGCTGACGTTTCGTCACACGAGGATTCGATGGCTAAAATATTCAAAACCTAAGATTAAAATTTTGTGTTTTTAAATTTTCAATAAACTTCTGTTGTATTAAAACACAAAATTAGTGTTCAGTAATTCACTAATTCATTAATTAAGCAATTATTTTGCATCGGGCAGTTAAAATATCGGCCAGAATATTACTTAATCTTATTCTCGTTTTATTTATGGGAGTAATGATAGTATTTTATGCCCTGCAATTGCCTTTCATTCAAACCCGCACCATTCAGAGGGCTACTGAGTATCTTTCTACAAAATTAGGGTCAAAAGTAACCATAGGCAAAGCCAAACTTACATGGTTCGATGAAATTACGCTCGAAGATGTAACTATATATGACCACAAAAACCGTGAAATGATTTTTGTAGAAGAACTATATGTAAACTCTAAGTCGAATTTTAATTTTGACTGGAACACTTTTCTGACTTTTGATAACAACCTCGACTATGTGATGGTGTTAAGCCCACGGGTAAAATTAATCTATGAACCTGACGGCGACCTGAATATCGATAAGTGGATTGCCAAAATAGAAGAACTTACTTCGTCGAGCCCGCCTGATACTACCAAGCCCCGTATAGAACATAATATTCCGTTTACCATAGACGAAGCCTACATTCAGGGTGGAACCTTCACGTTGCAAGACCCCGAAGAGGAGCGTTTCCCGAAAGAGGAGTTTGACTACAACAATTTTACTGTGCATGAGGTCAGAGGTACAGTAAAGAATTTCTTTATTCAGGGCGATACCATCACTTTTGGTCTTAATAGCCTGAAAGGTATTGAAAAACGTAGTAATCTGGAAATAAAAGAGCTAAATACCAATTTTTTCTATTCAAGGCAGCACCTTCGTTTCGATGACCTATATGCCAAGATTAATAATTCTACATTAAAGAAATCGGTACATTTTAATTATCGTACCCCGCGCGATTTTAAAGATTTTAATGAAAAAGTAGAAATGATTGGCGACCTCTATAACTGTGAGATTGATGCGCAGGATTTAGCTCGTTTTGCTACTGATATGTATGAATACCATGAGAACTATCTGCTCAATGGTGGCTTTAAGGGAACTGTTCATGATTTCAGAGTGAAAAATTTTAACCTGAAATTTGGGAAAAACAGTTATCTGGATGGAGAAATAGCCTTTAAAAATATGCCCGACCTCAGAAAGGCCGTTATGGATTTGAACTGGAAACCTTCACAGATTGATGCCCTTGACGCACGCCAGTATGTGGGCGATTCTCTTTTTACAAAGCATGTGTATAAGTTCGGAGTAGTGAATTTTGCAGGTATTTTTAAAGGGCTTTATAATGATTTCATGACCGATGCCTTTGTGAAATCGGACATGGGTATTGCCGCGGGAAACATCTCTATGAAAATTCCGGCTAGTAAGGCAAAGGCTACTTATTCGGGGTCTTTAATGGTTGATGAATTTGATTTGGGCAGACTGGTAAATGAAGATAAAATTTTGCAGAAAATGTCCTTTTCGGGTGAAATCAAAGGTAAAGGTTTAACCATAAAGGATGCTCTGCTGAATTTCGATGGTAAAGTGCAGCATATATGGTTCAATGGATACGATTTTAAGAATATTGCGGTTAATGGTGCTATGAGCCAATCTCTTTTTGATGGGCGCATAAGTGTAAAAGATACAAACCTGACCTTTGATATAGGAGGCAAGATTGATTTCGCTAAGGAACTTAATAAGTTTGATATTTATGGTGTTGTTCAGAATGCCAATCTGAGGGCCTTAGGCTATGCCAAAAACGATGTAAAATTACGCTCGGAAATCAATCTTGATTTTCAGGGAAATGAATTAGACAACTGGATAGGGCGGGCGCAGTTATTACACACTGTTTTGCAGTATGACAAACGCCTGCTAGGCATTGATTCCGTTTTTGTTACGTCCGAGTTGGTTGATAATACCCGTAAAATAAGCCTTTTATCAGAGTTTTTCAATATTGATGTAACAGGCAATTTTACGCCTAGTCGTGTAATTAATGATGTAACACGTTTCTCGGATGAATACGTGCAGTATTTCGTTGACAGCGAGGCCGAACGCCTGAGTTATTATGAGGGTATGCCCTACAAATACTTACCAGAAAAATATAGCCTCGATTATAAAATTCTGTTTAAAAAATCAGACCCATTCTTCGCTTACTTTTATCCTGACTTATATATTTCGCCTAATACAGAGCTTGGAGGGCAGCTTAATGTCAGAAATACAGTTGAGCTTTCGCTTGGGGGCAAAATAGATACCCTAAGGCATGGGAGTATGGCTTTCTATAAAAACGAACTGGATTTTAATACTTCAAAAGAAACAACTTCGCCAAAAATTCTGGCTTCTCTTGTTTTTAACTCCGAAAAACAGAAACTCGGTTCTATGGCACCTACCGAAAAACTACAAATAGGAGGTGATTGGGGGCAGTCGAACCTGATTGAATTTGATGCCAGAATCAAACAGCAGAATAGTTCTGATAAAGCACAGGTATTTGGTAAACTTGCTTTTTTGAAAGATGAAATCGAACTTACCTTTAACCCGAAAAATACAAGACTCGATTTATTGGGCGAAACTTGGTTATTAAGTAAAAACAACCTGATAAACTTCTATAATAACGATATATGTTTTCAGGATGTAGCCATTTCAAACAAAAAGCAAAGTATCTCTTTAAATGGCTATTTTTCGCCTGATAGCGTGAAAGAAGCCTATGTAAAGGTGCATGATTTTGATTTACAAACCCTCAAGCCTTTGTCGGATGTTGATTTGAAAGGGATTGTAAACGGGCAGCTAATGTTGACCGATATTTACCACGATGGGCTTGTGACCAGTCAGTTTGAAATTGATACCCTTATATACAAAAGTAGCCTGATAGGAGCCGTAGCAGGGAAAGCACTGTGGGATAATCTGGAAGAAAAACTTAAAATAAACGGTAATATACTCAGGAAGGGGAACGAGATTTTTAAACTTTCAGGTACCTACGACCCCAAAAACGAACGTAATTCGTTAAGCCTGAAAGCTAATTTTAAGAAAGCGAATCTGGAAATTTTCCAGTCGTTTGTCGATGATATTTTTTCAGATTTAGGCGGTTTCGGTTCAGGAACCCTCAATGTTAGCGGAACCCCCGGCGACCCACATATCAGAGGCGCAATTGCCATAGAAAAAGGAGTTTTGCGTATTAATGAACTAAATTCATTTCTTTATTTTGACGATGAACTGAATTTTAATGAAGAAGGCTTCGTAGTAAGAAAAGGCTTTAAAGTACGAGATGCCTTAATGAATGGGAATGAAGCCGAAATTGAAGGAGGTATTTTTAATGGTGGTGGCGGAAACTTCATGTTAGGCATTCATGCTTATATGCGTGGCCGTGAAGGTTTTAAAATCATGAATACAACCATTGAAAATAATGAAGATTTTTATGGCGTAGGTATGGCTACCGGAGACTTACACATCACGGGTAGTTTAAAGCATGTGGCTATTACAGGGAACCTGACTAGTAAAAAAGACACCAAAATTACTATACCGCTCGACGGAGCTACCAGTGTAAGTGCCGAAGCCGAAGGAATAACCTTTGTAAGCCGTAATACACAAGGCAATAAAAATAAAGAAGCCAAAAAAGATTCAATAAATACGGTTGAAAAAGGAAGCCTTACCATGGCTTTTAACTTTACTATTACACCCGATGCCGAATGTGAGGTAATATTTGACCGAATTAATAAAGATAAACTTACAGCCGTAGGAAACGGTCGAATAAGCATTGAATATGATACCCGCGGTGATTTTACGATGTCGGGGCCATATACAATCAAGAGTGGTAAATATGATTTCAGTTTGCAGAATATATCTTCTTTAAGGAAATTCGATATTGCCGACGGAAGCTGGATTCGGTGGTCGGGTGACCCATACAATGCCGACATCAGCATTAATGCCAGTTATACGGCTAACAATATCTTATTGCCCGAAGGCGTAGTTACAAGTTCTAATACTACCGAATTGCGTAACCCTTACCCTGTAAGTGCTTACATAATACTGACCGATAAACTACTGACCCCAAGTATTAAGTACGACATTAAATTCGATTTACGCCGGATTCCACTTAATCTTCAACCGCAGGTAATTGCTTTTGAGCAAAGACTTCGGAATGATGAACAGCTTTTGTCTAATAACTTTGTAGGTATTACGGCACTTAACCGGCTTTTCTCGGATAACAGTTTCAGAGATGCCGTCGATTCTCAGCTATTGCTCGATAACGTAAGCGGATTATTGACCAATCAGCTAGGTAATATTGCTTCTAAAATAAATCCTAATCTTGAAGTAGGGGTGCAGCTTGGGGTTTTAAGTACCTTACGCCAGAATCTTTTTAATAATATGCAACTGAATTTCTCGTATCGGTTTAGTAATAACCGCCTGAAACTCAGTGTGAACAATACCATTTTGCAAAATATTGACCAGACCGCCAGTAATTATTTTTACGGAGGCGAGGTTGAATGGATGCTCAATGAAGATGGTACTTGGCGTTTAAAAGCATATAGCCGTAACGTTCCGAACTACTTCTATAATTTTAATAATAACGTAACAGTAAATGGTGTGAGCCTTCAGCATACACGCAATTTTAACACTATTTTCAAACGTAAAACGCCGAAAAACATTCCGATAGCTCCTATTCCTACGGTTCGTAAAAACAACAATTTCAAGCCTATTCCCTTTCAGGGTAGTTAAAAACGATACTGGACACGACAAGTAAAGTTATTATCTTTAATGTCAGTAGTGTAGTCGGTTAGTGCAGTTTTTTCGTTTTGTGGCATCTCATACCATAGCATTACTCTTACGTTTTCGTTCAGGTAAGTTAAATAACCCATGCCAAAAGTGTTAAAGCGGATGTCGGCCGCCGAAAAAGTTTTGCCTATTTCTCCAGCCTTTACTTTTTTATTTGGGTCATACCAGTCGTATTTCAAGACAAGCTGATGCTTTCTGCTGCCCAGATGTTGAAGAAAATAAAAATAGGCCCCATCAAAGTTACGGATGTATAACGGTGCTGGTTTGCCGTTTTCCAGCGGAATTACTGATGGCGTTTCGCTAGTACTTTGTACGGCTGTTTGTATACCACGAATATATTCTGCTCTGAATTCGGTATCGCCTTTTCGTCCAGGAATCTTTATCTGTACATCCGCACCGAAATATTTTCTTGGGGCAATTTTACCCACATTGCTCTGAGACGAATCTGCGACAAAACGCTTAGTACCACTATTATTTACCCGATAAATCTGATTTGTGAACTGCTCCATTCCCCCTATAAAACCAGAAATGCTGCCACTCACAATAATTTTTGGCGTAATTGAATAGTGTTTTACAGAAAGCCTTGTTATCAGGTCTTTATGGTTGTCAAAATCGGCTACGGCTGTTAAACCTTGCCCATTAAACAAACCTGCATCGAAACGGATGTATTTCAGGAAATTGGTTTTGGTTCGTGGTTCAAAAGTACCCATAAAACCAAAATCCCTTTCGACTTTCATCAGAATCTGTGACATCCTCCCTCGCTCGGGTGATTCCCTGTCTGGCGAGCCATAGTTTACCTCAAAGCCAAATGGGCGGGCAAACATTCCGGTAGTGAGGTAAAAAGCGTTGAGTTTATTTTCATAAATACGCCCCCAGAAATCTCTGATAACTACCCCTCTTTCGGTTCCGTCAAACTGGAAAATAAAATAAAGACGGGGCATATTGTTTTTATCGAATCGGGCGTAATCAAAACGAAAACGACCCCGACGCATCATAAACCGATTACTGGCATTGGGCTGAAAATCACCTCCGTTAAAATTCTTGGCTCCTTTAGTTTGTATCCACTGAAACTGTGGTTGAATATAGCCACTTATACCAATGTATTCGTACTTTTTGAAAGTAGATAATAGTTTACGGGCTGTTGTGGTGTCAATATCCATCAAAGAGCCGTGGTCTTGCCCATACGATTTTGAAGCACCTATAACAAATATAATACAGATTATGCCTGCTAAATAAGATAAGCCGGAATGAGGTTTCATATTGGTGTTTTAAAGCATACGTAGTGTATGGAAAATTTTATTACCTGATAATATTCCGGCGCAATCTGATAGATGCACCGGAATATTATGAAATAATCTTATATTTTTATTGAGGGAGATGTGTCAATTTTTGCTTCTTCGCTAGTCCTGACTACAATAACCAGCGGAAGAACACAAACAAGCTAGCTGAAAGAATGATAGCTACCGGCAAGGTTAGTACCCATGCCAGTGCAATATTTTTAATTGTACCCGACTGAAGGTTTTTAATACCTTTACTAGCAACCATTGTACCTGCAATACCCGACGAAAGCGAGTGAGTAGTACTTACAGGTAATTTAAACCAAGAGGCCATTCCGATGGTAGCTGCGGCCACTAATTCGGCAGAAGCTCCCTGCGCATAAGTTAAGTGAGATTTACCTATTTTTTCGCCTACGGTAACCACAATTCTTTTCCATCCAATCATGGTTCCTAAGCCTAACGACAGTGAAATCATCAGAATAACCCACATAGGTGCGTGGTCGGTGTATTTCCTGATACCTTTTTCTTCTTGTACTGCGGCTGCTTTGAGCGCGTCTTTATCGGTTGCACTTAATACAATATCGGAGTCTTCAACCAGTTTTTTAGTGTTGCCACTAATAGTAAGCAAGGCTTTGCGGGCATCTAAAGCATTTGTTTTATTTACTCTGTTGCTATCGGCAAGTGAGTTCAGGAAACTAACACTCTGATTGATTTTGGCAATTCTTGCTTTTTCAATATCCGAAACCTTAGTAGTATCAATTAAGGCAATCTTTTCAGAAATAACCGCAAGGTCAGGTTTAATTTTATTGAAGTCGATAGTATTATTGATAGCGAAATAAGCGGGTAAAATCCCTATCAGGATGAGCATTACCAAACCTATACCTTTTTGCCCGTCGTTACGGCCATGAAAGAAACTCACAAGTGTACAGGTAGTAATTAATATAGCTCTTACCCAGAAAGGAGGTTCTTCGTTTTTCTTAGGCTCATCAAAAATCTGCTTTCTTACATCTTTGCTAAGTAACCGACGTAACGAAAACATTAATATTACTGCCAAGCTGAAACCAACCAGTGGCGATAGAAAAAGCGCGTAAAATATTTCTTTTGCTTTGTCCCAGTTAACTGCTGCTACCCCTGTGGTATTGTCGGGTAAAAGGGCGTATCCGAGGCCAACACCCAGAATAGCACCAATCAAGGTATGAGAGCTAGAGGCCGGAATACCAAAATACCAAGTTCCGAAGTTCCAGATAATGGCACTAAAAAGTAAGGCCAGTACCATGGCGATACTATGGTAGACGTTCTGGTCGATTAGTAATTCAACAGGTAGTAAGTTTACGATACTCATGCCTACACCCACGCCACCTGTTACTACCCCCACAAAGTTGATTAAACCTGACCAAACAACTGCTTGCGTAGGTTTTAGTGAGTTGGTGTAAATAACGGTTGCAACAGCGTTGGCAGTATCATGAAAACCATTGATGAATTCGAATGCACAGGCAGCCAGAAGGCAGAAAGAAAGTAGGAAAAAAATGTCGGTTTGTAAATCAAACATGAGCTTTTGGGCTTAATTATAAGTACAGTATGATTATATTGGTGTTTATATTTTGGATACAAAAATCCTAAACTTTCTAAGATAGTAGAAAGAATTAATGTTAAGAAATTGTAAAGACTTTTAATATAAAACCTTAAATTAAACAAAACTGGTTATTTTCTCAAAAAGCTCTTTCTGGTGGAACGGCTTTGTAATGTATTCATCCATGCCAATCTCCATACATTTATCTTTTTCGCCAACCAGCGAGTGGGCTGTCATGGCAATGATGGGGGTCTGTTTTTTTAGTTCTTGTCTGATATTAATAGTTGCCTGATACCCATCCATTTCGGGCATTTGTAAATCCATCAGAATCACATCATAATGCGCCTGTTTTACTTTTTCAATGGCAATCAGCCCATTTTGTGCAAGGTCAGTTTCAAAACCAAATTTTTCGAGTACCCTTAAAGCCAGTTTCTGATTCATGAGGTTATCTTCAACCAGCAATACTTTTACTTGTTTGTCGCTAACAAGAGCCGTGTTGCTCTCGGTATTCCGTTTTGTTTCGGTTTCTACTTTCTTGTAGGGAATAGTAACCGTAAAAGAAGAGCCTTTATCAATGGTACTTTCGACTTTAATTTTTCCGTTTTGTAGTTCAACCAAAGATTTTGAAATACTTAGCCCTAAGCCTGTTCCGCCATATTTTCGTGTAGTGTCTGAGTTTGCTTGTGTAAATCGGTCAAAAATCATATCCATTTTTTCCTGAGAAATACCTATACCCGTATCTGTTACTTTGAACGAAACAGAGCACTCGGCTGGTTGATTTGTGACTACCTCGGCTACTATTTTTACAGAACCCTGTGGGGTAAATTTAATAGCATTATTAACAAGATTGAGCAATATCTGGTGTAACCTTGTAGGGTCGCCGAGCAGCAATTCAGGTATATTATCATCCAGTTTGCAGTCTAGTTCTAGCCCTTTCTCATTGGCTTTCCCTTTCAGGATAGTTTTGATATTTTTTACAATTTCTTTCACATTGAAAGGAATCTCCTCAATAGCAATATGCCCTGATTCTATTTTTGAAATATCCAGAATGTCATTAATAATGCCAAGGAGATTTTCGGTTGAAGTGCTTATGTACGACAAATATTCTGCCTGTTCTTCGGTAAGCGGAGTATCTTTCAGTAAATTGGCAAAACCCACAATTGCGTTCATTGGAGTACGAATCTCGTGGCTCATATTCGCCAGAAATACGTCTTTTGCATGGGCATTCTGTTCGGCTTGCACTTTAGCCTTTATTAGCTCTTTTTCCATCAGAATGCGTTCTGTCATATCTACCGCATTGCCAATTACATACTTTTGCCCATCAATTAGTTCTGAAAGTATATTATTATACATCCATGTTTTGATTGAGCCATCCTGATGCCTCACTTTCATTAAGCCTTTGAAATGTCCCTTTTTCTCTATTTCAGCCAGATATTCTTTTACAATATCGCTATATTCTAACGGAACTAGGTCGAATAACGATTTTTGAAGGAAATGTTCTACTGAATAACCCAGCAACTCGGCTCCAGCCGGATTTACGGTCAGAAAATTACCTCGAAGGTCATGGGTGCACATCAAGCCTTGAGCGTGTTCAAAAAAGCCTCTATGCCTTTCTTCACTGAGTAATATTTTGCGTTCCCATATTTTCTTGGCAGTAATATCTTTTGCAATGCCCAGATACCCTGTTATTTCACCTGTTTCATTTCTGAGAGGGGTCAACGACAACTCGACTGTAATTCTGGAACCACCTTTGGTAATGTAAGTCCACTCTCTGGTATGCGTAGCACCAAGGCGAGCTTTGGCAATAATAGCCTCTTCTTCTACTCTTAGCCTGATATTTAATTCTTTTGATACTTCTTCGGCATAAGTTTTTATCTCTTCAGGGTCATGAAAAATAGCCGCATATTGTTTATCAACCATTTCTTCTGCCCTATACCCCAGCATTAATTCGGAACCTTTATTGAAAGTTCTGATTTTACCCAGTTCGTCGGCAGTAATGATAGATATGCCCGAATCAGCATCCATTATTGCCTGTAACTGTGTATAGAGGCGGTCACGTTCAATTCTTGTTTGCTTTTCTTTATCAATATCCTGTAATGTACCGTATACCGAGTTTATTTCACCGTTTTTAAATTCGGCTTGCCCCATGACTCTCACCCACTTTTTGCTACCTTTTTCAGTGTCAATCTGTAATTCGGTATCAAATGGCTGCCCTGTTTTAATAGCGTTTCTGATAAGAGCTACAAAAACATTATCGTTGTTGTTTTGCAGTAATGTATCGAGGTTGTGTAAAGAAGTGAAGTCAGTATCTGATTCATAAATATCTTTACATATTGAAGAGAAGAAGACTGTGCGGGTTTCAAGGTCAACTTTCCAGCCTCCAATCTGGGCCACCCTATTAGTCGACTCCAGCATATTTTTGGTTTCCCGAAGTTCCTGTTCTATCTGGTTTTGCTGGGTAATATCACGGCCTATGCCATAACGGTTTCCGGTGCTTGAGTCATACGTAACAACCCACTGTACTAACTTAAAGCCCCCATCGGCAGTTCTGAATCGATTAGTGAAGCTAGCTGTCTTTAGCTTAGAGGTAAGGTCGTTTAAAAAGTTGGTTGAAGCCTGAATATCGTCAGGATGTATAAAGTCAAAAATAGAGTTTTCGAGTAGTTGTTTTTCTGACCACCCCAATGTTGTTGTAAAAGCAGGATTAATGGTTTTGAAATAACTATTTTCGATCATGCAAATCATGTCCTGCGACAACTGGAACAACGTTTCATAGCTTTTTAACTCAGCTTTTTCTTTACGGGCTACAATTTGAGAAATAACCTCCTGTGCCAGTATTCTGAGTGCGAGCCTTTGGTTCTGGTCTAGTTTATTAGCTTTGTTATCGAGTACACACAAAGAGCCTAAGGCATAACCGTTAGGGTCAATCAGCGGGTATCCTGCATAAAAACGTATATGCGAGCTTCCTGTTACAAAAGGATTATTTTTGAAACGTTCGTCTTTTGTAGCATCTTCTACTTCAAAAATAGCTTCTTCAAGAATTGTATACCTACAAAAGGCTATATCTCTGCTTGATTCGTCACCTTCTAAGCCTATTTTAGATTTATACCATTGTCTTTCTTCATCAACTAGGGTAACCAATGATATAGGCACGCCACAAATAGCAGATGCCAGTTCGGTAAGTCTGTCAAATTCTATCTCATTTTTGGTATCAAGTATGTTGTAATACTTGAGTGCTTTTATTCGCTCTTCTTCGTTAGCCGGAACAGGTAGTGAATCTGCCATGTAATTTGATTAGTAAATGCCTGCCAATAATTTAGATTCTAAACGATTAAATTGTAAGAATCTTGTTTCAGGTTAAATAAAACGCTTTTATTAGGGTAGACACGCATCAAGTATCGAAAAAAGAAAACTGAAGAATACAATTTTCGTGAAAAAACATGCAAACGTTATATCTCTCAATGCAATGGCTATAATACATCATTAACCAAACAATTTGGTTTTAGTTCGATTAATTACAATTTTTGTATAATTATTGCCTTAATTTAGGTCAAAAATCGTACCATACACTTAGTTCCGATAAAGTAAAGTTTATATTTATTATATGATAAATTTCTTTGTTATTGAACGGATACGTCTTTACCAAAACTATTTTTTTTTATAATACCGACGAATGAAAATAACAATTGGCATTACAGATTGTGGCGAAAAACACCCTATTTATGAACAATGGATTTTGTGCCAAAGTGACAATATTCAGATTATTAAACTTGGGTACAGGCAGCAAAACCTGCATGAAATAGAAAAATGTAATGGAATTTTGCTTACTGGTGGCGAAGACGTTCACCCCAGATTTTATAACAAACCCGAAAATCTGTCGCTTTGTAACCCTGATTTTATGGATGAGCAACGCGATGTTTTTGAATGGAATGTTTGCGAATATGTATTTAAGCATAAAATACCATTGCTCGGCATTTGTAGAGGGTTACAGTTTGTAAATGTTTTTCTAGGCGGTACACTTGTGGGAGATATTCCGAGTATAGGTAAAAATAATCATTCAAAATACTACGAAGGGAAAGACCGTTATCATGCCATTGAGGTTTTACCAGATACCAGCCTTGCCCATATTGTGGGTGAAACAGCGGGTGAAATTAACTCGGCTCATCATCAATCGGTTGAGAAACCAGCCGAATCTCTCCGAATAAATGCTTTTTCGGATGATGGTATTGTAGAAGGGCTGGAATGGAAAACGCCACAAAGCCATTCGCTGACCTTGGTACAATGGCATCCTGAACGCATAGAAAATGAGAATAATCCTTTTAACAGATGTATCAGAGAACATTTCATACAGGCGGTATCAGCTTCATGATTTTATCAGAAATCTATTGAATTATTTCTATTTTAATAAACATGGTGTACGATTCAATTATTGTGGGTAGTGGGCATAACGGCCTGATAGCTGCGTGTTATCTGGCTAAGGCTGGTAAAAAGGTGTTAGTATTAGAAAAAAATGACTATATAGGTGGTGGAACAACTTCTCAGAAGGTTTTCTCCGACTACGAGGCTTATCTTTCGAGATACTCTTATCTGGTAAGTCTTTTACCGGAAACCATTTTTAATGATTTGGGCCTTTCTGTAAAACTGCTTAAAAGAGACGTAGCTTCGTATACGCCATATATACACAACAATGTGCCTAAGGGCTTGATACTTAGCAATATAGACCCTGAGGTGTCGAAGGAGTCGGTAATGGCACTTGGATACGGAGAGGCAGAATGGAAGGGGTATCAGGCAATTTTACAAAAGCAACAGGCTTTTGCAGAATTAATATGGGACTCGTTCTTATTGCCTTTGAAAAGCAAGGCCGATTGGAAACAGTATTTTCTGGACTGTGGCCACCAAGACCTCTGGAATGCCTTTGTGGAAGAACCTATCGGAAAACTGATAGAAAGCCATGTGCAGTCGGATATTTTACGAGGGGTATTACTGACAGATGCCAAAATTGGCTCTTATACACACGCATACGACACTGCCTTGCTTCAAAATAAAACGTTTATTTACCATGTAGTGGGTAATAAAACCGGAGAATGGCGCGTACCACAGGGAGGTATGGGAAACCTTGTGGCGCAATTGTCGGCAAAGGCATTAGCCTTAGGCGTTGAAATAAAAACTCAGGCAGAAGTAAAAAAAATTACTACGGCCGAATTGCCCGAAGTAATGTATGTTTTTGAAGGTAAAGAAGAAACAGTTGCAGGAAAAAACATTTTAATAAATGCCGCACCAAGCGTTTTGGAAAAACTACTTGGTAATTTGCCTGTACCAGCTAAGCAAACAGAAGAAGGTACTGCATTTAAAATAAACCTGCTATTAAAAAAATTACCACAGTTAAAAGATAAAACCATAAAACCTGAACAAGCCTTTGCTGGTACGTTCCACATTAACCAGTCTTATACTCAGTTACAAAAATCATTTCAGGAAGTAGAAGCAGGAAAAATCCCATCTGTTATTCCTTGCGAGATATATTGCCATACGTTAACTGACCCCTCAATTTTATCGGAAGAATTACAACAACAAGGATATCATACCCTGACTGTATTCGGACTAGACTTACCTTATGAGCTTTTCATTCATCATAATGAAGCTGCAAAAAAAGATGTAGTTGAAAAGTTTCTTACAGGTATTAATGAATATCTTGCCGAGCCATTAGAGGACTGTCTGGCCAGAGATAAAAACGGAAATGTATGTCTGGAAGCTAAAAGCTCGGTAGATTTAGAAAAAGAGTTGGCAATGCCACGGGGTAATATTTTTCATAATGGTTTGTCGTGGTTTTATGCCGAAAACGAAAGTCAGGTTAATCAATGGGGTGTAGAAACCCCCTATAAGCATATTTACATTTGTGGCTCAGGAGCAAGCAGGGGAGGGGCCGTGAGCGGAATACCCGGGCGTAACGTTACAAAGCTATTGCTTGAGGAATAGCTCGGCATGGCTTAGTTTTGATTCTAAACCATGCCAGATTTATTTTTTACGGTCGCCAACCCGGGCCCTTTACAAACCTGCCGGGTTTAGCTCCGGTATGCGCGCCGTCGTTTAAAACTTGCTGGCCATTTACCCATACATGAACCATGCCTTCTGAGAGTTGGTGTGGCTGCTCGAAGGTTGCTTTATCCTGCATTTTGTTTAAGTCAAATGCCAGAATATCGGCATAATAGCCTACTTTTAAACGACCCCTTTTCTGAATTTTCAGGTTATCGCAGGGCAAGGAACTAAGTTTTCTGATAGCTTCCTGCAAGGAAATAACTTTTTCATCGCGTACGTATTTTCCAATCAGGCGGGTAAAGTTACCATAAGCTCTTGGATGTACACTTGATTTTAAAAATACTCCCTCAGGAGCCATTGATGCAGCATCTGAACAGAAGGTCATATAAGGCAATCTGAGTTGTTTTTTTACATTCTCTTCGCTCATTAAAAAGTACACAACATCAACGCGTGAGTCGTCGTCTATTACTAAGTCCATTGCGGTTTCGTACCATGTTTTGTGTCTGATAGCCGCTACTTCTGCCAGTGTTTTGCCAATATATTTTTTCAGCGAATCTTGTTTAAACCCAATAAGCAGAGTTTTATCGGCTCCTGCGGCAAGGCATAGGTTCTCCCAGTTTTTTTGTTTGGTTTGCATTTCTTCACCAACTTGCCTTCTGATGGTTTCAGCCTTTAGCCGTCTTTTCCATTGTGGTAACCCGCCTTCCTGCACCCACGGTGGCATGGCGGCATCCAGCCCCGTAGCACCGGCAATGTAATTATACATGTCGGTAGTAATATTGATACCGGCATTTCTGGCACTATCTATTTTGGTTATGGCTGTATCAAGTTTAGACCAGTTATCTTTTCCGGCTGCTTTCAGGTGGTAAATTTCGGCGTGTACATTAGCTGCTTTAGCGATACTGATAATTTCGTCGACTGCTTCTTCCAGCCTGTTACCCTCACTTCTGATATGAGAAATGTACGTACCGCCATATTCTGCTACTACTTTCGACAACTCGGTTAACTCATAGGTAGTAGCATAAGTACCCGGCACATAAATTAAAGCTGAGCCAAGCCCCATGGCTCCTTCCTGCATGGCTTTTCTAACCTGCTGTTTCATTCGCTCCAGTTCTTCTGGCTTGGGTGGTCTGTTGGCATAACCTAACTCATTGGCTCTTACGGTGGCCGCTCCTACAAAAGATGCCACATTGGTTGATACGCCGCGTTTTTCCAGATAATTCAGGTATTCGCCCAGGGTAGTCCATTCAATTTTATATTTGATGTCGCCCTGCATCCTTTGAGAGTATGCTTTCACAGAATCAGTCATAGGTCCCATTGAATCGCCCTCGCCCATTACTTCTAACGTAACACCCTGTTTAATTTCACCTAACGAACGCCCATCCTGAATGAGGCTTTCGGTACTCCAGCTTAGCATATTTACAAAACCCGGCGAAATAATCAAACCTGTTGCGTCGATAGTAGCTTTGCTGCCAGATTCTCCCGATAAATTGCCTATAAATGCAATGGTGTCGGCAGTAATGGCGATATCCGTTTTTTGGGGTTCTCCTCCATTGCCATCGTAAACAAGGCCATTTTTAATAACAATATCATAAGAGGTTTTTTGGTGGCAGGCACTTGTAAACAAAACAGCCAGTAAACAGAGTATGATGTGGGTACGCTTCATCAGTGAAAACAGTTAATAAAGTACAGGTAATCTTAAAGAACATTGATAGCTCTTCGGGGCGACAAATTACAATTTTTAACCCTATTAACTGTTCTGAAATACAAATAAAAAAACGGTGGCAGGGTTCTGATACAGATTTTTGTAGGTTATTAAAGCACACAGGGCTATTTTTTCATTACGGTAGAAAATTTTGCTTGCTAATCCTGCTTTTCTGTAAATGAAAAATCTTTCCTTTGGTATGTTAGAATAGTAATATCGTAAGGAGTATTCTGGCCTGCTTTAAACTCTTTGCGTTCAATAATGTTGAAATCTGTTTCTTCAAAAACCGGAAAAAAAGCATCTCCCTCAAAGATTTCATGCACAACTGTAAGATAAATCATATCGGCCATAGGTAAAGCCAACCTAAAAATTTCCTCACCTCCTAAGACAAAAACCTCAGAGTCGTTCTGGCACTGGTCAATGGCTGCCTCAAGGCTATTGACTACCACAAAGCCTTCGTCAACAGCATAATTTAGCTGGCGTGTAATAACAAAATTACCGGCATCTGACCATATTCGGTGTGGGTTATCATAGCTTTTACGACCCATAATCATTTTTTTTCCTTTAGTAACCTGTTTCAGATTGTCCCAGTCGGCAGGTATAGGATTCCACGGCAAAGCATTGTTTAAGCCAATAGCGCGATTTTCGCTCATAGCAGCAATTAAAGAAATAACGGGCATAGTATTACAAAATAGTGTTCAGATACAATTTTGATAAAAGAATAAAAGTATCAATTTTCTGTAAATCAGCAAGGTTTTATGCCTGAGTTTTCCCTAAAAGCCTGTATTAGTATTGATTGAATATTATCAGAAACACAGATATCATTCAGGAATAAGCACTAATTTTGCAGCACAAAAACTGAACATTTATTGATTACCGATTTACTATTGCTAACAGGGGCTATTATTTTAAGGATTCTTGCAAATCCGTTAGCTAATGTGTTCCAGAAGCAATTAACTGCAAAAGGGTTATCGCCTTTATTTGTTAACTTCCTCACTTATTTTTTGTTAGGAATTATCTGTCTTATTTTTAGTTTTAGCCTTTCATGGCAGCAAATTCCGGTTTCGTTTTGGGTTTACTCCATTATTATGGGTATTTTAGGAGCCTTAGGAAACCTATTTCTGGTGAAAGCCTTACAGTCTGGCGATTTATCAGTTTTGGGGCCAATCAATGCCTACAAGGCTGTTATTAGTATGTTAATTGGTCTTTTCTGGCTTCATGAAATTCCGAGTTTGTGGGGCGTAATAGGGGTGATTTTTATTATTGCCGGAAGCTATTTTGTTTTAAATACTACCGACACAGGTTTTACGTGGCAGCTATTTAAACGAAAAGAAATTCAATACAGACTCTGGGCTATGGTACTTACAGCCACCGAAGCTATTTTTGTTAAACAGGTAATTCTGGTGTCATCAACTGCTCATTCTTTTTTTGGGTGGTGCTGGTTTGGGTCTGTTTTTTCGTTGGGGTTATTATTGGTAAGCAAAGAGAACATTGGCAACGAAATAAAAAAAATAAGACAACGAAGTGCTATTATGCTGGTATCTCTTGTTGGCTCCATTGGACTTATGCAGTTTTCGACGGCCTTTATTTTTCAACGGATGCCCGTAGGATACGCTTTATCACTCTTTCAGTTATCGGTTCTGGTAAATATTTTTCTGGGCTACAAGATTTTTAAAGAACAAGAAATCTACAAAAAACTTATAGGGGCATTAATCATGATTGCAGGCTCTGTACTCATTATTTTGTTTTGATGCCCACCAAAAAAGGCCTATGTATCTGACAAACACATAAGCCTTTCGGTATTACTTTAAAATGTTATTACAGCGTATCGTAATAGCGGAAAACTGCTACTAACCCCTCTTCTGTTTTGAGGTTAATTCCGTTTTCTTTCACGTATCTTTGCAAGGCTCCTCTTTTGGCTCTTGGAAATGTCTGTAATGCCTTTTTGCCTATTGAGACAGCCCTGAGTAAATCGTCCTGAATGGTGAAGTATTTATATGACTTCCTGAATTCGCCCTGATACGCAAACTCGCCCCCTTGTGCTTCATAGCCTGTTTTTTCAAAAAAGCCATCGGCACTTAGTACACATTCATAGCTTTTCAGAAGAATATTCTTTTGCATATAGAGGGTTTCCAGAAAAATGTTTTCATACTTCCTGAAAGTATGCCCGGCAATAGTAAATTCATCTGGTCTGACGGGCGTGGCATCGGCATCGGGTTTTTCTACAATATATACCACTTGTTTCTGGAGATTATAAGCCATCAGAAAACTTAAATCTTTGCCACTTTCGGAGCCAATTTTACCATTATACCACCCATTCTTAAAATAGGGGGTTCCTTTATAAACCTTCGTAAACTCCTGATGCGTTTTATTTACCACATCCTGAGATTTATACTCGGCTACTAAAGTTGTATCACCTTTATCGGTGATAACGATGCGGGTATTATTATTGTCAGCAATTTTGGTTTCTCTCAAGAAATAGTTATAGTCTTTCGAATAATTTTTAGCCAGTTGCTGCCCAACAAGTAAAAGCGGCGAAGCCACTAATGCAGATAGAAGTACCAGAGTTTTCATAGGTGTAATAACGAATAAATATCTATAACAAAAATAATGGAAAAATATGGATTTTTCTTATAATTTTTTGAAATATTATAAGCTCTTATATTGCCTGTTAATCGTTAAACCTATTACGCTCTGAACCTGCCTTACAAGGCTTCGAGATACAACGCTTTGAAATTCTCCCTACTCACAGGTTTAGGATTATTCGGATGAGCGAAATCAGCTATTGCCAAGTCCGCTAGGGTTTCAATATGCTCTTCTTTTACGCCGATTTCTCGTAAACGATGCGGAATGTTAATTCGGCTGTTAAGGTCAAACAGATAATTGACTACTGCTTCGCCTGTTTCTTCTTTCAGGTCTAAGGTGCGGGCAATCCGGCGGAATTTATCTTCAAAACCTTCAATGTTGAAGCGCATACCATACGGTATATTTACGGCATTAGCCAGCCCGTGGTGGGTATCTAGTAATGACGAAAGCGGATGTGCCAGCGAGTGTACAACCCCTAAACCTTTCTGAAATGCAATTGCGCCCATCATTGAACCTAATAACATTTTGCTACGTGCTTCTACATCAGGTTTTTTAACGGCTGTTTCTAACGACTGATGAATTAAAGAAATACCTTCCAGCGCAATGCCATCACAGATAGGATGATACATTTTGGCTAAAAATGCCTCCATATTATGTGTTAAGGCATCCATACCAGTAGCTGCTGTTACAAATGGAGGTAAGTCCATTGTGAGTAATGGGTCGGCAAAAACAATACGGGCCAATAGTTTGGGCGAAAAAAGAATTTTTTTCTGGTGGGTTTCGTCATCAGCAATTATCGCACTGCGGCCCACTTCGCTACCAGTACCTGAGGTTGTCGGAATTGTAATAAAATGTGGAACATCGTTAGTCACGTATATGTCGCCACCAATTAAATCATCGTATTTAAAAAGGTCTTCTCTATGATTTATACGAAGTACAATAGCTCTGGCAACATCCATGGCGGCTCCTCCTCCAATACCAATGATACTATCGCGGTTAGTGGCGTAAAAAGCCTCGTCACCTTTGTATACATCCGATTTTACCGGATTTTTATGAATGTCAGAGAAAACTTCAACGCTTATACCATTAAGACGTAAGTTTTCAACAATTCGCTTTAAAAAAGGCAAGTCTGCCACTATGGGGTCGGTCACGATAAGTGGTTTTGAAAGATTATTATCTTTCAGGTAAGCAGGTAGTTCATCGACGGCCCCAGCACCAAAGCGTATTTTGGTTGGGAAGTTGTAGGTTAAAATCACAATAAAATAATGTTAGAATGAGAAAAAAACAGAAAAACCATCAATCAAACAAAAGTAATTAATAAGGATGTTTGATTGATGGTTTCCCGTTATTTTTTTATCGAAAAGCTTAATCTCTTCTGCCCAGATATGCACTTAAGTAATAAAGCAAATTGGCTATTGCACCTGCCGCTGATACTACATACGTTAGGGCGGCCCATTTTAAAGCGTCTTTAGCCATACCGTGTTCACGGCTGTTTACAATGCCTCTTGATTCCATCCAGACTAAAGCACGATTACTGGCATCATACTCAACAGGTAAGGTAATTAAAGCGAATATAGTAATAATGGCATTGGCTATTACTAAGCCTAGCAGAACTGTCTGAGCCAGAGGGGTATTTCTTGAAAAAATATAAGCCATGAACATAAACCCGAACATATAAAAGAAGTTAAGGGCATTGGTTGCTACATTTACGACAGGCACCAGAGCTGAACGCATTTTTAGGGGTGCGTAAGCAACCGAATGCTGTACTGCATGGCCGCACTCATGAGCCGCTACCGCTGCCGAAGCTGCGCTTGAACCATTGTAAACGTCATAACTGAGGTTAACAGTTTTATTGGTGGGGTCGTAGTGGTCGGTTAACTGGCCTTCTACCTGTGTAACCCTGACATCATAGATGCCGTTATCACGGAGCATTTTCTGGGCAATTTCTGCGCCAGTCATGCCATTTGACAAACCTATCTGCGAATACTCGGTAAATTTGCTTTTCAGTCTTGACGAAACCGCTAGCCCGAGCAACATAAATACAATACTAATTATAAAAATCATAGCTTTACTTTTAAATTGTGATGGCTGTTTTAACTGATTTTATACGAAGGTATCAGTAAGAATCCTTTATTTTTTTAATAATTGCGCTTGTAGAATAGCCATTTACTAACGAAATGGTTTTTACTTCTCCTCCTTTGCTGATAACAAAATCTGCTCCAACAATGTTTTCTATGCTGTAATCGTCACCTTTTACCAAAATATTCGGACAAAGTGTCTCAATCAGTTCCTTTGGCGTAGGTTCATCGAACAAAATGACAGTATCAACAAACGCCATTGCCGCCATCATTCTGGCTCTGGCATATTCATTGATAACTGGCCTGTTTTCGCCTTTCAATCTTTTAACCGACGCATCGGTATTTAAGCCCAGCACGAGTTTATCGCCCAGATTACGGGCTTTTTCCAGATAATCAATATGCCCCAGATGTACTATATCGAAGCATCCATTGGTAAAAACGATTTTCTTCCCTTCTGATTGCCATTCCTGTACTTGTTTTTTGGCTTCTTCTGTGTTTAATATTTTTGATTCGGTCATGAATTACATTCAGATTTAGGCTCTTTTATGAAGCCGTGTAAAGTACTGCTTAAATTTTTTCGGCTTTTAGGTCGGTTACAACTGGCTTTTTTTGAGGTAAAACAAATGTTAACAAAAATGCTACTATTCCGAATACCACAACGAAAATCAGCCCTTGCATGGCATGTAAAAAGGTTGCCAGCGTAATGCCGTCTTGCTCTGACAACCCATAAAGCACTACAATACTACCCACCAAAAAATGATAACTTCCAATACCTCCCTGTGTTGGGGCAGCCATTCCGATTGAGCCCATTACAAAAATAGTTAAAGCTGCTAATGGAGAAAGATTGGCCGTTTCAGGCAATGCCTGACAAAGAATATAGGTCATAAGGTAATAAAGCGCCCAGATAAGTAGTGTATGGAAAACAAAAACCATTGGGTTTTTAAGATTTCTGACACTCAGAAAACCACTTGCCAGACCCTCAACTACTTTACTGATTTTCTGATAAAAAGCTGATTGCATGATTCTGTCCTTGTTTTTTCTGAAAGTCAGATAAACCATAATTCCCAGAATTACTAACGCTGCTCCAATGCCTAACAACAGAATTGGGTTCTTGAATTTGTTGCCAAAGAAATTGAAGAAGAAGGCACTAAGGCGGTCGAACTCCAACACAAAATTCAGCAAAATCAACATCAGTAGCATCAGCACATCGGCTATTCTTTCGGCTACAACTGCGCCGAAAGATTTCTCGAACGGAATCCCTTCCAGCTTTTGTAAAGTACCACAACGGGCAAGCTCGCCAGCTCTCGGAAAAACCAAGTTTGCCAGATACCCCACTAACACAGCCAGCGTAGTTCGGAAAACCGAAGGGTTGTAACCTAGCGGATTGAGCATCAAAGCCCAACGATAAGCCCTACTCCAGTGTGCTAGTAGTGAAAGCACAGCCGAAAGACCTACCCATCGGTAATCGGCCTGTTTTATTTTACCCCAGAGTTCATTTAAATCTATATCTTTAAATACAAACCATAATAGCCCTCCGGCAATGGCTAATGAGACAACATATTGCAAAACTTTTTTCATTTTACAACACGGTTATTTTCATCAGGAAAAACAACAAGAGGTTTATAAGTTTTTGCTTCTTCGGGGCTCATCCATGCATACGAAATAATAATTACAATATCGCCTACTTCTGCCTTGCGAGCAGCCGCACCGTTCAGGCATATAATACCCGACCCCCGTTTGCCTTTTATGGCGTAGGTTTCGAGGCGTTCGCCGTTATTGTTATTAACTACCTGCACCCGTTCATTTTCCATAATTCCGGCAGCATCCAGCAGGTCTTCATCAATCGTAATACTACCTACGTAATTTAACTCTGCCTGAGTTACTTTTACTCTATGAATCTTCGATTTGAATATATTAACAAGCATCTTATCTGGTTTAAAATGTGCTGCAAAAATATAAAATTGCTTACTAAACAAACATTCCGGCCCATAATAAAATTCCGTTACTTTCGTCTGATACGATTTATGGACTTTTTTTCGGGGGGTATGCTTACTTCTGAGGCAGGCTATTTAATAGTTTTTTCAATACATATTTTGTATTATTTGTTAAAATTTTGTCATAAAACCTTATTTTTGTATAACGAAAAAGCTATATGCTCCACTTTTATAAAACTACACTTTCTAATATTTTATGATTAAAAAACTATATTACTTGTTATTGTTTGTTTCCACATTCTCTTTTGCTCAGGACGCCAGTATTTTTAAACCAGACTCAATAAAAAAAACAATTGAAGCTACACCTATTATTACCTCTTTAAAGGTTGATGGCGTTATGAACGATGCCGAATGGCGAATGGCAAAATCTGTTTCAGACTTTATTCAGATTGAACCTTTTCAGGGTAAGAACCCAACCCACAAAACCGAAGTACGCGTTTTATATAATAAGCACTATTTGTACTTTGGTATTTTTGCACACGACTCGCTAGGGAAAAAAGCTATTCGGGCCACTGATTTCAGGCGCGATTTCAGTATCAGGCAGCACGACCTCATAGGCTTATCGTTTGATGGTTTTAACGACAAACGCAATGCTATGGCTTTGGTAACGAATCCTTATGGCGTGCAGCGTGATTTTTTGTCGTTTGATGATATTTATTATGATATCGACTGGGATGGCCTATGGCGCGTACGTACCACCCGAACCGATTCGGGCTGGGTGGCCGAAATGGCCATTCCGTGGCAAACCCTGCGGTATCCTAAAACAGATTCACCAACGCAGAACTGGGGTTTTAATATGGTTCGGAACCGCCGCCTGACAAATGAACAAACGGCTTTTTCGCCTTATCCTCGTTCGTTTACTAATACAAGAATGGCCTACGCGGCTGTTCTTACAAATTTGCAACCGCCACCGCCATCAACCAATATTCGTGTTCAGCCTTATTTACTTACATCGGTTGACAGATACAAGAATTTTGAAAACAAGCCCGATAAGAATACGCTTAAATTAGGTGGAGAAATAAAATGGGCTATTAATCCGAATGCTATTCTTGACCTGACCGTTAATACAGACTTTGCACAGGCCGATGCCGACCGTCAGGTAAACAACGTAACGCGGTTTTCGGTGTTTTTTCCAGAACGTCGGCAGTTTTTTCTCGAAAATGCTTCATTGTTTGGAGTAGGGGTAGGCCCGAACGACGACCAGTCGGGGGGGAGTATGCGTGTTCAGCCCTTTTTTAGCAGAACTATTGGCTTAGATAATAGCGGGAATCCTATTCCGATTGATGTAGGTGCAAGGTTTGTATATCGTTCGCTCAAGCGAAACTATGGGGCTATATTGATGCGCCAGCGAGAAGTAGGCGATAGCCCCGGAACCAACTTCTTTGTGGGGCGTTTTTCTGAAAACTTTGGCAAACAAAACCGTATAGGGGGCTTGGTTACAGTCAAGAATAGCCCTTTGGCAACCAACCTTACTACTACGATTGATGGCTTTTTTCGTTTGAGCGAGTCACACTCGCTAAATACGATGGCTGTCTATTCAACTTCAACTAATGGAGGCAAACAAGGTTTTTCGGGTTTTGCGCAATATTATTATACTACCAATCAGTTTAAAGTCTGGTGGACGGAGTCAATTGTAACCAAAAACTTTAATCCTGAAATGGGGTTTGTGTCGAGGAGTGACGTAATTGGTACAACTCCCGGAATATTTTTCTTTAACAGAGGTAACTGGATACCCTTTAAGAAGTTTATCAGAGCCTTTGAGCCGGGTATCATGACGGAGTTTTACCATCAGGCTTCAACCGGAAAACTGATTGAACGACAACTTAATTTTAACCCTATCTGGCTTAATTTCCAGCGTGGGGGCTTTTTAGGGTATCTGGTAAATCCTACGTTTCAGCGTCTGACAGAACCTTTCGAGCCTTTGGGGGTACAGATAGGTACGGGTGATTATAACTATGTCAGACATCAGATTTATGCCAGCACCGACCCTTCAAAAATTATTAGCCTGAACACCGAATTTAACTGGGGTACATACTTTAACGGAAAACTAACCGGGCATGATATGCGCCTGCAATTTGCGCCTATTCCGCATATTTCTATCTTAGGTCGTTATAACCGTAACCATTTTAAAGAGGTAGGCGAAGCCAGAATAAGCAAAAAGGTCGATTTATTCAGTATAGAAGGCCGTTTTGCGCTCAACCCGCGTGTGCAACTTATTGGGTTCTATCAACGAAACTCAGAAAATAACTTGCAAAATTATAACATTCGCCTCTCTTGGGAGTATCAGCCATTGTCGTATATTTATGTGGTTTTCAATCATAGAGGTTTTGATAACCTCCAAACCCAAAAAACACAGTCAGAAGACCACGTCATTGCTAAAATAAGTTACCTTAAACAATTCTAACTCATGAGATTATTACTGTTGGCCTGCCTTTGCAGTGCCTTATTACCTGCCTGTTCTTCTAAAACAAACGAACAAAAAACAGACTCATCGGCAATAGCCGAAAAAACAGTAACACCTGCAAACGATTGGTTGTGCATTGCCGGCGAGCGTGCGGGTGTTGTACTTGCTACCAGTAGCGAAAAAGAACTGATTGAACAGCTAGGAAGTGCCAACGTAAGCCCACATGATACTATTTATGGCCCTGAGGGAATGTTTACCATAGGCACTATTTTATATAAAGGAACACCCAACGAAGCACATATATGGTGGAAAGATACCCTTAATTTTGCCAAACCCGAAGGCGTTGAAATAGGCTGGGTTGAAGCCGGTAACGAGAACAAAATCGAATGGCATACCAATACAGGTATCAAGGTAGGTACAACGTTGGTTGAGCTAGAGAAAATCAATGAAAAACCTTTTCAGTTTTCGGGTTTTGGATGGGACTACGGCGGAGCAGTAGTTGACTGGAACGGCGGTAAACTAATGGATAAAGATGGAAGTAGTTACCTGGCAGTTACGCTGGCCTATAACTATGAAGACGAGCGTTTAAACAGCGTGGCCGACAAGGTTTTGGGAGATAAAACTTTTAGTTCGAAAGACCCAAACGCTCAGAAACTCAACCCATTTGTTTCAAAAATTATGGTTAGTTTCAGGTAATAGCAAAAAAAAGTATTTTTAATGAGAAAATAACACCTTAATTGATTAAAAATCAATTGTTTATTTTTTATTTGTGCTAAAATTCCAAAAGCTCATAACTCATTTTAAATTCTAAACTCTGTAATAAAATGGCAACTACTAAAAAAACTGAAGCCGAAAAGGTAGAAGAAACAACAACACCTGCGGAAGATATCAAAGCTGCTGCTACTGAAGCTGTTGAAGCTGGCAAAGAAAAAGCAGCCGAAGTAAAAGAAACTATTGCTGAAAAAGTAGAAGAAACCAAAGAAAAAGCAAGCGAGGTGAAAGAGGAAGTAGCTGTCAAAGTAGAAGAGGTAAAAGCAGAGGCCGCCGCAACTGTTGAGGCCGCAGAAGAAAAAGTTGAAGAAACAAAAGCAGCAGTAACAGAAAAATTTGAAGATTTGAAAGCAGAAGCTACCGAAGCTATTGATGCAACCAAAGCTAAAGCAAAAGCTGAAACTTCGGAGGCATCTGATAAATTTGAAGAGTTTAAAGACGATATCAAAGAAGCAGCAACTTCAGCTAAAGCAAAAGCTCAGGAAGTAATAGCCGATGCCGCCGATAAATTTGAAGATTTAAAAGAAGAAGCCAAAGAAGTAGCCGCTACGGCTAAAGGTAAAGTTCAGGAGTTTGCAGCAGAAGCATCTGAAAAAATAGAAGAACTGAAAAATAAAGCGGCTGAATATGTAAATGAAGACAAAATAAACGAATTGAAAAATCAGGCAGCTGAAAAACTGGAAGACCTGAGAGACGACGCAGCCGAAGCATTAGAAGCAGCTAAAGCTAAAGCACAGGAGTTAGCGGCAGAAGCCTCTGAAACGGCCAGTGAAGTTACCCAGAAAGCCAAAGGTTTCTGGAGCCGTCTGTTCGGAAGAAAATAATTATCTCTTGGTAATACTAAATATGTAGAAGGGTAGCTCAACGAGTTGCCCTTCTGCATATTTAACTGAAAAGAGTTCGGCCGAGTGTTTGTAATTTCATCTCTGTTTCAGACCATTCTTTTTCAGGGTTTGAGTCAACTGTAATACCACATCCGGCATACAAGGTAGCTGTGCCGTCTTGTATCTTCATGGTACGCAGATTAACAAAAATATGTGATTCCTGCTGAATATTTACCGGCCCCAGAAAACCACTGTAAAACTCACGGTCATATTGCTCGTTTTCCAGAATAAACTGTCTGGCGGGTTCTTTGGGCATTCCGCAAACGGCCGAGGTCGGATGCAACAACTCAAGCATTACTGTGGCCAATTGTGGAAAGTTTATTTCAACAGTATCAATCGTAAAATCCATACGTAAGTGCATAAGGTTTCCGGCTATAACTGTTTTAGGCCCTTCTTCTTCAAATTCTCTGACACGGATTCTCTTTAGGCAATTAACAATATAACGGCTTACGAGTGCGTGTTCTTCAATCTCTTTTTGCCGCCACAACGCCTCAGAGGGCTTAATCGGATTACCCTCTGCATCAAAAGCAGACTGGGTTCCGGCCAGAGCCATCGTACGGAATTTTCCGTGTGCATCTTGGCTTACCAGTGTTTCGGGCGAAGCACCCATCCATACTATTCCTAAACTCGGAATTGACACCACCGATACAAAAGCAGTTGGGTATGCCTTACAAAGTTTATCGAATGCCGTAACAATTTCAAAATCGCTGGGCAAGGCCGTTTTCTTTGCCCGCGAAAGTACAACTTTCTGGAATTTCTCGGCTTCAATCTGTTTTATAGCGGCCTCAACCTCTGTAACGAACTGTTCTTTAGTAGTTGAGTTTTCAACGAAATTTTTTCCGACACCAAACGAGTATTTGCTGGCTGTTCTCTGAGCATTAAGCAATTCAATAAAACTGGGGTCTACCGAAGAAGGGCTCACAATTTCCTCAAATCCTTCGTCATCATGAAGTGTATCGTTAAAAATATAATGGAGGTCAGCTTTTAAAAAGTAAGTGTCTTTTCCCTCAGGATTAATAAATGGTGAAAAGGCAAAACCTGCACCAAGTTCTTCAAAATCTATTTTGGTTTGCTGCGGATTTTTAAGAAAAGAGGTTAAAAAATGCTTGTCGGTTTGCTTGGGCAAACGCCACATAGCTGTTGGTAAACCTACTTGTATGGCCGCATTCCAAAGCGTTTGTCGATAGTTGTTTGTCTTTGAAGTCGTCGTTATCATATCATCAACTATATCTTAACAAAAGGCTAAGATAGAAGGTATTTATTTATTACAACAAATTTGAAACGAAAACATCTCAAAAAAAATCAGAAGTTTTTTGCAAGTAGGTTTATTCCTATAATTTTGTTGGAAATGTACAAAAATCTATTCTGTTTCATGAAAAAAATAACCTGTTGTGTGATTTATTTAATGGTATCGGGGCTTATTGTAGAAGCTCAGGGAATCAGGTTTGCAGAAGGAACATGGGCACAAATAGTAGCCGAAGCAAAGGCTCAGCAAAAACTTGTTTTTGTCGATATATACACAACATGGTGTGGCCCTTGTAAAGTAATGGCCAATAATGTATTCACCAATGCCAGCGTAGGCGAGAAGTTCAACGCAAGTTTTATTAACTATAAAATCGATGCAGAAAAAGGAGAAGGTGTAGCACTGGCAAAAAATTATGCTGTTTCTTCATACCCGACCTATCTTTTTATTAATGGTGATGGCGACCTTGTCTATAAAACGATTGGCTCAATGTCCATAGAAAAGTTTATTAGCGAGGCTGACAAGGCCATATCAGCCGGAAAGCACTATGAACCCACCTCATCTCTCCAAAAAGATTTTGAAACAGGCCGCCGCGATGCCGCTTTTTTAAATGAGTTGTTGAAGCGAAACAAACTTACCGGAACGCCTAACGCGCTTATTCTTGATGAATACCTGAAAGCAATACCGGAATCTGCCTATAAAACCGAAAAGGTATTAATGATTATTGCCGAGCATATCAGTACAATTGAGTCGAAAGCATTTGAAATATTGGTAAGTTCGTTGAAGCGGTTTATGAACATGACCCCCGAACAGCAAAAGTTTGTGCTTGAGGGTATCTCGAAAGCTAAGCTCGGCACATTTAAAATGGCTGTTGAAAAACATGATAAAGCCCTGCTCGAGAAACTCATTGAGGCCGTCAGGCTTACTTCTTATAGCGAAAATGGATTTGAAGCCGAAGAAAAACAGTTCAGACTCGATTTTGCCCGAATTACCCATGATGCAGATAATTTCAGGATAATAGCTTCGAGAGAAGGAGCCAGACTGCTGGAAAAAACCACCGAACAACTGGCTGTTGAATCAGCGCAAAAAATAGAGCGTTTCAAGCAGAATGCACAAGCCAAAGGTATCAGGCAAGATACCCCACAATATGCCGCAGCTTTAGACGAAATGCAGGATAATGCCGAGAAACTGACCGCTTTTCATCTGAATCAGTATGCTTGGGGATATTTTCAACTTATGGAAAATAAAGACGACCTCGAAACAGGCCTGAAATGGGCCGAACGTTCGGTAGCCTTATTCAGGTCGCCCATTAATTTACACACTTATGCCAATCTGCTGGCAAGGCTAGGGCGCAAAAAAGAAGCCGTTAAAGCCGAAAAAGCTGCCATAAAGCTCACTAAAAAGGTCGGGCGGGCAACCGATGAGTTAGAACGAACTTTAAAAGAAATCAAGAAACTTTAACCAATATTACACTTGTATTACCACAAAAAAAACTGCATTAAAAAACCTTACATCTATTCTTATAATTGAGGCATTTTTATAAAAAACGCTCCTGTCTTTCTTAATATACTGATTTGCCGTTTTAATCGGGGTATTTGTCGATTTCTTTGTGTGTATCGTCAACAAAGAAGTATTTTTATTGGAATATATTATTTTTTAAATAAAAAAATGAAAGTATCTAAGAAATTCCCTTCCTTGCATCTGAGATTTTTCTTGCCGATAGCCGTATGCCTTTACTTCATAAGCTCGTGCAAGGTGAATCAGCCTTCGCAGAATCAGGCTTCTACTTCTACTGCGCCGCAGCAGGATTTAGTTCAGAATGTGATTGAGTCGTTTTCTGCCAATCTGCCTAAAATAGGCTTACCAGATAACGCTGACCCCAATGGCGAAGACTGGAAAGGAATAGACCTTGATACAAAACAACCTGTAAAGCCTCTATATGCTTCTGAAGAAGCCAAGCATTTTTTATTACCGCCCGGATACCGAATTGAACCTGTTCTGACAGAGCCAGCCATACAACAACCCGGAGCCATTGCATTTGATGGAAACGGACGCATGTATGTGCTAGAGCTGAGGTCATATATGCTCAATGCCGACTCTAAGGATGAACTCGAACCCACAAGCCGGATTTCGCGATGGGAAGATAAAGATAACGATGGTATTTATGAAACCGGAACCGCCTTTGTAGATAGCCTGATATTTCCGCGGTTTGTGTTGCCTTATGGTAAAGACTGTATTCTGACAATGGAGTCTGATGCGGACAATGTTTATAAATATACCGATACTAATGGGGACGGTAAAGCTGATAAAAAAGAACTTTTTACGAATAAATACGGGCGTTCGGGTAATGTAGAACACCAGCAGGCTTTTATGTACTGGGGCATGGATAACTGGCTTTACAGTACTGTTAATGCTTTTCGTGTGAGAGAAACTTCAGGGGGCGTAATTCGTGAAAAAACCGGTTTTAACCGTGCACAATGGGGTATCACCCATGACGACGACGGAAAACTCTGGTTTCAGGGCGGAGCCAGCGGGCTGCCATCTTATTTTCAGTTTCCTATTCATTACGGAAACTTTGAAGTACCGAACGAATTTGCCAAAGGATTTGATATTCCGTGGGGTGCAGCCGTGAAAATCTCAGATATGCAAGGTGGAATGGATGAAATCAGACAGCCTGATGGCTCTTTAAAACGTGTAACAGGTTCAGCTGGAAATGATGTGTATCGAGGTGACCGCTTGCCGGAATCTTTACGAGGGCAATATTTTTATGGCGAACCCGTGGCTCGTATTGTGCGTCAGATTAACCCTGTTGTAACAGAAGGCTTAACAACCTTGCATAATGTATATCAGGAGCAGCAATCAGAATTTTTACGTTCAACAGACCCACTTTTCAGACCCGTCGATATGGCTACTGCTCCAGATGGAACTATGTATATTGTGGATATGTATCATGGAATTATTCAGGAAGGACAATGGACACAAAGAGGCTCTTACCTACGCACAAAAATTGACCAATACCAGTTAGATAAAGTTGTAGGTCTTGGCCGCATCTGGCGAATCACGTATGATGGAAAAGAGCGTGACAAAACCAAACCCAATATGCTGAACGAAAAAACTTCAATGTTGGTAAAACACTTGGAGCATCCGAATGGCTGGTGGAGAGATGCTGCACAACAACTAATAGTATTAAGAAAAGATGCCTCGGTAGTACCCACTTTAGAGAAAATGGCACTTAAAAGTCCTAATATTCAGGCAAGAATACACGCTATTTGGTGTCTGGAAGGGTTAAATGCCTTGAAAACTGCCACAGTTGAGCAATTAATGAAAGACCCCAATGCGCGTATTCGTGTGCAGGCATTAAGAGCTGGCGAAACCTTGTATAAAGCCGGAGAAAAAGCATTGGAAGCAAGCTACAAACAAACCCTTGATGATACAAACACCGACGTAGCCGTTCAGGCCATGTTAAGTGCCAAGTTTCTGAAATTGCCAGAGCTCGAAGCCAATATCAAAGGGCTTATGGAAAAAAATAAGGCAGCAGGGGTGAAGCTGGTAGGGCAACAGATTATTACTCCACCCAAAGGTAGAAACGGCGGGCCGTTCGGTGGCGTTGAACTAAGCAAGGAACAACAAGAGATAGTAAGCCGTGGAGCCGTTATATATAATGAGTTGTGTTCGCAATGCCATGGTAATAATGGTATGGGTACACCCGCCGGCGACAACAAATTAATTGCTCCGGCTCTGGCTGGTTCGGCGCGCGTACAGGCTCATCCAGAATACGCTATCAGGGTCTTGTTACATGGCATGGAAGGTGCCATTGAAGGAAAAACCTATGCTGGCAATATGATGGCAAGCATGAAGGAGCAGTCTGACCAGTGGGTGTCTGATGTGATTTCTTACATACGTAACGGATTGTCGAACGATGCATCATTAATATCACCAGAAATGGTGGCACAAATACGACAAAAAACGGCATCTCAGGCAAGTATGTACCAATATAACGATTTGGTGAAGCTCGTACCTCATGAATTACAACAGCGCGAAGGCTGGAAAGTAACAGCAAGTAATACGGCCTCGACACGTATTGGCGGCAACGTTTCACCCACAAGTGCCTTTACTTACGAAGGGTGGTCAACGGGGCTAAAACAGGAGAAAGATATGTGGTATCAGATAGAATTTCCCAGAGAAATAGCGATAAGTGAAATACAATTTAACTCGGCCGCAATGGTAAAAAAAGGATGGGTGCCTAAGCCAAATACACCGCCAGGCCAAAGACCTATGGTACAAACTTATCCGCGGATTTATAGCATCGAAACTTCGTCGGATGGTACAAGTTGGCAAACCGCCATTAACAAGCAAAAAGGTAGTGAAGGTGACAACACAATAGCTCTGACCCCTAAAAAAGCTAAGTTTATAAGAATCAGGCTCGAACAAGGGCTTGAAAACCCTGATGATGATATACCGTGGACAATGAAACAATTAAAGATATTTGAACTCAATTAAATCAGTAAAAAATTATAATTATACAATGGAAAAAACAAACAATTCTTCTGTGTCGCGTCGTCAGTTTCTTGGAGCGGCAGCAACACTTGTTTCGGGTTCAGTTTTGGCAAGTAGTCCTGTTTTTGGCGCACCTGCCATTATCAAAAATCTGCTTGGACCTAACTCTTTAATTAATGGCGTACAAATTGGCGTTATTACGTATTCGTTCAGAGAAATGCCTGACCAAAGTGCAGAAGCAATCCTTCAATATGTTCTGGAAACAGGCATTAGTGCCATAGAATTAATGGGCGACCCTGCCGAAATCTATGCAGGTAAACCTAAGAGCACCGTTGATATGCGTTCTGTATTTCCGTTAATGAGAAAAAGAAATGAAAAACAGGAATTAACCGACGAAGAAAAAAAGAAACTGGAAGATGCAGAAGCACAAATGAAATCCTACAATCAGGAGGTTGCCAAATGGAGACAAAGTGCTTCGATGTCGAAGTTTGAAGAACTTGGTAAAATATATAAAAAAGCAGGTGTAAAAATATATGGTTTCAAGCCAAACGCCTTTGGCCGTAATAACTCTGATGCTGAAATTGAATTTGGTATGCGTGCAGCCAAAGCATTAGGGGCTAATCAGGTTACACTTGAGCACCCAGCAAATGATGAGCATACATTAAAACTGGGCAATATTGCACAAAAAGTTGGTGTAAAGGTTGGTTACCACGGTCATGAACAGCAAACATATACGTTTTGGGATACCGCTTTGGCGCAATCGCCTGCTAATGCCCTCAACCTTGACTTTGGTCACTTTGTAGCGGCAGGAAACCCGAATCCACTTGATATTATCAAGCAAAAACATGACCGCATCGTGAGTATGCACATTAAAGACCGCCAGACTCCGGCACATGGTAAAGGGAATGTGGTTTGGGGGCAGGGTGATACCCCAATTGCTGATGCTTTGAAACTCATAAGAGACAATAAATATAAGTTTCCGGCTACTATTGAGTTAGAATACAAAGTACCAGAAGGCTCAACTCCAGTAGCAGAAGTAAAAAAATGTCTTGAATACTGCAAAAATGCCTTAAGTTAATAAGCTGCAAAAGGGTGAGATTCATAAAAACTCACCCTTTTGTTTTCATAGTCAGGATTCAAGTTGTGAGCTTAAATCACCACCAGTTTCGCCACTTCCTCTAATAATTGTATCGTTGAGAATAGTAAAATCTGGTGCTTCCCATGCGCGTTTCGTTGCAGGAATTAATGGCTCTGGCAACTCTTTGCTTGAAATTGATTTCATATACTTGTAAGGGGTATAGTGTTAGTAATTTTTTTTAGGTCAATTTATATGTAATTTCAGATAACTTATGTAGTTAAACAGCATAATAGCCAGACAGTTATTAATATCTGTTTCTTTATTGGTTAAAAACCGTTTTTTATTCATATAAGGCCATATATTTTGGTACGCTTGTTCATTTACCAGTTTTTGTTTCAGTTTATTTATAGCACCGAGGCGATTTTCAAAATCAGGTGAATAACTTTTTTTATCTTTTCTCCAGACTATTTCATCAGGTACAATTCCTTTCATTGCCTCTCTGATAAGCCCCCTTTTATAGCCATTTTCAAACATCATGGTATCAGGTACATCCAGATACAATTCTAATATTGGTTTATCAAAATAAGGCGTAGTTTTTCTTAGTCCAAAATAAGCATCTCTATAATTTAAAAGCTGATGCTCACAGCCTAGCACTCCTGCATTGATACGGTCTTGTAACCATTGTTTGGTGTCAAAACTTTGGCTATTTTCGTACTCTTTAATGCTTTTGGCTAGTTCAGGATTAAAAAAACTTTCACCATTATAGATAGCTTTCCCCGAAAGACCTTTTAAAAAATTATAGAATCTGGTATGGTATAAAATACTTGATTGTAATAATCGAAAAACAGAAATTTGATAAGTGTGCCTGATGGTGTTAAAGACTTTCAGACTTTCTTTTATTTTGAATTGTAAAAGAGAAAAAAAGATATATTCCCGATATGGGTTCGAGATGGCGTGGTCGCCCCCATAACCGTTAAACAATAGTCTGACTCCTTGTTTTTGTGCGGCCTCCATTAAAGCTGTGTCAAGATAATGAAGCGGATTCATGAAGCCATCGCCTTGCTCAAATAACTGAGGTAGGTTATCAAAGGGAGTTGCATTGGCAGGCGGTGTAACAAATACTTGTTCCATGTTAGGAATATGTTGCCCTAAAAGCTTCATATAGTAACTTTCATCTTCAGGGTTATTGATGTCATTCTTGCCTGCCACTGAAGAAAATGCGCTAAAAGACTTATTTTGCTTGGCTAATAACTCACCCAAAATACAAGCAATGAACGAAGAATCCAGACCGCCGCTTAGTTTAATACCAATAGGCTTATCAATTTCAATACGATTCTTTATGGCTTCGGTCATCAAATGCCGTAAACATTCGCCATATTCACGTAAAGACTGAAACCGGTATTTACCCGTTTTATGGGCAAGCCAATAAGTATATTGCTGCAATCCTTGTTGTTTATCATAGCTTAAATAATGGCCGCCTCTTAATAAAAAAATATTTTTTATGGGCGTTTGTTCATTATAATTGACAACAAAATATCTGATAATAATATCTTCGTTAAAAGAATGAGGGGGTGGTTTTACGGCCAGAACTGCTTTTAACTCGCTGGCAAAAATAAAATGCTCGGGTGAATCATAATAGTAAAAACTTCTGTGTCCGATATGGTCAGATGCAGCAAAGAATGACTGTTCTCTCTGGTTATATATTAAAAAGCAGAACTCGCCTTCCAGATAATCAACGCATCGTTTTCCCCATTTTTTGAAGGCTTCCAGTATAAGCCAGCTATCAGCTATTTCAGTTGGTTTTTGTTTAGCTCCTAAAAGTGTGGCAAGTGCAACTCTGTTATCTATACGCGTATCTGCTACTATCAAATATTGGCCTGACTCAAAAGGTACTTGTTCGTTTTTTTGAGAATGATGAAAAACTAATTGATGATAACCCAGCATAATGTTTTCTCTCAAAAAAATCTTTTGATTATCAACCGCATGATGTCTGAGTTTTATACTCATGGTATTCACATCTGCCTGATTTACCGATGAGTTATGCTTATTGATAATCCCAAAAATTGCGCTCATATACCAATAGCTAATAAGAGAATTTTAATGTCAGAGCTTGATTTTACAAGAAGGTTTCAATTAAGCAGTAACCTGCAAAACCATTTTTTCTTGCATCATTTTGTTTATATAAGTCATTGTCTCAGTGATGCAAACAGACTCTTCTACTTCATACTTATCAATAAGTTTCTGAATAAGGCTTTCTGCCGAAGTTGGTTCTTTCAAGAGTTCCCAAATATCAGTAGCTACTGTATTAAGGCCCATAAAATCACCATTTTTTAAATTCATCATAACAGATTCTTCTCCGAGTGTGTTCACCAGAAAATTTTCATCGTTACGTTTGAGTATTGATTGTAAATCGTTCATTATAAGTATATTGTATAAATAAAGTAACTTAGGGGGTATAAATATAGGCATAATTAATTCTCCATAGAACGAGAAGCTGTAAAAAATCAGTATCTGTATTTTAGGCAGCCAATAGAAATAGTTTTATAGCTTGTTTGTGCAGGAATTTCTGAAAAAACAGAGAAAAAAAACTTGTGTTGTCGCATAAAATGTAGCAATTGCCGAAATTTAGTTGTCTTGTTTTATATAAATGGTGGTCCAACAATGAAAAATACTATATTTGTTTATATCATTCTTATGATACCCCACAAATCTGTTTTACTTCTTTACCCAGACAAGAAAACCAACCTTAATCTATGAAAAAAAATGTATTCTTTAGTGTTTTATTATTGATTAACAGTTTTGTCAATGCACAAGACCGGATGTCGGGCCGTATATGGGCAACCCGTTCGGAAGTAATAGCACAAAACGGTATGGCTTGTACGTCTCATCCTTTAAGTACGCAGGCCGCCATCGAAATTCTACAAGCAGGAGGTAGTGCCATTGATGCGGCTATTGCCGCCAATGCCATGGAAGGCGTAGTGGAGCCACACATGAACGGCATTGGGGGAGACTTATTCGCTATGGTGTGGGATGCCAAAACAAAAAAACTATATGGGCTGAATGCTTCGGGTCGCTCACCATATACGCTAACGCTCGAAGAGCTAAAGAAACGTGGCTTGAAACATATTCCTTCAACTGGACCTTTACCGATTAATGTGCCGGGCTGTGTTGATGGCTGGTTTGAGCTGCATAAAAAATTTGGCAAGTTGCCAATGGAACGAATTTTGTCTCATGCCATTAATTATGCGCGTAATGGCTTTCCAGTACACGACGAACTAGCTACTTCATTGGCTGCGGTACCGCGCTTGTATGGGCAGTTTCCTAATGTAAAAGAACATTATTATCCTGATGGCGCCGTACCAAAAAAAGGAGAAATTTTTAAAAATCCGAATCTGGCTAATACACTTGAAAAAATAGCCAAAGGTGGCCGCGATGCTTTTTATAAAGGAGAAATTCCGCAAATAATTGAGACCTTTATGAAAAAGAATGGAGGTTTTCTGACGGCTAAGGACTTCGCCGACCATACTTCTACGTGGGTAGAGCCTGTATCGACCAACTATCGTGGTTACGATGTCTGGGAATTACCTCCAAACGGGCAAGGTATAACAGTATTACAGATGCTTAATATTCTGGAAGGATACGATTTTTCAAAAATTCCGTATGGTAGTACTGAACACGTGCATCTGTTTACAGAAGCTAAAAAACTGGCTTTTGAAGACAGAGCTAAATATTATGCTGACCCTGAATTTGCGAAAATCCCTGTAAAAAGCCTGATTTCAAAAGAATACGCAGCCGAGCGTCGTAAATTGATTAATTCTGATAAAGCCGCTAGCCGATACGATGCAGGTAACCCTGCCTTAAAAGATGGTGATACGATTTTTCTGACGGCTGCTGATAAAGACGGCAACATGATAGCACTCATTCAGAGCAATTACAGAGGCTTTGGCTCAGGTATGATGGCCGACGGATTAGGATTTATGTTTCAGGATAGGGGGGAGATGTACACACTCACCGAAGGGGAAAATAATACTTATGCCCCACACAAACGCCCGTTTCATACCATTATTCCGGCTTTTATTACAAAAGATAATAAGCCATTTGTGAGTTTTGGTGTTATGGGAGGAAGTTTTCAGCCATTAGGGCACGTGCAGATTGTGATGAACATTGTTGATTTTGGAATGAATTTGCAGGAAGCTGGTGACGCTCCGCGCCTGAATCATGAAGGTTCGTCCGAACCCACAGGCGAAAAAATGACAGATGGGGGGGTGATAACCATGGAGTCGGGGATTTCGTATGAGACTATCAGAGGACTTATGCAAAAAGGACATAAGGTAGGCTATATTTTGGGTATGTACGGAGGGTATCAGGCAATTCGTGTAGATGCCGATAAAAAGATTTATTTCGGTGCTTCTGACTCCCGAAAAGATGGCCATGCTGCCGGATTTTAGTTATAAAGCCCCGTACTTTTACGGGGTTTTATATTAGTTCAAAGCCTAACTCTGAACAAATATATATATTGCTATGGCTACTGTGAGAATAGCCCAGATGGCAAAGAATTTCCGACGTTCTCTCTTTTTTTCTGCGGCGTTCATCTTGAAAAAAGGTTTTACAACACTGCTAAAGGCTTTGGCAAGGAAATATATTCCACCCGAAAGAATTCCCAAAGTAAGTAAGAATGTAAGAATAGCCAGCGGAGCCCATCCGGCACATAAAATTCCGCAAGAAAGATATAGCCCTCCGTAAGTAAGCACAAGGCTTAATAAAAATAACAATACATAGCCAATGCGTCTGTTGCTGTAAGGGTCATCTTCAGTTGTTTTTTTTGAAAATAAGCCGAGTTTTTTGTTTTTGTGGAGTTTCTTCTCTAGAGATACCGGAGGAGCATTGTTTTGTACGCTATCAGCCCTGACCGAAACCGCTGCAAAGGCTGTTGTTGAGCCATTTTCGGCGTAATTGATACTCTTTAGCCGATTTCCTGCCAGAATAGCCAGAAACAAACTGCTTAATAAAACAATAAATGTACTACGAAGCCGAAAGCGATAGTGTGCGTGCTTGCTCATTTCCTGAGCATATTGCTGATAATAAACCTGTGTAAAAGTTATCAGCAAAACAAGTCCTAATACGGAAGCCTCGATGACACCAGTTGAAAATTTGGGTAGGAAGTTATAGCCAATAGCAAAGCCAGATAAAATTTTCAGGCATTCAGCAGCAACCAGTAATGCAATGGCTTTTCGCGAGTTATGGCTCGCCCAGATAGAGATAGCTTTCATAAAGTAAACTTTCAGTTGAGATTTAGTAATATCCCTGACAGAAAACAGGTTCGGTCAGGGATATTAACTGAAAGTTATTAAAAAATATGGAGCCTATATGTATCTCAGGTGTTTTTTATTGAAACTTGACAGATGTTTAACCCAAATAAGGTTTAAGCCTTGTCAGGATTTCCTCAGGGCAGGTAGTTAGCCGGTTGGTTGCCATTTTTACAAATACCAACGTGGTTTCGCCAGTGTTTAATAAAACGTTTTCTTCGTTATAAATTTCATAATGAAATATAATACGAGTACGTGGCATTTCTTTAATAATAACCCTGATAGTTACTAAATCATCATATTTAGCAGGCTGAACGTATCGGCAACGGCATTCATATACAGGCATCATAACGCCAGTTTCTTCGAGTGTTCTGTAACGCAAACCTAACGACCTGAGAGCTTCTACACGCCCGATTTCATACAAGCGTGGATAATTGCCATAATACATGTAGCCCATCTGGTCGATGTCTGCATAGCGTATGCGGTACTGCCAGTCAAATTGATACATTACTTAATGTTAGCTTTGTTTAAGGCTTCTTGGTAAATACGGGCATTGTTCAGATGCTCGTTATAGTTTTCGGCAAAATTATGATACCCCGAGAAATCTTCTTTAGCACAGAAATAAATGTACTTATGGCGTTCGTAATTAAGTACGGCATCGAGCGCAACAGGTTCAGGCAAAGCTATAGGCCCCGGAGGTAAGCCAGTATTACGATACGTATTATAAGGCGAATTAATAGCTAAATGTTTCTCAAGAATACGTTTCAGGCTGAAATCTCCTACGGCAAATTTTACAGTAGGGTCAGCCTGTAAAGGCATATTAATAGCCAGACGATTAATATATGAACCAGCTACACGCGGCATTTCGTCTTTCTTGTTGGTTTCAGACTGAACAATTGAAGCCATAATGGCTACTTGTACGGGAGTCATATTAATAGACTTTGCTTTTTGAAGTTTTTCGTCTGTCCAGTACTTTTTGTATTCGCTGTGCATTCTGTCCAGAAATTTCTCTGGTGTGGTAGTCCATCTGATAAAGTAGGTATTAGGCAAAAACATACACATAATGGTTGTGGTATCGAAGCCATATTTGCCACATACTTTTGCATCTTGTAATTCTTTTAAAAGCTCATCGCTACTAAATTCAAATCTGCTACCAATTTTTTTAATAAGGTCTGATTTAAGACGAATATTATTGAAGGTTAGCCTTACATCGTCCTGCTGCCCACGTTTTAGTTTTGATAAAATTTCTTTATTACCTGCATTGGGTTTTATTTCATAGCGGCCCGGCTTGACGTTTTCAGGATACTTCATCCATTTTGACAAGAACTGGAAAGAAATTTCGTCATGAATCATCTTGTATTTATGTAACGAGTCTACGACGTTTTTGTAGCTTGCACCCGTTGGAACATACAACACAAATGATTTTTCGCCTTTTACATTCAAATTTGCACTGCTGGCTACCTGCCAGAAATAAAAAGAAAGGGTTGCAACAATGGTTGTTACGATAACCAGTGTATAGGCAATGAATTTTCTGTTTTTAAGCATAATTAGCTATTTCAATTTTTGTATGATTTGTTCTGAACTAAGTTTAATTTGCTCGCCCGATAGCATATCTTTCAGGGTAAGTTCGCCCGAGGCCATTTCTTCAGAACCTACAACGCAAACATACGGAATTTTTTTACGGTCGGCATATTCAAACTGTTTTTTTAACTTGCTGGCTTCTGGATAAATCTCGGCATTAATGCCGGCATCACGCAGTTTTTTCAAGAGGGGTAAAGTATAGCTTTCGGCCTGAGCATCGAAGTTAGTAAACAGAATTTTAGTAGTAATACCCTGGCTATCTTTAAAAAGACCTAATTCTTCCATTACATCGTAGATTCTATCAACACCTAACGAAATCCCAACCCCTGAAAGACCCGGCAAACCAAAGGTTCCGGTAAGGTTATCGTAACGGCCACCACCTGAAATACTTCCTATCTGTACACCATTGGCTTTTACTTCAAAAATAGCACCAGTATAATAACTTAAACCTCTGGCAAGTGTAATATCAAGTTGAATTTTCGGGCTGCCAAGGCCAAAAGCATCTATCAGGTTCCAGACCTTTTCTAATTCTTCAATTCCTTTCAATCCGGTTTCAGAGTCTTTCAGCCATGTTTTCAGATTTGCCATTACTTCAAGGCTATTTCCTTGTAAAGTAAAAATAGGTTGAAGTTTCTCGATAATATCTTCCGAAAAACCTCTTTCTTTCAGTTCTTCTTCAACTTTTTCTTTGCCTATTTTATCAAGTTTATCAATAGCCACAGTTAAGGGTATTTCACTGCCTTTCATTCCGATGGTTTCGGCAATACCTGATAAAATTTTCCGGTTATTAATTTTAATAGTAAAATCCTGAATACCCAGATTCTGGAAAATCTCATGAAGCATCATCACGATTTCAGCTTCGCAAATCAAAGAATCGGTTCCGACCACATCGGCATCACATTGATAAAATTCTCTGTAACGGCCTTTTTGCGGTCGGTCGGCACGCCATACAGGCTGAATCTGATAACGTTTGAAAGGCATTGCCAAATCCTGACGGTTCATTACTACATAACGGGCAAATGGCACTGTCAGGTCATAGCGTAAACCTTTTTCTGAAATCTTATGTGTTAATTTTTTTGCACCTTCATCTAAGTCTTTCTGGCTTAAATCTTTCGAGAAATCACCAGAGTTCAGCACTTTAAAAAGTAACTGGTCGCCTTCGTCACCATACTTGCCCATTAAAACCGATAGGTTTTCCATAGTGGGGGTTTCTAAAGGCTGGAATCCGAATTTCTGAAAGGTTTGTTTAATAGTATCGAATATATAATTTCTTTTTACCATCACCGATGGCCCAAAATCGCGCGTTCCTCTGACTAAACTAGGCTTACTCATGCTATGTATCTAAGGTATATAAAGATTTCTGTAAAATTTCTGCTACAAAATTAGCGTAAAAAACTCATTGTTAATTGTTAAATTTGAATTGAATTTCTTAACTTTGCACCCTAATTTTGAAGCAAGCCTCTTAAAGTCGGTTTAATCTTTTATCATGCTCTGACATCTTTTTGAATTTTAGAGCTCAAAATACATACAAAAATGGCAGTAACACAGTTAAAACGTAAGGCAAAAAGAAACCATGCGGTAGCGAAAAACAGAGTAGCTGATATCAAACGTTTATCGTTAAAAACAGATATTCAACGTGTTGATATTGAAGCATTAAAAGCAGAATTTACAAAATAATATTATATTTATTACAGTTTTGCTTAAATCGGAAAGAGACGCCCCCAAAGGCGTCTCTTTCTTATTCTACAAAAGCAGTCTGTATATTTTCTTCTTGATAGGAAGGTACTTTTAGTTTGGTGTAAAAGATTACCATTTTAGGGCTGCAAAAAACGGCTCCTGTTTCATGGTTAATAGCCGACTCATACATTGAAGAATCATGCCCCCATGCCAAAGCTGCCGAGTCGCAGTGAATATCGCTGACATACTTCAGAAAATTATGATAAGTTGGTTCTTGTTCTACGATGAAGCTGAACGTGATATTCGATTCAAATAAATCCTGATATTCTTCAATCACTTTTCTGTCTTCGGCAAAAGCCTGTTGGTTTTCAGAGAAAAGCACAAAGTTGATAAACGTGTTATAATTAGAAGTATAGAGGCTTATTGTTCTGAATAAATCGAGGCAATCTTTCCCTTTTTTCTCAACCAGAATACCAATATTGTTCGGGAACGAAAGGTCAGCTAAAGGTGGCACCATAATGATATTTGCATCAATATTCATCAGAATATCTTTTGCCTTTGACCCCATTATCCATGAGTTTAACTGATTGGTTGTGCCAATAAAAAGTGAATGAAACCGTTTCTGAGAACAAAGTTCTTGTAACTGTTCCAGTAGATTTCCTTCAACGATGTGTATCAGGAAGGTATGATGAGGCGATTTGCCCTGTTGAGTTTGAGCATTTCCGAGAAGTGTTTTAATAGTAGCTTGGGCCTTTTGTGGAGAATCGCCTATTTTAAGACAATGAAAAATCGTAAATTCGCACAGAAGGTCTTTAGCTGCTAGAAGGCTATATGAAAGAATTTGTTCTGAGTGTGTCTCTAAATCGACAGCAATAAGTACTTTCCTGGCCCTACACTCCTTCAACTCAGATGAAACTGATTCCATTTGTTTATAAAACTTAACTAAATCTAACCTATATCTAAGACTATATAAATTAGAATAAATACGTTATCTTATACAAACCTAGTAATAAATACTCAGTTTCGGGTGTTAATAGGGAAAAAACCTCAAATTTGTTGATTATCTTCAATAAAATATAAAAAAAGCACAATCAGGTGCCAAATATTATTCTGTTAGTTCAAAGTCCTTATCTGGTTCTATTTTAGTAATTGTGAGGGGCCTTTTGTTTTTCTTCATTTTTTCTTTCAAAAGATTCTTAATCATTTTCCGGTTTTCTATTCTCATTCTGAAAATAATTGCCTGCCCGAAAAGTGCCAGCCCCGAATTAACCATAATAAGGCTGTATGTTCCTAACAAAAACCATCTTAAGAAAGGCCCATTGGTGTGTTTCAGATGCCCTGCTTCACTAAAGACACTAAGGCCAAAACCAACCAATATCATACCGATAGTAGCTGATAAAAACCACTTTACACGTAGAGGCATATTTTTTAATAACCTTTTTCCCGGAGGTTTCTGTTTTTTTATTTCCATAATTATCGAATCTTTATTGATATTGGTGTGTAAGCAAAGACAAAAATAATTAATTTTGGGCTTAAATAGCAACGATAAACCCTCATAAGTTTCTAGCATGGGCAAAATTATTAGTCTTTTATTACGCTTTATTCCCCGAAAATACCTGCAACTGTTTAGTCATATACCCCTGAAAGTCTATACTTTTTTCTTAAAAGGAAATACGGTAGAGTGTCCGGTTTGTGATGTGAAACTAGATAAATTTCTACCTTATGGCCGTTTGTCGTCCAGAAAAAACGCACTTTGCCCCAATTGTCTTGCACTTGAGCGTCATCGTTTAATGGCCTTGTATTTAAGAGAAAAAACAAATTTCTTCACTGCCGACCACCTGAAAGTACTACACGTAGCGCCCGAGTATTGCTTCATTGACCGCTTTGAAGCTATGAAAAACCTCGACTACATAACCGCCGATATAGAATCGCCTTTGGCAAAGGTGAAAATGGATATTCATGAGATTCCGTTTGAAGCCAATACTTTCGATGTAGTGTTTTGTAACCATGTAATGGAACACGTAGAAGACTACCACAAAGCAATGTCAGAACTGTATCGGGTACTTAAACCAACAGGCTGGGGTATTATTCAGTCACCGCAGGACTGGACCAAAGCACATACCTTTGAAGACCCAACTATTACAGACCCTAAAGAACGTGAAAGGGTATTCTGGCAGAACGACCACCTGCGCCTGTTCGGTCGGGATTACGGGCAAGAACTGGCCAAAGCAGGCTTTACAGTAACAGAAGACGACTTTGTGTTGAAAATGCCTAAAGAGCTTGTTGAAAGATATGCCCTACCTGCCGGAGAAATTATTTATTTCTGTCAGAAGAATTAAAAGCATTCAAACGCCTATTAAACACCTAAGCTATGCGATTTAAAGATAAAGTAGTAATTATTACAGGCGGGAACTCAGGTATCGGTAAAGCTGCTGCCATATTATTTGCTCAGGAAGGGGCAAAACTCATGATTGCCGATTTAGCACCCGACATGGCAGCCGACCTGACGACCTCAATAAGTAGCCCCATAGCTTATGTGCAGGTTGATGTAAGTAAACTGAGCGATGTTGAAAAAATGATTGAATATACAATCAGTCATTTTGGTGGAATTGATATTCTGGTTAATTCGGCCGGAGTATTGGGGCCACGCGTTCGGACAGAGAAATATGCTGAGGAAGATTTTGATAAAATCATAGATGTAAATGTAAAAGGGCTGTGGTATTGCATGAAAGTAGCTTTACGCTACTTTGCAGAACAACGCCGTGGAAATATCGTAAATATAGCTTCAGTGGCGGGGCATCTTGGTATGGTGGGTCATATTGCCTATGCCGCCAGTAAACACGCCGTAGTAGGAATGACCAAAACTGCCGCTATTGAGTTTGCCAAGCATGGTATTAGAATTAATGCTGTTTGTCCGGGTTTTACTCAAACACCTATGTTGGAAGGGGCCGAGGCTGATCAGGCATATCTGGAAGCACTTCAGTATGCTACCCCTATGAAACGTTTTGGCAAGCCTGAAGAAATAGCAAGTGCCATTTTGTATCTGGCTGCCGACGACTCTTCGTTTATAACAGGGCAAAGCCTGATTGTAGACGGCGGCCTGATTTTGCAATAACAGATATTACCCGAACGCTATTTATTATAAACACCTATGAAAAATATATTTGATTTAACCGGAAAAGTGGCCGTTATTACTGGTGCCAGTAAAGGTATTGGTGAAGCTATTGCAAGAATTTTTGCAGAGTATGGTGCAAAAGTTGTAATTAGTAGCCGTAAACAAACCGATTTGGACGAACTTGCTGCCGAAATAACAGCCGCAGGTGGCCATTGTGTGGGCATAGCCGCCCATGCCGGAGAAATGGCTCAATTACAGTTGCTCGTAGATAAAACACTTGAGGCTTATGGCGGTATTGATATTCTGGTAAACAATGCTGCTACCAATCCGGTTTATGGCCCCTCGCTTGATTGTTCAGAAAGTGCTTTCGATAAAATAATGCAGGTAAACGTAAAAGCTCCTTTTGAGTTATCAAAAATGGTGCATCCTATCATGAAAGCACGCGGCGGCGGAAGCATCATTAACATAAGCAGTATTGCAGGGCATACGCCCGACCCGGGTCTGGGCATTTATAGCGTAAGCAAGGCTTCGTTAAATATGTTAACCAAAGTGCTGGCAAAAGAATGGGGCGAAGACGGCATTCGTGTAAATGCTATTTGTCCGGGTTTAATTAAAACCAAATTTAGTCAGGCATTATGGGACAACGAAAAAACATTAGCCCATTTTACCAAACGTTTGCCTATTGCCCGCATGGGAACCGTCGAAGAAATTTCACCGATGGCTTTATACTTGGCATCGGTGGCTTCTGGTTATACAACCGGAGGGTTATTTTCTATTGATGGTGGTACTATTATTTGATAATTAATACTCAATAGCTTGGAAAAAGTAAGTGCTTGTGTAATTATTCCTGTATATCAGCAACAACTGAGTGAATATGAAGCTATCTCGCTTGAACAAGGAATGCGCGTTTTAGGCAATTATCCTGTTAAGATAGTCAAACCGCATTCATTAAATATCGACTACTTGCTTAAAAAGTATCCTCAAATTCAGACTGAAAACTTTGATGATACTTATTTTAAAAGTACTCTGACGTATAACAGGCTACTGATGGCAGAAGAGTTTTATGAGCGTTTTCTGGCTTATGAATATATGCTTATTTATCAGTTAGATGCTTTCGTGTTCAGAGACGAACTAGCCTACTGGTGCCAGCAAGGCTATGATTATATAGGCGCACCTTGGCGTATTGAAATAGATTTTGATACAAAATGGAAAGAATGGGTCTGGAATCTGAAAAAACAAATAGCCATCTGGTTCGACCTGAAAGAAGAGCGGTATGGTAAATATGGCCCTAAGGAAATTATCATGAAACGTGGGGTAGGCAATGGTGGTTTTTCATTAAGAAGAACCAAAAAACTGTTAAGCCTGATTCCTGCAAATAAGAAAAAAATTGAACAATATCTGGCATTAGCCCAAACGCATCCGGCTTATAATGAAGATATGTTCTGGTGTATTGAGTTGAATAGATACTTCCCCAAATTGCGTATTCCTGATTGGCGTACTGCATTGAAGTTTGCTGTTGAGCACATGCCCGAAAAAGCATATAACCTCAATAGCGGCTTACCTTTCGGCTGCCATGCTTGGGATATTTACGAAACGGATTTCTGGAAAAAATATATCCGTGAGTTTGGATACCAACTATAAGAAAATTATTTATGAGGAAATATTGCGGTACCCCACGAGAAACCATTCCTTTCAGGATTATGGATTTTTTTGTGGATATATATGCCAGCCTTAGTTTCAAAAAACGTAAAAGAAACCTTTCGGTTGTTTCTCCGAAACGTATTCTGATTGCTTCGTTGGGTCATCTGGGCGATGCCCTTACGGTTACCTATATGTTTCCATTGATAAAAAAACAGTATCCTGACGTAAAAATTGATTTGCTAGCCCCCACTTGGTGTGAGGCGGTAAATCAGGCTAACCCATATATCGACCGAACAATTTATATAAATCATTACCAGACTAACCGCAAAAAATTGTCGCGTTGGCAAAAAATTAAGGAACATTACCAAACGTTCAGGCAGGCATTGCCATTATTACGCCAGCAAACGTATGACTATTATATTGACATAAGATATAGCGATGCCGTAGCGCATTTTGTGCTGCCTTTTATTAAGGTAAACAAGGCTTTTGGTTTTGCCAGAAGAGGCTTGGGCGGCTTACTGGATAAAGAATTTGATGTGCCTACGCATGAGTTTCATCACTTTGATATGTATTTCATGCTTTTGAAAGAGATAGGAGTAACAGGTACATTGGCCGATGTGGAACCTTATTTCTCGATTCCGGCAGGTATTAGTATTGAAAAAATACAGCAGAAAATTACCTTACCTCAACGCCCATACCTGATGTTGTTTCCAGAGTCGGGGGGTGTGCATAAACAGCTTTCGAGTGCTTTCTGGGCGCAAGTGGTAGACGAACTTTTACAAACTACCGACTATTCGATTCTATTCTGTGGCCAGACGGGTCTATCAAATGAAATTCTGAATGAAGTTAGTGTTGCACCTAACGATAGAATAACTGACACGTCAGGTAAAATTAATATTCACGAAATAGCAATTTTGGCAGATAAGGCTAGTTTTGCCCTAACGCTCGACTCGTTCCCTGAGCATCTGTGTTGTGTTTTTTGCAAAACCATTAGTGTATATAAAGGAACAGGGTATCCGTTTTTTCCGTTGGCTAATTTTCCGGTTCGTTTAATTCATAACCACCAGCCAAGTGTTGGTTTACCTTTTGACAGAAAAAACGTAGAAATTATTTATCAGGAAGAAATCGAATCATTAAAAGTAAAAGAGTTGATTATCAATAGCGTAAATCAGGTAAACGTACATGAGTAATGTTATTTTAGATACATCGGTTCTGGGTTTAGGATATTTCCATGAACAATCCCGCACAGGTATTTATCGGGTAGTCGAAAACCTTCTGAAAGGGCTGGCTGGCCATAGCGATATTGACCTAGCTCTGGCAAGTGTAGAACATTTGCCAGAAACCATAGCTTATATTAAAAAGTATTATCCGAATCATCGATTCCCGATAGTAAACAAATCGAAAGATACCCGATTTGCAAATCTTGAAAATACCCTTGTCTCAACTTTTTCGTATCGCTCTTTACCCCAAAAAGTATTAAGAGAAGTACTGACACGCACAAGAGGCAGGCTCAAACCTTATTTTACATTCGATACTAGCGTTTTAAAAAAGTATCAGGTGTATCATTCTCCCTTTTTGCCTATTCCGCAAGAGCTAAGGGGCTTATCGAAGCCAAAAAAAGTCATAACCATCCATGATTTAATTCCACATCTTTTTCCGTCGTATTTTGGTGAGTGGAACCGAATCATGATGAAAAAAATATTAGGCTGCATTGACCCCTACACCTTTCCGGTATGTGTATCAGAAGCTACTAAAAACGACCTGTGCGAAGTAACGGGTATTTCGCCCGATAACGTTTTTGTAGTATATCTGGCAGCTTCGGAAGAAAAATTTTATCAGGTCAAAGATACCGAAGAAATTGAGCGTGTATTAAAAAAATACCATATTAGTGTCCATAAAAAATACTTTTTGTCGTTGGCTACGCTAGAGCCACGCAAAAACATTGAACGTACTATCAGAAGTTTTCTGAGCCTTATACAGCAGCAAAAAATAGACGATTTAAACTTGGTATTAGTTGGAACAAAAGGCTGGGATTTTGAAACTATATTTGCTGAAATCAAGTCAAATCCACTATTAAAAGAGCGAATCATCGTAACGGGCTTTGTAGCTGACGAAGACCTCGCCGCTTTATATTCGGCGGCATTGGGTTTTGTGTATCCATCGCTTTATGAAGGGTTCGGGCTTCCTCCGCTTGAAGCCATGCAATGTGGTACTCCGGTTATTTCTTCCAATATAAGTGCCATACCCGAAGTAGTAGAAGATGCCGGTATATTGGTTGAACCTACCGACCAGCAAGCCATAGCCGATGCCATGCTGCAACTATATTCAGATAAAAAAATGGGTAGCGACCTAAGCCGTAAAGCACTTGAACAGGCACAGAAATTCTCATGGAAAAAATTTACAGAAGCTCATATTAAAATTTATCAGCAAATTTCATAGATTTATAACTTGTATAGACAAGCTATTCAATCTATTGATAACATGCTACCTTCCAAAAAAGTCTTGCTCAGAGCCTTTGTGGGCTTTACTTTTATTTTTTCTCTCGCATCTGTCTCAATACCTGACGACGATAAGAATAAATTATATGTACCCGATGATTTAGAAGCCACACTTTGGGCTGAAACTCCTCTGTTACATAATCCGACCAATATGGATGTAGACTATAAAGGTAGAGTATGGATTACAGAAGCTGTTGATTATCGAAATTTTAATACCAAGCCTGACGAGCGTATTAATAATGAGCAGAAGGGTGACAGAATAGTAATTTTAGAAGATACCGACGGTGACGGTAAGGCTGATAAATCGAAAGTTTTTGTGCAAGACAAGGACCTGATTGCGCCACTCGGGATTGCCGTCATAGGGAAAATGGTTGTGGTCTCGGCTGCACCTAATCTGATTGTATACACTGACGAAAACGGTGATGATGTGCCTGATAAAAAAGAAATTCTGCTGACAGGCTTTGGCGGGCTTGACCACGACCATGCTTTGCACTCGGTTATTGCAGGCCCTGATGGTAACTGGCATTTCAATACAGGTAATGCGGGGCCGCATCATGTAACAGATAAAAGCGGCTGGACGCTTCGCTCGGGTAGTAGTTATTATGGAGGTACACCCTATAATCGTTCTAATCAGGGCAATCAGAAGTCAGACGATGGGAGAGTCTGGGTAGGAGGGCTGGCACTAAGAATGGATGCCGACGGGAAAAACCTGAAAGTAATGGGGCATAATTTCAGGAATAGCTATGAAGTATGCCTTGATTCTTACGGAAATATGTGGCAGAATGACAACGACGACCAAGTAATTACCTGCCGTGTAAGTTATTTAATGGAAGGAGGGAACGCAGGCTATTTTAGTGCCGATGGTACGCGTTTCTGGCAGGCAGACCGCCGACCCGGGCAAGAGATGTTTACCGCACATTGGCATCAGGATGACCCAGGCGTGCAACCCGCTATTGATAATACAGGTGCGGGGTCGCCAACAGGTATTATGTTTTATGAAGGCGATGCACTAGGTGAAAAATACCGAGGTACTTTATTGAGTTGTGAGGCTGGCCGAAACGTGATTTTTTCGTATCAGCCCGTTTTACAGGGCGGTGGTTATAAAATGGAAAGAAAAAACCTGATTAGCTCTTTTCCTGCAACAGACGACTACTACATCTGGCATGATACCAGTGAAGATACGCGTAAATGGTTCCGCCCAAGTGATATAGCTGCGGGTACTGATGGGTCTATTTATATAGCCGACTGGTATGACCCCGTAGTAGGAGGGCATGCCATGCACGATAAAAAAGCCTACGGTCGTATTTTCAGAATTACCCCCAAAGGTAAAAAACTGTTACCTCCTGTACTTAACCTAAGCAATACACAAGGGCAGATTGAGGCCCTCAAAAATCCGGCTATTAATGTTCGTAATACTGGCTTTGAGGCTTTACTTAAAGGTAAAGATTTAAAGGCCGTTAAAAAACTATTGGCCGACAGTAATCCTTTTGTGCAGGCAAGAGCCATTTGGCTACTGTCTAAAATGGAAGAAGAAGGCGTAAAAGAGGTAGAGAAACTATTTGATACAGACAATACTAATCTTAAAATTACAGCATTCAGGGCTTTAAGGCAGGTAAAAGCAGATATTTTACCTTTTGCCGAAAAACTTTCACATGAAACTAACACCGCTATACGGCGCGAAGTAGCCATTGCTTTAAGGGATATTCCGCTAGAAAAAAGTAGTACAATTGTGCATAATCTGGTTAAAGCCTGTACAGGGCAGGATAGGTTCGAACTGGAAGCCATCGGGCAAGCACTAGATGGGAAAGAACAGGCTTACTACGAACTCGTGAGGCCACATTTGGCTAAAGACCCTCTTCAATGGAACGATGCTACTGCTTCTTTGCTGTGGCGTTTACATCCGGTGGGGGCTGTGTCTGATTTGAAGCTAAGGGCAAATGCTAAAAGCCTTACTACAAGCCAGCGGAAACAGGCTTTAACTGCACTTGCTTTTGTCAACGATAAAAAGGCCGTAACTGCAATGCTTGAGTTAACAAAAAGCCCTTTAAAAGATGTATCTGAACAGGCTTTCTGGTGGATTAATTTCAGAAAAACCAATGATTGGGCTAATCTGATGAACTGGGAACAAGCTACAACAACAAAACTTGAACCCCAACAAAAACAGATGCTTGTTTACGAAAAACAGTTGTTTGATAAAAACCTGACAGTGGCCGCTAGAGAGAAAGCCGCCAAAAAAATGGCTGAGGATGTAATAGGTGGTAAAATGCTCCTGAGTTTGGCAGGTGAGTCCAGAATTCCGAAAGAATTAAAAAGTGTAATTGCCGAACACATTTTTAATAATCCTGATAAATCAATCAGAATGATGGCAAGCGATTATTTCAATCGGCCTAACGGAAAAGAAATATCAGTAAGTTTAGCTTTAAATATGCCTTCCGATACAAAAAAAGGCTATGAGATATTTCGTAAGAATTGTGCTAGCTGTCATAAATTCGATAAAGAAGGAGCCGAAATAGGTCCAGAACTGACCCTTATCGGGAAAAAATTTGACAAATCAGCTTTACTTGATGCTATTGTGAATCCATCGGCCAGTATGGCCTTTGGCTATGAACCTTGGATAATTACTACCAGAGATAAAAATACTTATTACGGCTTTTTGGTAGGTGATGGAGAAACCGTTACGCTGAAAGATGTAGCAGGGCAATTAAAAAGCATTAAGAAAAACGAAATTACCAGCAGAAAACAACTCAAAAACAGTTTGATGCCAGAGCCATCTTCTTTAGGCTTAAAAGAAAAAGATTTATCTGATTTAGCAGGCTTTTTGCTCCAACTCCCCTTGCCAGAGTAGCAAGCGAAGCCCATTTAATAAAAAAAAGGGTATTGTAAACCTAATAAACAATACCCTTCAATATAATAGCTGTTATTTTAACGTATCTGATTAATTATCATGATTCTTTACCAAGTCGGTTAATAAATCAATCCATGCTTGTGAATCATTAAGGCTTTCAACCAGTTGCCAGTGTTCTCCTCCATGTTCTTCAAACATTTCTCTATATTCTTCGCCCACTTCAATAGTTGTTTCCAAGCAGTCGGCTACAAAAGCAGGCGAATAAGCTAATACCCTTTTAAACCCTTTCTGAGCCAGTTCTTTCACTACGTTGTCTGTATAAGGCTGAATCCACGGGTCTTTTCCCAAACGTGACTGGAAACTGGTGGTATATGTGCCTTCTTTCAGACCTAACTCTTTTACAAGCAGCCTAGTAGTTTCAAAGCAAGAGGCGCGATAGCAATGCTGGTTAAGCGCATGAATACTATCGCAGCAACTACCAAACTGGCAGGTTTTGCCTGTGCAATCAGCTTTTGTCATTTGCCGTTCAGGTAATCCATGATAACTGAAAACAACATAGTCATAATTATCCTTTTCCAGATACTTTCTGCCATTATCGGCAAAGGCTTTAATAAATTTCGGATGATTATAAAAATAATTGGTAAATCGTATTTCAGGAATTATCTGCCATTGACTTACTATACGCATTACTTCTTCATAGACCGAACCGGTAGAAGCAGAGGCATATTGCGGGAAGAATGGTATTACCACAATTTTTGATAAGCCCATGAGCTGAAACTCTTTCAGGCTTTTTTCAATGCTCGGACTTTGGTACCTCATGGCTAATTTTACCACATAATTGTCGCCGAGTGCATCTTGCAATTGTTTTTCGTTTCTTTCACCATAAATTTTTAAAGGTGAGCCATCTTTAGTCCAGAGTTCTTTATAAACTTTGGCCGATTTCGGCGAACGGAAAGGGGCAATAATTGCATTAATAAGAAACCAGCGAGAAACATAAGGTATATCTATAACCCGGCCGTCCATTAAAAATTCACGTAGATACTTTCTTACATCGGGTACATTCGGGGTATCGGGGGTGCCTAGGTTTACTATTAGTACTCCAGTTTTTCCAAGCATATTAATTAAAACGGATTTTGTAAAAGAGCCGACGCTCTTTTAAGCAAGTAATATAATTTAAGCGTAAATATTCTTAAGTAGTAACTATATTTTCATTTAAAATGTTTCCATCAGAGCGGAATATTCCCATGTTTCTTTCTAGGGAGTGTATCAACTTTGTTTTCGAGCATTTTAAAGGCTTTTAGCAGTTTTTCACGGGTATCTTCCGGTTTAATTACCTCATCAATATAACCACGATGAGCGGCCTTATAGGGGTTTGCAAATTTCTCGGTATATTCATCTATCTTGCTCTGGAGTTCTGCTTGGGGGTCGGCTGCTTCGCTTATTTCCTTACGGAAAATAATTTCAGCGGCTCCGGCAGCACCCATTACGGCAATTTCGGCCGATGTCCATGCATAATTAAGGTCCGCCCCAATATGTTTTGAGTTCATTACACAATAAGCTCCGCCATAGGCTTTACGGGTAATTACGGTTACACGAGGAACAGTGGCCTCGCTGAAAGCATATAATAATTTGGCTCCGTGCATAATAATGCCATTCCATTCTTGGTCGGTTCCGGGTAAGAAACCGGGTACATCTTCCAGCACTAGTAGCGGAATATTGAAACAATCACAAAAACGCACAAATCTGGCTCCTTTAATACTTGCATTAATGTCTAAAACACCTGCAAGCACCGAAGGCTGATTCCCTACAATGCCTATGCTACGCCCACCCATACGTGCAAAGCCTACTACAATGTTTTCGGCAAAGTTTTTATGTACTTCAAAAAAACTGTCTGTATCTGTTAGTTCTTCTATCAGTTCCCGTACGTCATAGGGTTGATTAGGGTTTTCTGGAATCAGGTCGGTTAGTTTTGTTCGTTTTTCATTACCGGTCGATTCATAAGGCAAGAAAGGTGGCTGGTCTTCACAGTTAGAAGGAATATAACTAAAGAGTTTTTTAATATCATTGATACATTGCACCTCGTTGGCTGCTACAAAGTGCGTTACCCCCGACTTAGTAGCATGGGTCATGGCTCCGCCCAGCTCTTCCGAGGTTACATCTTCATGGGTAACGGTTTTTACAACGTTGGGGCCTGTTACAAACATATAAGAGGTATTTTCAACCATGAAAATATAGTCTGTCAGGGCAGGGGAGTATACTGCACCACCCGCACAAGGCCCCATAATGGCAGAAATTTGTGGAATAACCCCTGAGGCTAAAGTATTACGATAGAAAATATCGGCATATCCTGCCAATGAATTAACACCTTCCTGAATACGTGCGCCACCAGAATCGTTCAGGCCAATTACCGGAGCACCGTTTTTCATGGCCATATCCATTATTTTACAGATTTTCTCGGCGTATGTTTCAGACAACGAGCCACCAAAAACTGTAAAGTCCTGTGCAAATACATATACTAATCGGCCATTAATGGTTCCATACCCTGTTACTACGCCATCGCCCAGATAATATTCTTTGTCTAAACCAAAATCTTTACTTCGGTGCATAACAAACTTCCCGATTTCCTCAAAGGTGTTCTCGTCTAATAATAATTCTATTCTTTCACGAGCAGTAAGTTTGCCTTTTGAGTGCTGGCTTTCTATTCTTTTTGCTCCTCCACCTTGTTCGGCTTCAGCATTTTTACGGTCAAGTATTTGAAGTTTTCCGAGATTCGATTTTGATGACATATTAAACAATGGGGCTTTTGAGTTGAACAAAACTAAGAAAACTGTAATAAAAAGTATTTATCTGAACCATTTTTTATTTGCCTCTTAACTTCAGGTTAGCCGAGTATCCTATGTTTTTTAGATAAATGCTTTAGTATTAGTAAGATTATTCTTTTTGTTCAGATTAATACTACTGTTGTACTTTTTTGTTTTAACTATTCTGGCGGTATCTTGTTTAAAAAAAATGCTTGATAAGCGAACTAGCCTGCCATGTTTCAGGATTCTGTTGCAATATAAATAAAAATAGCTGTGTATCGATACCATTCTGGAAGTATCGGAGCAATTTTAGGTAGTTGTATTTTTAGCCTTTAATGCAGTTAAACACAGGCTTTTAGCAATAATTCGTATATATATGTGGCTCTTGCCGGAACATTAAAAAGTATATTGAAATTTGAATTTTCGAGCCATTTGGCTTAATTTTCACACTTTAATCAACTTATATCCTCACATGAAATCTAATAAATCGTTTTTCCTCAAATTCTTCGAGGTGTTTTTTATGCTTCTGGTAGTGATTGGCCTTGCCCAGTATTCTGATTACATTACGGGTCTTCAGATGCGTGTAGTTACCAATGCCCGGCTTATCTGGATTGTTTGCGGAGTGCTTATTGCTTTGAGTTTAGGATTAGGGGCTGTATGGCATAAATTCATCAAAAAAACAGATTTACACCAATGGTTTCAGCCAATTATTACTTTTTATGTAGCTCATCAGATAAGTACTTATGGGGCGGCAAAAATATTGAAAACGCAGTTTCAGGCACCTGATTATATTCTGGAAAGCCCTGTTGGCGAACTAAACGGTTTCTGGTTAACTTGGACTTACTTTGGTTACTCTCCTACATTTGCTATGTTGTTGGGTATTATTCAGGTATCAGGGGCCTTCTTGTTGCTTTTTCGGAAAACACGTTTACTGGCTACTTTCATTTTATTACCCATCATGGTGAATATCGATTTTATTGACCATTTCTATGATATTTCTCCATTGGCTTATTATAATTCGTTGCACTATACGTTTATTCTGCTTTTTGTGATGTTTCTTGACTACGACAAGCTGATTACTGCTTTTTTTTCGTACAGAGAATATTATTATTTCAACAAAAAAACGGTACTCATGAATTTGGTCAGGGCAGTTGTGATAGGAGGGGCATTTTTGCATATATATCTGCTAAAGAGAAGTTTTCAGGGTAAAACTGCCATTAACGGGGTGTGGAAAGTAGATGAAATTACCAAAAGAAACCAGCGTATTACTCCCTCGGTAAGCAATGCTGACTCGGTCTGGTCGAAAGTGTATTTTGAATGGAGATATGGCTGCCTTTTCAAATATAATCCTGACAGGTTTAATAACGCAAAAGATTTGTTCGGACAATATGCCGTTAATGAAGCCAAAAGGCAGGTTAAAATTGGTTTTCAAGAAGGGGACAAAACCGATTCTTTATACCTGAACTACCGTACAGAAGGCAATACAATGTTTATGTGGGGTTTATACAAAAAAGATTCGTTATCAATGAAACTGACGAGACTAAAATAATTTACAGGCTTTCGATGAGTTTCATCAGGGTATCAGGCTTGACAAAGAGGTAAATAATCATAAAAACAAATATGAATAGAAGCCCTTTTTTGAAAAAGCCTAATTGGTATCTTTTGGCACCTACTTTGGCTTCTTTAAAAATCATGAAGTAAGGAATTTTCAGATAATAGAAAACTGAAATAGCAGTATTTAACAAGCTAATGATTAAGACAATTAGCAATAACTGATTATTTGATGACTGATAAGAATCCCACAAGGCTGTAAATATAAGCAGCTTGCCTGTAAACCCAACTGTGGGCGGAAAACCAACGAGGGCAATCATGATAACAACTGCCGATAAGCCCAAAAAAATGTTTTCTTGCCCAAGCCCTTGCAGGCTTGTCAGCTCGTAGCTATCTGTCTTTAAGGCAAGAAGGTCAACCAGTACAAATGCTGCCAGTGTAATAAACATATAGGTTGCCACATAAAAAATAGCCGACTGCACCCCAAACTCATTAATTGCCAACAACCCAACCAGCATGAAACCTGCATGCGCAATAGTTGAATAACCGAGCATACGTTTGGTGTTATTCTGCCACAAAGCTGAAAGATTCCCGATAAGCAAAGAACCAATAATAATGATTGACATTATTAGTCTGAAATCGATACTTAAAGCACTCAGGAAACGGATAATAACTACTATAACACCCACTTTTGGGGCAATTGATAAAAATGCTACAATAGGAGTAGGGGTGGCCTCGTATACATCGGGTGTCCAGCTATGGAAAGGAGCCGCAGAAAGTTTAAATAATAATCCGCCCAAAGTCATGAAAGCGGCTATATTGGCAACCCATGAGGGGTTCTGCCCCAGAAAAGTGGCAAATTCCTGACTTCCGAGTTGAAGCGAGCCTGTCATGCCATATAATAACGAAATTCCGTAAAGCATTACTGCCGAACTAGTAGCACCTGTGAGCAGGTATTTTATGCCAGCTTCGGCATTGGCTTTGGACTTATTGATAGCCACAAGTATATAGGAACAGATTGAAACCATTTCGAGTGCTACATAAAGCATTAACAAGTGGTTTGTCATGCTCAGAACAAAAAGTCCAAGAATAGCAGCCAGAAAAATGGCATAAAATTCTGCCATAACTTTGTAGCCCACAATCCATAAATGCAGAATAACAAATATGGCCGAAACCGTTACAAGAATTTTAAAAAATATACTGAGTTTATCCAGATAAATAAGGTTATGGAACAACACGATTCCGGCGTCGAAATACTGGTCCATAAATCCGAGAAACACATAAAAAACAAATCCTATACTTATTAATACGCTAATAGTCAGGGTATTGAAAAGGTTATAACTCTGGGTCGATTTTTTAGTGAAGGCCACAATAGTTACAACTATTAAAAACACCCCTGCAAAAATCAGGTCAGGCATTAATAATTTTGTACTGAACAGAATATGTGTAATTTTCTCGAGCATTAGCTATACAATGGTTAATGTCACCTTTAGGTGAGTTAACCTTTATTTTGTAAGTATAGGAGCTATACTTTTGTTAAAATTTTTCTAAAAACAGCTTTACCGACTCACCGCTGATGTCAAAAATCAAATTCGGGAAAATGCCAAAAATAATAGCTAGCACAGACAAGCCATAGAGCAGTACTATTTCTCTGAGGTCTAAATCTTTTAAATGTGCTTCCTGATTACGATTAGCCCAGAATTTGCCAAAGAACATTCGTTGGAGTGTCCAGAGAAAATACCCTGCCGATAAAACCAAGCCTAACATGGCTATCATGGCTACCCAGTCAGGGAGAACTTTGGATTGGAATGCACCCATAAGCGTGAAAAACTCACCAATAAAGCCGGGCAATGACGGTAGCCCTAAAGCACCAAAAAAGCCTATTGTAACAGCCACCGTGAAAAGTGGCATCTTGGTAGCAAGGCCACGGAAGTTTTCAATCAGGCGGTTATGAGTTCTGTCATAGATAACACCTGCAATCAGGAATAATAATGCAGATAAAATACCATGGCCAAACATCTGATAAATGGCTCCGTTAACACCCTCGGCTGTCATGGCTGATAAGCCTAATAGCACAAACCCCATGTGTGACACCGACGAGTAGGCAATCATTTTTTTCAAATCTTCCTGAGCCAATGCATTAAATGCGCCATACACAATAGAAATAACGCCTGCTCCGGCTACTACGTAGGTGCATTGATAAGCGATGTCTGGAAAGAAACCATACGCTATACGAATAAAACCATACGCACCAATTTTTAACAAGATACCCGCCAGAATTACCGACACAGGCGTTGGGGCCTCAACGTGCGCATCGGGAAGCCACGTATGTAAAGGTACTGTGGGTAATTTAATGCCGAAGCCTATCAGTAATAGCACAAAAGCAAAATTACGTGCCGGAACACCCAGAATCAGTTGGGTTTTGTCGGGTGCAAGCAATGAGTCATGGAGGTAATTTTTAAAATCACCCAGAAGCCTGAAATCAAATGTATGCACAACGGTGCCTAGCTCCTGCGAAAAGAAAGTATCATTGACCGACATTGCCAAGCCAATCATTACAATCAGGATAAACACCGAGCCAACAAAGGTGTAAATGAAAAACTTAATAGCCGAATATTCTCTTCTTTCGCCCCCCCAGATTCCTATCAGGAAATACATGGGTAAAAGCATAAACTCAAAGAAGATGAAAAACAGAAAGAAATCGAGTGCAACAAAACAACCTATTACCGTACCCGATAGCAATAAATAAAGTGCATGATAAGCCTTTGGCCGATGTTCAATATTGAAAGAAGCAATTGAACCAGCCATAAATATAATGCCCGAAAGCAGCACCATAGGCATATTAATGCCATCAACTCCTAGCAGATAGTCGATTGATAAAATTCCGAGGCTTCCTAAACCCATTCTTATCCACTCATACTGTTCAAGAAACTGGAATGAAGTAAGCTGGCGGTCAAAGGAATTATAAAGGCTAAAAATATTTAATAAATTAATGATACTTACCAGTATAGAGATCCATTTAAACGAATCCTTGTAAGCATTAGGCAATAACAACACCAGAACTGCCGCACCAATCGGTAGAAAAATGAGTGTTGAAAGTAAAATATTATTCATGCCAATATCCTTCGGAAAAGGATTTTTAAATTATACAATTAATAAAACAATAATTAGAACCAGACAAACAAAAATGGTAATGATATAGGTTTGTGCTTTGCCATTCTGAATCTGTCGGGTGTAGCTACCGGCTTTGCCTGTCATATTGGCTACGAAATTCACCAACCCATCAATCAGGTTTGTTTCAATCCAGCTAACAATTCCAGCAATGCCTATAAATATTCGGGCTATCAGGTTAATAAATCCATCAATAATCCGGCTATCAAATTTGTAAATAAGTGGGCTAAGCCAGAGTATCGGGCTTACAAATAGTTTCTGGTAAAGCTCGCTCAGGTAAAAATTATGAAATACAAGCCGTGCCACAAAACCATCAGGTTCTGTTTTGAATTTATCTAGTTTGTTGCTTTCTTCTTTCGTATAAATATACCCTAGTAATACCCCATTAAGCGAAACCAGAATGGCTATGTAGGCTATCCAGTGGTAGTTTTTTGAAGTATGGGTGAAGGTTTCGAAAAACCAGCTACTTTCTGCGTTAAACGGATTTACCGAAAATACAAAGCCTAATGAGGCAATAGCCATTACAATAGCCGATAACTCCATAGGGCCAATGACAGCTATGGCATCATAAAAAGATTCAACGGTGAGCTTGTCCTGCTCATTAACGTCATCATCAACCTTAACAATGCCTTCTATCCGTTTGGCTAAATTTCTGTAAAAACTCACTGCTCCTGAAGAAATAAGCTCAAGTGGGTTATCTTCTCTTTCCAGAAATACCAGATAAATCTGACGCATCATGTAGTAAGCACTCATACCTGACACAACAAGGCATATTGCCGGAACAGCAAAATAAATTTGTTTAGGTTGATTTGCCGCCCATTCAAAAGCCGCTACAATAATGGCATCTTTTGATAGAAACCCCGAAAACAGCGGAAGCCCCGCCAAAGCTGCTGCACATATTGTGTAACAATAAAAAATAATAGGTATTTGCTTGCGCAGATTCCCCATGTGGCGCATATCCTGTTGGTGGTGCGTATAGTGAATTACGGCTCCGGCGCATAGAAACAACCCTGCTTTAAAAAAAGCGTGGGTAACCAAATGAAAAAGTGCTGCATTTACTGCACCTATTCCTAACCCTACAACCATTAGGCCTAATTGTGAAATGGTTGAAAAAGCGAGTAGCTTTTTAATATCGTATTGAACCAGTGCCGAACAAGCCCCGAAAAAGGCCGTAAGAGTGCCAACTATGGCCATTACTAACAGCGCATCGGCGTTCAGAATCGGGAAAAACCTTGCCATCAGGAAAATACCGGCAGCCACCATGGTAGCTGCATGGATAAGTGCCGAAACAGGCGTGGGGCCTTCCATGGCATCGGGTAGCCAGATTTGTAGAGGCAATTGCGCCGACTTTGCTATGCAACCACAAAAAATGAGTAAGCCAATAGTGGTTATAACAGGGCTGTTAAAAGCAGCTTTAGGTATAAGGCTGGCTTTGTGTACAATTTCGCCTAGTTCAAAAGTGCCAAAATATCGATAAATCAAAAGTATACCTATCAGAAAGCCTACATCACCCACACGATTCACCAGAAAGGCTTTTTTAGCTGCATTAGTAGCCGCCTGTTTCTCGTACCAGAAACCTATCAATAGGTAAGAACATACACCTACGAGTTCCCAGAATATATAAATCATTAACAAATTGCCAGAGATAACAATACCAATCATAGCCAGAATGAACAGATTGATATAGGCAAAATAACGCCCGAAGCTCGGGTCGCCCGACATATATTTGATTGAAAATACTTGTACCCAAAGTGCAATAAATTGCACCAGAAAGTACATAAGGAAGGTGAGGTCGTTGAAGATAATATCTATGGTAAAAGCTGTATCTCCGATAAAAATCCAGTTATAGTGAATCACATCGCCCATGATGTCACTCAGACGAATACCCATAGAGAATAAAACCCCTATCACATTAAGCGTTACTGAAAGTAAACCAACTGACTGTTCACTTAAAGTATTTCGTTTATATAAAAGAAACGAGAACCCCGCTAAATATAACAATAGGTTAATTAAAATAACTTGTTCGGCAGACATTCAGATAGCAGGCTTTTTTGCAAATATCTTATGTTATGAGTTATAATGCAAAGATGAAGCCTAAATTTGTCTTTATTTTATTTGTGTGGCACGGTTTAATCCATAAATTTATAGGGTATATAGAGAAATAGCGTGGAGTTACAAAAAATACTCGGAAAAGTACGGGAATTGTTCGTACTGATTACTGTTCTTGTATGTATTCTCTGGATAATTGTTGCCATAAGTACATTTTATTATATTGGGCAAAGTAAAACTACTACATCGCAAACTCTTGCTTGCGGTGTGCAAGGCTCCCCCGCTGTTGGTTCATTAACGTCTGAATTAGCTTTAAAGGGTGAAGAACTTTTTAAAAATAACTGCAGCCAGTGCCACAGTGTAACCAACGAAATGATAGTTGGACCCGGCTTGCAGGATATTCAGAAAAGGAGATCAATCAGATGGATTCGGAGGTGGGTACGAGACTCGCAGAAATTGATTACAAGCGGAGATAAATATGCCATTAATTTATACAACAAGTTTAATATGACATCAATGCCAGCTTTCTCTGCGTTTACTAATCAGGATATTGATTCTATTATATCATATATTGCAGAAATAAACCAAGAGCCGTTACCAGTTTTGTATATAATTGATTAAAATAAAACCATTACAACAATGAACACTCCTTTCTTAGGACTAAGAACTACAATTTATAAAGTAAGCGACCTCGAAAAAGCTAAAGAATGGTACAGCCAGATTCTGGGTATAAAGCCTTATTTTGACCAGCCTTTTTATGTTGGATACAACGTAGGAGGTTATGAACTTGGCTTACAACCTGATGAAAAAAACGAGGCTAAAGCCGACGGCGTTATTACTTATTGGGGAGTTGAGGATATAGAAGCAACTTTTAAAACCTTACTAGATAATGGGGCAACATCTTATGAGAATCCTACCGAAGTAGGCGATGGTATAGTTGTAGCCGCAGTAAAAGATTTATGGGATAACGTGGTTGGCATTATTTATAACCCTCATTTTTCGGTAGGAACATAAAAATGCTTATAGCTTTTGGTGATTCCCATAAATGTGGCATAATGGGCAAAGCCGTATATAACTTTGTTGATAATCTGGTCGTAAGGAACTTTGATGATGAATTTAAAATAAACTTCGGTAACTGTTAATAAACAAAAGCTTAATACGCCAGCTAAAACCCAGATATAGCTACTTTTATTGGTTTTTCGTAATAGGGCCGTTGTATAAAACAAGGCAAGAAAAACCATATAGATAATAGAGACAAAAAAATAATCGGGCGGAATTTTAGAAAAAGCAAGCAAAATAGGGGAAATAATAAAAAGCATATTCAGCATTATTTTCCCTAATTCTTTAAGTGAAGAAGTAAAAACAGCCTCCCGACGAATGGTGGCGATGAAAAAAGAGTAACTCAGAATAAAAAAACAAAGAGATATTATAGTAAAAGTAATGGTCTTAATCTCAAATATAATATCGGCAATAAAGGCCAGTAAAAGGCCGACAGAATAGGTATAGTCTTTGAGTTTGTAATGCCCCCTGCGACCTAAATAATAGAATATTAATAAGCAAAGAGCAGGCAAACCTGCCAGAAAAAATAGCCAATCCTTATGCGTCACATAAGATGTGATATCCAATATACAACAAAGTATATAAATCAGTTTTAGTCTAGTGGGCATTTCGTAATGAGTAGAAAAGGACAACTTTTAACAAAAATACCTTATTTTTAGTAATATTAAACAGATATAAGGCTTTTGTTAATTGTAAAAAAACAAAAATGTAATCAAAATGTTTAAATATTTTGAAAAAGCAACTAGTACAACCTTACTTTTGCTTTTAAAAAATTGTAAATCTAAAAATTCAACAAAATGAAAAGAAACGCAACCGCCTTTTGGCAAGGAACAGGTAAAGAAGGTAACGGGCACTTAACCACCCAAAGCACAGTTTTAAATCAGACACAGTATTCTTTTAACTCTCGTTTTGCTGAGGGCGTAGGCACCAATCCTGAAGAACTAGTGGCAGCCGCTCATGCTGGTTGTTTTACCATGAAACTGAGTTTTAACCTTTCTGGTGCCGGATTTACTCCTGAGAGCCTAGAAACCAAATGCGAAATTACTTTCGAAAATGGTGAAATTACTCTTTCTCACCTGATTCTGACGGCAAAAGTGCCTGATATTTCAAAAGAAAAATTCGATGAACTCGTGGCTGACGCTGAAGCTAATTGTCCAATTTCGAAGTTGTTGAATACCAAAATAACAGTTGACGCTACACTTGCATAAATAATAGGTTTATTCAGAGGGTATCATGTTTGCATTATACCCTCGTTTTTTTTAATAATCAATTGAGGTATCTCATTTGGTGAGACTTTTTTCTAAAACTTCGGTTAAAGCCCATAAATCGTTTTCTGTATTATAGATATTGGGCGAAACCCGAATAGCTACTGCACGATTTGAAATAATAATTCTGTGTTTAAGTAATGTATCAGTAAAAATCTGATTATCAATGCCATCGGGTAATGAAATGCCCAACAAATGGCTTCCTCTGAAAGCCTCTGCTTCAAGGTTACAGCCTAGTTTTACCAGTGCTTCAATTGGTTTCTGAGTAATTTGCTGGCAATAAGCCTGAATGTTATCAACGCCCCAATCTAAAATCTGGCTGAGCGAGTTTTCCAACATAGGCATTTGTATAAACTGTGAATATTCGCCTGAGTTATACCGCTGAGCCATCGGACGATACGCTTGTTCGTAGTTGATTAATCTGGCAAAATTATCACTATTAGCGCGGTTAAGCCATGATTCTTCCACAGGTTTTCCTTCATCAAAAAACGCTCCAAAATAAGCTAGTCCGATGCCATAAGGCCCTAAAAGCCATTTATAGCCTGCTGTAATAACAGCGTCGGGCTGTATGTTTTCCACATCAAAGTTCATAGCCCCGAGCGATTGCGTAGCATCCACTACCAGCAAAGCTCCTACCGCTTTGCAGCGTTCTGAAATTTGTTTCAAATCAAATTTTACCCCATAAATCCAGTGTACATGAGGAACTACTATCATGGCGGTTTCATGGGTAATGGCATTCAGGATACGCTCATTCCAGATTTTGCCGCGATTCTCGGTTTTTTCTGGTTTTGAAATGGTCAGGTACTCAAGTGATAGCTCTTTGCTTATCCGCTCAAAAGCATATACATTGTTCGGGAATTCATCCTGAATCAGAATAATATGTTTCTTTTGTTGAATGGCTGGTAAACGATGCAAATTATTGGCTACTACCGCCAAGCCATACGAAACCGATGTTATAATTGCTACTCTCTGCGGGTGTTTTATGTTTATCAGGCGCGAAAAAAGCTGGCGCACATGGTCAGCGGTTTCGAAATGATTTTGTGGGCTGATACTAAAAGGACGGCTTGCTTTCAGTAGCATTCCTTCTGAGCCTTTTTCAATTGAGCTTTTGAGCATAGGTGAATAGGCTGCTCCATTCAAATAAGTGACGCCTTCGTCGAGGGCAAACAAATTTATCTGATTAGTCATATCTTTCTGGGTCGTAGAGCGAAATATCAATACTTGGCTGTTGTTGGGTAATTATTTCCTGTACCAGTTTTCCGGTAGCAGGGGCGAGGCTTAAACCCATCATGGCATGGCCCGAAGCAATAATCAGGTTCTTGTATTTTTGTGTACGCCCTATATAAGGCAGCCCATCGGGCGAACAAGGCCGTAAACCATACCAGACTTTATCTTGTGCGGGTACCTCAATTGGGTAGTCAGGAAAAAACGCTGGCACGGCTTTGATAATACCTCTTACACGATTCATGTTTATATGAGAATTAATGCCGCTTATCTCCATAGTACCTCCAAACCTGATAAGGTTTTCTGCCATTGGCGTAATGGCTACACGGGCTTCGAGCAAAATGGAAGGAATGTTGAGTTGCTTGCCTGCTACTTGCTGGTATGTGGTGCTGTATCCTTTACCTGCCTGCATAGGCAAGTTAATGTTCAGTTGCCGAGCTAGTATAGGCGACCACGAGCCTGTGGCAATTACCAGTTCTTCAACCGCAATAGTGTTGCCCGTTTGTGTTCTGATACTGCTGATAGTGTTGCCATTAATATCAAACCCTGTTATTTCGGTGTCGTTTAAAAAACTCACACCCGATTTCTGTAATAAGTCTTTTAAGTTTTTTATGAGAATGTTCGGGTAAAGATGTGCATCACCCGGATAATACACGGCACCGGCTACGTCAGGCTTAATTTCAGGTTCTAACTGGTGTAATTCTGGCACTGATAAAACCTTTGCTTCTATGCCTAGTTTATTAGCGGTTTCGGCCACTGATGCCTCTTCATCAAAAGAATGCTGGGTTTTGCAAAGCATCATTAAGCCTTTTTCGGCAAATGCAAAGTCAAAACCTGTTTCGCTGGCAAAAGTCTGGTAAAGTTTTTTGCTCAATAAGCTGATGTCACGCAAGGCAGGCATAGCTTTTGACACCTGTTTGTTATTGGCTGCCTGATAGAATTTTAAACCCCATGTGAGCAAGTCCCAGTTGAGGCGTGGCTTTACATAGAAAGGGCTCTCGGCATTAAACATCCATCTGATTCCTTTCTCTATCATGCCGGGTACTGCCAGCGGAATAAAATGGCTAGGGACTATCATGCCGGCATTGCCGTACGAACAGCCATCAGAGCCATCGGTTTTTTCGACGATAGTAATTTGATAACCATTTTGCTGAAGGTAATAAGCTGAATATAAACCTATAACGCCTCCGCCTATAATAACAACCCGAGGTAAGTTATTTTGCTTAGCCATGAAATGAACGTATCTTTAATGTTGTTTTATATAACCTGAAAACCGAAAGCGTAGGGGTCATCTTGGTCATCAATCGTAATGGTATTGTTGCCGTATACCCTGGCCCAGCCTTCAATACTTGGGTAAATTGCGTCGAAATTACCCACTTTGGTGGTGCCTTCTATACGCCCAATAAATTTGCTCCCAATAATGCTTTCATGAATAAATTCATCGCCTTGTTTCAGTTTGCCTTTAGCGGCCCACTGGGCCATACGTGCCGAAGTACCTGTGCCACAGGGGGAGCGGTCAATGGCTTTGTCGCCATAAAAAACTGCGTTACGTGCCGTTGAAGCAGGGTCAATCGTTTTGCCTGTCCACTCAATATGGCTTAAACCGTTAATGGTTGGGTTTTCGGGGTGAACAAACGAATGCTTTGCATTGATACGTTCACGTAGCACCCTTGCCCAACTGATTAGCTGGTCGGCTTTGAAGTGCTCAAGACCCGGAAAATTCTCTTGCACATCAACAATGGCGTAATAATTCCCGCCATAGGCTACATCTACTTTCAGCAGGCCGAGGTCAGGGCATTCTACTTCAATATTTTCGGCTGCCAGAAAAGAGGCGACATTGGTTAGTTTTACTGACTTAACTTTGTTGCCTTCTTGTTTGTATTCTATCATAACTAATCCGGCAGGTGCTTCCATTCTGACGAATCCGGGTTTTTTAGGCTGAATTAAGCCATGCTCAATGGCAATTGTAATAGTTCCAATAGTGCCATGCCCACACATTGGCAAGCAACCACTGGTTTCAATAAATAATACGGCAACATCGTTCTGAGGGTCATGTGGCGGATACAATATACTGCCCGACATCATGTCGTGTCCACGAGGTTCAAACATCAACCCTTTCCGAATCCAGTCGTACTCACGCAGAAAATGCTGTCTTTTCTCTGACATATTTTTGCCTTCCAGCACAGGGCCGCCACCTGCCACCAGCCTCACCGGATTTCCGCAGGTATGGGCATCAATACAAAAAAAAGTCTTGGTCATGGCTAATTAAATTTGAGGTAAAACGGGTCTTTTGGCCAGTGCATCGTTAATGATTTTCAGCACTCTTTCACGTTCTTCGCCTACAAGTGGTAAGCGTGGCTCGCGTACCCACTCAGTACCCAAGCCCGTAGCAACTTCGGCTAATTTGATATTTTGTACAAATTTAGTTGAAACATCGAGGTGCATGAGCGGAAAATGCCAGCGGTAAATAGCCCGTGCTTCTTCGATACGCCCTTGTTTTACGAGTTCGTAAATGACAACACTTTCACGCGGGAAAGCATCAACTAAGCCAGCAACCCAGCCATCGGCACCCATTACAAGGCTCTCAAAAGCCAAATCGTCAACGCCAGAAAGTATCTTGAATCTGTTGCCAAATTCATTGATAATATCTGTCATGTAACGAATATCACCCGTCGATTCTTTCATGGCTTCAAAGTGCGGATTCGCCGCAAGGTCATGAAACATCGGAATAGAAATGAAGGTTTTGTAAGCCAGAGGATTATTATAAGCCATCACTGGGAGGTCGGTCGAATCAGCCACTTTGTGCAGATAATGCAATGTTTCTCTGTCGTCAGAAGGGTACCTCATAGGCGGAAGCAGCATAAAGCCTTCGGCACCTGTTTGTTCGCAGGCTTTCGCAAAAGCAATGGCTTCACGCGTGATGCACTCGGCAATACAAATAACTAATGGTACTCGCCCTGCAATGGTATTTTTGGCGGTTTCAAGTAATGTTAGTTTTTCATCGTTAGTTAAAGTGCCATTTTCACCTAACGAACCACAGATAATAATGCCATGTACACCTGCTTTTATTTGCTCGTTGATGTTAAACGAGAAAGTTTCGAGGTCAAGACTTTCGTCCTGAAAAAACTTAGTGGTAACTGCTGGGTAAACGCCTGTCCAGGAAGGTTTCATATCTATAAATATTGAAATATATGTTGAGGTTTTATCATTGCAAAACTAGCTAACTTGCCATACATAAACTTATCTTTATTATGCCATTGCTTATACTTTTTTACCCCAAATGTTTGTCAGATAAAAAATATAAAGATAAATTAGTATCTGTTATTGAAATAATTCCAGAATGAAGCCACTGCTATTCAGAATTCCCAAGACCGAGGTTGAATCGTTCAGAGTACAGGTTGACGACCTGCCACATTTTTATGATACGCTGCATTTTCATCCTGAATGGCAGATAACGCTGATGCTCGAAGGTACAGGAACACATTTTGTGGGCGATAAAGTAGCGCGGTTTCAGCCTTATGATATTTATTTTCTGGGTAGTAATCTGCCCCATGTGTTTCGGAATGACAAAGAATATTATACAAGTCGTTTAAGGGCACATTCGGTTTCTGTTTATTTCAGGGGGGATATTCTGGGCGAACATTTCTTTGATATACCCGAAACCCAGCATTTGAAAATATTACTGAGCGAGTCGTCGAGGGGGTTCCGAATACGGAACAATGAAGCTAATGCGTTAACACAGCTAATAGAATCGATTGCTGAAAAACAAGGCTTTGAAAAACTGCTGACTTTCCTTAAGATTCTGGACGAAATTTCTGTTTCTCCCCAAAAAGAATTTCTGTCGAGTATTACTTATCAGAATACCAGAAAAGAACTCGATAATCAGCGGATTAATGCTGTATTTGAGTTTTTAATGCAGCATTATGCCCGAGAAATCATACTCGACGAAGTAGCCGAAATCGCCAATATGACCCCCAACGCTTTCTGTCGTTTTTTTAAATTACGAACCCGAAAAACTTTTTCGGCTTTTCTGAACGACATTCGTATCGGGCATGCCTGCCGTATGCTACAAAGCGGCAATAGTAGTGTACTGGAAATCTGCTTTGCCAGTGGATTTAATAATGTGTCTAACTTTAACAGGCAATTTAAGCAACGTATGAAGATGGCTCCCGGGCTGTATCTGCGGCAGTACGATTCGGCCAGATAAAATTTAATAACAATAAGTTTGTTTGCTTGGGCTTGTATGGTATAGTTTTTGACTCACTAGTTCAGTATTGCTGATGACTAAAAATTTTGACAAATGTAAAACCATATCGTATGTTTTGCGTATATACCTTATAATAAAAACACAATTTAGTCATAGTTAATATATTGAAATATGTTTGAAACTCATCAGTTTAATCCGGTTCTTGATAAAGATTTTATTCTGGAAAATTACGATTCTGAAGATTATTTGCTAGAGGTTTTTGGCGATTTTTTATCTATTATGCCCGAAGAAATAGAAGAAATAAAAACTTTACAGGCAATTAATGATAAGGATAAAATATTGAAAAAAATCCACTCTATTAGTCCGGCAGTAGGTTTTGTGGGAGGCATAGAGTTGTCAGACAGGATGAAAAAATTTGAAGTAAAAGCTAAAAATGACCCCAACTTTGATGTAAACAATGCGGAGTCAAATAAATTATTTGCTGATATTGATGCGTTCATAAATATTATTCAGGAGGAGGCCAGCCAATTAAGTTAACTTTATTTACATGTCAGGCTGTATTTATGGAAGGTAATTATTGAAAATCGGGTAATTATCACGAATACCTTTTTGCTGCCTAAAATCTGAAATTTTCTTAAGTTACTGCAATCATTATTACGTATTAAAATTATTTATTTCAGGCTATTTTACTCAATAGCTTGGCTTGATTTTTGCTTTATTTCTGGTAACAGATGTCTTAATATTATCTAGGCACTTATATACCCAATTATAAGCCTCAAAATAATACACAAATGATAGATTCAGAAGAGCAAGTACTCTGGTCGAATAAATACGTCAGATTTTTTAAAAGTACTATCGGAATCAGCAATACCATAGATAACATGATGGATGTGTTATTGGCATCGTTGATGAAGTTAGATATCGCAGAAAAAATTTACTATGTACATTTCTTGCCTTCTGATGTTGCTGAAATAGCTTACAGTTCAGATGCTTCTCTTGTGGGGCTTAAACTTCCGTTTTGCAGAGTAAATAGTTTAACAGATACCGCGTTTAAACTGATCGAAGAAGATGCTTCGGTTTTTAGCTTCGCAAACGAAGAGAAAAAAGTTATTGTTCAGTCAATTAAAACCGACCATACTACTGGCCTTCTGGTAAAAATCTGTGCTTTTGATACGCCCGTTCATAGCGATTACCGATATTTTTCTTTACTCTGCAAAATCAGGCTTGAAGAAATTATTTCGACCTACCAGACTACTACTGACCTGACAGAACTAAAAATCCGCTTTGAATCCATACTCAGTAAAAGCCCGATTCCTATCGTTTTTGTTGACGAAAGCGCCAATGGTGTATTCTTGAATACAAAAGCCTATGACTTATTTGGTTTCTCGACCGACGAACCAATTACGACACAAAAAATTACAGAGGGCTTTAACGATTTAATGAACAAACTCCAGAATAAAGAAGAAGTGCAAGCCAAAACACAGGAGTTGATGTTCTCGAATTCGATTGACCGCTGGCGTTGGAAATTTAATGCACCTATCAATAGAACTTATAACGTAATTACACAGGTAATTCATGTAAACCGTTATACAGGCCGAATCTGGATTTTTGAAGATGTAACCATCGAAGAACAAGTTGAAGAACGCTTGCAGGAAATTAACCACCAGTTGATACATCTGGCCGAGAAAGAAAGGCGCGACAACGTGATGAAAACCACTTTTCTGGCTAATATGAGCCACGAAATCCGTACGCCGATGAATGGGGTGATAGGGGCGGTAAGTTTACTTGAAAATACGGCGTTGTCTGACGAACAATTTGAACTCGTTAATATTATCAAGAAAAGCGGAGAAAGCCTTATTTCATTAATTAATGATATTCTCGATTATTCTAAAATAGAAGCAGGAGAGTTGCTGATTCAGCCAGAAGTATTCTCGTCTGTCGAACTGTTTGACGATTGCGTAGATGTATTCTATGCCACTGCGCTCGAAAAAGATATTCAGTTAAGAGTTATGCTAAACCCGAATCTGCCAGTATACATCAGAGCAGATAGAAACAGGCTACGCCAGATAATACTGAACTTTATTTCAAATGCCGTTAAGTTTTCGCCAAACGGAAGTTGGGTAACGGTTAAGGTTTCGGCAAGACATATTGATAACAAAACCATTTTGTCGTGTAAAGTAATTGACCAAGGCAAAGGCATTGAACCTAACGAACAGGAAATCATATTTGACCGCTTTAAGCAACTTACCAACAAGCATTCAGGCGGAACAGGGCTTGGGTTGGCTATTTGTAAACGCCTGACCGAAATGATGGGCGGGCAGATAGGCGTAAAAAGTAAAGTTGGTGAGGGCGCAGAGTTTTTCTTTGAAGTACCTTTTGAAAATACTGACCTGAAACCAGTACTTCTGGGTGATTTATTTAATAAATACTCAGAAACTGATACCTGTATCTGGACCCTAGACAGCCAAGAAGCTGTTGAGACTTTCCAGCAGTATTTTACTGATAAAAAGATGAAGCTCGTAGCTTTTGAAAAACCAGAACAGTTTTTTGAGGCACCTCATTCGCAGCCTTCGTTGATATTGGTTGATGCTACCCTGATGAGAGGACAATTAGAAAAAACCATCAGGTTTTTCAGAGAAAATGGCGTGCCTGCGCATGTACCCGTAGTAATGATGTCGTATACCCATGATAAAGATGCAAAAGAATATGAGAAACTGGGGTATGCCGATATGCTACTCAAACCATTGAAGTTGAAAAACCTCATGAAAATGGTTGAAAAATGGGTGTTTAAAACCGTAGTACAGCAGCAGGTTCAAAAACGTGAAGATAAACCTCAGAAAATTCTGACCGACCACAGCGTGCTCGTAGTAGAAGATAATGAATTTAACCAGAAAATTCTTAAACGGATTCTGGAAGGTGTAATGGACGAGTTCGATATGGTAGATACCGGCGAAAAAGCCGTAGCAGAATCGAAGAAAAAGAAATTCGACCTGATATTTATGGATATACAGCTGCCGGGTATTAATGGCATTATGACCTCGAAACTCATCAGAGAAGCCTATCAGGACGATGACCAGCCATTTATTATTGCCCTTACAGCCGATGTGTTCCTGAAAGATTCAAGTGCGCTTGAAGAAGCGGGTTTCGACGATTACCTGCCAAAACCGTATCGTCAGAAAGAAATTTTAGGCAAAATTGAAAATTATTTGCATCGCTAGAAACTTACATGGTTTTGTAGCCCGAGGTCGAAAACTTAATAGGTTTATTGCTTACTTCTTTGCAAACCATACTATATTTATCGTTGGTGGCTTTGTTAGTGGTTTGTACTTCTAGCGGAACCCCCTTCATATCGGTTGGCATAGGTGTGCCTGTGCTTTTAGCTAGTTGCTGAGCCATCACTTTATAGAAATTAGCCGAAGCAATAGGCACTTTCTCGCTCATCCAGACTGAAGTCGAATAATCAGCATTTTCTGTTACCCACTCGTCGCAACTATACCCTAAAATAGTTTTGGTACGTCCGGTCTTTCGAGGGGTCGAGGTTTTCTTTTTAGGGTCTTTCTGAATGTCTTTCATCGATTTCTCTATATCAACCGACATTCCCATTACTACCTTTTGTTCTTCCATAAACATTATCATGGTATTATCAGTATAATCAATAACAGCACGCATATTTTTGCCTTGCCCCATATTCATGTTAATGCCAAAAATTGACTCGTTATTTTTCGGGAAATACCATGTTTGTTCACCTTTATAAGATTTTCCTTTGTTGGTAGAGGTCGTTTCAAATTTGAGCGAACCCGCAAAGTTATATTCAGGTTTTACTTTCACTTTTTGCCCGCCAGTCATCGCTTTTCTGATGTCAGTAGGATTTTGAGCAACCAACCCATTGGTTAATGAAGAAATAAGTAAAATAAACAGTAAGTTTTTCATGATTAAAACTAAGGTTATAAATGTTGGTACTTCATGAAACAAGCCTCCATTGAAACGAAAATGTATGAGGCGTATTATAGTAGCTGGCATACTAAGTAACAAAGTATTTATTAAGTGGATGGGGCTTATGCTGAAAACAGTTTTGTTTTATATTTCAAACGATACTTCTTTGAAATCAAAATGTTCAATAATGCCATCAACTTCAATCATAAGCATCCCATTGCTGGCGATGTCTACAATCTTGCCTATAAAACGAATACCATCCTTTTTAAAATAATGATTCTCCTGATATCGGAACAAGTGCTGCAAATATTGTTTTTTCTGAGTAGCAGCATGGCCGTTTTTTAACTGTAAGTAGTATTTTTCAAGTGACACACAAAGGTCGCCTATCAGTTGTTCCAGATCAAACTCATCCTGACGGGTTGCTAGCCTTAATGATATGGCCTTGCTGTCTGAAAAACTTAACTGATTTATATTCAGGCCAATACCTGCAATGGCATGGCTTATACGGCTGCCAGCTAAAGTATTTTCGATAAGTATGCCGCCCATTTTCCGGTTGCCCACATAAATATCGTTTGGCCACTTTATACTTAAACCTTCAGGTATGTACCTGCTCAGAAAATCATGTACACCCAATGAAACAGCAATATTTAGCTGAAACTGTGAAGAAGCACTTAGAAAATCAGGTTTTAGAATGACCGACATGGTAATATTCTGCCCCGGAAGAGCCTCCCAACTATTGCCACGTTGTCCTCTTCCGGCGGTTTGGTCAGATGTTATGACAACTGTGCCATCAAAAATTGATTCGTTTTGAATTTTTTCTGCGGCTATGTCGTTAGTAGAATGACAACTTGGCAGATAAACGATATTTTTGCCAAGAAATAGAGTTTTGGGCTGAAAATTGTGCAACTTTTTATTAATTTAGCGTTTTCACTATAAAATATTGCTATTTTATAGTTTTAAATATATATTTAGATAGAAAATAAACTGTTATTCTGAGATATGCCGCAGAAATCTCTCCTTTTGAAGAGCATACAACCGACATATTTCTTGCAAAATTAAAACATGATAGAAAAAAATAAAGAACTTTCAGGTGAAGAACTTTGCCGCTTGGTAGTACACGGAATGTTAGAGAAAAAGGCGGCTAATATTGTGGTAATGGATTTGAGAAATGTGAAAAATGCGATTACTGACTTTTTCGTTATTTGTTCGGGTAATACTGACACACAAATTGACGCAATTGCAACTTCGATAGATGAAGAAATATTTAAGGCTTCAAGACTGCACCCTTGGCATCAGGAGGGTAAACAAAACAAAGAATGGATTTTACTAGACTACGTTGACGTGGTAGCACATGTTTTCAGAAAGGACCGTCGTAAGTTCTATGACCTTGAATCATTATGGGGTGATGCCGAACTGACCGAAATTGCTGAAAGTATGGAACCAGAACCACTTAAACAAATACTAATAGATTGACGTTTAACCAAAAAGAACCTTTACAGTTGAGCAATTTTTGTAAAGGTTTTCTGTATTAATAATAATTGCATTAAACTTTGAAAAAACAAGAACATGTCAGAGAACAACAGTAATGACTTTCCAAAGAAAAAACCACAAAATAGTGGTGGTGGAGGTTTGCAGGGATGGATTGTAGCGGCTATTATTATCGGAATTGTAGGCTTTTTGCTCTATTCAAGGCAAGCAACACTTTCGCCTATCAAGTATAAGCAGTTGGAGCAAATGATTTTGCAAAAAGACGTTCAAAGCGTAGCCGTAGTTCAAGGAAACCGCACCGTTGAAATTACGCTTACCCGCGAGGCCCTGCAAAAACCTCAATACACAAAGGAATTAGGAAACAACAAGTTTGTTAGTGGACCACACCTCAAAATCAATATTGTGTCGGAAGAGTCTTTCATGAACGATTACCGTGAATTTTTGAAAAACGCACCTATTGAGGAAAATTACCGCCAGTCGCTTTATCCTGAAAGTATTGAAAGAGAGAACATTATGAATATGTTTTGGAGCTTTTTCCCTTTCGTTCTGGTACTAGGCTTAATGTATTTCCTGATGAGCCGTATGGCTGGAGGTGGTGGCCCCGGTGGCGCTATTTTCAATATTGGTAAATCAAGAGCGGCATTATTTGATGCTGACAGTAAAGTAAAAATTACCTTTAGTGATGTAGCAGGTCTGGAAGAAGCCAAAGAAGAACTACAAGAGATTGTAGACTTCCTGAAAACACCTAAAAAATATACCGAACTAGGAGGTAAAATCCCGAAAGGAGCCCTTTTAGTAGGCCCTCCGGGTACTGGTAAAACCCTTTTGGCTAAAGCTGTTGCCGGCGAAGCAAGTGTTCCTTTCTTTTCACTTTCAGGCTCTGACTTCGTCGAAATGTTTGTAGGTGTGGGTGCTGCACGTGTGCGTGACCTCTTTAAACAAGCCAAAGAAAAAGCACCTTGTATTATATTTATTGATGAGATTGATGCCGTTGGGCGTTCGCGTGGGCGTGGTGCAATGCCGGGTGCAAACGATGAGCGTGAAAACACATTGAACTCACTATTGGTTGAAATGGATGGTTTTGGGTCTGATGCCGGTATTATTATTCTGGCAGCTACTAACCGCCCTGATGTACTGGATTCTGCCTTGATGCGTCCGGGCCGTTTTGACCGCCAGATAAGTGTTGATACCCCCGATTTGAATGGTCGTGAAGCTATTTTCAAGGTACACATGAGACCTCTAAAATTAGCCGATTCAATTGATATTAAAAAACTGGCAGCACAAACGCCTGGCTTTGCAGGTGCCGAGATTGCCAACGTTTGTAATGAAGCAGCTTTATTAGCGGCTCGCCGTGGAAAGAGCGCAATTGATATGCAGGATTTCCATGATGCAATTGACCGTGAAATTGGTGGCTTAGAAAAGAAAAACAAACTTATTTCACCAGAAGAGAAAGAAATTGTGGCTTACCACGAAGCAGGCCATGCCGTAGCTGGATGGTTCCTTGAGCATGCCAACCCGCTGGTAAAAGTAAGTATTGTGCCACGTGGTATTGCAGCATTAGGATATGCCCAATACCTGCCAAAAGAACAATATCTGTATCGGACAGAACAACTATTCGACGAAATGTGTATGACCCTCGGAGGGCGCGCTGCCGAAGAAGTTGTGTTCGGGAAAATTTCAACAGGTGCTTTGAGTGACCTTGAAAGAGTAACTAAAAGTGCTTATGGCATGACTACCATCTATGGTATGAACGACCGCATCGGTAATGTATCTTTCTACGATTCAAAAGGTCAGGGCGAGTATTCGTTTACAAAACCTTATTCGGAAGAAACAGCAAAAATTATTGATGAAGAGGTTAAAAAACTAATAGAACAGGCTTACACACGTACAAAAGATTTATTAATCGAAAAACGTGAAGCATTAGAGAAAATCGCACAGGAATTGTTGAAAAAAGAAATCATTTATCAGTCTGACTTAGTTGAGCTTATTGGTAAAAGACCTTTTGAAAAACTAACCAACTATCAGGAGTTTATGGATAGTGATAGCGATAACAGTATCAAAGAAAAAGATAAAAAGAATGATAAAAGCGAGAAAAAGGTTGAAGAAAACGCCTAATCTTTGCTTTAGTCCATATAAAAAACAGTTGTCGGGTATTCCGGCAACTGTTTTTATTTTTATGAATATCTTATTACTTAACTAACCCGATAGACAACACTAAGGCTTTGGAAGAAATCTGTAATTTTGAAGGATTGCTGTTTGGCCCAATTTCATAATCAATCATATTGCCCATTGAGGTCTCAAAACGACCTTGAATAAAGAAACGATGAAATTCAAACCCAATACCCGCACTCACACCAAAATAAGGGTGTTTGACTAAATCTTTTTTGAAATCTTTAATAGTATAAGTTTTAACGGCATCTTCTAACGCCGAATTGAAACTGATTGGAAACTCAACCATTGGGCCCGCAAAAATCCTTCCTTGCCTGAAACGTATTCCTAGCAGAACAGGCACATTAATTACCGATAAAGTAGTATTAACACGCTTAAATAACTGGCCATTGCTTTGTATAATATCAAACTTGCCGCCCTTTTGCGTATAAGTAAGCTCAGGTTGCAAGAAAAAAGAACCTTTGGTAAGCCTGATAAAAAAACTTCCCAGATAACCAAGTACCATTTCTTTGTTTGATAAAACTTGGTCTCTTACAATTCGATTATTCTCTAATAGGGGTGTTCCACTAGATGTTACCCTAACCACGTTTACTTCTTTGGTTGTAAAACTTCCCAGATTAATACCTCCTCTAACACCCCACTGAAACCCAACGTTATCTCTTTTGTATTCGTCGGCATAGCTCATGGTGGTGTCGGGTTCGGCTACCTTTTTGCGTTTTTTCTGTGGTTTTTCATCATTGATAACAAAAGGCGTAATCTTTACCGAATCCTTCGGAGTACTCAGGGTGTCTTGTTTTACTTGTGCCAATAACGATGTAGATACCAGACTCAATAGCAATATTAATTTTTTTTTCATAGATGATTTGTATGAGTAGCAATATTTATGTGTAATAATAGTATATATTCAGTAATGGTTAAAAGTGTGTATTTAGGTTGGAACAAAGCAAAAATCACGCCATAAGAGCTAGCCCCCAAGCCTGAAAACCACGTCCAGAAAAACAAAATAATATTTAACAATTATTATTTATTTCCCAGAATTGCCACTGTAAATCTTACAACGCAAACCAGTTTTTGTTCTTCATTTGTAATTTTAATATCCCAGATGTGGGTAGTGCGCCCTAAATGTAACGGAGTAGCTTTGGCATAAACCCAGTTGCCACTACTAACAGAACGAATATGATTGGCATTAATTTCAAGGCCAACGGCTTGTTGTTTGGTGGGGTCATCGAGGGTCATGAAAGAAGCAATGCTTCCGAGTGTTTCGGCCAATGCTACTGACGCTCCGCCGTGCAGAATCCCGAAGGGTTGGCAGGTACGGTGGTCAACAGGCATACGGGCAGTAACATAGTCTTCGCCAATTTCCACAAACTCAATGCCGAGGTGTTCGCCCATTGAGTTTGTATTCACTAATTTTAGTTTTTCAAAATCAAGATGTTTCTTAAACATAGTTTTAATGTTAATTATAAATGAATATCTGCTTTAATGGGAGAGGTTTCCTTAAAAAATCCTGAAAAACGTGTGTCTGTGCTTAAAGTTTTTGTAATTTTGGAAACGAGTTCTGATTGAAAGCTAAAACTAAGTTTTGTTTTATAAACTTTCAATCTTTTGTTTGATTAATCTAAAAATTACCATTTTGTCAACTAAAACAATTTATCTGATTCGTCACGGAGAAACAGAATTTAACAGAAAAGGAATTGTTCAAGGAAGCGGAGTAGATTCAGACCTGAATCATTTAGGATTTGCACAAGCACGTGCATTTTTTGATGCTTACAAAGACATCCCCTTTCATAAAATTTATACTTCAAAATTACGTCGAACTGTTCAGAGTGTTCAGGAATTTATTAATCTCGGTATTGATTTTGAAAGCCTTGAAGGGTTGAACGAAATAAGCTGGGGCGAAAAAGAAGGAACAGCTCCTAACTACCAGCAAGATGAGTTTTATCTGGATGTATTGCAACGATGGAGAAAAGGAGAAACCAATATTCCGGCGGCTAAAGGTGGAGAAACACCAGAAGATGTAATGGCAAGACAAAAAGTGGCTTTCGAAACTATTCTGTCGCGCCCTGAAGAGGAAACAATACTGGTAGCTATGCACGGGCGTGCAATCAGAATTTTACTGACACACTTGCTCGACCTGCCTCTTTCGGCTATGGATGATTTTGAGCATACTAACCTGTGTCTTTATAAACTTACTTACTCATATCATCAGAAGGCTTTCACGCTTGATGTCCGAAATGATGTAGCCCATTTAATGGCTTTGGCTGAATAACAATATTTCCGTTTATTGAGGCATATTTCCATTGATGTATAAAAAACACCCGTACGAGCTTTTTGCTTTATTTTTATATTACATGAAAAACTATTACGGTTTTAAAATGTCTGACAATAGATTATTTCTCTAGAACAGAGCCGTATTTCTGATGAATAAAAATAAAATATACTGGTTTCTTCAAATAACGGGGTGGTCGCTATATAACTGTAACGAAATTTTTGCGTACAGCTTACAATATGGCTACGACAACACTATGATATTTAATGCGCTGGCTAATATTGTTTTAGCAATTTTGCTGACGCATATTTTCAGAATAGTTGTTAAGAAACTTAACTGGATTAAACTGAGTCTTGCGCAACTGGCCTTTAGAGTATGCTTTGGCGTGGCTATCATGACTGTTATTGTAGTAGGGGTAAATTTGCCGCTCGATGCAAAATATGTAGGCGAACTACTCAATCAAAAACCAATTCTGGTTATCGAATACTTCATTAATCTGGCTAAACCTCTACTGGTATGGGTACTTATTTATATCTTCTATAATTATTCAGAAGAAAAACGCCAGCGGGAAATTGAAGAACTTAAACTGAAATCATCAATTAAAGAGTCAGAGGCAAAAGTACTAAGGGCTCAGATGAACCCTCATTTTATGTTTAATGCCTTAAATAGCATTAGAGCATTAGTACTCGAAGACCCCTCAAGAGCACAGCAGGGAATTACCCAGTTATCAAATATTTTAAGGAGTTCGTTACTGGCCGACAGGCGCAAAACAGTATCATTAAAAGAAGAACTACGTACCATTGAAGATTACTTGGCACTAGAAAAAGTACGCTACGAAGAACGCCTGCAAATGAAATGGGATATTGCCCCCGAAACCCTGAATATAGAAGTACCACCTATGATGCTCCAGACGTTGGTCGAAAACGCCATTAAGCATGGGGTGCAAAAAGCTCTTAACTGGGGCTTTGTTGAAATCAATACCAGTACTGCTAAAAACAAGTTATATATTAAAATCAGAAATACCGGCCAGTTACAAGGCACTGAATCAAAGTCTGAATCAGGCGGATTTGGTTTGAAAAATACGGCTCAGCGTCTGGACTTACTTTATGGAAACGAGGCATCATTCAGAATTTATCAGGAAGATAACCTGACCGTTTGTGCCGAAATCATGATTCCACTCAGTAATACAGATAACCGTAGCACAAGTTCAGAAGTGAAAAGTGTGGCTTCGGCCGTAGTAACCAGTTAATTTTTTACTAATCACCCATCGTACCGGAAAATCGGTTAAATACTCACAATGAAAGCACTTATTATCGATGATGAACGCTTGGCACGCAATGAATTACGCCGTTTGTTAGAGAATTTTCCTAAAATTAATATAGTAGGCGAGGCCGCTAATGCCGAAGAAGCCCTTAACCTGATTGACGAACTACAACCAGAACTTTTATTTCTGGATATTCAGATGCCCGGTAAAAATGGTTTTGAATTGCTGGAAGCAATTGAAGGTAAAGTGCCGGAGGTGATTTTTACCACTGCTTATGACGAATACGCGTTGAGAGCCTTTGAGTTTAATGCCCTAGACTACCTGATGAAGCCGATTGATATGCAGCGTCTGGCTGAGGCAATTCAGCGAGTAGAAGAAGAACAATTACATGAAGTTGAGCGCAAAGAAGGGGTAAAGCTATTAGGTGAAAGCGATCAGGTATTTGTAAAAGATGGTGAAAAATGCTGGTTTGTAAAATTAGGAAAAGTGCGTCTGTTTGAGTCGATGGGTAATTATGTGCGTTTGCATTTTGATGACCAGAAACCAATGATTTTGAAGTCGTTGAACAGCCTTGAAGAACGCCTAGACCCTAAAATATATTTCAGAGCTAACCGAAAGCATATTATAAATTTGGCTTGGATTGATAAAATTGAGCCGTGGTTTTCGGGTGGGTTATTGGTTACACTCAAAAATGCTGAAAAGAACTCAAACCCCGAAAAAATAGAGATTTCGCGCCGTCAGGCAATTAAATTTAAAGATTTAATGAGCTTGTAAGAGCAGTTCTGCAAGCTGTTTCCAACAACTGTCAGTATTAGTCAAGCAAAGCTACTTCAGTAAATACCGAGGTAGCTTTGTTGTAAGTATTGTTCATGAATCATATTTGTAATTTTTTTATAACACAAATGTATTTTGCTCAAAAGAACCTCTTGGCATGAGTTGTAATAAGCATATAAAAAAATAATATAACAATTTATAAAGTTGGATTTTTTGAAGAAATTCCAAATAAAATTAAAGATATATGTATCTACACAGATTATTTAATATTTCCGTTGCTATTCCTGAAAAATTTTTGATGCTCAGCCTGATATTTTTATCTTAGAACAATTTTTGAAAGCTGAATTAATTACATTAAAATTGTGTTATAAAAACCTAAAGGCTAATATAATAAGCCTGTTTTTTACGTTAACAATTGATTAAGGCACCCGCAAATTTTTTAAGAATTTAATAACCCGCAAGGCAATAAAAGTATTTTTTAAAATTTGTAAGAAATTCTTTGTACTGAATATATATTCTTAAGAAATTTGTATAACACAATCTTCAAAACTTCATAATGAGCGACGACATAAAACACGAATGTGGCATAGCCCTGGTTCGTCTTCGTAAACCCCTCCAATATTATATTGATAAATACGGCACACCCCTTTATGGTATTAAGCGTCTGTATGTTTTGATGGAAAAGCAATCGAACCGCGGACAAGATGGCGCAGGGGTTGGTAACGTAAAACTGGAAGTACCACCGGGCAGCCGATACATTAGTAGGTATCGTTCGGTTGAGAATCGTCCTGTTACTGATATTTTCAATAAAATTAATGAGAAGTATCGTGACGTGTTAAGAAACAATCCTGATAAGTTTAAAGATGCTAAATGGTTGCAGGAGAATCTGGCTTATTCAGGAGAAGTATGGTTGGGGCATCTTCGTTATGGTACGCATGGTAAAAACGAAATTGAAAATTGCCATCCGATGTTGCGTCAGAGTAACTGGCGTAGCCGTAATATGTTAATGGCTGGCAACTTTAACATGACCAACGCAGAAGAGCTGTTTAAAAAACTGGTGAAGTTAGGGCAGCACCCTAAAGATAAAGGTGATACCGTTACAGTAATGGAAAAAATTGGTCACTTTCTGGATGAAGAGAACCAAAGGGTATTCGACCGTTTTAAAGGTATTTATGAAAATCCGGCCTTGTCTGACATCATTGAAGATAACATGGATTTACCACGCGTGTTGTATCGTGCTTGTCGCGATTTTGATGGAGGTTACGCTATGGCAGGTATTACAGGCTTTGGGGCATCGTTCGTAGTACGAGACCCTGCAGGTATTCGCCCTGCTTATTATTGGGCTAATGATGAAGTAGTAATTGTGGCTTCTGAAAAACCCGCAATTAAGGCAGCATTTAATGCCAATTATGAAGAAATAAAAGAAATTCAACCCGGCCACGCGCTTATTATTGACAAACATGGCGAGTATAACGAGTTTCAGATTATGAAACCGCTCGAGAAAAAGTCATGTAGTTTTGAGCGCATTTATTTCTCTCGTGGTTCAGACCCACAGATTTATGAAGAGCGCAAACAATTGGGTCGGTTACTTATTCCACAGATACTCGAACAAATCGATTACGATTTAGAAAATACAGTTTTCTCTTATATCCCGAATACGGCTGAAACCGCGTTCTTTGGAATGGTTGAAGGGTTGGAAGAATATCTGGCCGACTGGCGTTTGAAAAGAATCACAGAAGGTGATTTGTCTTCAGACGAAATCAAGCGGGTGCTATCGTTCAGGCCGCGAATTGAAAAGCTGGTATCGAAGGATGTTAAATTGCGTACTTTCATTACAAATGACGATGAGCGAGACGAAATGGTGTCACACGTATATGAAATGACCTATGAAGTAATACGCAAAGGTATTGATACCGTAGTAGTAATTGATGACTCAATTGTGCGCGGAACTACGCTTGAAAAAAGTATTCTGAAAATGCTCGACCGGCTAGGGCCTAAGAAAATAATCATTGTTTCGTCGGCACCACAAATTCGTTACCCCGATTGTTACGGAATTGATATGTCAAAAATGAAAGAGTTTGTGGCTTTCAGGGCAATGCTTGATTTACTAAAGAAAAACGGCATTGAATACATGAAGCAAGAAGTATATGCACAGAGCGTAGGTGCTTTACAGACCAACAACGCCTATGAGCAAAACTTCGTAAAACAATTGTACGATAAGTTTACCGACGAAGAGGTATCGGCCAAGATTGCTGAGATTGTAACGCCCGAAGGCATGAATGCGGAAGTGTCAATGATATACCAGACTGTCGAGAACCTGCATAAGGCTTGCCCAAATCATATAGGTGACTGGTACTTTACAGGCAATTACCCTACTCGTGGTGGTAATCGGGTAGTAAATCAGGCATTTGTGAATTTCATGGAAGGAAAAATGGTAAGAGCTTACTAAAGTAAGATTTCATATTGCTCATAAAAACAAATGATAACTTCTTAAGAAGTTATCATTTGTTTTTTGTGGGTAAACTAAAAACATTGGTGGCAACTTCTTTCATGCCAATTAATTTCAAAACGTTTCTGATAGTAACAGATGATTCGTTTTTTAATGCAGGTGCAAGTGGGGTAATATTTTTTTCCATAGCAGTAATTTTATGATTTCTACTCATACAAACTTTGGCAAAAAGGCTACCATTTTGCAGAAAAATGAAAACAGCTATGCCTTAAAATTATTAAAAGGATACAAACCGATAAATTTATCAGCCTGTACCCTTTTATATTAGCAATGAATTGTCGGGCTGTTATACCCACAAGAATCATGCAGAAATATCGTTTAATTTTTTCTTTTTGTTGGGTAAGCTAAAAACATTGCTAGTCACCTCTTTCATGCCAATTACACGTAAAACATCGCGTAAATCAATAGCTTCCTGAATCGGCAGGATTCCCTTCTGTTGCATAGTTGCGGTTTTCATCGGATTACTTTTATTTGTTTGCTGTTGAGAAATTGCGGTAGCAAAGTTACGCTGAAAAGCGAATATTCGCTAAGTTTTTCAAACTATTTTTACAATTATTTTTATTAAGCGGCTAGAGTTTTTTTATACCATTGCTTTAAGGAAAATTAGTAAAATTCCATGCCAATGGCTTATGGGGTTTTTATGGGAATTTTTTATACACAAAATTCTCTGAAGTATCTGTTTAATGGCACATATCTGGGAATTTTCTCCCTATCTTTTCGAGTACGCTGGTGTATATGTGAGTGCGCTAAAATAAAAAGCAACCACTCAAAGAGTAGCTGCTTTATTCATCACCTAACCACTAAAAAGTATTATGAAATAATACTGTTAGTTTTTTTTCCTTAGCTCTATTTAGACGTAATTTCATAAAAAAGTCTCTAAGAGTTGTGAAAAAAAACAAGCTTATCAATAACATTCTTTAATCTTCTTCGGGAAACTTCCAGATGCTCGCCTCCTTCAATTTTAATTTCCCGTGTTTTGTGTTGCACATGCACCTCACGTACAAACATCATATTCACGATATGTGATTTATGAACCCTGATAAAAGTATCCTCTCCTAAGAGCTTTTCAAAGTTTTTCAGAGTTCTGGCTGCAATATATTCACGTGTTTGTGTATAAACCAGTGTATAATTGCATTCGCCTTGCAAGCGCACAATATTTTTCAACGGGATTTTAATCCATCTGTTCGAAAAATGTACTTTAATTTGCTGGCTTGGAGTCAGTTTACCTGACTTGTCAAATTTACTTTTTACTTTTGAATGTGCAAAATCAATTTTATCCATGAGTTTTGGCTATTTTAGTAGCTCAAACTTAAGTTCAAAATGAGGATTATGCAACTAGTCAGAAAAAAGAAAATAATGTTAATGTGTTGATTATGAGCTTTTTATGTGAAATATAATAGGTTATTTTCAGTATTTACCCCTAAGAAATTGCGTAAAATTACGTATCATATTTTAAGCATATTTTCAACAGATTAAACGTTGACTTATTTGTAAAAATATAGTAGTTTGTAACAATATGTATATATTTGTGAAAATTTTTATTAAACGGTTGTAAAGTGTTAGATAAAATCCAGGAAGTAATAGACGAAATATCTGTTACAAAAGTAATCAGCAAAGAAGATTTAGAGAATTTTCGTTTAAAGTATATTAGCCGTAAAGGCGTTTTAAACGACTTGTTTGAGCAGTTCAAGGCTGTTGCCAACGAACAAAAAAGGGCAGTAGGGCAGGAGCTTAATAAGTTGAAAAATATTACAGAACAACGATTTAAGGAGTTTTCGGATGCCTTGGAGAACGCCTCTGAAGAAAACACAGGCCTTGGTTTGGACCTGACACTTCCGGTGGTGCCTAATTTTTCTGGTACTGTTCATCCGCTGACACTTACACGCCAGCGTGTGCTAGAGGTTTTTGCACGCATGGGCTTTAATCATGAAGATGGCCCCGAAGTAGAAACCGACTGGTATAACTTCACAGCGTTGAACTTCCCCGAAAACCACCCTGCACGTGAAATGCAGGATACTTTCTTTGTAGAGAAAAAGGCTGTTCAGAAAGACGATGTACTGCTTCGCACACATACATCAAACGTACAGGTACGTTTAATGGAACGCAAGAAGCCACCTATTCGCTCAATCATGATAGGCCGTGTATACCGTAATGAGGCTATCTCAGCCCGTGCGCATTGCCAGTTTCATCAGATTGAAGGTCTATACGTTGATAAAAATGTGAGTTTTAAAGACCTGAAAGATACCTTGTATCATTTTGCTAAAGAAATGTTTGGCAAGGACACAAAAATCAGGTTACGTCCTAGTTATTTTCCATTTACCGAGCCAAGTGCAGAAATTGACGTGTCGTGCTTTATTTGTGGAGGCAAAGGCTGTAATATCTGTAAGCACAGCGGCTGGGTTGAAATTGCCGGTTCGGGTATGGTTGACCCTAACGTGCTGGCAAATAGTGGCATTGACCCTGAAGAATACACAGGTTTTGCTTTTGGTATGGGTGTTGAAAGAATAACCATGCTTCGGTATGGAATTAACGACCTACGCTTGTTTTTTGAGAATGACGTGAGATTTCTGCGTCAGTTTGAAGGAGCCTGATAAAATATTTTATAAACAAAAATCTCCACCCAGCGGGTGGAGATTTTTTGTTAACGGTTGTTCGTAAAGAACATTGACACTTAAAAAATTCCTGACAAATTTATTTGAACCCTTTCACAAAAGCCTGATACCCTAAAGTTTCGATTTGCTTTTGTGTAGTTTTAGCATTTATTTCTGAATCATAAAGACCATATATTACGCGGTAAACCATTGGTTTGTCGGCCGCTTTGCTTACCTGAATAAATATTTTATCTTCTTCTATTTCGCCTTTCTGAGTTAACTGGCTGGCAAAATCTTTAGCGGCTTTAAGTTGCCCGAAAGCACCTAGCTGTAAGCCATAGCCATTGGCTTCCTGCATTTTACCTTTCAGGTTATATACATGATTTACTTCAAAATCTTCAATCTTTGTTGTTTCCAACCTGATTTCTTTCTCTTTTGCTACCTTTTTTGTAGGTGCATAACTTTTAGCAGGGGCGGTACTTACATCGGCAGTAGCCCAAAGTACCTCAACCTCGTCATCGTCGTTTACAGGTTGTATTTTTACCTTACCATTACTACTTTTCACATCAACCTTTTCAGGTAAAAAAGCTACCTTGTTGCTACTTTTGGTTTTAGTAGCATCAGTAATACTAACTACAACCGATTTATCGGTTTCCAGATTAGTTATTCTTACTTTTTTTTCTGTGTCCTTTTTGGGTGATTTATTAAGTGCATCGGCAAGGCCGGCAGATGTTTGAGCCCAAGCTATGCTTGAAGCAAAAGACAGGAGAATAGCTCCTGATAGGTTTAGTGGGGCACGTAATTTCATATTTATAGTAATTTACGGGTAGGTTGCTCTGAAGAGCGGGTTACTAAAATATTTACAAATAATGTGCCAATAATAATGCTCATTAGCCATAAAACCTACAAAAATAAAGCGGAAGAAAAAGATATTTATTTTTCTTCCGCTAAGTAATTGATAATGAGCGAAAAATAAACTGTTATTGCTCTTTAAATTCTTTCACGAAAGCATATTGCCCTTGTTCCAGAAAATATTTTTGTTTACCTCTGATAGAGTCATCGGTTTTAGTTATACCGAAATAGACCTTGTAGAAGGTTTTGTCATCAATATTTACGGTATAAATAAACACCTGATTTTTTTCTGCATTACCTTCTTTAATTATTTTTCGTGCAAACTCTTTTGCATTATTTAAATTGCTGAACGATGCCAACTGTAAGCCATAGCCGACCAAGTCACTTTTTTGTTTTACATAAATAAAGTTCTGGAGCATTTCTTTCGAATTGCCATTTTCATCGACACGCGCTTTTTTATTGTTCCTCTTGTTTTTGTCATTAGGTAAATCTTCGTTGGCAAAGGCAAAGTTGAGTATGCAAAGCATTACAATTGTGGATATGAGACTTCTTTTCATAATAGTAATAATTGATAGTAATATCTATTAAATTTCAAATTTCGTGCTAAACTTTTTTTTGAATTAAAAAAAGAAGAAATTTGAGACATATTCTTTAACCTATCGTATATTTTAAGACGACTAAGACACCTGACGAGCAGATAAACATCACAGATTAGCTCGCGTATCTCTAATGTATGAAAAATCATTTCCCTTTTCCGCTTGACGGCCAATGCCGTGCAGTGGTCGAAAGAGTAAGCCCTGAAATTGATGGTGGCCGCTATGCCATTAAAGCAGTTGTTGGTGAAACTATTACCATTGAAGCAGATATTATTATTGATGGCCATGATAAACTGGCAGCTCGCTTATTGTTTAAACATGAAACTGACCAGAACTGGACTGAAACAGTAATGCTTCTGGCTGAAAATGACCGTTGGGTAGGCCACTTTCAGGTAGAAAAACAAGGTTTCTACACTTATACAGTTGAAGCGTGGGCCGACCATATTGCTAGCTGGAGACATGAAGTTGATGCAAAAGCAAGAGATGGGCAACGCCTGAAAGTAGAGTTAATGCAGGGGGAAATCTTTTTGAACGCCATGGCGAAACGGGCTAAAGGTGATGATAAAAAAATGATTCAGGAGGCTGCTAAAGCCATGAAAAGTGCTTACGGGCAAGCAGAAGAGCGTTATGATGAAGCTATTCATATTGCGCTAAGTCAGGATATGGCCGAATGGCTTACAAAATACCCTGAACGCCAGTCGCCTTTCAGGTATCAAGAATTAAAGGTATATGTCGACAGACAAAAAGCAGGTTTCTCAACATGGTATTCGATGTTCCCTCGTTCGGCAGCCAGAGAGATAGGCAAACACGGAACCTTCAAAGATGTAGAGCAGTTACTACCCAGAATTGCCGAGATGGGCTTTGATGTACTATACCTACCGCCAATACACCCCATTGGCAAAACCCATAGAAAAGGAAAAAACAACTCTGTTGCTAGTCAGGAAGGAGAACCCGGTGTACCTTATGGTATTGGGTCAGAAGAAGGAGGGCACGATGCCATTCATCCTGAACTGGGTACCCTAGAAGATTTTAAACACCTAGTAGAAGCGTGTAAGCACTATGGAATGGAAATGGCTATGGACCTTGCCATTCAATGCTCACCCGACCACCCGTGGGTAAAACAACATCCCGACTGGTTTAAAATTCTGCCCGATGGCACCATTAAATATGCCGAAAACCCACCAAAAAAATATCAGGATATTTACCCCGTAAATTTTGAAACAGCCGATTGGCAAAATCTGTGGCAAGAACTAAAAAAACTGATTTTGACATGGGCTGAATGGGGTGTAAGAATCATAAGGGTAGATAACCCTCATACAAAATCATTTGGGTTCTGGGAGTGGGTAATTGCTGAAGTTAAGGCCGATTACCCCGATATGATTTTCCTGTCGGAGGCATTTACAAAGCCTAAGGTAATGCAACAATTAGCCAAACTTGGTTATACACAGTCGTATACCTATTATGTGTGGCGTACACATAAGGGAGAGATAATTCAGTATATGGAAGAGTTAACCAAAGGCGAAATGAAGTATTATTTCCGTCCGAACTTCTGGCCAAATACCCATGATATTAATCCGTATATGTTGCAGGGAAGGCATGAGCCCCTATTTTTGATAAGATACTTTATGGCTGCTACACTGGTAAGCAATTATGGTATTTTTGGGCCTACTTATGAGTATTTATACCATGAGCCTTACCCTAATAAAGAAGAATATGGTTTTTCTGAAAAATATGAAATTAAGTGGTGGAATTGGGAACACCGCAACAAAATGACCTATATTATTACCCAGATTAACCGAATCAGAAAAGAAAATACAGCATTTCATAGTACAAATAATATTGAGTTCTGCGAAATTAACAACGACCAACTATTAGCTTACTTGAAAACGGCTTCAGACGGGAATAGAATTTTATGTATAGTAAATCTGGACGGGTATAACCGGCAGAGTGGAATGGTAAAAGTACCACTTGGCAAGATTCATAAGGGCGATTGGGAGAGTTACAGGGTGCATGACCTTGTAACGGGTGCAACCTTTACGTGGAAGGGAGACACCAATTATGTGGAATTAGATCCATACATTTTGCCTTTCCATTTGTTTAGAATTGAAGACATCTAAAACAACAGCCAATTAAATATAAGCGTTTTTATGGAGTACCTGAAATTGTTAAAAACTCTAACTGAAAAGCAGATTATTCAGAACGAACAGGCCGAAAAAATAGCTGCCTATGAAGTCAACAAGCCCTTTTCTGTTCATTGGGAACTCCGTACGCTATTATATGTAGGCATTACATTGTTAGGCTCAGGCTTAGGTGTAGTTATTTACCAGAATATTGATTCGCTGGGGCATAATGTATTAATTGGGCTGATAAGCCTTGCTTTTATGGGGTGCCTTTATTATGCCTATCTGCATCGTAAACCTTTTACATGGGAAGAAGTAATTGAAACCGAAAAACTAGACGATTTTGCCTTGTTAGGAGCCTGCGTAGTGTTTCTTACCCTTGAAGGCTACCTCCAATACCAATATAATTTTTTTGGGACACGCTACGGGCTGGCGGCTTTTTTACCCGCTGTATTATTTTTCTTTCTGGCTTACCGATTCGACCACCGAGGAGTGCTTTCAATGGCTATTACGGCCTTTGGCTCATGGGTAGGAGTAAATATTGCACCTATCAAACTCTGGCAACAAAAAAACTTCTCGACGGCCGACATTACTCATATTTCCATTGCCTTAGGCGTTTTTCTGATTGCTATTGGAGCCATAACAGAATATAAAAACTGGAAAAAACACTTTACTTTTACCTATTATATTTTTGGCAGTAACATTGCGTTTGTGGCATCATTGGCAGGGCTTTTTCAGTTTGAAGAAAAATTGGTTTATCTGGCCATAGTGGCTATGATAAGCTATGCAACAATCTGGTATGCCCGTAAGGCACAGTCGTATGTGTTTTTACTGATAGGCGTTATATACGGATACATTGCTGTTAGTTACTGGATTTTTCAGGGAGAATGGGCTCGCAACATGGACTTTAACTTTTATATGTTTTATTTTATGATGTCGGGTATAGGAGTAGTAGTTTTTCTGATTAATATCAAACAAATCATTGGCACCAAGAAATGAAAAAGGCATACAACGAAATATGGGTTGATAATATTGAGAATCAGGAGATTATTCAAGAATGGTACGACGAAAAAGTAATTAGTGCCGAGCAGATGGAAGAAGCCTGCAAGGAATTTCCGATAGGGTTTTATCAGCCTAATATTTTTATTGAGTTTGGCTTATTTATTTTTACAAATCTGGCTATTTCAGCCACCTTTGGTTTTTTATCTGTCACACTTTTTTCTTCTATAATTGAAACCAACATTGGTTTGGCAATTATTTGCCTTATCTATGCAGTTAGTTTGTTTTTCCTGCTCGAATATTTTATCATAAACAAAAAACTTTACAGGTCTGGAACTGACAACGCCTTGCTCTATGTAACTATTGGCTTACTCTTGACTGCCATTTTTGCGTTTACAGATTTCAAGCTGGCTTTATATGGGTATTATCTGATTATGTTTCTGGTGTTTATCCCTTTTTTACTTCGCTATGGTGACCCTTTTCTGGCTATTGGAATTTATGTAGTCTGGGTTGGATTCTGGTTTATTTTATTACTCGAGTTCTCTATCGGAAAAACTATCATGCCCTTTGTAATAATGCTTGTTTCGGTAGTGGCGTATGTGTTTGTGAAATGGTGGAAAAAGAAAGATGATTCGGCATATTATATTGATGCGCAAATTTGTATTGAAACATCGGCGTTAATAACTTTTTATCTGGGCGGAAACTACCTGATTGTGCGTGAGGGCAATGCAATGTTGAATAATTTATCCAGTTCAGTACAAATAAGTTTTGCGCCTTTATTTTACTTTTTTACGGTGGTTACCCCCTTAGCATACCTGTTTTTGGGACTTAAAAATCGAGACCGTAAGATGCTGATTGTAGGGGCATTTTGTGTAGTTTTTTCGATATTTACCTATCGTTATTATTTTTCTGTTCTACCGCTTGAATGGGCACTTACCGTGGGCGGTACTGCTTTAGTGAGTTTGGCTATTATATTAATAAGATACCTGAAAACACCTAAATATGGAATGAGCTACCAACAGTCAAAAGAAAGTAAATATCGTGACTTTGAGGCATTTCTGGTTAGTCAGGTTTTGCCTCAGCATGGGCAGGGAGACAAAGCGAAGTTCGGAGGAGGTAATTTTGGAGGTGGAGGCGCGGGCAGTAATTATTAATCATCCTTTTCGTCTGCGTTGGTTTCGGGCAGTACGTCAGAGGTAGCTTCCATTATAGAAGATGGCTCCCAGAAAACCCGCAATACCTTTGAATTAACGCCTACTTCTTTAAAAAACTGAAGCCAGAATAATTGTTGATTAGATAAGTTGTCGGTCGGCGATTTTACTTCTACAAAACAATATTCCTGTTCGTCCCACATAAAAAGGTCAGGAAACCCACGAAGATTTTCGACAAGGTTTTTCGACATTTCATGCAGGATTTTTTTCAAGGATTCGAAATTAATTACCTCAACGGCTTTTCTGACAACCAACCACATTTCTTCGAGCCACGGTACAAAGGGGTTAGCAATGCCAAATTTTGACTCATAGCGTTCGCCCATATATACCAGCAAAGCCTGTACGTGTTCAAAGCTATCCAGATGGCTGATGATTAAATCTCTTCTTTTCTCATAAAAATCAGGTAAGTATAAGTCAGAGGGTCTTCTTTGGAATGGATGATGAAAAGCCACCAGACTAGGGTCAAACACAATATCCCAGAAAATTAACCCGAATATGGCTCTCCACACGTGATTTTCAGTAAAAACGGCTGTTTTTCCATAAGACTGATAATAATCTGCCACACCCATCTCGACCTGATGCCTAAAATCTTCTGAAACGGTAATCGATTCTGATTGATGGAGCCACGAAGTTGTACTTTTTTTATGTACACGCTTTTTACTGTTAACTTGGGTAGTAAAATCTATGGCAAAAAACTTCTCATCAGCATTTTTAGGGAACTCAATCATCAGTTGGCATAACGACAATGCCTCGTCTATATAACCTAATTTCTGAAGTGTACGCACCTGTCTTTCGCGTGAAGGCACCTGTTCGGTTAGCCTGAAAATATTCAGAGCTTCATCATATAGCTTATTTTTTTCCAGAAACGTACCTACCTTTAAAATAAGCCTTTCATAAGAAGGCTTGGCTATCTCGCTAAGCTCATCTACCGAGTCGGCAAAATTCATGAACCAGTCATAAACTTCCAGAGGCGGCGCGTTATCTTTTAATTGAGAAAAAAGGTCATTTTGGTCAGTAATCAGCCATTTATCTTCTGCATCTTTTCGGGTATTAAAACGAGCCACCAGTTTATCGTCGTCGTGGTGTTCAAACTGTACAAGACCCAAGTCGCGCACCACAAATTCGGTCATGTCAAGATAGCGGTTTCCGAAGAACAGAAACTTCATGAAAGTTACTTCAAATTCAAAACAAACCTTAATAACTGGTTCTAGGTCCTGAATTACTTCCACAATTTCTTCAAAACTGAAATCGGTTAGAATGGCCTCAACGAGTTCATCTTTTTTTAGCTTTTTATAAGCGGGCTTTACAGGTTTTGAGAGTTTGTCAGTAGTAGCATTAATAACAGCCGAAAACTTTGTGGCTAATTCGTCTTTTGAAAAAACACCCAGCAGCTCTTTGCCAAAGGTAGCATGTTTTTCTGCCTGAACAGGTTCTATAAACTCTCTTTCCAGCAGTTCGTTTAATAGATTGGGTATGTCTGTAAGTTCGGCGTATGCCAGTTTATTTAATTTAAAAAACAGACCTTTGCGGTTACTGAATCTAATAAACAAGCATTGGGCGTCTTCGCTCAGGCAGTAATATTTTCTTAGAAAACGCCATTCGTTTTCATTGAGAATATGCCGGTATTTCTCCTGAACAAAATCCAGCAGATAATTAAAATACTCGAGATAATATTTTGGAGGAAGATCGTTTTGCTCGGCCATATTGATAGAAACAATATTGTCTCGTCAAGGGTTCGGTAAAATTATCTTTAGCCCGTCATAAGCCAGATGAATATTAGCAGGCAATTCTTTTTCTACTTCGGCATGCAAGCCCATTTTATGGCTGATATGGGTAAAATAGGTAGTAGGGGCGTTAATTTTCTGCGCTATTTCAATGGCTTGTTGTAAGGTGAAATGAGAAATATGTGGTTCACGCTGTAAGGCTCCTAATACCAACACCTCGGTACCATATATTTTTTCCATTTCTTTTTCAGGAATGTAGTTTACATCAGTAATGTACGTGAAGCCACCTACCCGAAACCCCAATACAGGTAAACGATGATGAAAGACTTCGATAGGTGTAAAGTTTACCCCTTCAATCTGAAATTGCTGATTTGTTTCTTCAGAAGCAATTTCTTGAAGATTCAGTAATGGTACACCCGGATATTTGATGTCGTCGAAGGCGTAAGCAAATTCACGTTTTAATTGATTCAACACCCGCGAATGCCCATAAAGAGTCAGGTGACGGATACCATGCAGATAATTAAAAGGCCGAACGTCGTCAAGCCCTGCTGTGTGGTCTTTGTGCTCGTGGGTATAGATAATGGCATCAAGTTGCCTGATTTGCTCGCGCAACGCTTGTTGCCTGAAATCAGGGCCAGTATCTATAACAAAACTTTTATTATTTACTTCTATCCATACAGATACCCTCAGACGTTTATCTCTGAAATCTAAAGAATTACAGACTTCACATCCACACGTAAGTACGGGAATACCTCCCGAAGTACCTGTTCCGAGAAAAGTTACTTGCATGTTGAAGGGTTGAAAGGGCAATGGAAACCATTGCCACCAGAAATATAAAAACTGTCGAAACTATTCTGTTAACCCCTTTACTACGGTTACAAGCCTATCAAAGTTCAAAGGTTTCATCAGAGCATCGTTAAAGCCTGCTACCTTGAAATCATCTTCAGAATAGTTTTTGGCGTTTCCGGTTATAGCCACTGCCGGAATATTAGCTTTTTTCTTGTCTGATAATTCACGAATAGCTTTTATACATTCCATACCATCCATAATTGGCATATTGATGTCAAGGAGCAGAATATCAAAATCTTCTTTATCAAGTAATTGCATTACTTGTTCTCCGTTTTTTACAGCGGTAATTTCAAAATTCTGAAATTCCAGAATTTTCTTGGCTAAGTTCTGAATAACTGAGCTATCTTCGGCTATCAATACTCGTTTCATTGAATGTATATATATTTTTAAGTTTGGTCTTTAAGATTTTGATGTAAAGATAAGGAAAGAAGATTTTTAACAAAACCAAATTTTACGAAAGCCTGATAAAATCTGTATTTTTGCAAAAATAATAACATAGTAATTCATTTTGACCTCCGTAAATACGCGCTTGAACCGAAACTTATCAAACGGGAAAAAAATATATTTTGCTTCTGATTTTCATTTGGGAGCTCCTAACCACCTTGATAGCCTGAATCGTGAAAAAAGGCTTGTGGCATGGCTTGAGAGTATCAGGCATGACGCTGAAATCATTTTTTTAGTTGGCGATTTGTTCGATTTCTGGTTCGAGTATCGGCGGGTAGTGCCTAAAGGGTTTGTGCGGTTTCTGGGAAAACTTGCTGAGCTGTCAGATGCTGGTATCGAAATTATTGTATTTCTGGGAAACCGAGATATGTGGATGACCGATTATTTCGAAAAAGAACTGAATATTAAAACGGTTCGCCGCCCTAAAACCTATATTTTTAATAATAAAAAATTCTATGTTGGGCATGGCGACGGCTTAGGCAAAGGCGATTACGGTTATAAACTCTTGCAAATTGTTTTTGAAGGAAAATTGCCACGTTTTTTGTTCAATCGGGTATTGCACCCTAATCTTGGGATGTGGCTTGGGCAGATATGGACCAAACATAGCTGGCGAAAAAAAAGAACCATAGAAACATACTTGGGCGACGACAAAGAGCATCTGGTCGGGTACTCAAAAGAGATTGAAGCTCAAGAACACCACGACTACTACATTTTTGGGCATCGCCACACTAAAGTAGACATCAATATTACTCCAACAGCCCGTTATATTAATCTGGGTGACTGGATATGGTACGACAGCTATGCCGTTTTTGATGGAAACGAACTTGTTTTAAAGTCTTTGAAATTTGATACTCAAGAAAACCATCAATCAGGCTCTTGAATAGATTTTATTTATCTGATGAGTGCCATACATTTCCATTAACGAGTTATTCAGTGCGTTTTCTCTGGCAGCATTGCAGAAATGAGGCAATTCAAAGGCAGTTTTAATACTTTTTAATTGAGCCTCATTGTGGCAGTTAGTTCCGAAAAAGGCCACCATATTTTTTTTGATGAGCATTTCTGCCATGTCTTGTGCCTGTTTTGAATAATACCCCGTAACTGAGCCAATATTAACCTGAAAAAGAATACCATTAAACAATAAGCGGGTGAGTGTATCGATATTGTTTAAGGAAATGTATCGTTCGGGATGTGCCAATACGGGAATGTATCCTGCTTTTTGCATCCGACGGGCTGCTTCTACTATTTCAGAAGGCTTAGTAACAAATGAAGCCTCAAATAGCAGATACTTTTTTCTCCCGCCAAACGATAAAATCTCGTTGCGTTCAATTAAATCAAATAAAGAATCTTCCAGATAATATTCGGCTGAGGCATCAAGCTCAACCTGAATATTGTAACGTTTTAAAACGCCTCTCAATAAATACAACGATTGCAGAATGTCATCATAAGAATTATTATAGAAACCACTCATTACATGAGGCGTTGCAATAATTTTCTTATATCCTAAAGCCTGAAGCCCTTTAATGATAGCAATACTTTGCTCTACACTTGAAGCCCCGTCGTCGAGTTGGGGGAGTAAGTGAGCGTGCACGTCAACAGTAAGAGGATGGTTAGCTAAGACATTTTTCTTGCCTAAAATAGATTTCTTGAACAATGTTTCAAACATTGACTTAAGTGTGTTTTTTAGTATAAATCAGGATTCAATCTTTATAACTTATATTGCCTTTCGTATTTATACTATGCGCCAACACCGTGCCAGAAAAGTACTATTATAACAGAAAAATAGCAAGCGGTAGTAAAAGCCTTTCTATCAGAGTTTTGAAAAAAAATATTTCATAAATGATTAAATTGGTATCATTTATGACAAAAAATGTTTCTTCTTTAATTTTAAAATAACTCCTTTAGCTTAGGCAGTTCAAGGTCTTTTGGGGAGATATTCGGGTGTTCAATTCCCCAGTCAATAGCAAGGTCAGGGTCATTCCAGATAATACCTCCTTCAGAAGCCTTGTTATAGAACTGAGTACATTTATAAGTAAAGAGACACTTCTCTAATGCCAGAAAACCATGAGCGAAGCCGGCCGGAATATATACCATATTTTGCAGCTCAGCATCGAGCAAAAATTTCTGATATTGGCCAAATGTAGGAGACTCAGGGCGTAGGTCAACAGCTACGTCTAACGCTTTACCAATAATTACTCTTACCAGCTTACCTTGTGCATGAGGGTCTTTCTGGAAATGTAAGCCACGTAAAACGCCTGCCGAAGACAAAGATTGGTTGTCCTGAACAAAATCAAAAGGGATGCCGTTGTCGCTAAATGCCTTTTTGTGGTAAGATTCTAAAAAATATCCTCTGTCATCACCAAAAATACGCGGATAAATTTCAATTAGGCCTTCGATTGATGTTTGTCTAAACTCCATTATTGTCTTTAGTCAATTTTTAGATTAGTAGGAATATACTACAATTTGCTTTTTGCTTGTAAAATCGCAAAATTATGAATAATCCTGCAAATTTTATCATTTAGTAATTAGCACAAAAGTAATATTTCTAAAATAATTTTATGTTACTTTTCTTATTAAATCAGTAGAATTAAGGAAATTTGCCAAAATTTTTTTAATTTATGACCAAACAAGAGCTTTTTGAGCAAATCACAAAAAAGAAATCTTATCTGTGTGTAGGGCTTGATACCGACATCAAGAAAATTCCGTCACATTTATTGCAGACCAAAGACCCTATTTTTGAATTTAACCGCCAGATTATTGATGCTACTGAAAAATATGCCGTAGCCTATAAACCTAATATTGCATTTTATGAGGCAATGGGCGCAAAAGGGTGGGAGAGCCTGCAAAAAACAATGGAATATATTCCTAACCACTGCTTTACCATTGCTGATGCCAAACGCGGCGACATCGGCAATACCTCTGGCTTATATGCACGGACTTTCTTTGACAAAAGCTCATCAGGCTTCGATTTTAATTCTGTTACAGTAGCTCCATACATGGGTCGTGATTCTGTACAGCCTTTTCTGGAATTTAAAGGTAAATGGGTAATATTACTGGCCCTTACTTCAAATATTGGTAGCCATGATTTTCAGCACCTGACCGTTGAAGCACAAGGTAAGAAAAGAGCTTTGTATGAGCAGGTAATAGTGCAGTCGCAGGAATGGGCTGATAGCGAGTCGATGATGTATGTAGTAGGGGCTACGCAGGCTAATAAACTTTCTGAAATACGCCAGCTAGCACCAGATCATTTTTTACTAGTACCAGGAGTAGGGGCGCAAGGCGGAAGCCTTGAAGATGTTTCGCGCTATGGTATGAACAAGCATTGTGGATTACTCGTGAACTCTTCGAGAGCTATTATTTATGCTTCTGCTGACAAAGATTTTGCTGCAAAAGCAACCGAAGAAGCCAAAAAAGTGCAGGAAGAAATGGAAACCTACCTTGCTGCCAAATAGTGTCTATCATTAATGCTGTTTGACTAAAATTTAACCATGACAGAGTCGTTTATTCATTACCTGTGGCAGTTTCAACAATTTAATAAAACGTTGCTGCAAACCACTAATCAGGAACCTGTGAAGGTATTTAAAACCGGAATTCTGAATACCGATGCAGGGCCTGATTTCTTAAATGCGCGTTTGCAGATTGGCGAAATAGAATGGGTAGGAAATATCGAAATACATATTAGGTCGTCTGACTGGAACCAGCATCTTCATCAATTTGATAGTGGCTACAATAATGTTATTCTGCATGTAGTGTGGGAGTACGACCAACCTATTTTACGTAAAGACGGAAGCGTGATTCCGACACTGGCACTTAAAACTATTACCGAAACAGGACTTCTGGCTAAATATCAAATGCTTGTGGCCGATGGCAATACAAATGCTATTCCTTGTGCCGAGCAATTCGGCGCGGTTTCAGAGTTATCTAAAATAGCGATACTCGACAAGGCTTTAACAAAACGCCTGATTCAGAAATCGAAGCTGGTTGAAGAGCTACTGGAAACAAATCAGGGTGACTGGGAAGAAACTACGTATCAGTTGATAGCCAGAAACTTCGGTTTTAAACTCAATTCAGAAGCTTTTTTGCGTCTGGCTCAGAATCTGCCTCTGAAAGTGCTTCAGAAACACCGCGACAGCCTTGTACAGGTAGAAGCAATGTTATTTGGGCAGTCGGGTTTGTTGACAAAAGTAGATGGCTATTCTGAAAAATTACAGCAGGAGTATGATTTCTTTGCTACAAAATTTTCGCTGAAAGAGCAGGCATTGCAGGCACATGAATGGAAACTGATGCGAACCAGACCTGCTAATTTTCCGACTATCCGAATTGCACAACTGGCAAAATTAATAGTTCAGCAAAAGAGCTTTTTTTCGTTGTTTACACAGACTGAATCTGTTGATGAATTACGGAAGGCTTTGCAAGTGGAGCAGTCAGCCTACTGGCAGGAAAACTATCATTTCGCTAAGAAAGGGGCAAAGAAAAATACAGGTTTGGGCAAGAACTCGGTAGATATTTTACTTATAAATACGGTAATACCTTTATTGGCTTGTTATGCTCAGAAAACAGATAATCAGGTGTTTATGGATAGGGCTATTGCTTTTCTGGAGTCATTTCCGGCCGAAAGCAACCATATTGTAGATACATGGAAGAGCTTGGGACTAAGCATAAAAACTGCTTTTGATGCACAAGCGAGCATTGAGTTATTTAATAATTTTTGCACCCCAAAAAAATGCCTGCAATGTAATATCGGGATAGAAATACTAAAAAAATAGCCTGATAGTTTATGTTAAAAAACGCAACTATCAGGCTTTTGAACTTAAGTCCGGTTAATCATGCCTACACCTGACACCATCAGAATAAGTCCGAGAACCGCAGGCGCAATTTTTCTGGCTCCTGATACATCGAACCCCATTACTTTGTTACTGCTCGACATAAAAGCAGCACAAGCAAAAAGTAATAGTAATAAGCCAAGTCCTGTTAATATACCTCCTAAGGTTCTTTTAAATTTTGCGCTTTCGTCGTTCATATATATTTATATTAAGATTTAGGTACAACTGATGTTCGTAACTCTTCTTTTGTTTTTACAGGTTTTAAATTAAGTTTTTCTCCTTCGGCTATCATATAGTCATAGGCTACTTCAAAATCGTTCGGAATAATACCTTCCAGAATAGCTTCTCTGATAGCTATTTTTATATTTCCTACTTCACGCGAAGGGCTCAGGTCGAAAGCCTCCATAATAATTTCGCCTGTAATAACGGGCTGGAAATTACGAAGTTTATCTTTGGCGTCCAATTCTATCAACATTTCTTCTACTTTGTCGTAGTTAGACAAGTAGCGTTTTACTTTGTTATAATCTTTTGAAGTAATATCGGCCCTGCATAAAATCATCAGTGAATCAATGTCTTCTCCGGCTTCAAAAAGTAAACGTCTTAGTGCCGAGTCACTTACGCCATCTTTTGCCAAAGCAATAGGGCGGAGGTGTAACCTGACCAGATTCTTAACCATGCGCATTTTGCTATCTAAAGGAAGTTTTAGTTTCCTGAAAAGAGCAGGCACCATTTTAGCTCCCAGTTCTTCGTGTCCGTGGAAAGTCCACCCCGCTTTCGGATGAAAACGTTTTGTGGCAGGCTTGGCAATATCATGCAGAATTGCTGCCCAGCGAAGCCATAAATCATCTGATTTTATAGCTACGTTATCGAGTACCTGCAAGGTATGGTAAAAGTTATCTTTATGACCTTTGCCATCCATGGTTTCTACGCCTTGTAATTCGCAGAATTCAGGAAAAATAATTTGTAGCAAACCGGTATAAAATAATAGCTTGAAGCCATAAGAAGGCGTACGCGAAAGTATGATTTTATTTAATTCTTCAATGATACGCTCCTGCGATACAATACCGATGCGGTCTTTCATGGCTGCAATGGCATCAAACGTAGTGCCTTCAATATCAAAACCCAGTTGAGAGGCAAACCTGATGGCGCGCATCATACGAAGAGGGTCATCAGAAAACGTAATTTCAGGGTTAAGTGGCGTGCGTATAGTTTTTTTCTGTAAATCATTTACGCCATCGAAAGGGTCAATTAACTGGCCAAAATCTTTAAGGTTTAACGAAATACCCATGGCATTGATGGTAAAATCACGCCTGTTCTGGTCGTCTTCCAGCGTGCCGTCTTCAACCAGCGGTTTTCTGGAGTCATGTCTGTATGATTCTTTTCTGGCACCAACAAATTCTATTTCTAGGTCATTGAATTTAATCTGGGCAGTACCAAAATTCTTGAAAAAACTTACATGTACGTTATTGCCCAATTTACTGGCTACTTTTTCGGCAAGCCCTATGCCACTTCCTAAACAAACTATGTCAATGTCTTTATTAGCGCGTTTAAGTAATAAGTCTCTTACATAGCCACCAATTACATAGGCTTCAATGCCCAATTCGGTGGCCGACTGGGCAATTACTTCAAAAATTGGCTCACTATTTATAATCTCTTTGAAATTCATACTTGTTGTGTTACTTCAGAAAACAACCATCAAATGTGGTATTTGGTTTTATTTGTCATTGTCGGGAAAACTAATATACAGAAAACACGCAATTTAAAGACTTTAAGGAAGGATATAAAAAAAAATTAGACGATAATTTATCGCCTAATTCAGATATAGCAATAAAATAATAGCATTTACTTGGCAAGTTCGGTTGCCAGTACCATTCTGATTTTAAGTTTTGCCCCTAACGACATGGCATCTACTAAATCCTGTACGGTCAATGAACTTTCTGCTCTGAGTACAACGGTTGGTTCGTCCATTTTGCTGGTAGCTTCAACGAGCCTTGCTTCTAATTCAGGAAAAGGCACCGGAGTATTGTTAATGTAATATACTTTGTCTTTAGTAATACTTAACGAAACCGGTTGCTTACTTACATCGTGCGTTGATTTCGACGATTTGGGCAATAACAACTTGATTACGTTAGGATTCCCAAGCGTTGATATAATAAGGAAGAACAACAGCAGAAAAAACATGATGTCGTTTAACGATGCTGTTGATACTTCGGCTTCAAATCTTCTTTGTCTTTTGAGTCTCATGATGATAATGAGTGAATGATTAATACCTTATCTGACAGGCTCGTTGAGGGTATCAAGGAAATCCATTACGGTAGCTTGCAGATGTATACTGAATTTGTCAATCATCATGTTAATGCCATGATAACCCGAATAAGCAATTACTCCAACTACAAGACCTGTAAACGAAGAAATCATTTTTTCGTAAAGACCATTGGCAATAATTTCAATGGTAAAGTTTCCTGTGGCAGCAATATCATAGAAAATTCTGATGATACCTGAAATAGTACCAATAAACCCAAGGATTGGAGCAACCCCCGCAATCAGACCCAGATACCCAATGTTTTTTTCCATCTTAGATATTTCAAGGTTTGATTGTATCTCCATAGCACTTTGAATGTCTTCAACGGGGCGGCCAATACGTGTAATACCTTTTTCAAGGATTCGTGAAATAGGCAGATTGGTGCTTTTACAAAGGGTGATGGCTGTACGTAAATCGCCGCGTAAAATATTGTCTTTTAGAGTTCTTAAAAAGCCAAAATCAATGTTTGAAGCCGCTTTGATAAACAAATAGCGTTCGACAATAAAAAATATGGCTAAAAACAACAAGAATAATAAAGGGTAGATAACAACGCCACCTTTCAATAAAAGGCTTAAATAATTAATTGATTCGACATTTGCTGCAGTTGAAGTTGAGTCGGGAACTTGAAGCAAAATTGGTTGTAGCATGAGGCAAAGATTATAGGTTTTCGATATAAACTTTTTGAAAGCTGTATTTAGTATGCAAGTTAGTTCTTTTTTTATTCTAAACTTGAAGATTAGTACCGAAAGTTACTGGCAGACCATTTTTGAGGCACAAAAAAACCTTCTGCCAGCTATTGTACCGTGCTAGCAGAAGGCAGCTATAAAGGAGCTATTATTCCATAGCTTTTAAAGCTTGCTTCATGTTGTATATCTGACGTTTTTTCTGTAAAATTACCGGAGCCGCTACACGCTCTTTACAATCAAAAAGACTGCAACGTTCGCAGGTTTGGTTTACATCACGCACGGGTATTTTGGGGTCGTTCAGGAATTTGAATTTTGCCCGTAGTTTATCGTCCATTTCAAAGCCCATTGTAACACTTATATTCAAGTGAGAAATAATGTTCAGCGGGCGAGCCATCGACATTACAAAATACTGGCTTTTTGAATCAACATAATTTGAAATCTGTACGCCTACCAGTGGGTCTTTTATTTCACTTTTTTGTTGCAAATCCGACACATCATCTAATATATTCAGCGAAATCCAGCGGCGGCAGTAATGTTCCTGTTGGGTTTCATGAGGGGTATGGCGTTTTGAAAGGTGCATTTCTTTGGTAAGGTGATAATCTTTTTTGCCGGCAGGTGCTTCAAACCGTAGGAAAAAAATACCATCAATACCAAAGTACTTGGGCAATACGTTGCTGATTCGGTGGTAAAGGGTTTCTGGTGTAGCCTGAAAATGCTCTGCGAGGTCAATCAGGGTTTTATCATTCCATGTTTCCTGGCTAAAAAGATGTTCTAGTTTTTCAAGTAGTTTTTCTCTACGAATCAGAATTGCACCTGCAAAATAAGATGCCTTGAAGTTATTCAGTATCTCTTCAAAAGACTTTACCTCAACCCATGAAGAAGTGTAGGGGCGGTCTTTCATTTTCATGTACAGGAACCCCAACTCACGGCCAAGTGTAAAGGCTCGTTGGTCTGAAGTAATACGTTTATTAATAAGTAAAGTGTTGGTTTTAGGCAAAAAAACCGAACGTATATTAATAATATGGGGGTAGTCTTCTTCGTCGAAGTATTTTATCGTGAAACCATATTTATCTGTGAGCAGATTAGATAAATAAAATTCATCAATTTGTTGGTCGGGGCTTATTTTGTTTTCTGCAAGAAACTGGTCGACTGCGTCTTCGAGTTCAGGAAAGTAATTATCGTGCATTTCCTGATATGACCTCAAAACTGCAAAATAGAACTGCTCGACGGTCATGTTATAATTACGCCCTATTTCAATAATGGTACTGATAAAAGCACTAAGTTTTGTAGGGGCACCGGAGAGAAGTTCGAGGAGGTCGGCAGGAGAGATTCCAAAAATTTCAAAGGGAAGTTCAGTCAGAAAATTTGAATGCAGCAGTTCTGAAATAGGTTCGAGTTTTTTATTGAGTTTGAGAGAAACCAGACTGTCGTAGTCGACACCCATCGCTTCGGCTAGTGCAACAATTTTATCAGACTTCGGATATTTTTTGCCTTTTTCAATTTCATTTATATACGACATCGAAAGCCCTGACTTCTGGGCTAGGTCGGTGAGTGACATCCCCTTGTCGAGACGCAGTTGTTTTAGTTTCAGTCCAAATACTAGGCGGATGTTATCGGTATTAAGGCTCATTTATAGTTGATTGGTACTTTTAGTATAAGTAAAAATACTTAGTGTTGATGAATGCGGTTAAGTTTGTTATAAAGATAGGCAAAAAACTCAGGATACACCTAAAGAATTGGATAAAAGAAAGACAAATTTATTAATAAACTAAGATTAAACCATAAAAAAACCTCCATTCTTATCAGATGGAGGTTAAATTATAAATATTATGTTGTCAGGCTCTTATACTAGCTGGCGTTGTTTATCGCTCATTTTAAAGCCTTTCAAAACTTGTTCTTTATTAAATACGCCTTCTTTTTCGAGTACTTCGATATATTCGGCCAGCAAATCAACCAGATTGACAACGTCTTCAACTGTTTGGTAAAGGCTTAACGAAATACGGAAACCTGAATGTTTTACAGGAACCGCCGGAACTGTTGACGGGCTTAGTAGGAAATCTTTGCTCATCAGAAACTGAGAAAAACGAATCAGTAATTCTACACTACCAAGACCCAAAAAGAACTGTGGTGTGTGCGCATAATTAATTACCGGAAGGTTAAACTCTTTAGACTTTTGTGCAAAAACATTAATTAATTCGTTCAGGCGCATTTGTCTTTCGTAAATTTCGTCAGATAAATGAATATCAGCAATGCAAGATGCCGCAGTTATACCAGCGTGTAGTGTCGGAGCCGAGAATCGGAGCGCGCCACCACAGTTATAAACGGTTTGCTTGGTTAACTGATTCGGAAAAATCAGCGCAGAACTAAATGCACCAAAACCTTTATTTAATGATGTAATAACATATAATTTCTCATGGCGGGGTATGTTGTGTAAGGCAAATCCTTTACCGTTTTCGCCAATCCAACTCATGCCGTGGGCATCATCAATATAAGCTCTGAATTTTTCGTATGTATTTAGCAATGCCTCAACATCCTTTAAAGGAGCGGTGTCGCCGTGCATTGAGTAAACGCTATCGGCCAGATACCAGACATTGTCGTATTTTTCGCTTAGAATTTTTATTCTTCTTTCCAGCATCTCCATTTGGCTGTGCTTAATCATTTCAACATGATAGCCATCAGCTTTTAAATTATTAGCTGCAAGCTGAACACTTTCATGAACAAACTGGTCAAGAATAATTGCATCGTTTCTACCGATGATAACAGGGAGGTAGGCAAAATGCCCTAGTGTGGTACTTGAAGCAAGAAATGTGGGCAAACCAAAAATCTTCTCTAATTTATCTTCCAGTTCAAGATAGTGGTCAAACGACATATACATTCTCGAAATGGAAGTTTGCATTCCATACTTTCTGATGCCTTCAATGGCGGCCTCTTTCACTCTCTCATCGTTTTCGAAAGCAAGATAATTATTCGACATAAAACTGACATAAGATTTTCCATCTATTGAAATCTTACGGCTCGATTCTCCGTCTTGCTGTGCCTTCACCTGAATGAGTCCGAGGTCGCGAGCTGTACTGAAAACGTCATTCACATACAACATCTGTTTTGGCAGGTCTTTCATAAAATTGATTTTTAGGTTATCGTAATGGCTATTTTTTTCTGAAAATGGGGACTTATTTTCGGATATAAAGATTGTCAAAAAATGTACCAATATTTAAAAAAAATGTGTGAAACCGATAAATGGCGTTAAAATGTGGATAAGTGGCTGTAAAAAGTTTGTTTTGGAAGGTGTATTGAAAAAAAAATCGAATTTTTTTTTAAAATTTAAAACATATAGTATATATTTAGCACATGTTTTGATATACTATTAGCCATGAAGTGTTATATCAAAACCCTTCTATCCGTTTGATGTTCAAGTTTTTAAATCTCAATTTTTATCATCGAGATTTATTGGACTTATTTTTGTTACAATAAATGTATTGCCAAACCTTGTTAATTATAAATTGATAGATTATTCTGACTAATGCAAAGAGTAGTTACTATATTATTAGCCATATTAGTAATGTACAATATCTATGCTTTCTTGTATCAAGATAGCCTGGCTCTGCTCATTGGTAGCACACTATTAATGCCAATGATTGGGGTATACTACGGGTTTGCACGTAAATGGGAGCATTCAGGTGTTGATAAACTAGTATATTTTGCGTATGTATTGGGTGGTTTTGCTGATGCCACCATTATTATTAATTATAAAAATAATGGTGAACTTACTCAGATTACTCTGGCTTGTATTGTGCATTTGGTTTACATTATTATATTTCAGAAAGAAGGAACACACGTATATAGCCTTGAGCGTAAAAACCTCTTAAAATTGGCTATTCCGGCAGGATTTGTATTTTTCTTTTTTGGTTTTGTTTTATTGAAGGTAATTCCTGATACTGTTTTTCTGATTACAGTGCTATATGCTTTTGAATTGTTTGTGTTGGTGGTGCTTGGGTACTTCAGACCTGTGAACAAAAAAAGCTACTGGATAGGGGCCATCGGGGTATCTCTCATCCTGATTAAAGACGTATTTTATAGCGATTACCATTTTATTACACAGAATATATTTGTGCACTCGCTCATGGATATTACCAATGCGCTGGCTTATTATTGTATTGCCTGGAGTGTTGCTGTAAATCAGAACGATAAATCTTCGGTGCCGAATTATGTAGGAATTGTATCTAAATTCCTGAAATTTTTAAAAAAAACAAATTTGGTCAAGTTTTTCGCCCTCAAAATCCTGAATGCTAGGTATCAGCTCATGATTATTTACCGTAATTACTTATCGTAAACAAGACACTTTCAGATACTTGCGTCAAGAAACTTTTGTAACAGGCTTTTGGTTATAAAACCAGTACAAAAGTTAAATATAATGAACTGGCAGCATATCAACGACGAATTACAGTTAGACGAAATCAAACAAAAATCTTTTGACCATCCGGTTTTGCTTTTCAAGCATAGTACTACTTGTTCAATAAGTGCCACCTCTCTAGGGCGCATAGAAAGAGCTTGGGACGACACAAAAGCTAAGAATATTGAACCCTTTTATCTGGATTTACTGCGTTACAGAAGTATTTCTAACAAAATTGCCAAAGACTTTGCTATTGAGCATCAATCGCCGCAAGTTTTGTTAATTCAGGATGGTAAATGCGTATATGATGCCTCTCATTTTGACATCAGATTTGACGAAATTGTAAGCCAAGTAGCTTAATTATAAAAACAAAAAGGAGAAGTTTCATCGCTTCTCCTTTCTGTTTTTTGGGTGAGATAACAACCCGTCAGGCTGGTTCGGCAACATGCCATTTAAAATTGAAAACCTGCTCAATATCTGGGTGTAAACTTAAAGCCACAGGGCAGGTGTGGGCAACACGTATATACTTTTGCTTTATTTCTTCTGTTAACTCTTCAGGGGTTTGCATCATAAAATTAACTTCTATTTTCGCAATTCTACGTGGCAATTCGGCCGACATTACTTTGGTTACTTCAATGGTAGAACCCGAAAAGTCAATTTCATCGCGGCGTGCAGTAATTCCCATGATGGTCATGGCACAACTGCCTAATGAGGTAGCCGTTAGGTCAGTAGGCGAAAAAGCCTCACCTTTGCCGTGGTTATCGGTAGGAGCGTCAGTAATGATTTCAACACCCGATTGCAAATGAGTAGCCTGTGTGCGTAGTTCGCCCAGATAAATAATTTTAGAAGTTGGCATTTTTATGATGTTTTTAATAAATTCTATGCTATTCTTTGAATAATACCTCTCAAAATTACGTTTAAATTAAGTATTTTTCAAGAAACTGAGCAACCACCTAACAAATTTGTCATTTTTAATGTTTGTATTTATAAAAAAGAATTTATCTTTATCTATTGATATCGGTAATAGACGGAAAATAAATATTTCACCCGTGAGAATAAGTTTACTAAGTATAATGCTGCTGCTTGTCGTGACAAGTAGTTTTGCACAACGCAAATCTTCGACAGCGAAAAAAACTGAAACCAAATCGGAGACCAAGAAAGAAGATTATAAGATGTTTGCTTATGGGCTAACTACTAATACCAATTCGGGTTTATTAGGGGGCTTGGTGGTGCGTCATTCCAAAGCAATTGGCCGATACAAAGACTACCCTATGCACCAGTATATTGCTTTTGAGGCTGTAAATATTAAACACCCAAAAGAAAGAGTGGAACCAAGCACTATTGCTAATCGTTATATTCGAGGAAAAAGAAACTACTTTTTCTCTCTACGCCCCGAATACGGCAGAGAAATAGTATATTTTAAGCAAAACGGAGATGATGGTATCGGTATTAGTGTAATTGTAGCCGGTGGGCCGTCTATTGGTTTACAAAAACCTTATTATATCAAGTATGATGTAAATGGGCGTGGTTCCATAGATATAGTGCAGTATGACCCTAATATTCATGATAAAGACCCCAACAGAATACAAGGAGCAGCCGGAATCTGGCAAGACCTTTTCGTGGGTATGAAGCTAAACCCGGGTTTTCATGCGAAACTGGCCGCAAATATTGACATGAACACTTTCAATAATAGCATGACAGGTGTTGAAATTGGCGTTACTGCCGAACTTTTCAGCAAAACCCCTGAAATCATGTCAAACCAGCTTACAACCAATTCACGCTTTTATACTGCAGGTTACCTGACTATTTACTTTGGTAACAAAAAGCAAAAACAGAAATAAGCAAATACGATATTTTACTTTCAGTTAGCCTTAAAAAATAATACTTTTGTGTCTTTGTAGGGGTATTACCCAGAACTTAAGTTATTAGAGCAATGACAGAATCACCCGTTGTAAGTACCGAACAACGAACTCGCCGCCCGGATTGGTTGAGGGTTAAGTTGCCTATCGGCGAAAATTTCAAAAAAGTACGTAGTTTAGTTGACGAGCATAAGTTGCACACCATTTGCCAGTCAGGTAATTGCCCTAATATGGGTGAATGCTGGGGCGAGGGTACGGCAACCTTTATGATTTTAGGAAATGTGTGTACACGTAGCTGTACTTTTTGCGCCGTAGCTACGGGTCGCCCGAACGAATATGATACCGACGAGCCACGCCGTGTTGCAGAAGCCATTAAACTGATGCAGGTAAAACACGCAGTGATTACATCGGTAAATCGGGATGAATTGAAAGATAAAGGGGCCGAAATATGGTATCAGACTGTAAGGGCAGTGAAGGAAATGTCGCCACAGACAACTATTGAGACACTAATCCCTGATACAAAAGGTAACTGGGAAGCACTTTACAGAATGATTTCAGCAGGACAAGAGGTTGTTTCGCACAATATGGAAACCGTAGAGCGTTTGTACCGGAATGTACGCCCACAAGCCAAATACAGCCGTAGTCTGGAACAAACCCGTAGAACAAAAGAGTTTGGCAAACGCACTAAAACCGGCATTATGTTGGGCTTAGGCGAAACACAAGAGGAGGTTTTTAAGGCAATGGACGATTTGGCTGATAACGGGCTGGATATTCTGACGCTGGGGCAATATTTGCAACCTACCAAAATGCACCATGAAGTAATAGAGTTTATTCATCCTGATACTTTTGCGATGTATCGTGAAGAAGGGTTGAAACGTGGTATTAAATACGTAGAGTCAGGGCCGTTGGTACGTTCGAGTTATCATGCTGAAAGACACGTTCATGTGTAAAAAATTATCGACAAAACACTAAACCTCACAACTACTTGTGAGGTTTTTATTTAATGAAATCATACGATTATATTATTTGTGGCGGCGGTATGGCCGGATTGTCTCTAGCGTATTACCTGACGCATAGCAGGTTGTCGCAAGCATCCATACTGATTATTGAGCCTGAAGAAAAAAAAGCCAACGACCGTACTTGGGCTTTTTGGGAAACAACAGAAAATACGTTTGAAAAAATTCTCTTCAAAAACTGGAAAACAGTTCAGTTTGTAGATGCTTCTGCTAAAAAACAAAACCTCGACATAGGTTCATATCATTACAAATTACTGCGAGGGATTGATTTTTATGAGTTCGTTAAAGCTGAGTTACAGCAGAATCTGAATGTAACATGGTTATATGACAAGGTAAGTTCAATCAATGATACTGAAAACGGTGCGGTTGTTGAAACGGAAAAAGGGTCGATTTTTGAGGCAGCAATAGTTTTCGATAGCACTTATAAACTTAACCTTACCTTACCCGATAACCATAATTTGTTACAGCATTTCAAGGGGTATGTAATCAAGTCAGAAAAAGCAATTTTCGATACAGAAAAGCCTCTCATGATGGATTTCAGTATTGAACAATATAACGAGTGCCGATTTGTTTATATTCTTCCGTTCGACGCACATACGGCTTTAATAGAGTACACGCTATTTACTGAGAACCTGCTCGAAAAAGAAGAATACGACAGACAATTAAAAAAGTATATTACCGAAAAACTAGGGCTAGTATCTTATACAATTCTGGAAGAAGAATTTGGAATAATACCTATGAGTGATGTAGCCACACAGGAGTACCCAAGTAAGCATATTGTCAGAATCGGAACCGCGGGCGGTTACACAAACCCTGCTACGGGCTATACTTTTCAGAATACCCAACGTAAATTAAAAGAAATTGTAGCCGCACTTGAAAAAAATGGAAGCCCGATAGTGCGCCGAAGCTATTTTAACAAGCGGTTTAAGTTATATGCCAGCGTATTTTTGAACGTACTTGAACAAAAGCGACATCCTGCGGCAGATGTATTTGCTATTCTATACAATAAAAATGCCCCTGCGCAGGTATTCAAATTTCTAGACGGTGACACCAATCTCTGGGAAGAGCTAAAAATACTAAATTCGGTGCCTAAAGTTCCTTTCCTCAAAGCCGTGGCAGGGGTATTCGCCAGAAAAATAAAATCGTTGTTTTAGCGGTCTACTTCTCCCATTACAATATCAATTGAGCCAATAGAGGCTATCAGGTCGGCTATCATACCACCGCGTGAGATTTCTGGTAACACCGACAGATTATTAAATGAACAAGCGCGGGCTTTAACCCTCACAGGTACATCTGACCGCCCGTCAGTACGGAAGAAGAATCCTAATTCCCCTTTAGGATTTTCGGCACGGGCATAAAAATCCATTTTAGGGGGTCTTATTTTTTTTGGTACAAGTGCCTGCGGGTCAAATTCTTTGGTTCGTGTATGTTCTTTTGTCAGTTTTTCCAGACATTGTTCTATCATCCTGAGTGACTCCCAGCATTCTAACACACGTACATTATTTCTATCCCAGCAATCGCCTACTTGTCCGGCTTCGCCTTTGCCTATCGGAATATCAAATTCAAGTTCAGGGTAAACCGAGTAGCCATCAACCTTACGCAAATCCCATTTAAGCCCTGACCCTCTCAAAACAGGCCCCGTGCAGCCATAATTAATAGCTACCGGAAGCGGTAAAACTCCAACATTAGCCGTACGATTGATAAAAATCTGATTCTCGATTACAAGTTGTTGTAACTCAACTAGTTTGGGTTTCAGGTAATTAACAAAAGCCTTGCAGCGGTCTTCAAAACCTACGGGCAAGTCATAAAACAGCCCACCTACCCAAATATAATTATAGAGCATTCTGGCACCACAAGTCCATTCAAGGAGGCGTAAAATATGCTCACGGTCGCGGAAAAGCCACAAAAAAGGTGTATAAGCTCCAATATCAAGCGCATAAGTACCAATGGCAATAAAATGTGAGGCAATGCGGTTTAGTTCGGCCACTAATACCCTAATGTATTCCACTCTTTTCGGAATGTCCTTATCAATACCCAGCATTTTTTCAATACCCATAACATAGGCATGTTCCGAATTCATTGCTCCCAGATAATCCATTCTGTCCACATAAGGAATAATCTGATTAAATGGCAGGCTTTGTGCGTGTTTCTCGAAGCATCGATGCAGATACCCCAAATGAGGCACAACATCTACCACAATTTCGCCGTCGGTTATAACTTCTAGCCGCAAAACACCATGCGTAGAAGGGTGCTGTGGCCCCAGATTCAGAATCATTTCTTCCGAATGCAAGTTTTCGGGCTTGTACTTGTTCGGTTCTGAAATGGTTAAATTTTCGGGGCGATATTTATATTGAATTGAGTTCAAAATGCAGGTGAGTAATTTTAAAAAATGAAAACGTCAAAAAATTACTTTTTCAAAAGTACAAAAATATTGCTTACAGCACGTTCGCCGGCGTGGTCAAATAATTTATTGTCTGACGGATAATTAACCACGCCGTTGTCGGGCTGGTGGTTAATATACATAGTTGTAGAGCCGCCTCCATCAAAATTGATGGCATCTTTACAATTCAGGGCTTTGGCCAGATTCGTTAATTCATGGAGGGTCATGCCATAAGACTGGCTGCTTCGGCCATCAACTGTAATAAGTAAAAGTTTTTTATCGTTAGTGATACAGGCACAGGTTCTGGGGTGGCGGTTATCGTTAAAAGCGGTTTTTTCAAGTGGCGGTTTAATACCGTCAAGCAATAACAACGGGCCAGTAAGTAAAACATTTTTTTCTTTTAATTTCTTTTCCCAGCCTGTTTGAGGGTCGCCTTTAATAATTTTTACTTTGTTTTTATGGATAGTTACTGCCGAAATACTATGGGTAGGCAAGCGTGGAACATTTATTACCCGAGTGGTATCCATAATTTCGCCATCGATTTTTAGGAAATCAACGGCTCCGCCATTTTTTGTGTCAAAGAAGCCAGCATTTACGGCGGCTATGGCATTTACACCTGAGGCTATTTTACTCGTAGGCAGCAATAAACGTTTAGCTTCGGTATCAGTTTGTTTTTTATCGGCCGCGACAAGGCCGAATTTAACTCTCCGGTTTTTTAGAGGAGTTTCAAGAATATTAATCGACTGGTTAGCATCAAACAACTCTTTCTGATTAAAATGATAGTTCTTCCAGATTATACCTGCTCCAATGTCTTGTAATTTCCAGTTTGCAGTTGTAACAGCCAGTGAGTCTTTAGCTGAAAATGATTGAGCGAAGCAAATAGGGCTAATAAATAGAAACCAAAGGATTTTTTTATACATTTGAATCAGAATATTTTACCAAAAGTACAGATGCCGCACATTCTTCCCAAAGAATTTTACGAAAAATATGATACAGTAAGCCTATCAAAAAAATTACTGGGCTGCACGCTTGTTCATGATAGCCAAGAAGGGCGAACGGCCGGAATTATAGTAGAAACCGAGGCGTATCTGCACAACGACCCTGCCTGCCACGCTTACAGGAAAAAAACACCAAGAAACGCCGCTATGTTTGAAGGTGCGGGGGTGTCGTATGTTTACCTGATTTACGGCCTATACCATTGCTTTAATATTGTAAGTGGTGAAAAAAATATAGGCGAGGCTGTTTTAATAAGGGCATTAGAACCAGTAGAAGGTATTGAACTGATGCAAACAAGAAGAGGTACGAAAGATATAAAAAATTTGTGTAGCGGCCCCGCAAAACTAGTAACTGCAATGGGTATTACCCCTGATTTTAATTTTCTACCCCTCTATGCCGATGAATTTTATTGTATTCCCCCCGATAACGAGGATTTTGAAATCGTTACTACTACCAGAATAGGCATTACGCAAGGGGCTGATTTGCTTTATAGGTTTTATATTAAAGGCAATAAGTTTGTGAGTAAGTTAAAGTAAACAGGCTCTTTAAAATAGCGAGGACAAAGCATAGCCTTGCCCTCGTTCAAGCAGCAGTTTGTGAAAGCGTGAGTTTATTCAGAGATAACCATTCCCGACTTGGGCGATTTTATACTATATTTCAATGAAACTTTGTATTCTTTAGCAGGAGCAAGATTAAGTCGCCATTTTACTTTACCCGTTTCAGAGTTTATTTCTGCTTCTGGAGCTTCCTTCTCATCAATGCTTATGTCTCTGTTATCTGAGGTAGGAAACTGGTCTTCTATGAGCAGGTTAATAGCTTCGCTTTTAGTATTACGGGCTATAATTTCATAAGAAAACTGTTCGATTTTATTACTACCAATCAATTGTTTTTTCTGATAGCTTTTAATCTTGGTACGGTTAACAAGAATACTATTGTCACGGCCAAATGATAAACTAAGGGTATCTTTATTAAACAAATTCAGCTTTGATTTACCTATAAACGTATTTTCTACAAACAAGCTCGCTTCACCTGGCAGAAGCCTGTATTTTTCCCAGCCTATAATATGAGCATGTAAGAACACATCGGTGTCAATCTTCGGTACACAAAAATGTTCAAAAGCTGCCGGAATACTTTCTTCTTTAATTTCAGCGGTATATACCTTGCCATCAGACAAAACTGTGTATGGAATCAGGATTTCAAACGATTGGCTTGTTGGGGTATCATTTTCTGAAATATCAAGCGGAACTGTTCTTTTATCCTGCGTAACGTTTACACCAGCTACTCTGCCAGACAGGTCTCCTGACATACCATAGCCCACAACTACTACTTCTTGTAAATGCTGTGAGTCTTCCTCTAAAACAACATCCATCTTATTAGAAGAAATAACCTTTTCAATACCCTTATACCCGATAAATTCAAAAACTAATACAGCTTTTTTTCCATACAATGTTGGTGGGATTGTAAGCCGATAATTTCCGTTGATATCAGTACTGGTACCTAGTGTAGTACCTTTTAAAAGAACTTGTGTGCCAGGGAGTGGAGCTTTGTCGCGTTTTGCCGTAACTTTCCCGTATACTTCGGCCTGATTGGCATTTATATTCATGGCATCTGCCTGATTTATGTTCTGGTAATACTCGCTGTAATCGTTTCGCTGGCCTACTACCCATTTTTGTAAAATAGGTGCGGTGCCGCTTTTGTATGGGTTTGCGGTTGACAACGTAACTTTAACCTCTTTCCAGTCTTCGCCAGAATACTGGAAAATACTGGCTTTATAAGTAAGACTAATGGGTTGATTTAGTTTTTCAATTCTGAAGTCATAAGTGGGAGTCCATCCGGCATTTTTTACAAAGTAAGAGGCACTAATACTAGTATTATCAATTTTTTCTTTGGCTAATACGGTAACAACAATTTCTGACATCTGAACATCTTTTTTTGAATTGAATTCGGTCATTTGTTGGTTGATTTTTTTTATTTCCTCTTCAAATCGTTGAATATTTTTTTCAAATTCTAGCTTTTTAAGTAGTACCTCCTGCATCTGTTGTCGTTGATACTGGATGCTTTCTTTTAAGTCGGCTACTTTTGTGCCTGCCTGTTGCCCGCCTACTACCTGATTTTTAAGTAACATTTCTTCTTCACGTTTAAAAAGTAGCAGATAGTTTCGCTCTAAAGTTATTTTTTCTTCAATCTGGCGTTTTTGTAGTTCAAGTCTGGTTATTTCTTCCTGTTGTGTTTTATCCAGAAGGCTGCCTAACTGGTGCGTAACCGATAAGATACTGAATCTGCCCTCACTTTTTACCTGAATACTCTGTTTATCAATCTGTGGTGAAATGCCTTTAAACACGAGTTCGGTTTTACCAGCAGGTAAAGACACTTTTGCCGAGCGTGTAACCTGTGCGCCATTGAGAAAGACAGTTACTTTTTCGATATTCGATGTAATAGTTTTAGATTGCGCCCAAAGTGCTTGTGTAATCAAACACAGTAAGATGATTTTTTTCATAGTATATGTTCTTTTTCTATTTGATGCAGTAACAAAAGAAATTGCATAAATTTTTTTAAAGAATCTCTTTTGAGAGTATCCATATAAAAAATCCACCCGTATTAGTTTGATAAAAAATGAAAAGCAAGGTACAATATCTTGCTGGCAACACTTGCTGCATAAGTTATTGTACCTTGCTTTAGGTAGTTATTATTTACAAAACAGAACTAAACTATTTTGTTACAACCGCTCCATCACCTTTTTTACCATTCCCTTTTTCCACTCGGTAAAATCACCTGCCAGAATATGTTCGCGGGCTTGCCCTACAAGCCACAGGTAAAATGTAAGGTTATGAATACTGGCTATCTGAGCCGCCAGAATTTCGTCGCATTTAACCAAGTGGCGTAAATAGGCTTTACTGTAAAAAGTACTGGCATAGCCTCCGAGATTTTCATCAATCGGGCTATAATCATCTTTCCATTTTTCATTTCTGATATTGATAATACCTTGTGTGGTAAATAGCATGCCATTACGGGCGTTGCGGGTGGGCATCACGCAGTCAAACATATCAATGCCTAGAGCAATACTTTCCAGAATATTCTCAGGGGTACCTACACCCATCAGGTAGCGAGGTTTTTCTTTAGGCAGAATATCGTTTACATAATCAATGGTTTCGTACATTTTATCGGCAGGTTCTCCTACGGCTAGGCCACCAATGGCATTGCCTTCACGATTTTGCGCTGCAATAAACTCGGCCGACTGGATACGTAAATCTTTGTAAACGCTTCCTTGCACAATAGGGAAAAGCGTTTGAGAATACCCATAAAGCCCCTCGGTTGCGTCGAATCGGTCGCAGCAGCGTTTTAACCAGCGGTGAGTCATTTCCATTGATTTTTTTGCATAGCTATAATCACAAGGGTAGGGGGCGCATTCATCAAATGCCATAATAATATCGGCACCTATTACCCTTTGAATATCCATGACACTTTCGGGCGTAAACAAATGTCTTGAGCCATCAATATGTGACTGAAACTTTACTCCTTCTTCCGAAATCTTCCGAATATCTTTTAATGAAAACACCTGATACCCACCCGAATCGGTTAGTATAGGATGATTCCACCCATTAAATTTATGTAAGCCCCCTGCTCGTTCAAGTATATCCAGCCCCGGGCGTAAGTATAAATGATACGTATTACCCAGAATTATCTGGGCTTTTATGTCGTTTTCTAATTCTCTCTGATGCACAGCTTTTACGGTTCCGGCCGTGCCAACAGGCATAAAAATAGGCGTGAGTATCTCGCCGTGGTCGGTCGTGATTTTTCCGGCTCTGGCCTTAGAGCCGCTGTCAGTTTTTTGTAATTCATATTTCATACTGCAAAAATACGAAAGATTCAGATTAATTTTTAACGCTAATGGCTCGGTGTCTGGTAGATTTTAATCTATTTGTAAAACAGATTTACAGATTGCTTAGTATATTTGTCTTGATTCTATTCAAACCCTCATGGAAAAATTAATTAAGGAGTTTCTCCAGACCGAAGGTCTTTATCAGACACGCCGGCATTTTTTGCAGACCTGTACTACCGGTTTGGGTGTTGCTGCATTAGGCTCATTAATGGGTGGGTGTTTTTCGGGTAGCTCCTCTGAAAATGCGCTTGTAACAGACCCTACTTTACCCAAAACGCCACATTTCGCTCCGAAAGTCAAGAGGGTTATTTATATCCACATGGCTGGTGCGCCTTCACAGCTAGAGCTTTTTGACTATAAGCCTGAGTTACTTAAATATGACGGGAAAGACTGTCCACAGGAGTTTTTGGAAGGGAAAAAATTTGCTTTCATCAGAGGCGTTCCTAAAATGCTGGGGCCATTGGCACAGTTCAGGCAACATGGGCAGTCGGGTAATTATATTTCAGATTTTATGCCGTATTTGCCCGATGTAGCCGACGACCTCACATTCCTGAAAGCAATGTACACCGACCAGTTTAACCATGCCCCTGCTCAATTGTTAATGCACACGGGTAGCCCACGTTTAGGGAGGCCAAGTTTGGGGTCATGGGCAATGTATGGCTTAGGCACTGAAAACCAGAATTTACCTGGTTTTATTGTGTTGGCATCAGGCGGGAGAAGCCCCGATGCCGGAAAAAGTGTGTGGGGGAATGGTTTCTTGCCATCGATATATCAGGGGGTGCAATGTAGAACAGGCGCAGACCCTGTACTTTATGTATCAGACCCACACGGAATGAGCCGTGATATAAGAAAACAGACCATTGAGGCCATTAATGAAATTAACCGGCAACAATACGAAGAGGTACAAGACCCCGAAATATTAACGCGTATTTCGCAATATGAAATGGCGTTCAGAATGCAGATGTCGGTACCTGAAGTAATGGATATAAGTAAAGAGCCAGAATGGCTCCGTAATATGTATGGGGCGCAGGTAGGAGAGGCTTCGTTTGCTAATAACTGCCTTTTAGCCAGACGATTGGTTGAAAATGGGGTGAGATTTGTACAGCTTTTTCATTGGGGGTGGGATTCGCACGGGACCGACCAGCGTTTGTCTCTGGATGGGGGCTTCAAAGAGCTTTGCCAGATTACCGACCGCGCTGTAACAGGCTTGCTAAAAGACCTGAAAATGCGTGGTTTACTTGATGAAACGCTTGTGGTATGGGGAGGCGAATTTGGTAGAACACCTATGCAGGAAAACCGCGACGGGCAAACTTTACCCTTTAAAGGTCGTGACCATCACCTCGATGCTTTTACGGTATTTATGGCAGGTGGTGGCCTTAAAAAAGGTATGAGCTTTGGTGAAACTGACCCCTTAGGTTATTATGGCGTAAAAGACCGCACCCATGTGCATGACCTACAAGCCACAATTTTGCATCTGTTGGGTTTTGACCACGAGAAACTCACTTATTTCTTTCAGGGTAGGCCATTCCGTTTAACAGATGTAGCAGGGAAGGTGATAAAGCCGATATTAACCTAAAAAAAGCCATGAAGCAGGTAGAACATTACTGGCTTCATGGCTTTTTTTATATTGTTTTCCAGTGTTAGAAAGAAATGGTCTACATTTCGCACAATTCAATGTAATGCCCGTCAGGGTCGGTTAAAAATAATTGTTTGATGCCGTCAGGACGTAGCTTGACGGGCATATACTTTATTCCATATTCTTGCAGATGTTTTTCGGCTTGCAGCATATCTGCCACTTCTAATGCAAAATGGTTCCCTCTGATACCCGTTGAAATGCTGCCTTGTTCTTGTCTGCCAATTAAATGTAATTCACGGTTTTGGCCTAGACTAAACCATCTGACGGGGTAGTCGAAGGCAGGAATCGGGATTTCCTGCAAGCCAAGTACTTGTGTATAAAAATCGGCACTTCGGTTAACATCGATTACCTGTAAAGCTACATGATTAAATGCCTTGATAGATAGCTTATTAAGCATACAACAAAATATATTTAACTAATCAGAAATAAAAAATAATGTTACAAAGCTAAAGAAAACGTGCGAATCGCGGAGGTAATTTTAGCCGTTCTTTTATTTTTTTAGTAACTTGCAGCATGGAAAAGTTTGTAGTTTCAGCGCGTAAATATCGTCCTATTACGTTTGATACCGTAGTAGGGCAGTCTCATATCACAACTACCCTCCAGAATGCCATCAGAACAAATCATCTGGCTCAGGCTTTCTTATTCTGTGGGCCGCGTGGGGTAGGTAAAACCACCTGTGCCAGAATTTTAGCCAAAACTATTAACTGCCAGAATCTTGGTGAAGACATTTCGCCCTGTAACGAATGTGAATCATGCAAGAGTTTTAATAACAATGCCTCGTTTAATATTCATGAGCTGGATGCCGCTTCGAATAACTCGGTGGAAGACATCCGAAACCTGACCGACCAAGTCAGGTTTCCGCCTCAATATGGCAAATATAAAGTATATATCATAGATGAGGTTCACATGCTGTCACAAGCAGCTTTTAATGCGTTTCTTAAAACGCTGGAAGAACCCCCAAGTTATGCCATTTTTATTCTGGCTACTACCGAAAAACATAAAATTCTGCCTACAATTCTGAGTCGTTGCCAGATTTTTGATTTTAACCGTATTCAGATAAAAGACATAGCCGACCATCTGGCAAATGTGGCCAGAAAAGAGAATATTCAGGCTGATTATCAGGCTTTAGAGCTTATTGCACAGAAAGCTGACGGTGGCTTGCGTGATGCCTTGTCGATGTTTGACCTGAACGTGACCTTTGCGGCAGGTAATGAGCTTACTTATAAATCAGTCTTAGACAATCTGCATATTCTGGATTACGACTATTATTTCAGAATGACAGATTTTCTATATAAAGGCGATATTACCGGAGCTTTGTTGCTTTATAACGATGTGCTTGAAAAAGGTTTTGATGGCCACCAGTTTGTGGTTGGGTTGAACGAACATTTCAGGAATCTGATGGTAAGTAAAGACCCTCAGACCGTTAAGCTGTTGCAAGTAGCAGAATCAATTCAGAAACGCTATCTGGAGCAAGCATCTAATTTACCATTGGGTTATATTTTGTCTTCTCTGAGTGTAGGAAGCCATCTGGACATAAACTATAAAGCTGCAAAAAATCAACGTTTGCACGTCGAAATCGGCTTGATGAAGTTATCGCAGATTCAGAATGTGCTGAATTTGAGCGAACTTCCTGCGGTTGTAGGGGAAGAAAAAAAAAAGAGTAATGTAACAGAAATACCTGCCAAACCCACACAGGTTATGCAGAGTATAACCAACCAGCCTCCGGCGGTTAATCCTGTTGCCACTTACGCGCCACAGGCTACGCCTTCTGTTACTACACAGGTAAGAGAAACACCGGTTTTTACGCCAAGACCAACCGTAACGCCATCGAAATTTAAGTCTACTAATATTGACTTGCCTGTGCCGGGTGCCAACGAAAAACCTAAACAGACCGAGAGCCAACCCGTATTTGTTGCAAAAGAAAAAAGTTTTACGCAAGAGCAATTACAAAGGGCATTATACCGATTTGCCGAAGAACGGAATAATGCTACTCTTGAAGTGATGTTAAAACGAGAGTTTGGTCTGGAAGGAACACTTTTAAAATTACGGCTGGATAATCAGGTACAAATGGATTTACTAACTCAGATAAAGCAAGATTTGGCAACCTTTTTGCGTCAGCAGCTAGAAAACTCAGGCATTCAGATAGCCGCCGAAATAGTAGAGACACAGATAGAGCGAAGACCATATACGGCTCAGGAAAAATTTGAGTATTTGGCCAATAAAAACCCCGCTTTGTGGGATTTAAAAGATAAACTGGGAATGGAACTAGTTTTTTAATTGTTAGCTCGAATGCCTTATATATTGCGAGAGTTGCAGCTAACTGAAGATTGCTGCAACTCTTTTTTGTATAAAGGCAGAATGGTGGTGAAGAATAACAATTGTTAAAACTTCATGGCTGTTAAAGCAGCTCTGGCTTTATTGTCTATCGAAGTTTTGTATTCATGTTTTTTGTACGAAATGGCTTTTTCAAAATAAGTTCGGGCTTTTAAACGCTGGTTTTGTTCCTGAAAAATATAACCTAGTTGCAATGCTGCGCTTGCGCCAAAATGCCATTGTGCATCTTTGTGGGCGTCGGTAAGTACAATGGCTTTCTGATAGGCTTGGATAGCTTTTGCAGTATCACTCATTTTGTGGTAAATCCGGGCAACTCTGTAATTAAACTCAGCTTTATCTTTGGTGGTAGAAAAACTATTTTCTGATAGCGATTCGGCTTTTTCGCGCGCTTCATTATAATAACCTGCATCAAAAGCCAATCGCATTTTTATCAAAGCCTGATTAGGTAGCGTATTTGTTCTGGCATAGTTTTCATAAAATTTCTGCGCTGCTTTATCTGCCTCGGCTATGGTGCTACCTGCGGTAGGAATTTTGTTAATATATGAGATACCTCTTTTTTCATCACCCTCAAACCAGCTACATAAAAAAAGTTTGTAGTAGGTATCTTTTACAAATGTTTTTCCCTTAAAGTTTTTCAGATAGTTGAGGTAAGCACTGGTGGCCTGTTTATAATTGCTTTTGTAAAGATTTACCTCGGCTTTATATAATTCAAATACCGGAAAATAGAGGTATGAGTTATTATAAGGGCTTTTTTTTAGTAATTGAATGGCTTGGTCGGTGCGTCCGGTTTTTAAAGATATGGCAGTAGCCAGAAAATTAAGATTTAGGTTATCGGGGTGGTCCTCAACAGCATGTAATAGTTGAGTGTTGGCTTTGTCGGTATACTGCAATATATATGCCTGTATGAACAGTAAGCAGAAATTAGCTTCTAACCCCCATACTTTGTCGGTCGAAGCTATTTCGAGTTCTTTTAACCCTTCCTGAATGTTTCCTTTTAAACCAAGAAAATTGCTTACCCATTGCTGATTTTCAGGAATAGAGCCAATCAGAATATGCAGGCACCCCATAGATTTGAAATTAGGCAGAAAATGTGGGAAGAGCTTCTGGTTTTCTTCTAACAAGCGATAAGCCTGAATAACATTCCACGCCGCTTTTATTTCATGTCCGAAGCGTATTTTAAGCAATGCCCAGTGAAGTTTGATTTCAGCCCGTAAAAAGCGGTTATAAGGCGATTTTCTATCTGTCTGTTCAATAGCTTCGAGCCTTTGGTCTTCCTTAGATACAAGTTTTTCGTAAGCGGTCTCATCTTCCGAGTTAAGTACCTCTATCATGTCGGCATAGTTTTCGACATAAACCCTGAAAGGATTTTGTGGGTTTTCTTTTGCGAGCAGATCTTTCCCAGCCTGAATTCTCAATTTAAATATCTCGCTGTATGCTTTCTGTAAATCGGGAGTGAAATCATAAGCCCATGCAGAAACTGGCAGTATCAGCAAAGTACCGATAAAAATTCTCAGCAGAAATATTTTGGTTGTGTCAGAAAACAATAGCACCAGAATTGAAGAATTTGATTTCAGGCTACAAAAGTAACGGAAATGAAAATAAAAAAGCCAAATCTTCATTTTTGCTGAAAATTTGGCTGATATATGAGATCACATTGGTATTATTTTCTGCTGATTTCGATGGCATCTACATCGGCAAGAATACGGCCACAGTGTTCGCACACAATGATTTTTTTCTTGTCTTTGATATCTGCCTGACGTTGAGGCGGAACAATGTTGAAGCAACCCCCACAAGCACCACGTTTGACCATTACTACTGCCAAACCGTTACCAGCGTTGCTACGGATACGATTATAGGCATTGATTAAACGCTCTTCTACGTTCGATGCAGCTTTGTCTCTATCAACGTTCAGTTTTTTCTCATCTTCTTGGCTTTCAGCAATTAGCACGTCAAGTTCTTTGCGTTTTGCTTCAAGGTCTTTCTTGCGGCTGTTCATGGCCGACTCTACCTCACTGATTTCGGCATTTTTATTTCTGATTTTAAAATCAGCTTCTTTAATGCGTTTGTCTGCTAATTGAATTTCTAGCTCTTGTAATTCTAATTCTTTCGAAATGGCATCGTATTCGCGGTTATTGCGAACATTCATTTGTTGGTCTTTATATTTCTGAATCAGTTTTTCAGCGTCTTTTTTGTTCAGACGGTAGCTGTTGATTTCAGCATCTAAAGTTTCTACTTCTTTTTTAAATTTGCCAATACGTGTTTCAAACCCAACAACCTCATCTTCTAAGTCACGCACTTCGTCGGGCAAATCGCCACGTAGCTTTTTTATTTCGTCTAATTCAGAATCAATTGATTGAAGCTTAAGAAGGGCTTCTAATTTTTGTGCAACTGTTAATTCCATAATATATGAACCGCTACGGCGGGGCGTCTTGATTTTAAACCTTTGTTTGGTAATTAAGGCTAATAGTGACTGACACTTTTTAGCTGTATGAACGAATATTTAATAATAATATTTTACTGGATTTGTGGGAGTTTCCGACAAATGGACTGCAAAGTTAGTGATTTTTTTGCAAATATAATCTTTCAGCAACTCTTTTGTAAACTGCTCGCTTTCATAATGTCCTATATCTGCAATGATAATGTAATTTTCGGCATCAAAAAACTCGTGATACTTATAATCGGCGGTAATAAATATGTCGGCTCCTGACCTGATAGCATCGTTTAAAAGGAAACTTCCCGCTCCACCACATACGGCTACTTTCTGGATAGGTTTGTTAAACAGGCTCGTATGCCTAATAACAGAAACATTCATTTTTTGTTTCAGATAAGCTAAAAAATCTGTTTCTGCCATAGGGTTTGCCAAAACCCCAAATGCGCCCGAACCTACTTCCTGATGTTGGTTATTAAGTAAAGTAACATAATGGGCCACCTCTTCGTATACATGGCCTCGGCGCATGGCGGCCAGTATCTGACTTTTAAGGTAAGCAGGGAAAATTACTTCCACACGATTTTCTTCTACCTCTTCCAGATAATTGGCCTGCCCGATAACAGGATTCGCCTTTGAATTGGGTTTGAATGTGCCTTTTCCTTCAACTCTGAAACTACATTGGCTGTAATTACCTATTTCGCCAGCACCTGCGGCATACAGTGCATCGAGCAGTTGTCCGGTGTATTCTGTTGGCACAAAAACCACCAGTTTCATCAGAATGTCTCCTTTAGGAGCCAGAATTCTTACTTGTTGTAATTCCAGTATTTCGGCAATTTTGAAATTTACACCTTCTACAACGTTGTCGAGGTTAGTATGTGTAGCATAAATAGCTATATCGTTTTTAATAGCCTTGATAATTGTACGCTCTACATAGTTTTTACCTGTAATTTTCTTTAGACCTTTAAAAACAATCGGGTGATGAGCCACAATTAGGTTGCAGCCTTTCTGGATGGCTTCTTCCACCACATCTTCAGTCGAATCAAGGCTAACCAAAACACCTTTGACTTCGTGGTTCGGGTTGCCTACAATTAGTCCTGCATTGTCATAAGACTCCTGATAGGGTAGGGGGGCTATTTTTTCAAGATAAGCTGTCAGTTCTTTTATTTTCATCTTGTTAGTCGGTAAATGAGTAAAGCTGTGCGTTGGGTTAAAGCCGGAAATTCTTTCAGGTTGATGGCTTCGCCAGGGGCATGAGCACCTTTACCCGAAGCCCCCAGCCCATCAAGGCACGGCACATATTGTGCAATATAAGAAATATCGCCCGCCCCACGAGAACCAGGGTCACCTGCTTTAACCTCGCCCATATTCAGGTCGAGACTTATTTTGCTAAGCACTTTTAACAAGTCGGTATTGGCTTGCGTAGGTTCCATTGCTGGAATACCGTCAGTAAATTTTATTTCAGCTTTAGTTCCGTTCAGATTATTGTTTACAATGGCCTGCATTTTGGCTCTGGCGGCTTCTTTCTGAGCTTCACTAATAAAACGTAGGTCGCCGGTTACAATTACTTTCTGCGAGATAATATTAGTTTTGCCAACGGCTTCACCTTTGGCTGAGGCGGGGTCATAACTCACCTCGGTTCCGCCAGTAATTACACCCGGGTTAAAAGTCAGGTATTTTTCATGGCTTAGTGTTTCTCTGAAAGCATCTAATATTCGTGCAGCTTCGTAAATGGCACCATAGCCCATATTCTGGCTAAAAATGCCCGAAGAGTGTCCTGTTTTGCCATGAGTAATTAATTCCCATCCGCTGGCTCCTCTGCGCGCTGTGGCTGCAATATTAAAGCTCTGAGCCGTTTCATAAGCCAAAGCGATGTCAGACTCTCTGGCTCGGTCAATAAAGTCTTTACGGCTAATACTGGTAGGTTTTCCAGAACTTTCTTCGTCACCCGTAAAATAGACAGTAATTGAGGTATCATTAAGTAGTTTCTGTGCATGAAGTGCTTTAAGAGCTGCAATAATCATGACATCACCTCCTTTCATGTCATTTACCCCCTGACCCGTAGCCGTAGAGTCATTCAGGCGGGTAAAAGGTGTAAAAGGCATAGATTTTTCAAAGACTGTATCAAGATGCCCGATTAAAAATAATTTTTTGCCTTTTTTGCCTTTTCGGTACGCTACCAGATGCCCAGCTCTATTGAGCGAATCAGGCAATGAAATCCACTCTGTGGTAAAGCCCATTGCTTCAAACTCTTGTCTGAATATTTGCCCTACTGCTTTTACACCCTCGTGGTTCAGGGTGCCACTATTGATATTTACCACTTGCTCGAGTAACTTTTCAGTTTGGGTAATATTAGCTCTTATATGCTCAATTACTTTTTTTTCGGTTACGCTTATGTTTTGGGCATAGCTACCCAGACTTAGAGTCAATAAAAAGAGTAAAAAGTTTTTTTTCATAATGATGAAGTTTTACAGATAACGCTCTTTCAGGATATTCAGGTGGTGTAATTCATGGCCAGCAATAATCCAAGCTATTGCCCGTGGTGTAATAGACCAGTTATTGGCTAGCCCTATTCTGGATAATTCTCTTTGGCTAAACGATTTGAAAAGCAAAATAGTAGATTTTCTTTGAGCTTTGTATTGTAAAAGTAAACTTCTTAAACTTTTTTTATTAAAATTAGTGGCATTTACGTAATCAGCTTCCTCAAATCCGGGCAACGACTGTTTTTCGCCGCGAGCAATACACATAGCACGATAAGCGAGTATTCTTTCACAGTCAATAAGGTGGCCTAAAACCTCTAAAGGAGTCCATTTGCCTTCTGCATAGCGGTAAAAATATTTTTCTACGGGTAAAGATTTGAAAAAGTTATCCACAATTGAAATATTTTCAGCCATTGTTTGCAGGGCATTTTCAGATGTAACTGCCTGAACATAAATATTTTGTTGTGATTGAGCATTATACTCGTTCTGGGTAGGTTTAAAAATTTTCATATTTTTTTTTGTTTAACTCTTGACACGCAAATATAATGTTCCTACCTTTGCAGTCCCAAACGATGAGGGAAATAAAGTTTCAGCAACGTTTAGGAAATACGGTTCGGTAGTTCAGTTGGTTAGAATACCTGCCTGTCACGCAGGGGGTCGCGGGTTCGAGCCCCGTCCGGACCGCTGAGCGGGGGAATTGAAAAATTCCCCCGTTTTTTTTGATAATCCAGCAAGCCTTTCTCTCTCATTATCAAGCAGTTATGCGATAGTAAATCAATCATTGTCGGGGTTCGATACATACCCTCCTGATAGTAGAGTTTTTGATCAAACACCATATTTATCAGCTCCTGTTTTTCCAACGCATTGGTCTTGTTAAAAACAAATTCCAGGTCAGTTAGCTTCTCTAAATTGTTTTCTAAAATTCTGTACGTCTTGCTTTGGTCACTGCTTAAGTGTTCAATGGATGCCTTCAAGGAGAGCCTATTGTTATTAATTGAAGAGAACCACCTTTCGTAAGTGTCATGGCTAATTTTATTGGTAATCCATTTTTCTTCAATGGCAAACAATTTCGAATCTTCGGCTTCAAGTTCCCAACGAATTGAGTTTTCATATTTTCTCTAATTTTAGTGACTAAATGCATACCTTGCTGATAAAAAAGAGTGAAGAGTTTAGAGAGATACCCTTTATCCCCATAACATTTACCTTTCAATCCTTTGAACATTTTTTTGAGAAGATGCACATTGTTATCCATCACATTAGCGGGTGTTAATGCAAAGTTCATAATCTGTCCTAAGTCATTGATAATCAGATGGATTTTCAAGCCATAAAACCAACCAGTTGATGATTTGCCTCTTGTGGCAAAGCCAGTAAATACTTTATTGGAATGGATTCTTCAGTTATCACAAACAGGCAATTTTTTACCGCTTCGGCGGTCCGATATCTATAAAATAGTGACCAGTCTTTTTACTTAAAGAGGTTAATACTTTAACGAACATATATAATTTGAGCGTTTGGCGTCCTATCAATTCAATGAAACGATGATAACTCGGTAATTTTGGGAAATAGCTTATAAACTCTTTTTGTAATAAATGCCTAAGTACATGACAAAAAAGCTAGGGTTAATTTAGGGATACAACTGGTAAAAGAATTGATAAATACCTGAGCTAACCATTTTAAGCCATAGGCAAAAAAAGACATTTCTAATCTACCATGTTTTTTAATTTTTAGAGGTCTTATTGCATCATTTTTATAAATACCGACTTTATAAGCCCACATAAAAGTCAAAGCAATAATCATAAGTAATTTGTCAAGTCTTTCATAATCAGTTAAATGGGTATCTTCTAAGTTAAAACCTGAGGATTTCAAAGCTTTAAACATGGACTCGATTTGCCAACGTTGGGCATAGTATTCTAAAGTTTGGTAATTTTTTTCAAAACAAGCCACAATCAAATATTCGATTCTACCTTTTTTATTGACATATTTTAGTCCTGATAAATACACCCAATTATTATTGACTCGTACAATTTTAGGGTAATGATAAGCCGTATTGAGTGGTAAACTATAAAATAGCCAAAACGCTTTAACAATTCCTTTACCTGGAATATGCAGATGCATATTTTCACGCAATCGAATACAAAACCTTATTTGATTAATAATTAAGAACTGCCACCATTGTTCTCCAATAAATTGACGGTCTGCCGTTATAAATTCTATGGTATGTGCGCCAAAAAGATTAATATATCTTTGTAGTAAAACTATACGTTCTTGTTGATCCGAATTACCTCGTTTATTACCCAAAAACACCCATAAAAGAGGGAGGGACATACCTTTGTGTATGGCAACTATGAATAAAATATTAATGTTTTTATGTCCAAACTTCCAATTTGTACGGTCTAATGTCAAACCATAAGCACTTTTTGAAGGTAAAAGTTTGAATAATAATCGAGCAATTAAGTCCGCATCTAAGCTAAAGCAAGCAAAAAAACGCTGAATCCGTCTTAAATTGGAACTTAATGCAACTGGATTATCAAAACCTTGAGCTAATCGCTCATAATTAACACTTTGAACTTTTATTAAAAAGCTTATCAACAGCACAATGAATTTTACCCGCGCTGCATTTATAGGCAATTCTTTTCCTAGTATTTCTTGAAATTCGCTATATTTAGCCAGCTTTTTCGCTTTCGTTGACATATTTTAAGGATGTGAGAACCCACAAAATACAACTTCGAAACGAAAAAGCCTTTTTGTCATGTACTTAGATCATTTGCTCAAACTATTTTTGAGGCATCTCCTCTTAATAGACCTACTAAATCAAGTATAGTTGGAGATGATATTGATGGTTCAAATTATTCTGAAGTTAAATATGGCACAAATGATGGAACAATTAAGAAATTTAGCGTTGCAGGCTCAGTTATAACTGTAAGTAGTTATGCACCTAACACCTTATATAAAGTTACTTCTACACAAAAAGCAGCATCTGTAGCCGATCTCATTACAACCGAGTATACCGATAAAGAAGGCAAGGTAGTTTGTAAAGAGGTAGAGGGTTTAAAAACCTATAATGTGTACAATGACTTTGGTCAACTTGTTTGTGTTGTGCCACCAAAAGCTATTGAAAAAATACCAAACACTAATACTTTTACTTTGTTTGCAACTTCTGCTGAGCCTATCAATGAACTTGTTTTTGCTTATGAGTATAACGAAAGAGGTTTAATGACAAAAAAGAAAGTTCCTTCATCAGAAGAGGTTACAATGACCTACTATGAGGAGGGTATTTCTAAAGACATGCTTCAGAAAACCACCGAAAGACGTAATGACAAATTAATGGAAACAAGATTTGTGTATGATGAGCTAAACCGACCGATAAATACTTTAGTTAAAGTAAATGAGCAAGCAGAGCTTGTGGTTATGAGTAATAATTATGATTCATACCCAGACGGCCAGGTAGGATTTACATCCAGAAGTTTTTATAGTGTCGACGGAACATTACCTGCTATACAGACCGACAAAATCAAATTAAAAGGTCTAAAGATAAGTTCATGGGTTTTAGCAACCAAAACTGATGGGACCTATAATGAAGGTAAACAACTGGGTACCACAGTTTATTTTGATACTAAAAATCGCACTGTACAAACTATTACAAAAAACTATCATGGTGGCAATGAGATTAGTGCAACAGATCTTGATTTTATCGGTCGCCCACGAGCTGAATTTACAGAGGCAAGTATACAAGGAAAATCTGTAACAACTAAAACCCGTAATGGCTATAGTTATGGTGGCAGAAAAACTGCTATTTGCCAGAAAATTGATGCCGACAACTATAGCGAAAAATGGCAGCCGATAGCTACTTACAATTATAATGAGATTGGAGAAATGACCGAAAAAAATCTTGGTTGCCGCACACAAGTAGTAGATTATGAATACAATATTAAAGGATGGCTCACCAAAATTAATAATCCGGCATCGCTCAAAGTAGCGGCTATTAAAGAATTTGATTTCTTTGGCATGGAGCTTACCTATAGCGGCGATGGAAATATTAAAACACAAAAATATGCCAATGCACAAAGAAAATATACTACTAATAGTTATAATGATGTTTATGATATAGAATCAAAATCATATGATTATTCTTTTGGATATGATACACAAAAACGTTTGACATCTGCTAATATGGCTGGCTCTGGTAAATCGTTTGATTTGGCTATGGAACCATACGATTCTAACGGCAATATAACTACGCTTCAACGTACTGTAAATGGAACACTTGTTGATAACCTGGAATATAAGTATAATGGCACTAATTTATTAAATGAGGTTAAAGAGCATGCAATAAACAGGTACTTTAAAGGAAATTCCATGTATACCTATTACTCTGACGGGAGCCTTAAAAACGATAGCCAAAAGGATATAACAATTACATATATTGCCAATACTCTACCGGCTAAGATACTTGGTGGAACTAATGGTTACGAATATATTTATGATGCTACTGGCAGAAAACTACAAACTAAGGTTGGTACTGATACGTATGATTACGCAGGTAATGTAGTTTACTTAACAAAATCGGGTACAACCTCAATTGAATTTGTAGGTACCCCGGAAGGGCGCTGGATACCTAAAGAGGGACTGAAAACATATAATGCCAATAAAACAGAAAACTCTACGCCGGCAAAATATGGTCGTTTTGAGTATATATTGAAAGATCATTTAGGAAACAGCCGCGTAGCTTGCCGTTGCGTAGAAAAACCAACTGCAACCACAACTACCGACCAGGCATACTTGCCGGTGGAAACCCAAACCAACCACTATGATCCATGGGGCGTTAGCCTGAATGACGATATTCTACCTGTAGCTTTACTTGTCCCTTTACCTAGCATAAATAAACCACAAAATCGGTTTACTTATAATGGAAAAGAGTTACAGCAGGATATCGGTTTACATGAATATGGGTTCAGATGGTATGACCCAATGATTGCAAGATTTACTAGTGTTGACCCATTAGCAACTAAGTTCCCTTGGTGGACTACATATCAATATGCAAGTTCTAATCCTGTAAATTCAATTGATTTAGATGGGCTTGAATCTGTTAATGTAGCAACTGGTAAAGTTGACTTTACATTATCTGGATCTAATTTGTCACAAATTCAAAACTCAACAAATACTAACCCATGGAACGATTTAAGGTTTGATATTCCCAAAAATTATTTTATAACTGCGAATTTAAGAGGTAATAGTGTTTCTCCTCAATTAAGCAAGAACGCAAAAGGCAGTGAAACCAATTTTGATTATTATTCGACGGTTTTAACATTACCCGCAAATATGAGTATGGAACAAGTTTTTGACCGTATTCGTAGTAATTTTGCTAGTTTTAAAAAAGGAGCTGAAGCTACAGAGAAATTTGAAGCTAGTAAATCATCTGAACAACTATTATTTAACTCTGAAAACTCTAACACAAGCATTATGAGATTTGTTGTAAATCCTGGATTTCCAATAAATCTAATTACTAAAGAAGGTATGGCAGTCATCACTTCGAATTATCAAAAAGATGAAAATTCAATGTCTTGGGTATTTTCTCCAGTATATAGTGACCAAAATGGTGATTATGGCCACCCTCTTTGGGGAAACAGGCAATTTGGCATAACAAACAATAAAAACGGGACGTATACCTTTTTTACAAGAGGAATAGATAAACCATATGGTTATATAGATGCAAAATTACAAGATAAAATTTTTGAAGGAGCAAATCAATTATGGCCAAACGTAATAGGAAATGTTTCTGATTATGTTAGAAGAATAGGCGGAACAGCAGTAATACAGCCTTTTATACAATTTACTAAGTAAAACAGATATATTATTAAAAAATCACGATTGGAGTTCAATTCAAATATTAACTAGGCAAAAAATAAGATTTTCTAGTTTTGAGGTTTATTACTATTTACAAAATTTTCTGTTTATGAAACGTTTTTTTTATATAACAAATTCTATTCTTGTTGTACTAATGATAGTAGATAACCTTTTTTTTATACCTAAATCATCCTTTAGCGAAGTAATAAATTATCCAGCACACATAGTGTATATAATGGTTCCACTCTCTTTAATTGTAGGCGTTTATTTATTTTCTACAAGTAGATATGAAAAGGGATATAAAGTTTTATTAATAGCATATATTCTAAATATTGCTTTATCCATTTTAGTATATCTCTATTCGTCATTAAAGAAAGAAAATTTAAAGATTTTAATAGAGAATAGATCTAATAGTGGAATTTACGATATTAATTTAGGAAGAACAAAAAGAAAGATAGCAGCTAATTATATAAAAGAACTTAAAAATAATTCCAGCATAGCAGTAACTTGTAAATGTAGAAATATACGTTTCAAAAAAGAGATAGATGCTTTAGAATATACGTTTATTCAAGATGGTAAATTAAAGCGAATGATTATTTTGGCAAGAGGGATTGGAACATATGCTGATTCACTTGTAATAATTCATTATAATGATAAAACTATTTTAAAAGATGATAACAATATAGTAGTAGAGGAGATAAATTAATATTTTCTATTATAAAGTTATGATTAGCATCAGGTATAACTCCAAATAATATAATATAATTTATAGAATACGTAATAAATCATATATTTTAACAATTTTACTCTCAATGTCATCTATCCTATCTTTTAGTCAGACTAATAGTCCGCAAAGCACGATAGATGCTATTACAGTTAAAAACAAACTTCACTCTAAAGCTGATACCCTTCCTGCATTGCAGTTACAAAATAGGCCAGACACGCTTGCTAAACCCTTGTTTAATTATGCTGTTACGGCAACTTCTAGCTTGGAGAAAGACGGCAATATGAACTTGTTTAAAAACCTTACTGCAGGTATGGGTAATGCATCATCTATTGAGGCAACAGGTAGCTCGTCAGTTAACCCATATACATTCGGGGTTCTTTTTTTATAACACACTAATAGTCAATTATTTACACTTAATCCGATGTAAATAGCTTTCTCATCCACAAAAGTTTACCTCAACTACCTCAACAACCGATAAATGGCTATATTTCAAACATAATTTATTCCAAAAAAGCATGGGTTTATGCTTAAGTTTACTGAATAATTCGAGGTTTTGCATTGGTGATTGATGTATATTCCGGAAGCAAAAAGTATTAAACCATCATCGCTTTTTATTTATAGTGAAATAAATATACCCTAACAGGTATATTTATTTAAAAACTATTATATTTATACCCTATAAGGTATGAAATCATGAATCCAATCAGTGAATTTGTAAAGCAAAAACGCAAAAGCGTTAAATTAACGCAGGAGGAACTGGCTCAGAAAGCAGGCGTAGGTCTGCGTTTCTTACGCGAATTGGAACAAGGGAAAACCACCCTCAGACTTGATAAAGTAAATCAGGTACTGGACATGTTCGGCAGTGAGACGGGAGTTGTCAGAAAGGAGGTGAGTGATGAATAGAGCAGGGGATGTGTTTTTTTATGAACAACTGGCAGGCGTCATTTTTGAAGATGAAGAGGGTTATCATTTTCAATATGATAAAGATTATCTGAAACAGGATAATGTACAGGCCATCAGCCTGACCTTGCCTTTACAGGAAAAAGCATTTCATCAACAGGTATTGTTTCCTTTTTTTGATGGGTTGATTCCTGAAGGATGGTTAATGGAAATTGCTGTGGAGAACTGGAAAGTGAGTCCCCGCGACCGTATGGGATTATTGCTGACTACCTGTCGCGATTGCATCGGGGCAGTAGGCATCATTCCCAAAACAATAGAACCGATATGAAAAAGTGTTTATATTGTTATCAGCCTCTTAATGATGAAATCGCTGATTTTCATAGCAAATGTTCTAGAAGCATTTTTGGTTCAGATAAGCCTCCTGTTTTGTCTTTAGGTAAGGCAGATTTAAAAGTTATAGCCAGACAAATTGTTGCCAGAAGTGTAGCAGTGACCGGTGTGCAGCCCAAACTATCATTAGAAATTGAGAAAGTAGATACAAAGAATAGCAGGCTAACCATTGTCGGATTGTGGGGCAGTTATATTTTAAAGCCCCCATCAGATGTTTTCGACTCCTTGCCCGAGAATGAAGATCTGACTATGAAACTGGCAGATATTTGTGGTATCAAAACAGCAGCACATTCATTAATCAGGCTTCAGTCAGGTGAATTAGCTTATATTACCAAACGGTTTGATAGAAATAAAGGCCAGAAAATACATGTAGAGGACTTTTGCCAGTTGACTGAAACGCTTACTGAACACAAATACCGTAGTTCAATGGAAAAAGTGGGCAAAGCCATTCGCAAATTTTCTACTAATTCGGGTTTAGATGTTCTTGTATTTTTTGAGTTAAGTCTGTTTTGCTTTATTACGGGCAATGCCGATATGCATCTCAAAAATTTCTCTTTGGTTCGCACATGTGAGGGAAATGTATATCTGAGCCCTGCTTATGATTTGGTGTCAACTAGGCTGGCAATGCCGGAAGACACTGAGCAAACAGCACTTACGATTAATGGGAAAAAGCACAAATTGAAAAAAAGTGATTTCATAACTCTGGCAAAAACATTGCAATTGCATGAGAAGTCCATCGAAAAGGTTTTCAATAATCTGCTTAAAAAGGAAGGGAAACTATTACAAACCGTTGAAGCAAGTTTTCTGAGTAATGAGCAAAAGACAAGCTATATAGAACTCATAAAAAGTAGAATGGAGTTATTGAGACGTTAGAGTAGTCATGGATACTTAGTTTCTAATAGAAACAAGAAAGGAGGTGATTGTAGATTTATACCCAAAAGGGTATAGTAGTTTGTTTTTAAGATATATCATACCCGATAGGGTGTAGTTCTGAGGAGTGATTGAATATCCTATTAATTAAAAAAACTTTTACTCATCACATTAAAAGGCTTGTAATCTTATAAAAATTTCTTTTATCACCGTCTGAACATTCATTCATATATTTATTTTAACCGCCATTATCTTCCTTACCTATCAGTTTTAAATCCTGTAATCCTAAGACTCGTAGTACATTAAAATACGCGCCAAGAGATACATAGGTTCCCTTTTTCAATATGATATAAGTTAGAACGATCAATGTCGATTCTTTCGGACACCTGAATTGTGGTCAGATTCCGGCGCTTACGTGCCAACTTGATGTTTTCTCCCATTCTCCCCATAATCTGTTGAAACCTGGGAAGTAAAACTTGTTTTTTAGTGCACCAATTATTTGTTGTTTATTACCAACAAACATGATGTATTTGTAGATAATAGACAACATTCAGGCTTGATTGAGTTCATCAAGTAAGGCCAAAAGTGGAATCAAGGGTTCGATTATACCCACGTTTAGTCCGCAACGAAGCACTCAGCAATGAGTGCTTTTTTGATTTTTGGTTTTGACCTGTCCCGAAATAAGTGGATCAAACCTAAACGGGATCAAGTATAAAAGTTGTGGGTTAAATAATTTCGACCTTTGCATTTTACGAAAAGAGACGATGCAAGGGAATTACGGAAAATTATTAAAGCTACTGCTACCAGTAATCATTATTGAGAATTTTGAACTTACTTCTTACAAGACTACGTCAGAAGTAATGCACTTATATACGGATAAAGGAGCTACATTAGCACTGGTTAATAGCAATCCTTGGCCACCGAGCAGCACAGGATTAAAAGGCACGAATGACTGGACACAGTTATCGCTTAATTTTAATTCAGGTACGACCGGAATCATTACTATTTCCAGCCATTTAGGCTATACCAATACAGATTCGTCTGGTACAGCCTATTTTGATAATCTGACAATAGTACCTCAGTAATTTAATACAAAAGCAATAGTAATGATATTAAATCTTCCTGTATTTCTTAAAAAACCATACTTTGAGCAAATCTGCAGTAATGATATACGCAGCTATGATAGCTAAGATGGCTGCCAGACTTGTAAGAGGCAAAGGAACTAGTCCTATATCATTGGCAAGCGCCGTGTAGGGAAGGCCCAGGGTTAAGATTAGTCCAACAATACTAAAGAGTAAAAGATATCTGGCGGGTTGACTTTTGAAGAAGTTTTTATGGGTTCTGATAATAAAAAGAATAAACAATTCAGAAAGCGCTGATTCAATAAACCAGCCAGTCTGAAACTCACTTTCTTTTGCCTTTAATACAAATAACAGGGTAAGAAAGGTTATCACATCAAAAAGAGAGCTGTGAATCCCAAAGATAACCATATATTTACTGATTACTTTGAGATTCCATTTGCCTGACTTTTCCAGTTGCTCTTTATCGACATTATCAGAAGCCACTGTAAGATACGGAAAATCAGTAATGAAATTGGTTAAAAGTATTTGCTTGGGAAGCATAGGCAGAAATGGTAAAATAAGAGAAGCGAAAGCTACACTACACATATTCCCGAAAGTTGAGCCTGTACTTATATAGATGTATTTGAGTGTATTGGCAAAAGTCTTTCGTCCTTCTTTTATTCCGTCTGCCACTACCATCAGGTCTTTTTCCATTAACACAAAATCTGCTGCCTCACGAGCTACATCAACAGCATTTTCAACTGAAATTCCCACATCAGCTACAGTAATAGCCGACACATCGTTAATCCCATCACCCATATAGGCAACCGTATAAGATTTTCGTAAAGCCTGTAGAATCCGCTCTTTTTGCTGAGGTTCTACTTCTGCAAAAATATGTGTCTGTTTGGCCAACTGTCTCAAAGCTTCAGAACTGGTATTCAGTAATTCCTGCCCTGTTATCACTTCAGGGTTTGCAATACCTATCTTGAGGCCGATAGCCTTAGCTACATTAATATTATCACCGGTTATGATTTTCAGATTTACCTGAAGTTTTCTTAGCTCCTTAATGGTTGCAGTAATTCCTTCCTTAACCGGGTCTTCAAAAACGATAAATCCTGCAAAAATCATTTCTTTTTCATCATCCTTCGAAATATCGGCAGTATCAATATTTTTATAACCTATCGCAATCACTCTCAGTCCATCCTTACCAAATTGCTCAAATTTATTCTGAATAGCTGTTTGATGATTACTGATATCTTCAATTTTGCTATCACTTACCACTATTTTTGAACAGATACCAAGAATTTGAGTAAAAGCCCCTTTACAAATCAGGAGCCTTTCAGAATTAAGATTAACAGCTATACTTAATCTTTTACGAATAAAGTCATAAGGTATTTCGCCAATTTTCTCTGAAATGAGTTTTGGCTCAAAGACCAGGTTTTTCAATGCTTCGTCAATCGGGTTAGCATAGCCGGTTTCATAACTGGCATTCAGGAAGGCCATCTTTTTTACTGATTCGCTTTCTATCCCGAAAGGGTCTGTTAAGCCCACTACTTTAATAATGCCTTCCGTAATAGTTCCTGTTTTATCGGTGCATAATAAATCTACTTCACCCAGATTTTGTATGGATGCCAGTTTTTTTACAATCACTTTCTTGGCCAGCATACGACTTGCGCCTGCACTCATGGCAATACTCGTAATCGCCGGAAGTAATTCCGGTGCCATTCCTACAGCTAAAGCCAACGTAAACAAAGCCGATTCAATAATATTTTTATGATTCAATAAATTGACAATCAGAATAAATACAGAAAGGATTAAAGTTATTTTCATCAGGAAAAACCCGAAATCCTTGATACCTTTTTCAAACGTAGTTTCAACAGATACAGAAGCACTTTTGGCTATACTACCAAAAATAGTATTGGTTCCAGTGTTAATTGCCAGCGCTTTACCACTACCACTTACAATATTTGCCCCCTCCCATAGACAGTTAGTTCTTTTACCTAACTCTGTCTGTTCATTTAAAGTACCAGCGTATTTTCTGACAGGATAAGATTCTCCTGTTAAACTGGCTTCATTCACGTATAATTCGTTAGCCTCTACAACCAGACAATCGGCAGGTATTATATCGCCTGCCTTCAATACAATTACGTCTCCAATTAGTACATTTCCTGAATTAATCTGCTGTGATTCCCCATTTCGTAGAACGGTGCTTTTTAGTGTAACCATCGACTGTAATTTTTCTACCACCCTGTTAGCATTTCTTTCCTGAAAAAAACTCAGTAAGCCAGAAGACAGCACAATAAAAAGGATAATATATACATCTGAAGTATCGCCAAGAAAGATAGAGATGATGGCGGCTCCAATCAAAAGCAGAATTAAAGGACTGGTAAATTGTTTAATCAAAAGCAGAAATTCCTTGGCTAAATAAGCGTGACTAGTCTGAGGCCTTTCTACTGGGTAATCTGACTTATTAATAACTATATTACTTAAACCAGTATTTGAACTATTAAGCTGCTTAAACCAGTAACTGATATCAAATGCCCAGAAGCTTTTTGCAGGTAGATTTTGCATGAGATTAAACTGAATAATTGAATGCCTATTCTTTACTGTTTTGGATTATTGTTGGTTATGAATTCTTTTAAACCATTTTACTATCTCAAACCAGGCAACGCAAATAAACCCTATTACAATACTAATGAATAGCTGAGATGAACTTAAAGGATGAAACTGAAAGAACTTTGCCAATGGCTTTATATAGATTACTAAAATCATCAGTATACCAGTAATGCCTATAATAAGCTGAATCAGCTTATTACTATATTTTAAAGTGGTAAGGAATGAATAGTAAAAAGAGCGATTCACTAAGGTCAGAAATATATTAGCGGCAACCAATGTAGTAAACACCATTGTACGGGTAATGAATTCATTGAAGCCCTGATAGACTGTATACTGATAAACAAACAAAGTGCCTGCAGTAATCATAAGCCCTTGTATAATACTTGTAGTTAGTTCTTTCCAGTTAAAAAAAGTATTGGTAAACAGCCGGGGCTTTTGTATCATACTATTCTTTTCTATCGGCTCATTTTCATAGATAATAGAGCAGGTAGGCCCCATAATCAGTTCTAAAGTGATAATATGCACAGGCGAAAATATATTCGGATATATCCATCCTAAAGCTAAAGGAAGAAAGACAGTCAAGATAATCGGAATATGAATGGAGATAATATATTGAATAGCCTTTTTCAGATTAGCATATATTTTTCTGCCCGCCGCAATGGCATCAACCATTTTTGATAAATCATCTTCTAATAAAACCAGTGAGGCCGCTTGTTTTGCTATTTCAGTTCCTTTTTTACCCATAGCAATGCCAATGTGGGCAGCTTTCAGGGCTGGGCCATCATTGACACCGTCACCAGTCATCGCAACGATTTCATTATTCCTCTTCAACGCATTGATAATTCTTAGCTTCGCTTCAGGAAACATTCTTGTATAAAGGTTAGTCTCCTGTACAACCTCTTGTAATGCAGTTTCAGATAATTGCATGAGTTGGTCGCCTGATATACTTTTCTCATAGCCATTAAAACCAATCTGCCGGGCAATGGCTCCGGTGGTAGCTGCGTTATCCCCAGTAATAATCTTTACTCCAATGCCTGCCTGATAGAACTTCTCTAATACTTTAGCGATATTAGCTTTAGGGGGGTCATAAAAAGAAACAATTCCTTTAAAATTGAATGAGAAGTCCTGCTGTTTTTCAGGAAAATCACTTCCTTTGAAAGCTGCTTCACCCACCCCTAACACACGATAACCTTTAGCCGTGATAAGTTTGATTTGGTCTTCGATGTATTGCTTTTCAGATTCAGTTAATCGAGAGACACTCATAATGGCCTCAGGTGCGCCTTTGGCTACTATAATTCTGTTATTTATATTGTCTGCAAACACATGAGTCATCATCGGCGGCTTGCCTTCTAAAGGATATTCATGAATCATCCGATAAAAGGGTCTTTCATCCTTCTTTACAATTTTGGCATAGGCTTCATGCAAAGCTATTTCCATTGGGTCAAACGGAATAGGTTCGCTGGCGAACATAGCCACCCTGATTAATTCTTGTTCTTTCTCATCTGCAATACTATCAGGTTTGGTTATTTTTTCAGAACCGGGTACCCAGATGTCTGCCAGGCTCATTTTATTTTCTGTAAGCGTTCCGGTTTTATCCGTACATATAATTGTGGCGCTACCCAGGGTTTCAACAGTTTTTATTTGTTTTACTATGATTCCGTTTTTCATCAACCGCCAGGCTCCTAATGCCATAAAAGTGGTGAAGGCAACAGGGATTTCTTCAGGCAGAATACTCATGGCCAAGGTAAGTGCTTTGAGCAAGCTGTCTAGCATTCGATGGGACATAGTATAGTTGATAAGCCAGACAATAACAAAAATGATAAAGCCCACAATGACCATCATTTTTACAAAATTGTTTATCTGTAACTCTAAAGGCGTTTTTTCTTCTTCAATATTTTCAAGGCTTTTACCTATTTGTCCTAAGCGGGTATTATTACCAATAGCTGCAACAGTAGCAATAGCTAGTCCACTTGCGACAGTAGTTCCCTGATAAATAAAATGATCCTCTTTGTTAGAGTCTTTAAAAATTGGAAGAGATTCCCCGGTAAGAATGGATTCATTAACAGAGAAATCATTAGCATGGATAATAATGCCATCAGCAATGATAGAAGTGCCTTCTTCTACCATCAAGCTGTCACCTATCACAACATCTTTACTCAAAATGGCTATTATCTTTCCATTCCTTATTACTCTGCAAGAGGGCTGTGTATAATTTTTTAGTTGTTCTAAGGCATTATTGCTTCGGGTATCCTGAAAAATGGAAATGAAAGATACCAGAATAATAGCTGAAGTAAGAAAAATACCATCTGAAATAGCTCCGTTTACAAAGTAAATACCAGAAGTAACCAACAATAAAATAATCATTGGTTCTTTAATTAAGCTCTTTAACACACGAATCAAACCATTCTCTTTTCTATAGCTTAGCTGATTAGTTCCATGCTTCTGACGAGAGACAATTACCTCTTCGTCACTTAATCCGTTTATATTAAAATTGTTAGTAGCCAAAATAAAATAGGATTAGCGTAAGAAAATCAGTTACTCTTATGCTCATTAGAGCCTGTCGCAGTTATATTGAATATCGGTAATCTCGAATATCCCGTAGCATAAATCCCCTTCAGGGTATTTATAAATTGCTTGTGCATGACCCGCTAATTTGTATCCATTGATTTCTCTGTAATTTTTAAGAGGAGTCTCCCAGGGAATTTGTCTCATGCCACTTTCTTTATCATAGGCGTAGCGATCATTTGAAATAAAATTAATTAATTCTCCTTTGTCATTAAAATGTAGCCATGCAGTAATTGTAATATGATTGTTAGTAAAGGAGGCCTTTACCTGATTGCCGCTTGTTTCCAGCCATTTAATTCTTTTATCGATCAGAGTAGCCGGAGCCAGACAGCACATATCATTAAAAAAAGTGACAGTCTCGGCTTTTCCCATTTCATATCCTGACTGATACTGAACTTTAAACAAAGATAATAAACGTATGTTCATAAACGCATTGCCATTTCTGAAAGAATGGAATCCTGCCACAGGCAGATGATGCCTGGTTGCATTCATAAAGAAAAAACGTTTTGATGCCCCAATAAAGTTGTATTGTTCAGAAGTAAAAGGCATCCATTCAGACTGCTTATTTTTTCTTAGCTTACCCCTGAATTCGACTCTGAAATTATCTAATTCGGGTTTGCCGACTGATCTGGTATAATGCAGGTATTTTTTGACAGGCTCAGGCAAATACTGTATATCAACTTCAGTCAATATTGGCACTGAATATTTTTCTGAGTAACCGAAACTTTCTCTTACGGCAAGCGTATATTGCTTATTAAAGCTCCAGGCCGCATATCCTGTGACCAAAACAAGCAGAATAATACCATTAGCCATGGTACCATACTTCGCTTCTTGCCATGAATTGAAAATAACAACCTGAGAGATGATGATTCCAGCTAGGCCATATAGCAGCCAGTAATAATTTTTGAAAGCAAATAGTACTGCGGCATATAACAATAAGAAAAGAGCAACCAACCAGAAGATACCCATCAGTTTTGAGATAGGCAAAGAAAGAACTTTTACAGCGGCAGGTTGAAATGCTTCAACGAAACCGAGTAAGTGAATAAAACTATGAATCACTAATAGGATTACAAACGCTATTCTCATAAAGTTTTTGTCAAAGGTCTTTATTTAAATAGCAATGCCTTATGACTGCCGTCATACTTATTTATAATTTTAATCAGGCCATCCTTGATAATTGCTTTAAAATGATGAGATATATAGAAAATCCGGTCTGCCCAAGAC